>CAZSIQ010000209.1:0-2502 GCA_964606915.1 uncultured Woeseiaceae bacterium | reverse complement strand
CGGTGCAACCTCAACCAGGGGATACCTTACCGTTAATTGCCGAACGCGATCGCATTTTTGTGTTCGATCCAGCAACCGGCCAGCGGATCTATCCTCTTGGGTAGCAAATTGACCAACAGCTTATGGCGATTTATTAAGGCCGTAATGCCAATGTACTGGAAGCCTAAAGAATCATTTCAAAGATTTTGTATCTGTCCCTTGTTCAGACTGGCTGACGTGCGATAAAACTTGAGAACTTGCGCAATTTTGCGGATCGATTGATACTTACTGCAAAAAGAAGAAGCGATAGTCCTTATCATTAATTACAATGCGCTCTACCCATAAACGTACCTTGTTGATGGTATTTTCCCCCACCCTCGTTTCCTTCCTCGCTGGCATTTTACCGCTAATTTATGCCCACTATGGCGCAAGCTTTACGCCCCTACAATATTGGTCGTTTTTTTGTTTCTGCTTTTTGGCGTGGTGGTGGACGGTTTACTTCTGGAGCGGGCCACTGAAAATTTGGAGTTTGCGGTTGTTTCTAGATCGCAAGAGTTTGTTTCGCCAAGTACTGTCCCACACTGAACCTGAAGAAGTTAACTCTGTCCAGAGAGATGTGGCAGCAACGCCTGCTCCTAAGGTCAGCGTGAATGTAGCACAACAAGTACTACACAAGAGAATCAACACCAGCATTTCAGCAAAAGCCGCCTCAATTGTCAGTATTCAAGGGATTTTCGTGGCAATTGTGGGGTTATTCTTAAGTCTTGTTTTGGCAAACCCAACTGTCAGTGCTTACCAAGAATTACTCAAATCTTGCGTGCTCATCTTGGCTACGATCTCGATTCTGCTGATGGTGGTTGCGGTAGATATTTTAGATACCGTCTCTAATTTCTTTGCCAATAGCCAGTCCAACAAAGGTCATGAGTACCGAATTTGGTTTTACCGAAATGTTGGAGCGTTGCGCCCAAAGGGTGGAATTTCTTACGCCTATTACGGTTATGCCTTCTTCTCTGCATTTTTGATGCTAGCCCTTTCCTTTTTTGATGCGAAGCTCGCTGGCATTGGAGTTGGGATCTATACCTATTTGAGTTATCCATTCCTGTTTGGTTATCGCGGACAACGTATTCCTCAAGCGGATGGAACGAGCAGGGTTGAAATTGAGATCGATCGACGGTGCCCTCCCAGCATTCCTTTGGTGCTGCTCTGCTTTTTCATTGGGGGGACGTTGGTTTTCGCAATGCTATCTTCCTAAAGAAAATTCTCCCCATGACAGAACTTTTTGAATTCGAGGTTCATTTGGGCTTGATATAGTCGTTATAGCGAGACGTGACTTGTTTAGACATTACTGTTCTCTAAAATTGTGCATCCACCTCGCTATTCCTGATCCCTTATGACTTTTGCTTTCAAAGACATTGTCCGGGCATCCAATGACATCCAAGCTGAGCATTACAGTGCCCGCACCAAAATGCAATCGGGCAACTTGCGCAAGCTACTCAACTATTTGAACCAACTTGTTACGTTTTCTGATGGTATTCGCTTGCTAGATCTTGGATGCGGCACTGGCGGATTGGTTTCGGCCATCTACCAAGGATATTGGCCAGGTAGTCCTTCCCTGAACTATCAGGGGGTAGATTTATCTCACAATATGGTGAAGGTGGCACGTCGTACGTATCCTGACTTTGGCGAGTTTTGTGTAGGGGATGCTGAGAACTTACCCTTCCCTGACAACCAGTTTGATGTTGCGGTATCGAATTCCGTCTTGCATTGGCTGAATGTCCCTGAAATCAGGATGACTCCTGCAGCAGCACTGCAGGAATTATGTCGCGTCCTCAAGCCCGATGGTTGGTTAGCAATAAGCGTCTCCGGGCACGGTACAGCGCGTCGTTTTCAACAAGCATTTCACAGCGCGATCGCGCGTTGGCAAAACGATCCTGAATTTAACGCAACGTTGTTGCGGAAAGATCCTTTAGGCAACATGACTTTGGCTGACTTGGTCGATATGACCCTCTCAGCTGACTTGAAGATTTTGTTAGGGCAACTTGACTACGAACCTGTGTTTTATGAAGTAACAGCAGATTACGTTACTGATGTTGCTTCCTATGGATATTACCCGTATATGGCTGCAGTGCCTGAAGCTAAACGCCCCCAAGTTTGGCAAGCGATTTCTGAAACTTTCTATACTCTCGTCGGCCCAGAAAATTACTATCACGACCAGTATATGAATTATCTGATTGCCCGCAAATCTAGATGATTTCAATTAGTCAGGTGCAAACACAAAATCCTGAAATTCCTCCTTCTACAAATGCAAACTTCCCCCACACCATTCCTCAAAGGAATGATGTGATGGGAAGCATCAATTATGTGTTTTCAATATCTGTGCGGCTTTAGTGAATCAGCAGGCGTTCCGATTAGCTACCAATTTGCCGCAGCGACCGGCTACTTACCAGCTAATCGGAACGCCAGTGGCAAAGCCAATTGCAACAATTAATAGCGCACTCACGGTTAAACCCGTAATCATCCAAG
>CAZSIQ010000208.1:0-2505 GCA_964606915.1 uncultured Woeseiaceae bacterium | reverse complement strand
CCAACATGCGCTCGCAAAGAGGATTCAACTCAGCTTCTCCCCCATTGTTGTTGTTGTTGTTGTTGTTGTTGTTGTTGTTATAGTTGTTGTACGCCATGGTACACGAGATGCAGTTTTGCAACGACAGGGAACTGTGGTCGGGAGAATATCCCAGGACACTCTTGACGCTAACTCCGTTGGCGGGGGCAGAGCACCACTCATTCGTGAACACTCCAAGTTCAATGGTCTTACCGCCAGTGCACTTGGGTCCAATAAAGTACTCGTTTTGTTGCTGCTGACCATTGTTGTAGTAGTTCTGGAGTGCGCGGTTGTTGTTTCCGTAGTAGTTCTGGATGTATTCTTCGGCGCTGGAAAAGGAAGCAGAGAACATGCGTCAGTTTAGGCGAAGTGGCGGGTTGGCTGCGTGACAGGATTCGATTCTGATATCGGCCCTACTTACCGGACACATTCGAAGGGAGAACTTTCCACTCCAGTGGACTGCTCGAGGTATTCACGGTAGGTTTCGGCGAACTCGTTCATACTGACGACGTAGTCTCCATTGGAGTTGTCGCATCCGCCACTCGACCGACTCGAACAGCTATCACAGAGGCGATAAGTCACAAACGGCCGTTCTCCGTAGCCAGTGTCGACAGTGGAGCAACCGGTGAAGCTGAACGTCCGAGCGCCCATTTGGGCACGCATGTACTCCTCAAAGTTCTCGTAAGACCGGCCCTGGTCATCCATGTAGTTTCCATTGGCCTGCTGGCCTCCTCCTTGGTTGTTTCCCCACTGCTGTCTCTGGTAGTACCACTGATTGTTGTATTGCTGCTGTTCATAGTAGTTGTTCTGCAGTGCACGGTCGCCGCTCCGGAGAGACGACGCGGCAGTGCTGACGAACGACACGGAGACAGCCAAAGCGCTGACGATCGACGCTGTGGCTCTCATGGTGGAAGGCTGGTCGATTGGAAAGTTTCTTGGTTAGGTGTAGAGGCTGTTACCCTTGTTTTGTGTGCCCAACACTGATGGTTCTGAAATGAGGCTGTTACGCGGTGTTAGATGGGGCACGAGGGATAACTTGTGGGTTTAGACAATTTAGCGAGGCAACGGATGAATCCGTTGCCGTTGGCATGCGGTTGTGTTGGAGTTTGGTTGGCCGTTGCATCGCTGACGTGCCGATGCGAAAGAAGATTCTTTGGTCGCACAAAAGGTCTGTCCAACCGACCGTTCATGGAGATGGAGCGGGAGTAACACACATTAATTAAATATGTATTGTAACTACAGTACTGTGAACCTAACATAAAGTAAATACCATAACGAAGGAGCCGAAAGCCAAAAAAGGACGCCATTCGGGCCCGACCGGACCTCGGCTGTCCATTCTTGTCCTCCAGGATAACTCACACCACACTTACTGCGTCTCTTTCATGTAAGAAAATGGCAGAATCTGGGTTTTGCTGATTGGCCCATCTGCTATGATCTGTCCGTCTCCATCGACATCGCCGTGACGGTTCACTGTCGACCACGGTCAAAATCTGCATTGCCCTCACAAACCAGCACAGCACAGCGCAGCCAAACCAAATCACAGGCATTCGCCATGACAAACAGCATGAAGATCCCCTCGGCCCCGGTCAAACTCATTCAGGCTCTCGCCAGTCTCCACGCCATGCACGAGGAACGTCCCATGAAGGAAATGGTCGCCAACCAAGCCGGCATGCCAGCCAAGAATTCGACGATGCGTAATGCGTGTGTCTATCTCAAGAAGCACGGACTCGCCGAAACTTTGGATAGTAAGTTCCTCCAGCTCACCCGGAAAGGACATGACATCGCTCGAACTTTGGGAGAAGTCCAGCGCCCGACGTCGAACAAGCAGTTTCACGACAAGTACAAGGCAGCCATGCTGAAAATGAACGGAGGAAGTAAGGCCATTCAAATCTTTGACCTCTTGGTCGACTCGCCACCCATGACAAAGAAGGAAATTGCCGCGGCGATCAATAGCGACGTTTCCAAATCGACCTTTCGCAACGGCATGGCGCCTCTCAACAAGTTGGGATTAATTGAAAATTGTGGCAACGACAAGTACCAGTTGACCGACAAATGTTTTCCTGTAGTCCCTCGTAGAGTGGCCTGATTTCCTTGCCTTTTATGTAGGCTGTCTAAGCAATGATAATCACGGTGCTGCTTTCTCCATTCTTGCCTCACTTTGATGTTAGTACCATTTATTACGTTTTAGATTCCCTTACCTGTACCGGCAAAAATACAAAAATACAGTTTTCAGCTTCGGTGGTTGTTGGATCTGCTATGACGATGCCAGGCTTGGTGAGGCTGGCGGCGAGAACTCGGAATCATTTTCTTCCGGCAAAGGTTCAGCTTCTTGTTTGTCTGCGCTATTGTCCTCTGGTGCCGCATCTGGTTCGTCCATGTCATCTTCTGCGGATTCTTCGACATCATCTACAGCCTCGGGAAAAACTTGATCGACCTTGCCCGCTTCATTGGCTGCTTGTATTTCGTCTTCCGTCGCCTCATAGACTT
>CAZSIQ010000207.1:0-2514 GCA_964606915.1 uncultured Woeseiaceae bacterium | reverse complement strand
AGTTGTGGGCCTTGTGGATCCAATCTCAGGCACACTGTCCCGGTTTGACCAACCCTATTAACGATTCCTCGGTGCAAACACCCTACGATCTCCCCTTGGATGTCGTGTGGGCATTCTGGAACCTTGGTTTGCCCGCCTCTCTTAGGTAGCACTAATGTAAGTGTTTTGCGTTACCATCGCGTACGCTTTGCGCCAATGGCGTCCATAGTGCAGCTGGGACAAGACCGTACAGAGAGCTTCGGTGAAACCTAATATCGCAGGTTGCCTTTGCTCCCAATGAGGAGGACAAAAGGCTAAGTTCGGATTACGTTACAGTGTTACATTACATTAGCAGCGGGACGTTTGAAATGACCGTCCGATACGTCCTTCAAGTATCTCCGTATTGATTTTTGTTGGACAATTCCTAAATTCTATAATTGACTGTCTGAATTCTGATCGAACGAACTCTAAAATACAAAAGAATGACCGACATTCACATTACTTTTCCTTGACGCCGGGGATATCCTTCATTTATTTCGGCAGCAAGACTTTCTCAAAACCAAACAACCAACCAGTGGAACCCGTCCGAAACCATGGCGCCGCCCAACGATACCACCGACGTCGACTACTACGCTTATGACGAGGACAGTGTCGATTACGGATATGAAGACATGTATCCGTTGAACGACAACGACGACGAAGTCGGTGAGGTTGACTACGAATATGGCGATATGTTTTTGGTGGATCAAGTGCCCTGCAACGAGACTAGTGGCATTCGAAAGACGCCAAACTACCCAAAATATAGACGACGTCATTCGTTGCAAAGCCTGCGACCCAACAGCGATCACGGCGTGCAAGGGATCATGCGCCGTTCCAGTTGCAATGGCGCTGCCGTTCCCCCCAGACGATCACGGCGACACTCCATTTCCGCCATTGGCGAAGGCAGTCGATTGTATGGAAACCGCATGCAACGAAGGGTTTCCTTTGGTGACTCTTCCGTGGTTCATTTTGACACGGAAGAATCAGCCGCAAACTTTGAGACCGAGTCGGTGGCCTCCATCCCCATCAAGAAACCGCAACTGGAGCAAGCCTTGGTGCGTGGTGCCTCAGCGTCCACCATGTCCAGCCTATCCTGGTTGTCCTCCGACTCCTCATCCAATAGTGAGGATGAGGCACATTCTCCATTGGCTGTTCCTCCACCAAAATGGGAGGCATCAGGAAAAAGCACCTTACCACAAATCCCGCTCAGGCTACATTCACCGCGCAGATCATCTGCCCCAATAATGACACTTCCACACATTCTTCTTCAGACAGACTTGAACGATTCCTGGCGGAGTAGTGTCGACTTGGCAACGACAATTGATGCAGCCCCCAAGGTCCCTCGGCGGCGCATGTCATGAGCCACATCCTAATTTACATTGCATTATTTTTGCATCTAAAGTATATACGCATAGTCTCACAGATTGAGAAAAAGAAAAAGTAATGAATGTAAAAAGGTGTGTGTTATGTGACATGATTTGGACCAATCAAAATGCCTAAAATTTTATCAGTTTTCTCCATCTGTTTCTGTACGGAAATTTTGACCACCCCTATTATTATGTTAGCGACCGAACGCTATGGAAGAGCAAAGCAACGTCAGCGCACACGCACGGGGGAGGTTCAAGGTAGGACCACCTGTCCATAACTTCGACAACGAAATTTGGGACACGAAGAAGCTCTTCACTTATCTGCGAAACAGCCTCGGTCTTTCTCACTGGCTTTTCCTTGGCCCGTTACATTACATTACATTTACAGGTACAGTTCGTTATTTATACTGTGTTACATTAGGTATGGTAGTGGTACCATACAACACCAATACAAGCAAACACCCCCCACCCCACACACAACCATGCAGCAGCTAGCGACCCAAGCATCCAAGGAAAGCGTCCCGGAGACTTTAAGAGAGGTTGAGGAGACCAGTGCTGAACAAATGGAAGCTTCCAAGAGCAGATCGGAACCACCACCACGAGTTCCGCCGACCAACAGCAAGGCTCGCAATCTGACCCTCCAATTCAGCGTCTTGCTGATTGGTCTACTTTCGGGGGCCGCCACTCTGACCTTTGGTCTGGTGGGTGCCTTTCATGATCAAGACAATAAATTCAACAGAATTGCGGGTGATTTGCTGGGGACCTTTGATGGTGTCGTGCACGAATATGAAGCAGCTGGTCTGTGGATCCATGAGGCTTGTCACACCCATCAAAAGTCTCACGAAGACTTTCGGACACTCTACGAGTATCTGTTGACCACCGGACTACAGTTTCAGGCCGTCTCATTTGCCCTGAAAATCTCACATGACGAACGGGAGGAATTGGAGAACAAAACCCGCACCTTTCTCAATTCGTCTCCCTTGTACAGTGAAGTTCCTTACCGAGGCATTGTGGGTATGGAAATTGACCCAGAAACAGGAACCCCCAAGCTGGGACCACGTTCTGAACAACCCGTTTACCAACCCATTCATTACCTGGAGCCGTTGGAGAATGTAAAGAACCAAGCTGC
>CAZSIQ010000206.1:0-2536 GCA_964606915.1 uncultured Woeseiaceae bacterium | reverse complement strand
GCCGGCGTTCTGACCGAGCTGCGCCGCCGTGAGTTTTACGAAAAGCCCACGCAGGAGCGCAAACGCAAGAAGGCGGCTGCCGTGAAGCGCCACCTGAAGCGCCTGTCTCGCGAAGAATCGAAGCGCAAACGTCTCTACTAAATCAATTACTTATCGCGGCCCCGCGTCCGCGAGGCCCGTACGCCATGTCCCTCAAAGACTCCATCGTCGATGACATGAAAGCGGCTATGAAGGCCGGTGAAAAGGACCGACTTAAGGTCATTCGCCTGATCCTCGCCGCCGTCAAGCAGGTCGAAGTCGACTCGCGCAGCGAGCTCGATGATGCCGCCGTGCTTGGCGTTCTCGACAAGATGGTCAAGCAGCGCCGGGACTCGGTGGAGCAGTACACGAAGGGTGGTCGGGACGATCTCGCAACGATTGAGCGGGATGAAATAGCCGTTCTCGAGACCTACCTGCCCGAGCAGCTCAGCGACGACCAGATCGACGCACTCGTCGACAGCGTGATCGCCGACACCGGAGCCGAGAGCATTCGCGACATGGGCAAGGTGATGGGCGCGATCAAGGCCAAAGTTGCTGGCCAGGCCGACATGGGCGTCGTCGGCGGCAAAGTAAAGGCGAAACTCGCCGGCTAGGCCGCTCGCTGCCACCGGTCGATACACGACCGGACAAGTGCATTTCGCGTACAACGCGCTATGCTAGACACATCCGGCAGGACACTGCCGAACAAGAACAAAAACAAGACTGGCAAACCCCGAAACCACGGAGCTGGCGTTAATCAGACAATGCCCGGACGTATCCCGCAGGAATTCATTGACGATCTTGTCGCACGCGCAGACATCGTCGAGGTTGTGGGCCGTCGCGTTGAGCTGAAAAAGGCAGGCAGGGAATACAAGGCCTGTTGCCCCTTTCACGACGAGAAAACACCGTCGTTCTACGTCAACCCCGCTAAGGGCTTTTACCACTGCTTTGGCTGCGGTGCGCACGGAACCGCGGTCGGCTTCCTGATGGAATACGACCACCTGGACTTCCCCGACGCCATTGAAGCGCTGGCCAGCAGCATGGGACTTGAAGTCCCCCGTGATGAGAGTGACCGTCCTGCGAGACGATACGACGAACTGTTCGAACTGATGAGTGCGGTTTCCAAACACTGGCAGGCAACCCTGCCCGAGCACCCGTCAGCGGTGGAATACCTGAAGGGTCGAGACGTGGACGGGGCCACGGCGAAGCGCTATGGCATCGGTTATGCCCCCGACGGCTGGAGTGGCGTAATCGACAAGTTCGGTCAGAGTCCCGAGAAACTGGAACGACTGGCGGCGGCAGGTCTCGTGTCACAAAACGACAGCGGCCGGCAATACGACAAGTTTCGCGACCGGATCATGTTCCCCATTCGAGACTCACGCGGACGCACCATCGCGTTTGGCGGTCGGGCCATGGGTGATAACGGCCCCAAGTACCTGAACTCGCCGGAAACCGTCCTGTTCCATAAGGGTCGTGAACTCTACGGCCTGTTCGAGGCACGCCAGGCGCTAAGACGTATCGACCGACTCGTTGTCGTCGAGGGCTACATGGACGTCGTCGCACTGGCTCGAAACGGCATCCAGTTTGCCGTTGCAACACTCGGGACAGCTACGACTGCCCATCACCTGAACCTGCTGTTCCGGCTGACGGACAAGGTCGACTTTTGTTTCGACGGCGATCGCGCCGGCCGTGAGGCCGCGTGGCGCGCGTTGGAGACCGCCCTGCCGCTGATCCGCGACGGTCGACAGGTGCATTTTGTGTTCCTGCCCGAGGGCCATGACCCCGACACCTACGTGAACGAACACGGCACGCAGGCGTTTATCGACCTGCTTGACGGCGGTATGGCGATGTCCGATTACCTGATCGAGGAACTCGCCGCGCAGGTCGAACTTGATACGGTCGACGGGCGAGCAAGGCTTGCCGAGCTGGCGAAGCCCCTGCTTGGCCGAGTAACGACAGGCGTGTATCGCGAACTGCTGCTGCAGTCGCTTGGCGACAAGGTCGGGCTGTCGGCGTCGAAACTGGACGCCATGATCAAGCCGTCGGCACCCGCCAACCGGGCAGAAGCAACGCCCGTGCGTCATGCGATCCAGTCCGGCAAAGGTCCATCGGTGGTTCGGCGCGCGATCACGCTGCTGCTGAATCACCCGCTGTCCGGTCAGTCGCTGGACGCCACGCGACTGGCGGGCGTTGATCGTCCGGGCGTCGATTTGCTGGCCAAGCTGATTGAAACCACGCAATCCGAACCCACTATTTCGACCGCGGGATTACTCGAACGCTGGCGACATGATGAACAGGGCCGACACCTCGGCAAACTGGCCGCTACCGAGTTACCCGACGACCATGATTTTGACCCGGAAGCGGAACTTGTTGACTGCATTTCCCAGCTGGAAACCGCCGGGCGCAAGGACCGCATCGATTTATTGATTAAGAAACAACGAGTTGGGCCGCTAACAGATGATGAGAAGGCCGAACTCAGGGGGCTCGTTTAGAGCATTTTGGAGCGGAATTTTTCTGG
>CAZSIQ010000205.1:0-2555 GCA_964606915.1 uncultured Woeseiaceae bacterium | reverse complement strand
CCCCCGCCCATGCGCATAGCCAAGGAAGCACTGACCTTCGACGATGTCCTGCTGCAGCCCGGCTACTCGGACGTTTTGCCCCGGGAAGTCGACCTGAGCACCCGCCTGACCGCCGAGATTACGCTGAATATCCCGGTCCTGTCCGCCGCCATGGATACGGTCACCGAATCGCGACTCGCGATCGCGATGGCCCAGGAAGGCGGCATCGGCATCATTCACAAGAACATGACGATCGAGCAACAGGCCCAGCAAGTCTCTATGGTCAAGAAGTTCGAGAGTGGCATCGTCCGCAACCCCATCACTGTGGGCCCGGATATGACGATTCGCGAGGTCATCGACCTGACACACGCGATGGGTATCTCGGGCGTACCGGTGGTGCGCGATGACAAGACGGTTGGCATCGTGACCAATCGGGACCTGCGGTTCGAAACGCGTCTCGACGAGCCCGTGTCCGCGGCAATGACCCCGGAAGACCAGCTCGTCACGGTGCGCGAGGAAGCGGACCAGGACGAAGTCCTGTCACTGCTGCACCAGCACCGAATCGAAAAAGTTCTCGTGGTCGACGCCGAGAATCGACTGAAGGGCCTGATTACTGCGAAAGACTTCCAGAAGGCCAAGGACTACCCGAGAGCCTGCAAGGACGACAGCGGCGCATTGCGCGTTGGTGCCGCCGTTGGCACGAGCTATGACACGGACGACCGGGTTGAGGCGCTGATCGAGGCCGGTGTCGACGTCATTGTCGTGGACACTTCGCACGGTTTTTCCAAGGGCGTGCTTGACCGGGTACGGCGCGTCAAGATGGCGTTCCCCGACATCCAGGTGCTCGGTGGCAATATCGTCACAGGTGACGCCGCACTGGCGCTGGTTGAAGCCGGCGCCGATGGCGTCAAGGTGGGCATCGGCCCGGGTTCGATCTGCACAACGCGTGTCGTTGCCGGCGTTGGGGTCCCGCAAATCTCCGCGGTGGCCGAAGTCGCCGATGCGCTGGCCAAAAAGGGTATTCCGCTGATTGCCGATGGTGGCATCCGTTACTCCGGCGACATCGCCAAGGCGCTGGTGGCCGGCGCCAACTCGGTCATGATCGGTGGCCTGTTTGCGGGTACCGAGGAGTCGCCGGGCGAAGTCGAGCTCTACCAGGGACGCTCCTACAAGGCATATCGCGGCATGGGTTCCGTCGGCGCGATGAGCCAGACGCATGGATCGAGTGATCGCTACTTCCAGGACGCCACCGAAGAGCTCGAGAAGCTCGTGCCGGAAGGCATCGAAGGACGCGTCGCCTACAAGGGCGGCCTGGTTGCCATTGTTCACCAGCTGGTCGGCGGTATTCGCGCGGCCATGGGTTACACCGGCAGTGGCAGCATCGAGGAAATGCGTACCAAGCCGAAGTTCGTGAAGATCACGGCTGCCGGCATGAAGGAGTCGCACGTACACGACGTGACGATCACCAAGGAAGCACCGAACTACCGCACCAACTAGGGACAGCTTGAATGACCGACGCAGCGCCCGCTGATATTCACGCGCACCGCCTGCTGATTCTCGACTTCGGCAGCCAGTACACACAGCTCATCGCCCGTCGCGTCCGCGAATGCGGCGTGTATTCGGAGATCCTGCCCTGGGATATCGACGAAGCGCGAATCCGCGACTTCGGCGCCAGCGGCGTTATTCTCTCCGGCGGGCCGGAGTCGGTCACGCTCGACGAACCGCCGCATGCCCAGGCTTGTATCTTCGAACTGGGCGTGCCCGTTCTCGGCATCTGCTACGGGATGCAGACTATGGCGGCCGAGCTCGGCGGCGAGGTTGCCCCGTCGTCGCACCGCGAATTCGGTTACGCCGAAATAACGCCGGGCGACTCAGCCCTGTTTGGCGATCTCAGTGACAGCGATGGCGATGAGCCAATGCTGAAAGTCTGGATGAGTCACGGCGATCGCGTCGAAGCGCTGCCCGACGGTTTCGTTGCCTGCGGCAGCAGCCCGAATTCCCCGCTGGCCGCGATGGAAGACGCGGAACGTCGCTTCTACGGATTACAGTTCCATCCCGAGGTGACGCACACGTTGCAGGGCGAGACGATCCTCAGGCGCTTCGTCCGCGAGATCTGCGGCTGCGCGGGTGACTGGACGGCCGGCAATATCGTCGCCGACGCGATAGCCAACGTGCGAGAGCGGGTCGGCGATGGCAAGGTGCTGCTGGGACTTTCCGGTGGTGTCGATTCGTCCGTTGTTGCGGCGCTGCTTCATGAAGCTATTGGTGACCAGCTCGTCTGCGTGTTTGTCGACCATGGCCTGCTTCGCTACCACGAGGGCGACCAGGTCATGAAAACTTTCGCCGAACACCTGGGCGTCAACGTGATCCGGGTGAACGCGGCGGAGCGTTTCTACAAGGCGCTGGAAGGCGAGGCGGATCCCGAACAGAAGCGCAAGATCATCGGTCGCGAATTCATCGAGGTTTTCGACGAGGAAGCGTCGAAGCTCGACGGTGTTGACTGGCTGGCGCAGGGCACGCTGTATCCTGATGTGATCGAGTCGGCCGGTGCATCGACCGGCAAAGCGCACGTGATC
>CAZSIQ010000204.1:0-2577 GCA_964606915.1 uncultured Woeseiaceae bacterium | reverse complement strand
AGGAATGCCGCCCGAGGAATGCCGTGATCCGCCCATGGAAGACTGTCGTTGGTAGGGAGTGCCATTTCCTGCACCACCTTCCAGGTCATCCAACTCGCTCGACGGACGGCTCTTGGCAGCCGACCTTCGTTGCATGATAATTTTAGTGGTGGGCGGTAGAATGGAGGGCACTCGATAGCGAGTGTAAGAGGCAGAAAGTTGGATAGAGATAGACTTCCTCTGGTGCTGGTGCTGCAGCAATGAGCTGGGAGATAGATGCGCCGGATTCAAAAAGGATCATCGGTCGCCCTTATGCAGGACTCGACTCGTGACACAAAAAATTCTTGAGGAACAAAAATTATTGTGTTGTTGTTGGGAGTCATAACCAACAATGGTGTACCGTACCATACCATAGCAACAGCTATGTGCGATCTAGATGCGTCAAATTTTCATAAAGGAGAGTTTCTCTATACATAACATCAACTACTAGCTTGGTGACACAGGTCCATCACTTGTAGTCAACTCCAGCGCATGCGTCTTGTGCGCTTCAGAAAACAACCCATTTGGACGGACCTTGGCAACTCTGGAGACGACGAGCAATTCGCTGCGTGGAGCAGGCAAGATCCAAGCTGTCTTGCTCCTCGTAAGTTTTGTCGTCGCTCCTCGCTCCGCTTGAGTGGATGCTGCATGTGGATCTGTGGGGAAGCACTACTTATTGGGAGTTTGCGGAGGAGAAAGGTCTTCTTGGGATGTGTGTATGGTGTCGTTGCCAGTGGGGCTTCGCAATAAGTGAGCATGCGTTGGCAAAACTTTGACAGCAAATTTTAAACCCTTTCTCAACAAGAGTGGTAGCGTTAAACTTGCTATCCGACTCCGCATGGCATCGATTCTTCTAGGGCGGCTGCAACAACCCAATGGCTCGTCGGACAAACGTAGGTTCCCCGGTAGATTGGACTTCATTCACGTCATCATCATCATCATCATCATACTGTGCCTCCACGGGCATCATACCGTGCCACCACTCGTTGGCCGACAAAAAGAGCACCAAATCCCCCGCCTGTTCCCATCCCACCATGTATCGATCCAGGGTGATTTCGCGGCCAGTTGTGGTATCATTGTGCGTATTAGTATCACGGTCATTATTCACGCAACGACGCGCCACATAAAATTGACCGCCGACAAAGTCAAGTTTGCCGCATGCTGGAGACGATCGGCGATGGCTACCAAGTAGTAACAAGACGGCTTGGACCGGGGGACGTGGCCGGTCACTCCGTCCGGCATGATCTTGATGGGCCCATTTTTCCGCTTCCACACTGTATTCTAGATAAATGCTTTTGCAGGGCGGTGCTGACGTTGATTGGTCGAGCAACAGATCCCAGAGAATGGCCGAGAGTTTGGCAGCTTGGGTACGCGCCGGTTCCGGCAAGTCCGTGTAATACCGACTGGGTGGCGTGCCGGCCACACCATTGCCCATGGTTTCGCGCAACATTAATAATCTTCCTGCTTGAGGTTTGGATTGTTTGGCTGAACAATGGGTCGTCGACACCTCAAATTGCTCTAGTGCTGTTTGTGGCACGGCTTGTCGCAGCACGACGGCCCCCTGCGTCTCCAATTGCTGCCAAAGGGCGGTGCGTTGGGATTTTGTCACCGACGGCAAGATACGCTCAAATTGATCATTGACCAGGGGTTGGTTGTGGAAAATGGTGGATGAAGGTGGGTTGAACGTGCGGACCGTCACCGAGGGCAAACATGAGGTTGACGATAGTTTTCGGCGTTTGGGCAAAGGAGAGGCACGGTGATGGTCACTCTCTTTGGATAAATCTTCCACTGCACTGTCACTGCACAGTTGCTTGAGCTGATCCACCGCTCGATTGTACAATTTCCCCGCGACGATCCGAAAAGGTGTGGTATTCGTCGCCACCCAACCGAGGCCGATGCGACGTAGAGCCTGGCGCAGGGCTACTTGTTTGGCCGACGACTCGAGTTTTGTCAAGGCTAATGTTGGGGTTACATGCGAAGTTTTATCAGATCCAAGTACGGCACCCAAGGATTGCCATACCAAGGCTTCCGTGCCCACCAAGAGAGAATGGGAAGGAAAGCCTCGTGGCAATGAAGTGTAAGGAGGCCAAAAAGAAGGCGCCTCAGGAGGTGACGTGGTGGTTATTGCGACTATCGGATCAGCTGACGCTAATCCACTGTTTTCTGCGTGCTTCATTGTCACATGAGTTAGACACAGGAGAATCTGGAGAATAACATTGGTAGGGAAACAAGCATGGTGGTGGTACCAGCTTGCAGTTGTGGGAAGCGCCGGTGTGTGAGTGAGAAACCGAATAAATGAAGCCCGTGAGCGTGAGCATGGGGAATGTTTATGAGAACATATGATGGAGATGGAGGGTGGTGGTCGTGGTATATGGTATGGTGGTACCACCACCACCATACCCCCATACTGGTTTCATACAACTATGGTACCACTAGGTAAGGTATGGTATGGTAACACATGGAAGGTATGGACCACTTATCTAGACCTGAAGCAGCAAACAAATTTCATATGCATGTATGTATTACGTAAATAGTCCCACCTCAACTATCAATAGTCCA
>CAZSIQ010000203.1:0-2630 GCA_964606915.1 uncultured Woeseiaceae bacterium | reverse complement strand
GCTGTGGACCTTCCCGAGCGCCAGAACTCTTACGACTACGATGAACTGATCACCTGCGGCAAGGGTGAGCTATTCGGCCCGACCAACGGCCGACTACCGATGCCGCCCATGCTGATGACTGACCGGATTCCGTTGATTACGGATACCGGTGGCAAGTACGGCAAGGGCGAGATCAAGGCGGAACTCGACATCAAACCGGATCTCTGGTTTTTCGATTGCCACTTCGAAGGCGATCCGGTGATGCCCGGCTGTCTCGGGCTGGACGCCATGTGGCAGCTCGTCGGTTTCCACCTGGTCTGGGCCGGCCACGAGGGCCGGGGCCGTGCGCTCGGCGTTGGCAAGGTCAAGTTTTTCGGCCAGGTGCTGAGGAAAGCCAAGCTGGTCACGCTGCAGATCGACATCAAGCGGGTGATTTCCCGTAAACTCGTCATGGCGATCGCTGACGGGTCGATGTCCGTTGACGGTCGTGAAATCTACACGGCTGAAGACCTTCGGGTCGGCCTCTTCACGTCCACGGACGACTTCTGACAACACACTCAATTACGGAAGAGCAGTATGCGTCGCGTTGTTATCACCGGTATCGGTGCTATCAGTTGTATTGGCAACACCAATGAAGAAATAACTGCGTCCCTGAAAGCCGGGCGCTCCGGGATCGTCTCCAACGAGTCCTTCGCCGAGATGGGACTCCGCAGCCAGGTGTCCGGCTCCGTCAATATCGACATCAAGGAACATATTGACCGGAAGGTGCTGCGCTTCATGGGCGACGCGGCTGCGTATGCCTACATCGCCATGCAGAAGTCGATCGATGATGCCGGGCTCGAGGAGAGCGACGTTTCGAATCCGCGTACCGGCCTGATCGCGTCGTCGGGCGGCGCATCCAGCGAGAACATCATCACGAGCTCGGACACACTGCGTAACCGCGGTGTCCGCAAGATCGGCCCGTACATGGTGCCGCGCTCGATGAGCAGCTCAGTCTCTGCCTGCCTGGCAACGCCGTTCAAGATCAAGGGCGTCAATTACTCGATTACATCGGCGTGCGCGACGAGTGCGCATTGTATTGGCGCTGCGGCGGAACAGATTCAGCTCGGCAAGCAGGACATCGTGTTTGCCGGTGGCGGTGAAGAAGAGCACTGGAACCTGTCCAGCATGTTCGATGCGATGGGCGCCCTGTCGACCAAGTACAACGAGACGCCGGCGAAGGCGTCGCGGCCTTACGACGTGAATCGCGACGGTTTCGTCAGTGCCGCCGGTGCCGGCATGCTGGTGGTCGAGGAATACGAACACGCAAAAGCACGAGGTGCGAAGATCTATGCCGAGCTGGTCGGCTACGGTGCGACCTCTGACGGTTTCGACATGGTCGCCCCGTCGGGTGAGGGCGCTGTGCGCTGCATGCAACTTGCGACGGAGACCGTCGACGGACCCATCGACTACATCAACACGCACGGCACCAGCACGCCGGTGGGCGATGTTCGCGAGCTCGAGGCAATTCGTGAGGTCTTCGGAGACACGATTCCGCGTTTCGGATCGACCAAATCGATGGTGGGCCACTCATTAGGGGCGACCGGTGCGCAGGAAGCCATATTCTCAATCCTGATGCTGCAGGACGACTTCATTGCGCCGTCGATCAACGTCGAGGATGTCGATCCTGCGGTCGGAGATATGCCGCTGGTCACCGAACTTGTCGAGAACGCGGGTATACGCACAGCGATGAGTAACAGCTTCGGCTTCGGCGGTACCAACGCGACGCTGGTATTCCAGACGCTTTAGGCCGGGCAGGCTCATGACGATCGAAACGCTGTCGGAAACGCACTGCTTCGGCGGACGCATCGGCTTCTATCGCCATCGCTCGACCGTCAACAACTGTGACATGCGGTTTTCCGTGTTCGTGCCGCCGCAGGCGGAGCACGGACCGGTCCCGGTGCTGACGTTTCTCTCCGGTCTGACCTGCACTGAAGAGAACTTCATGGTCAAAAGCGGCGCGCAACGCGTGGCCGCGGAGCTTGGCCTGATGCTGGTGTCCCCGGATACGAGCCCCCGCGGTGACGACGTACCCGACGACCCGGACGGTGATTACGATTTCGGCCTGGCCGCCGGCTTCTACCTGAATGCGACCGAAGACCCGTGGTCGACACACTTCAATATGTACGATTACGTCACGACGGAACTGCAGTCCGCCGTGTTCGACAACTTTCCGGGTGATCGAGCGCGCCACGCGCTGTCTGGCCATTCGATGGGTGGCCATGGCGCGCTCGTCATCGGCCTTCGAAACCCGGACATGTTCCGTTCCCTGTCCGTTTTCGCGCCGATCTGTACGACGCTGAATTCTCCCTGGGGGACCAAGGCCCTGGGCTACTATCTCGGCGATCGCGGTGATCGGGCGCACTGGCATGACTACGATGCCTGCGAAGTTGCCCGCAAGGTGGCAAACCCGGGTGCTTACCCGACGATCCTCGTCGACCAGGGCGCCGAAGATCCTTTCCTTGAAGAACAGCTGAAACCGGACCTGTTGCAGGCGGCGTGTGCGGAAAGCGGCGTTCCGATCGAGCTGCGTGTGCACCCCGGCTACGATCACGGTTACTACTTCATCTCGACCTTTATCGAAGAGCACCTGCGTCGCCACCACGACGTGC
>CAZSIQ010000202.1:0-2702 GCA_964606915.1 uncultured Woeseiaceae bacterium | reverse complement strand
TCGATACGGTTTCTCTTTGGTACCATATTTCAAGGAAACAGAAAGTTCATCAAGTTTCGTACGGACGTGGAACGAAGAAGTGTATGAAAGTAGACATCGAGCATCACGATGACGAAGTCTTGCGTCGTTTCGCTCCAGAGCGACGTAATTTTAACGCATGTGCCTCGCTCATAAAGGAAAGATCTCCGATGTCGCTTGGCTTATCGAGATCCTCCACAGTATATCCATCAACTGCGAGATTGACGGCATAGTGACTAGCAGTCTTTTCATCAATACTGGGGAGTAACTCCAACAGGCGATCACGGATGGTTTTCTTTTCTTCCTTGTCGGCTTTGATATGGTACCAGACGGCGCGCCGCTCTACGGATGCCATGAAGTTCAGGTCACTCTCACGAAGAAAGACACGGGTACTCTCCAAAGACTCTCCCAAGACGTTTGCCAATTCTTCTACGTAGTTTCCTGGATATCGACGGAGGATCTTTTCCAGAATCTTCTTCGCAAGCTTGAGTGCAGGAGTTGCTTGCTTTGTTGTGGACTTTTTCTTCGGACCATTCATACGCTGGATTGGTTCCGCAGGCTCGGAATTTTCTTGGTCGTTGGAAGCTGCTGGAGTGACGAGAGAAGTCACACCTTGTCCATCTTCAAGGCCTGTCTCAACTGTGAGTTTCTTCGCCTGACCTCCAGACTGCTTGACTTTGTCTTCAGTTGCAGCAGAGGAGTCCCCGTGCTTCTTGGCGGCACGTTCGCGTCGAGTTCGTTTGGAATTTTCATTGAAGTTCTGACGCTGATCATTTGCAATTCTCTTATAGATGCCTTCTTCTTCGGCCGGAGAAGGTTTCCAATTACAGTGTTTCATACAGAATAGCTGCAGTCGTTCTGGGTTTTGGAAAAAATCTTCATTGACGCCGTCTTCTCTGCAATGCAGAATTCTCTCATTGGGAAGAGAGTAGATGTAATTCGTATACAGTCGCAGGTGGGATGGAGCTGGTTTGATTATTACACCGAATAGCGTCCCGGCCTAGTCCCAAGATCAGCCTACCTTACTTCCGGTAAAACTTCGACCTATTATGGAGTCGGGTGTGTGTCTTTCGATTCGTGACCCTTTTCCGACGAGTCCGTGGAAGCGTGTGCCTTTTGGTCGGTCTCCATGGTATCGTTCACAGAGCAATTTATCTCATCATCTGGGAGAGCTTCGGAGCAAGGGGTGGGACTTGTGTTGTCGGTTTCCCTACGTGTCTCCGGTGAATCCTTGGAAGAGCTTGACTTTTTGTTGGTCTTGTCCTCGCATATACTGACTGAAGGAGCGGAGCTCGGGTTATTCTCAGCAAGGGCTCTTGTCCTGTCACACTACATTGCACAAAACAGGATAAAATGATCTAGCGATGAGGCCTAAAATAATGGATGGATCGGGCTTTAGACTAACTAGTACGTGTAATTGGAAGCATTGTCGAGAATAAATCAATCATTTACACCCCGCAGCCTTCATCGAGTAAGATTCAACATCGGTAAATTGAGATAGATGCACAGGAGAAGCTTGTCCGGCTTCCCGAATTTTTGTTGATCGATGCACGGGAGAAGCTTGCCTGGTGTCCGGAATTTTTGTTGGCTGTGTTCCAAGACATCGAAATTGGTTTGCGGGGGGAATGGAAATGGCAGCCCACGGTAAGTCGCTGAATACCCGTGCCTGCGTCGGTAGTCTTCGAGAATTTTGAGTCGGCTGTTCTGCCTGGTCGACAGTGAGATCGGGGTCCACTTTCTCGTATCGGAAAAGTTCGTATTGGGGCAAATACACGATGCTGGGCATGTATTGATTGCTGAAAATGTCCGCAACGGCGGCGAATGCATCCACCAATGTGAATTGGAATGCAGTTGGTATACCTAACCAGTGTTCCTGGCCCATTCCCCGTTTGAAATTTTCTTCGTGCTCCATCAGCAGCGACTTTGCTTTGGCGCGCATCGCTTCAGTCCTCCATTCCTTATCAAATGTGTTGAGCTGTCTCCGAACATGGTCGGCTACCGTCGATGGTGATTTGAGCTTCGCGGATACCCAGCGAAACAATTTATTGCCGAAATTGAGGACGTGTATCCGTCTAAGTTCATGGGATACTACCGGATCTAACCGTTTGAAAAGTTCGCATGTCTCTTTGAGCAGTTCTCTGCCCCTTGGGCTGGTTAGAACGCTATACATAAGGACGTCGACAACTACATGCACAGTGTGCCGGGGGCGCATTTCGGAGCGAGCAACGACATGATTTTGAACCCCTCGGACCTGCCACAGGACAGGGTGGGCGCAATACTTCTCACAATTCGTTCGCATATATTGCGCCTGTCGTGCATTTGTGTGGACACGTTCGCACCACGACGGGTCTAATTCTGCTTTGAAAGAGATTTGTTTCCCGCAAATACGGCAGTAGGCAAAGCAGTGCGTGTCAACAAAGACTGTTGAGTTTCTGGCAAGTGCACAGAGCACATCGTCGGCTAAATATCCATGCGCGTCCCGCATTGGCTGGAGCACGTGGTGCTCCATCGCATCGTCTTCGGCGGCCTTATTGACTTGCTTTGTTTCCAAGAGGTTATCATCGAAGCGACGAACCGTCCGGCGTTTCTTTTGCTTTGGACCGGAATGTTCTGTGGCGTGTGGTGCCGCGCGACGGTCAAGTGAGACGTACCCGTCCAATTGACCACACTCAAGCCGGTATTCC
>CAZSIQ010000201.1:0-2716 GCA_964606915.1 uncultured Woeseiaceae bacterium | reverse complement strand
TACTTTGAACAGTGTTTGTGGAAGGACAAGTGTGATCCAGTGACAACGACGGCGACGACGACGAGTTCGTAAATAATGCATTGGTAGTGATACATATAATAATAATGGTTCGACGTGCCAATTTTTCATAAATTGTTACTTAGTATGGAGCAATGGCCGGCCTGTCCTGATATTCAGGATGACAACATATCCATCCATCTACACCTCATCATCACACACACTACGCCAAGGCCGGATTGATGTCACTGTCTACCACGGTCCACCACTCGCCCTCCCGAAAGTAGACTTGACCGTCAGCCACGGCCTTGGCGACGCCCTCCAAACCATTACTGGAGGCTTCGGCCGGCAAGGCCACGGCGGTAATGGTCACTTGTCCCAAGGGAAATTGGGAGTGACACAGCGAATTGAATGTAATTTTGGCCTTGCCTGTCACTAATTGGGGCACCAAATTTTCCAAGGCCGCTTGGACTTCGAGGAATTGCAAATCATCGCCGCCCAAAACGTTCAGGACGACCGTGTCCGCATCGGGGGCCGGACGGGCGCCCCTGGCCGCATCCGTGGCGGCCGCGGCGGGTCCCAAGACGACCACCTTTTCCAAGGACGTTGTCCCAGGATCTTGGTACAATTCTTGACCACGGCCTGTGCACATGAGAATAGCACCCATTTGGTCGAACGTGCCTTGTACCACGTGATCGGGGACGGCTTGGACGGCCGTGTAGCGTTGGAGTGCCTTAAAGGTGGCCTTGGCGGTATTGTGTGCGCCGTGTTTGATGGTGCCAGTCAATCGTACAGCCGATTCCTGGGCCAACCGCACCCCACCCAAGCCCGTATCGAATTGAAAATCGGTATCGTCGGGTGAAATCACCGTGCTCATTGTGGGTGTAGAAGCGAGGGGCGTCAAGTTGGCGGTCGCCGTTCGTTTCGTGGTACTGTCCACAGTAAAGGCCGAACCATGGCCCAGTATTGTGCAACAAAGGAGAAGGAGTAGTAGTTGTGATGCAATGATGGACGGCATGTTGTGAGGGTGTGTTTGTTAGAATGGAGGAGAGGATGGCAACACGCTTTTCTTTTGATGTGTATGGTACCATTCTGCTGTCCACTTGGAAGGTGGATTTGGATGGATGATTCTTTATTTTGTGGTCGCTGACGTTCGGGCGGAAATCCGCTACGGAGAGGGTTACAGATTTTAAATTTTCAAATTATGGACCTCGCCAAATAAAGTGAAGATCGAAGAGGAGGAGGTGCGCATTCTCAATGGATGTTGCTGTGATTCACTTTGTGGTGGTTCTTCTCTCTCTTTATCTCCTCCACTATTCCATCCACCATGACATCAACCAACAACAATAACACACAAACCCTGTACATCGTCCAAAAATGCTGGTTTGACGGTCCGTCAGTCGAACCGGCCGTCGATTATTGGGCCTTGTTTGTGCAACAAAGCGACGCCGAAGCCTTGGCGTATGCGTCGGCCCACGCCTACGCGGCCACCCGACACGCCGTTGTACGGACCCTCTTGCTATCAACTGCCGGCTACGCCTTTTCGGCGGCGGGCAAATTGTTTTGGGTCCGGCCCGTGTACGCCACCGTGACGGGTGATGCAAATAATGATATAAGCAATCATCATCATCATCAACAACCACGCGGCGCTCACGTTCTCTTGACGCGGGGTGTCGTGGGCGGTATTGGTGGTCGCCGGGGCTCGGAAATCCCGTACGACCGTGTCTTTATCGGGGCCGATAGTAGTACCGCTGCCCTCCAAAGGTTGCCGCAATTACCCCCCGACAGTTGGATTACCTGGTGGCCGTTGGGGCCGTTGGACGAACACCACTGGGAACAAGGGTGGTCGGGAGAATCCAACATGGCAAACAGCAACAACCCAACAACCACCACATCATCTGCAACCAACACATCATCCGCAACCAACACATCATCTGCAACCAAACGATCCTCGTTGGATGGCCAACAACAGTTTCATTACCATACCACAGCGGCCCGACCTCCCAAGCGGCATTGTGCCGCGGAAACCTCCATGGATATGTGTAGTAGTTGATGGTGCATGCTTACCACAGTCCGGGATCCTCTGGCATCTTTAGAGATTCAACTACTAGTTTTGGTGGGGAATAACTAGTACCACTCGTTAAAAAAACGTTCTTCAATATATTTACAAATATACAACAGTTCATTACATAATGATCATGTAATGCATACTCTAATGCCCGCACTCTTTTGCATTTCTAGGAACCCACCTTCTTGTTGTCTTCCACCACACCACTCTGTTCACTGGTATCTTCCAAATCCGGATCCTCATGCGGGGTTTCCAAACGCGACGATTGGAACGACGTGGTCGACGACGGGCGGGGTGTCGTTACCACTACTTCCTCGTCACCACTATGGGAATTTTCCGACGATCGCACGGAATTCATGTGCAACGTCAAACTCGGCGAAGGTTTCAAACTACTTTCCGAACTTGGTTGGCCATCCGACGACGTGGCCGAGCTGGGACGCTTCGTGTAGGAAGCCAAATTCACCTCGAGGGCCGAGACGGACGAATTGGAAGAATTCTCGTCGGCCTTGGGTTTGTCAATCGTCACACCATACAAAACGGCCAATTCTTCCAGAGCACACTGGACGGGTTGGTGGATTTCGTAGGCAATGGGTAACATGATGCGGCCCTGCTTGTCGAGCATTTTGTGTTCGGCCTTGCGGGCCAGTTCCA
>CAZSIQ010000200.1:0-2724 GCA_964606915.1 uncultured Woeseiaceae bacterium | reverse complement strand
AGGTCGGCTGTCACGCGACGCAAGATCGCCACGGCCGTAGGCGACTCAGCGGTCGGAAACATCACGACCGGACAGCCCCAGCGCAGCGGCGCGCTCCTGGTCAAACACGATCTGGATCTCGGGATTGCCGCGCTCCATGGTCGTACGGATATCAGTAAACCGGTCCGAGGCGCTCAGCGTCTGCAAGACCCGGTTGCTGGTGGCCTCGAGTTCATCGAGGTCAAACCCGGTGATCTCGATCTGCAACGGGCTTGAAAAGCTCATCAGTGATGGACGCGTGAATTCGTACTGCAGTCCCGGGATCTTCGACAGGTCCTCTCGCAGATTGCGCATAACGACTTCTTCGTCGTCACGGCCCAGTCCATCCTTTAGCGCAATGCTCAGCGTGCCGGTATGGTCACCGGCGTCGACCGGATTCGCATCCAGGCGGTTACCGGTTCCGGCTACGGAGTAGTCGAGAGCAATCGCATCGATGTCTTCGGCGGATGCCTGCGCGCTGCGCACGGCACGGTCGGTGGCGGACAGCGGGGTGCCTGGTGACAGGCGCAGTTCAACATTGAACTCACCTTGAGAAAGTTGCGGAATCAATTCGGTGCCAAGTCGCGGCACCAGTGACATGGTGGCAACGAAAACTACGGCCGCAAAGCCAACGACGGCACCGCGATGGTTGAGCGACCACGTGAGAATCGGCGGATAGACCTTCGCCGCCGCACCGTTGACGAGCCGGAACAGTCGCGTGGGCAGCCACATGACGATCCAGAATACGAAGCCGATGCCCTTGAAGACGTAACCAAACAAGCGTGCAATAAAGGCGACCACACGGGTGAACCAGCTCGGCTTCGACGAATCCATGTCACTCGTGTAACGACTGCCGGCGCCCAGCGACGCCAGCATCGGTATCAGCGTCAGTGCGACGACCAGCGAGAACAGCAGGGCAAAGGTCACCGTCAGCGCCTGGTCCTTGAATAGCTGGCCGGCGATGCCGGAAATAAACACCATCGGGAAGAACACGGCGACGGTGGTCAGCGTGGCCGCGACAACAGCGGCAGCAACTTCACTGGTTCCGTTTCTTGCCGCTTCCAGGATGCTCTCACCCTGTTCGCGTTTTCGGACGATGTTTTCGAGAACGACAATCGAGTTGTCGACGAGCATGCCGACGGCAAGTGCTATTCCGCCCAGCGACATGATGTTCAGCGATACGCCATTCATATACATGAGCAGGAAAGTGCCGATTACCGACACTGGAATCGCAATGCCGATAATCGTCGTAGCGCGGGCATCTCGCAGGAAACCGTAGAGCACCATGATGGCGATCAGCCCGCCAAAGATGGCGGCGTTCTTCACGTTGTTGACCGCCGCGCCGATGAAGCCGGACTGGTCGTACACCTTGATCAACTCCATCTCGTTCGGCAGCGATTCACGCACTCGCTGCAGACGTTGCTCGATGCGGTTCGCGACCTGAACGGTGTTGGCGTCGCCTTCCTTGTACACGGCAAGTTCAACGGATTCACGGCCACGCACCCGGGTGATGGCCTGCCGTTCCTTGTAGCCGCGGGTAACGGTCGCCACGTCTCGCAGGTAGACCGGACGTTCGGCGACATAGGCAACGATAGCGTCGCGGAATTCGTCGACCGTTTCGAACTCGTTGATGGTCCGGACGAGGAAGCGCTGGCTGCCTTCCTCAAGCCGGCCACCCGACAGGTTGACGTTTTCGGAGCGGATTCGGCTGGCGATGTCGTCAATACTCAGGCCGAGCTGGGACAGCTTTTGCTGGTCGACCTGGATCTGGACTTCGTCCTCGAGACCACCACTGACCTTGACAGCCGCCGTGCCCTCGACGGCTTCCAGGTCGGTTTTGAGCCGGTCCTCGGCAAGGCGCCGCAGCTCCTTGAGCTGTCCGTCGGTGTCGGTTGCCGCCTCTTCATTGAACAGCAGGCCGAGGCGCATGATCGGTTCAGACGAGGGGTCGAAGCGCAGCAGCAGCGGACGACTCGCTTCCAGCGGCAGGAACAGGATGTCCAGTTTCTCGCGGACATCGACACCCGCAATATCCATGTCAGTGCCCCAGAGAAACTCGAGGGTTACGTCGGACTGACCGGAGCGCGAGACCGAGCGTACAAGACGGACGTTGCGAATCACGCCGACGGCTTCTTCGATGGGTTTTGTAATGAGGTTTTCCACCTCGGCCGGTGCCGCGCCGGTCAGCTCGGTGCGTATCGTCAGCGTCGGATAGGAAATGTCCGGCAGCAGGTTGAGGCTGAGTCGTGACAGGGAAACCAGGCCGAACAGGCCGATGGCCACCATGAGCATGACAATGGTGACACGCCGTTCAGTGGCTATTTCAATCAATCCGCGCATCGTTGCTCACCTGCTGCGATTCTTCGGTCGGCTGGTTGATAATCTCGACCTTGGTGTCTTCCTTGAGTCCAACCTGGCCAACCGTGACGACCTGTTCGCCGTCCTCGAGTCCGGAGACAATCTCAACCATGCCTCGGTCGCTGTAGCCGATTTCCACAGGCTTGCGGTGTGCAACACCGTCCTCAACGACAAATACATAGGTTTCGTCATCGTTGTCCATCAGTGCGCTACGTGGAATGCGCAGCACGTCTTCACGGGTGTCATACACCACACCCAGGCGCGCGAACATGCCGGGCTTGATACGTTGCCCTTCGCCACTGATCTCGACGGTTATCTTGAAAGTGCCGGTCTCCGGATCGACGACCG
>CAZSIQ010000199.1:0-2757 GCA_964606915.1 uncultured Woeseiaceae bacterium | reverse complement strand
GTCGGGGAGGCCGGGCGGCAATACACTGGTTATGATGGAGCCGTCCTGTTCACCTCGCGACGGCATACGCACCGCGCGCGACACCGCGCCCCAGAGCGTTGCCGTGTCGTTCAGCGCGAATGACATGCGAGCGCTCGGCTCAACCTCGAAATCGCGAGGGCTGAACGTGTTCTTCTCAAACTTGCTGCCAAACATGAGACGAAGACGTTCGTCCATGAAACTGATGTCATCCTGGATGAACGCGCTAACCAGTGTCTGGGTCCGGTCCGTCGGGCTGAACTCGATCTGTGACGTATTGATGAGCTCGTCCTGAGTGACGCGGTAGTTCACGCCCCAGATGACGTTGTGACGGCCGCCAACGGTGAAGCGGTGTTGCATGTCGATATCGAACGTATCCAGCTCGATGATGTAACTCGGCCCGTCGCGGTCATCTCGCAGGTAGTAGGCCTTGATGTCGAAGGCGCTTGTGTCACTCAGTTCCGTTGACCACTGCGCGGTGATGAAGCCGCCGGTAACGTCCGAAATGCCATCCTCTATGCGCTCAAACGGCGGGGTGAGATAGCGGTTGACGCGGTAGTCGCCGGATTCACCGGTGTAGGCCTCTGCACTGACGGTGAGAGCCTGGCCCTCGTCACCGTCCCAGTCGTAGCGCCCGCCGATGCGCTGCATATCGGAATCGTCGTTTACCGATTCGCCGACCATGTTCACGTTACCGTCGTGCTCGGTGAGCTTGGCAAACAGGCGAAACGCGCTGCCGCCCTTCGAGCCGCCGATACGCACCGTCGCCTCGTTACCACCGGAACCCCCGATGACGCTCAGTGTTTCACCCTGCGTGTCCACGGCGTGCTTCGTGATGATGTTGACGACGCCGTTTACGGCGTTGGAGCCCCACATCGTGGCGCCGGGACCGCGAATCACCTCGATACGCTCGATGGACGACATGTCGGTATCCTGAATGTCCCAGTACACACCCGACAGCGTCGGATCATAAAGCGAGCGTCCATCCATCAGGACGAGCAGCTTGTTGGCGAAACGACCGTTTGCTCCGCGCGAGGTTACCGCCCACTTATTGGCGTCGATCTGGGCTACCTGCATACCGGGCACCAGTCGAAGCAACTCGGGAATTGAGCGGGCACCGGAGCGTCGAATATCCGATTGCGAGATCACATGCACAGCGGCAGGCGCGCCACCCAGGTTCTCTGCTTTCCTGGACAGCGTCGTGATCTCTGTTGTCAGGAGTTCTTCGAGACTCAGTGACGCGAAGGCACTGGCTTCAGAATGATCGTCTGCCAGGACTGGAGACGCCGCACCGACCAACAAAGTGACGGCGAGGGCGGAACTGATAGGCCACGAACGGCCCGGAGCATGCTTTTTCATCGTACTAACCCACGAGTTATTGCGCCCACGGCGGTCCTCAGGACGACAAGGCGCCCTGATTTGCTGCGAACAGACGCATTACAGACTGTCGAATGGGTATCGCCCTGAACGGCGTCAACTTGAGATCAGAAGCCCGAAACTGAGGCGTATTTCCGCAGGCTGGCTGGGCTTTTTGACGGCGATCTTCTTGCTGGAAAAAGCGAGGGTTGTCGGTCCGAAACAGCATGGACCTTAGGGGAATGCTAAATATCTATAAAACAATACGTTGGAGACGTTTTCTCACCTGTATTATCCGTATCTGGAAAGTCGATTTTATTGATCTGACGGTCTAATAGAAAAGACCTAACCGCCGCAAGGAATGGGGAGTTGCTGCGTGGACACCGAGTAGATGTTGGAGTCTGAAGATCCGGCAATGCCCGTCGGTCGATCGCTGACAAAAAACAGGGTTTCACCGTCGGCCGTCAGATACGGGCCACCATCGGCTTGTGGGCTGTTGACCGCGCTTAACGGCGCCGGATCGCTCCAGCCGGCGTCATTACGACAGGAATAGAACAGATCTGACTGACGAGCGGTTTCACCGCGACCCTGCATAACGGCCGTGTTTCCGTCGGCTGACAGCGTGAAATAGGCAACAAACGTGGGCGCTGATGGGTCCGGCAGCTCCGCCCAGCGCTCGAATTCGCCCTGGCGTTCACCGCGGAAATACGCACCGCCTCGAAACGGGGTTCTAAATGCATACCAGTGCAGCGTCCCGTCGGCCGTTTCAACCGGACCGTACTCGTCGCGCGTCTGGTATGGCTCGTCTGCATCGTTGATGGATGCCGGACCGAGCAATACAGGCTCACTCCAACCGGACGCCGATCGTTCGACGCGCCACAGGTTGATACTGCCTTTCGCTACCTGATTGGATCGACGTTCGGAATCAAACAAGAGCGCATCCCCAGACGGCGCAAAGGACGGCCCAGCGTCCCTGGATTGGCCGGAGAAGGGCATGATTTCGGGTTTTGACCACCCGTCTTCTGTTTTACGTGAAGAATACAGTGTGTAATCCAGTCGCCCAGGTGTTCGCCGCATAAACACCAACTCGTTGCGCGCAACATCAAACGTCGGTGAATATTCGCCTTGTTCACTCGATAACAGGCCCGGAGAGACAAGTTCTGGAACAGGATCGGCGATTACCGGGCTAGAAACGCACACACATGCGAGGGTTGCGAGAACAGGAACATAACGGCGCATGGCGGTCTCCAGATTATCTGTAAAACACCGTAGCAGGAGGGAACCCCTTTATCGGCGCCCGTTACACATCTATACGTAATTTAACATAATATTTATTATGCGCATTTTACGTAATCTTGCACGGGCCATCGGCATGGAACGTTT
>CAZSIQ010000198.1:0-2804 GCA_964606915.1 uncultured Woeseiaceae bacterium | reverse complement strand
AATACAGCACTTGTGCGGGCAGACCGAAGAGGCTGTTTGATGTTGATGATGACTATTCGACTCTTAACCTCTTTTACGATCAAAGAAAGAAACGAGTGCGGATCCTGTCTTTTCATTAATTCAAATACAGCATCATTGAAGACGAAATCTAAGTCGGGACAAAAAGTCTTGTACTACTCTGGGGTAGATCTGCTAGGAGTAGCTGGGGTTCGCTGATTTTGCATGTGCTCGAGGCAATGCCACCTCCGAAATTTACCATACCAGGATGGTAAAGAGAGGTTCATCGCTGTATGGGTTGGCTTTTGAAACAAATCTGCCAGAGTTGTACAAATTAAGCAGGGTGGCAATTCGCTTTTATCTGATTAACTCCAAATATCCAACAAAAGTCGATGTTCTTTCTTCATTAGCGCGAGGTATTTCATTGCTTCACTGCCCAACTCGTCATGAAGGGTAGAGGCCAATTGTGCCTGAACGGCCTTGGCCATGTGATTTCCATCGCCACAAATGTACACTATCGCTCCCTGCCGTAAGAGCAAATCCCGGAGATTCTGCGCATTTTGCCGCATGATATCTTGCACGTATACCTTATCAGGTCCGTCACGCGAGAAGGCCGTGTAAAGATGCGTCAGGGCACCCTCCTGTTGCAATTGGTCCAATTCGGCCTGGTACAAGAAATCATGGTCATGGTGGCGACAACCAAAGTACAAGTCGACTGCAGCCACATTAACAGCAGCAGCTTGGGCGGCCATGGCCTGGCGGTGTTGGAGAAAGCCCACAAAGGGGGCTACGCCAGTGCCCGGTCCAATCAAAACAAGAGGCGTCTCGAGCGACGCAGGGAGTCGAAAATCATTGGTGGGTTTGGGGAAAATGGGCAGGGACACTGCTGGAAATGTGACGGTTGATGCCGATGCCGGAGACTGTAACCACGGTGACACTAAACTTTCCAAGTACTGCGAAGCCATTCCTCCTACACGACGTAGGCCGTGTTCCTTGCCATTCACCATGAGAGAGGGCGTCAAGTAATCCACCACGGCCAGTGCAATCGAGAGAGACTTTGATGACACCAGTGGACTGGAGGTGACAGAATAGTACCGAGGAGCTATGGGAGGAAGAATTCCCAACAAACCCTGGAGGGATATTTTTTGCAAGGACGGAAAGTCCTTGAGGAGGTCCACGACGGTGCGTCGTTGTTCGACAATGTATCGCTGAAAAAGAGAATCTCCCTTGGACGACGCCAACCATTCCAAAGCAAACTTTTGGTCTTGGTGGTCCGCGTGTTGTGCTAGGGCCATCAAGACACGCTTTTGTGAATGATGCAGTGGCACCCAAGACAAGTCCATGCGCTGGCGCACCACGTGGGCCACGGAACCCACGTCGTCCGTATCATCGTCCAGCACCACACGTTGATCCGGTCCAACGTTGTGGTACTGTTGCAGAAGACTCAACACATACTGGACGTCCGTGGCGTCGTTTTCTACTACCAAACCAATGGCATCGCCGGGTTGGTAGTCAAAGGCAGTGGTGTCGTTGTCACTTTGGTCTGTCAAACCCAACGTCAGTTCCACCACACGCTTGCCATGGCGTTCGGCAAATTGATCAGTTTTGCTATCGAGAGAAAAGTGCTGGCGCAGCCATGCCGTTTGTGCAGGTATGGAAGCCGGCACCTCATTTGTCTGTGTCAAGGAAGTGCGGGTCAAGTACCGCGCACTCTGAATGGGTGCCGAGAAAGGACGTGTGTAGGTAAACCGTACTTCGTCCTCGTCGTCCGTGTCGGTTATTGTTGTGGCAGTTTCCACCGCAGTATCATCCCCTGCATCTACCAACCGTACCGACGTCACCAGTGGGGCACCCACCGTGGGCACTGTGTCGGATGGGGGTGCCTGGGTCAAGTCCATCTTTTTGGCATCTACCTCCACCAGTGCACGCAACAAGCGTAGTCCGTCCGAGTCGGACGATTCATTTGTTACTGAGATAGTCGTGGTAGATTCCACTTTGTCACCGTTATCAGGAACCGTTTTACTGGACTCGTCCAAAGGATCCATCTTTTTCTCTTCCTCGGCGTGAAGGTTGGCAGGGGGTTGCTCCTCCACTAGCATGGCACTGCCATTCTGAGCCTCCCCACTCCGACATGCCTGTATCATTTGCAACAAAATACTGGCCGTCCACGGATCGACAGCGTCTTCGAGACTGCCCGTGCCTTCGTCGGCACACACAAGGGGCGCCACGCGGGTGCCTCCCAGCAAGGCCAATTTTTGGTCGAGCGTCTTGCCCGTTTGGCAAAATTGGTCGTAATTTGTGTCACCCAAACCCAATACGGCGTAGGCGACATTGGCAAATGGTTGCGACGCGACTGTCGTTTTACGTTTGATAAAGCGAACAAAGCGACTGGCGTTTTCCGGGGCATCGCCATTGCCCGTCGTGGAGGCGACGAGCAAGAGGCCGTGTTTGACTTGGGGATGGCTGGGTGCTTGGTCCCAAATAGTCTGACAATCTTTCTTTTTGTATTGATCGAGTTCACAACAAATGACTTCAGAAAAGAACGTGTCAGCGTCCGGATTGGCCAGCAAACTGCGGAAGGTGGCGGCCAAGTCTTTGGCGATATGCTCGGCGTTGCCAGTGGCGGAACCGTACATTATGAAAAGCGGAGAAGTGGAAGATGGAGTCGACATTCTAGAGGCAAAATTGGTAATGCAGTGGCCGAAAGGGTACTTGTTCTTGAGACGTAATGACAATGAGGAGACTGGCCTTCTCCACATGCAACAACAATGGAAAGAATGATGGAAAATGGGACGCGTCGAATGGAT
>CAZSIQ010000197.1:0-2845 GCA_964606915.1 uncultured Woeseiaceae bacterium | reverse complement strand
AGTACATTTATCAAAAATATCCTAATAATAATTTTCAAGATAGCCGGTTTATCTTCTATTTCAACGCAAATAAAGTCTCCGCACCCCTCGGGCGACCCGTTTCGCCCCTCAATTCAGCCAGCCCCGGAGTTGTCCGATGCACGCCATGATCCTCAATGAATACGGTGATAACGCCACCTTCGAGCCTGCCGATTTGCCAACGCCGGCGATCGAGGCCGGCCACGTGCTCGTCAGGGTCGCTGCGACGAGCGTGAATACGGTCGACACGATGATTCGCCAGTTGGGCCAGGAGAATCTGCCGCTCTCGCCGGATTTGCCCGCGCTTCTAGGTATGGATTTCGCCGGCACCGTCGAGGCGGTCGGTGACGGTGTATCCGGCTTCGCGCCGGGCGACGAAGTCTATGGCTGCGCGGGCGGGCTCGCCGATCTCCCGGGCGCACTGGCGGAATACATCCTGGCGGATGCGGATCTCGTCGCCCTGAAGCCAACGACATTGTCGATGCGTGAGGCGGCAGCCCTGCCGCTCGTCGGCATTACGGCGTTTGAAGGCCTGCAACGCGCCGGTGTGGAGGCAGGACAGAAGGTACTCGTGCACGGCGGTGCCGGGGGCGTCGGCCACGTGGCGGTGCAGCTGGCGAAACACGCCGGCGCGGACGTCTTCTCGACCGGTACCGGGGCCTCGAAACTCGAGGTTATCGAAAGTCTCGGCGCGACCGCGATCGATTACCGCACCACGACCGTCGCCGACTACGTCGAGCAATACACGGCGGGCGCCGGCTTCGATGTGGTCTACGATTCCGTCGGTGGCGCAAACATGACGAACTCTTTCGAGGCTGCGGCGCTCAACGGACAGGTCGCAACGACAGTGTCTCTGCTTGAGCTCGATCTGACCGCTGCACACTTCAAGGGGCTGTCGATACACGTCGTGTTCATGCTGATACCGATGCTCCACACGTGCCGGCGCAGCGACCACGGCGACATTCTTGCGAAGCTTGCTGCAATCGTGGATGAGGGTGCGCTGCGACCGATTCTCGACGAGCATGCCTTTGCTCTCGCCGACGTCGGCAAAGCCTACGATCGTCTGACGAGCGGAGAGGCGATCGGCAAGATCGTCATCAATATCTAGTCCGCATCGGTCCGGAGCTCGCGGACTGCGTTATCGCATTTCTACCCGGCAAGCATTGACCCCTGCAGCCGGTCCGGCGCCGGCACTCGCCGGACGGTCGATACACTTGGTTACGTCTGGGCCTGCTCCCTGTCCCAACCCTTTCGCTGTTCCGGCCATCCAAACTACGGAAAACAGCACAGGCGGCACCGCGGCGTAGCGTGCCATCGCCTGAAAGGGAGCTCACATGCGTTGTTTCATCATTGTTCTCATCGCGTCGTTGCTAACGGCCTGCAGCGCGCCCGATTCGCGCTTCGCGCCAGGCGACCGATTTATCGTCGACACGACGGTCATCGACGTTGCTGCAGCAACGACCCAAATCGATATGACGGTCGTCATCCGCGACGGCGACATCTTCGCCGTTGCGTCCAGCGATGATATCGACGTGCCGCCCGACGCCGTCATCGTGCATCGCGGCGGCTTTGTCATGCCCGGCCTCTGGGACATGCACGTGCACTCGCTGGGTGATGCAGATCGCGCGGTCGATCAACTGCTGCCGCTCTACGTCGCCAACGGCGTGACCGGTATTCGTGACCTCGGATCGATCGTCGACGGGGTCGTCGCGACACGCGCACGCCTCGATGCGGATTCGACGCTGCTGGCGCCCGAGATCATCGCAGCCGGACCGCTGCTCGACGGTGTCCGCCTGCCCTGGTACGGCGACCTGCCGCTGGTACTTACCGATCCGGCCGAGGTGGACGCAGCGCTCAACGGGCTGCTCGAACAGGGCATCGACTTCTTCAAGGTCTACGATCAGCTGAGCCCCGAGGTCTACGCCGCCATCCTCGAGTTTGCTGCGGCGAACGACATCGTGGTTGCCGGCCACCCGCCGTGGGCGGTGGGCATCACCGAGGCCGCCCGGTCCGGGCAGCGAACGATCGAGCATCTGTCCATCTTCACCTTCGGTGACTGCGTCGACGAACCGAGAGCCTGGTTCGATCGGGCGCTGGGCGCCAAGTTCGGCGATGCTGGCTACACCGGCTACTACGAGATCGTGCTCGAGTTTTTCGCGGCGATCGACGGCGACGCCTGTGCCGGCGCCATCCAGTCGCTCGCCGACAACGGCACCTTCCTGACGCCAACCCTCGTCATGGAGATGAACGATCGCAGCCGGGTCGTGGCCGATGACCTCGCCCTGCTGGCGCCGGAGGCACGCGGCTGGTGCGATACGACGCTCACCTCGATCGACGCGGTCGATACCGAACTGCGCGAAGCGGCCTATCGCGCATTTGCCGACTTCGCGGTGCGCCTGCACAACGCCGGCGTCCGCTTCCTCGCCGGGTCGGACAACCCGAACTACTGTCTCGTGCCCGGTGCGAGCATTCACTGGGAGCTCGAACGGCTCGTCGAAGCCGGGCTGAGCACGATGGACGCGTTGGCCACGGCGACCGTCCATCCCGCGATTGTGCTCGGTCGCGAATCGACCGCAGGACGCATACTGCCCGGCTACGAGGCGAACCTCCTCGTCCTCTCCGCGAACCCGGTCGACGACATCCGCCATACCCGTCGCATCGCGGGCGTCGTCAGGGCCGGCCAGTGGCTCGACGACGCGCGCCTGGCCGAGATCCGTAAAGCAAACCGACAATGACGGCGTATCGGCCACGCCCCCCGAAATCGTCGCATATGGGTTCTCAGTCTCAAGTGTTGTCGATTCCGACCGATACTGTTATTACTAGTACT
>CAZSIQ010000196.1:0-2886 GCA_964606915.1 uncultured Woeseiaceae bacterium | reverse complement strand
TACGATCACGTTGGAGGATTTTTCTTTCCGAATGGGACCGCCATGCCGTGGGAGATGCAAAAGACTGGCAAGCAATTGGATCCAGTCCCGGATTGGATGGACTGGAAACGTCTAATAGCAATCGCTGAACGTCTGGGAGCCCACAAAGACATGTTTCGGACCGATATTTTCGTGGGAATACCCTCTCGCAAGCGCCGGCTGTTAGGTCCGACTGCCACACCCCATGACTTTCTGGCCGCGGTGGAAATAGCCGTCTCCGAGACGGAAGTGCACCCGACCCCCTACGGTAAGGAAACCAACGAAGTGTTTGAAGAAGGTTCACGCCTCTGGCTTGCTGGCTACCGCATCGGAAACTATCTAGTGGTACCAAATACAGAGGTCCCCCCTGCATTTGTGCAATCGGGGGAGTTTGAGTTGTAGGCGTGGGCATTGACATATATTGAATGGGATACGGAGAAACTGGAAACGCCCGTAAAGCGACGAACAAAGAGGGAACATTGCTGCCTCCCATTCTTAACGTTGCTTTCTTCTAACGCATGTTGACTACTCCGGAACGACAATTGCGTTTGTCCGCAACTGCCAGATGTTTTGGAGAGCTGTCTGGTATGGTATGGTGGTACCATATGGTTGGTATGGTACTGATAACATGTACTACACTTACAGTGGTACCATACTCATCGTAGTCGACGGCCGGCACCATTGAATTCTCCCTCAGTCATCTAGAGTAGAGATGATAGCCTGCTCGACGACAATGGCTTGTGGCATGTGTTGTTGTGGTCCACCATAGCACCGTTCGCTGCACCAAAGTCTTTTTGGACCATACCTTGTCGATATCAAACTTTATCATGAAGGCACCAACTGCTAGTAAACTGTTAATTGTTATATTCCATCCCAAGGACAAAGTCTGGAATGAAAGAAATATGTGCAAAAGTAAAGCCCCTGATTCAAAAGCTGTTCTTCTTCTGGGAGTGTTTCAGCTTCTGGTACGAGACACGATGGAGACTACTTGGGAGGGCGCAAAGTCTTCAAAGAATAATTCCTCGTCCTCCAGCAAGTCTTCCAAAGAAAAGTTTTCATATCGATGGATGGGTGTAAACGACTCATCCATGGCCGGTTCCGGGGCCTGAAGTGTTACTGGATCAGACGTCCACACTGCGTTGGCGAGATAGTCCAATTCTGGTTCGGGTTCATTGGCCAAACTATTCCACAAAGTGGGCATGGAGATTTCCGTGGGGATTCGTTGCACTTCATCAGGATTATTACCGGTGCTAGTGGCGATGCTAGTGTTGACGTTGTTGCTGATGTTGGGGGTGCTACTGGTGCCAGGGGAGGTGGAAGGAAGCTTCACCATACAACCCGAAGTTTCGTCACTGGAGTTGCTGCTAAAGTATTCCATGACCAACTGTTTGTCATTTTGAGTTTCCCAGTCGGCCAACTTCTTTTTAAAAGCAATTCTTTCTTCCATTTCACGATCTCGGTAGACCTTCTTAAGAGAAGCTGGGCAAACCTTCCAGAGTTTCGAGAGCAAAGTGGAGATCTCGGTGCCTGTGAGGCCCGGATTCGACTCGGCAATGATAGCGCGACGTTCGTTAGAGAATGCCAAGAATGCGCTCATAGGTTTTTTGGGAGCGTTAGGGTGCTTGACCACTGGAATCTTCCATGGGCCCCTGTAGGTAGCTTTCTCTTTCTCGTATCGTAGACGGTCCTGACGGCCCATGTCGACCCAAACTTGTCTCTGCTCGTTGGAGAGATCCTTCCAAGCCTGAGAGACAAGCTTGGCAACATCTGCTGCTCTCGCCTTTTTGTCGGTCAACTTGGCTCGGATTACTTTGTGTTGCTGCTCACTGAAAAAGAGAAAGGCGCTCTTAAATCTCTTTGGGGCGCCCGGCCTGGCAGTCGACAAGGAAACACGAGGTGAGTGATGGAACGTCGGAAGGTAAGGCCGTGCAATTCAAAGGGTCCTTACGCCTTTTTGTATTTGGTCTGATTCTTCTTGCCCTTTGACATTGACATGGTTAAGTAAAGGTAGAGTAGTGTTGCACAGGTTTTGGGCGGCTTTTTGTGAAGATGAAAACTCGCAAAATGTGGGGAGGTACATTCAAGCAAGATCAGGAGTGATGGCGTGTCCGCGTTGTGCGTGGCGGCGGCCAAATAATGATAATGAGTGGACAATTCGCCGACGACGGAGGTTTCCAACTGCTTCTTCCGGCAGATTCCGTGAGTCATATTTATGAAATATAAATCACAATCACGTTAAATTTTCGGGCGGTCTTTTCGCGCGGTCTTTTCGGTCGGTCTATTGGCCGCGTCAGCACAGACCACGTACTGTATGGTACATATGAAAATACAGAGGAAGCCTGCCGAAGCCGAAGGGGCTCTCTCATCTCCTGCAGAATGAATGTGGATCCAATTAGTGACTTTCATTTTCCAATTATCGACTTTCGTTTTCCAATTATCGACTTTCATTTTCCAATTTTTGTTTTTACATTAAGTAAAGTGACCACCTGTTTTTAGGCAGAATTTTTTTCTGTCTGATTCTTCGGAACCGATCGCAACTCACATCAGCAAAGGTTATCATGTCAGTGCCACGCACCACCATCACGGCGCGGCACCATAGTAACGTCCCCGAAGTCCATGGATGGCAACGGAATTCATGTTTTGAAGTTCACGCGTAGTTTTCGAAGGTGGTTGATGAATTATGTATGCAGCTATAATATCGCCCTTAGATGCTAGCTACTGCCTGCCAGCCAGCTAGCTAGCTAGATGCAGATTGTTGCTCCTGTTGGATTCTAGAATGGATCGCACTGCTGCCAAGGTTAGCTCAATCAGTTCAGTGGCCGTGTTTCTTGGTAAACACCGCCTTCCTCACCATGGCAAGCAAATTTT
>CAZSIQ010000195.1:0-2991 GCA_964606915.1 uncultured Woeseiaceae bacterium | reverse complement strand
CAAAGCCTGATGCCATGGACTTTCGCCTGAGCCCTGAACAGGAAGAACTCAAGGAAAGTGTACGCCGCTATGCGGCCGACCGCCTTCCGGACATCGCCGAACACATCGAGAAGACCGGTGAGCCCCCGACCCGCGAGCTGCTGCACGAGTACGCGGAGATGGGTTTTCTCGGCGTCAATATTCCCGAGGAATACGGCGGACTCGGGCTCGGCAATCTTGAGGCGCTGATCGTCGTCGAGGAAGTTGCCAAGATCTCGGCGGCCGTCGCCTTCCCGATTTTCGAGTCCTGCGTCGGCCCGGTTCGGGCCATCGAACGCTTCGGCAGTGACGAACTCAAGCAGGACGTCATCCCCGCCGTCTGCAAGGGCGACATGGTCGTCGCTATCGCAATGTCGGAACCCAATGCAGGTTCCGCCCTGACGGATCTGACCACGCGGGCCAGCGAAGACGGAGACGACATCGTCATCAGTGGCAACAAGCGATGGTGTTCCGGCGGCGGTCATGCCGATGGCTACGTTGTCTACTGCCGCATGTCGGATGACGGCGGCGCACGCGGCATCGGTGCCGTGTTTGTGCCCAAGGGCGCTGAAGGCATGAGCTTCGGTGAACAGGAAAACCTGATGGGCTTTCGTGGTGTTCCGTCTTCGGACATCTACTTTGACAACGTGCGTGTACCTAAGAAAAACGTCGTGGTGCCCGCAGGTGGCTTCAAGAAGCTCATGACCGCCTTCGACCTGGAGCGCTGCGGCAACGCCACGATGGGTCTCGCGCAGGCGAGCGGCGCACTGGAGGACGCGATTGACTACGTCCAGGAACGCAAGCAGTTCGGAAAACCGATCGTGGACTTCCAGGCGGTACAGCTGAAGCTCGCGGAAATGCAGATGCAGGTTGAGGCAGCCCGGCTGCTGATCTACCGCGCGGCGGTCAATGCCGAAGCCGGCATGCCGTCCATGCTCGATTCTTCGGTGGCCAAGTGCTTCGCCAACGAAATTGCGCGGACGGTGACCGGTACGGCGGTGCAGCTGCTCGGCGGCTACGGTTATTCTAAGGAATACCCGATGGAGCGACGTATGCGGGACGGCTGGGGCTGGGGTATCGCCGGCGGCTCGATCGACATCCAGAAGATCAATATCGCGTCTGCGCTTGTCGGCAGGCGCTTCAACCAGCGAGCCGAGTAGTGCCGCTCGGCCGCATCATGCAGAACGGCTACGTCGTGGACGACTGGCGTGCAGCGGCCGAACACTGGGCCAGACACCTGGGTGTGGGACCGTTCTTCCCGATGGAGCACGTGCCGTTTGCGGAATGCCGGTACAAGGGCGAGCTGACCGACATCGACGTCACCGTGGCGATCGCCTACAGCGGCGACTACCAGATTGAACTCGTCCAGCAGTTAAACGATGCGCCCTCTATCTACACCGAGTTCAGCCAGCACAATGCACCCGGTCTGCAGCACGTCGGCACGCTGGTCGATGATCTCGACCGCGCGCTGGATGAAAACGACTTTCGCCGCCGCATCGTGCAGGACGGCATAACGAAGGCCGGGCAGCGATTTGCCTACGTGAATACCATCCTGCACAACGGCACAATGCTGGAACTGATTGAGGCCGATGACGCCATGCACAAGGCGTTTGATTACATGCGACGTGCTGCCGCTGAATGGGACGGCAAAGAGGCCGTTCGCGGCTGATCAGCCGTCGCCGAGATCGACGAGAACGCGATCGCTCTCCACCTGGACATCGAAACTGCGAATCGGCTGTGATGCCGGCGGGCCGAAAGTTTCGCCATTGGTGATATTGAAGCAGGCACCGTGCAGGGGGCACATCAGGCGATTGGCCCGCAGCCGACCGCCCTCATCGAAGCGCGCAAACGCATGTGAGCACAGGTTTTCCACGGCATAGACCTCGCCTTTGAATTTCGCGATAACGACCTGCGTATCCCCGCGGGTCTTTACGATGAATCCCTTGTCGGGCAGTTCGTTCAGGGCCGCCATATCCACGAAATTGCTCAAGCTGAAGTCCTCTTCTGTTAAAAAAACAAGCATGCTTGTTTCTTTTTCTTTCGCGATGCTACCATGCGGAACGCCTTGGAGGGAGGGACAGGCTATGATGACATTTCTCGCGAAGATGACCGTTAAGGAAGGCAAGGAAGACGACTTCGTTCGCCTTGCGAAGGAACTGACCAAAAAGGTCCGCGCCAATGAACCCGAAACGACGGCTTACCAGTTCTTCAAACTTCGCGACGAAGAGCGCGGTTACGCGGTCTACGAGCAGTTCACCTCCGAGGAAGCGGAGGAAGCCCACCAGAATACGGACTATTTCAAGGAGATCGCCCCGCCGCTGATCGAGTGCCTCGACGGCACCTACGTGCGGACCTACCTCGACGATCTCGACTAGGAGACAGCACGTGTCGGTCGACCTTTCGAAAGTCCGGATCCAGGCAACGACACTCGGCGACCTGCTGCTCACGGCCGCCGACCACTACCCGCAAACCGATGTCGTCGTCCTGCCGGACAAGCGCATCAACTATGCCGAGCTTGTCGAGCGCGCCATGCATCGGGCTCGCTGCCTGCGCGCACTGGGTGTCGGACCCGGCGACCACGTCGGGCTTTTGCTGCCGACCAGCATGGACTTCGTGGAGTCCATGTTCGCCATTTCATTACTCGGCGCCGTCACGGTTCCCATCAACGCGCGCTACCAGCCGCCCGAGCTCGCGTACGTGACCGAGAATGCGGACCTTGTTGCCATCCTGACGACGGACGAATTCGACGCGGCCGTCAATTTCGTCGAGCGACTGCATGCGGCACTTCCGTCGCTGAAGAACGGAGACCCGAACGCGCTGTCGCTGGCCGAAGCACCAAAACTGAAGAACGTCGTGATTTTTGGCGACACGACGTCGCCGGGCACGCTGACGCAGGCGCAGTTCGAAGCACGCGGCGAAGACATTGACGAAGCGGAGGTTCACCTGCGCCGCATCCAGACCCGGCTCGGCAGC
>CAZSIQ010000194.1:0-3005 GCA_964606915.1 uncultured Woeseiaceae bacterium | reverse complement strand
TCCTTCTCATTGTCAGTCACGACAGAAGTTTTGCCGACAAGGTTTCGGACCACCTCTTTGTCTTTGAAGGGGACGGAATCATCAAGGATTTTTCAGGGACCTTGTCGGAATATGCTTCCGCTTTGGTGGAGATTGAAAACGAAAGTGTTTCCGTGGCGACCAAGACCGCTGCTCAGACTCCTCCAGAGATAGACTACAAGGAGAGCCGTGGTATTAGGCTGGAACAGCGGAATGCTGTCCGACAGGCTAAAAAGGACATGAACAAATTAGAAGAAAGTATTGAGAAACTCCGAGCCAAAGCCGCTGAACTCCAGAAACAGTTGGATGAAAGTGCCGATGAAGGTTGGACCGTCTTGGCCGACTTGACTGCGGAGCTCGAAAAGGTGAATGAAGAAATTAATGAAAAAGAAATGGGATGGTTGGAAGCGGCCGATTTGGTCGAAGCTACCGAGGTGGAACTGTAGGTGGAGATGCCTGAAGATTGGTGAAGAAGGAGTCCTGGTAGCTATAACGACATACGAATACTAAGTACCACTAATTTTCAATGAAAAATTGGTTGACTGTGAGACAAGTAATTTTACTGACAGCACGCGGCTGGCAGTCGCTTCGCCAAACCAGTAGCCCAAATAATTACTGGTTGACGAGTAGTCCATTCTCCATCCACACCTCCTCCAAGTCTGCCGTTCGAAAGGGATTTGGGAAGACGCAATCATTTGCACCACATTCCCGAAAATAGTCTGTGTCTTCTGCTAACATGTTTCCTGTGACGCCAACCACAAACACGGCTGGTAGGTAGTGGAAAGGCAATCAAGATTATGAATGAATGTTAGATTTTGTGATACAGGTAAAAGGGTAGTTTTGGTAGCCTCGCAATATGCAGAAACACTTACCATGGTTGCCATGCGGAATCTAAAAGAAAAACGAGTCAAAACAACGTCTTTCCATTGCCTTTACCATTCAGGTGCAAGAAGTTGTCGGCCTTGGATAAAGACTCTCGTACAATACCACTACCATATGGAACTGGTACCAGTACCACCATACATAACTACCACCATTGTTCTGGAAAAATCTGTTGCTTGACTTACGTTCACTTGTTCGGATTTGGGGTTATACTTTGCCCAAGCGACCCGCTGCCCGGCACCAACGTTCCTAGCCAAATAAATATCGTAACATAAATAAGGTTGGGTACGGTGGTACTACTCTATGTACCTACCATACCATACCTTACTACCCGGCTGTTCTAAATTTGACTGTGACACTGTTTGGGCCAGGACGCTGGACATTGGAGAGGCTAAAATCTTCGTGAAGTCAAATTAATGTAAGTGTCTGACATCAGTTGGGCTTGAATCTGAGACTTTCTTCCAGTTAAATAACGAGAATTACGCAAGTCTTCCGGTACTACTTTTAACGCACAGTCAATAAATTTTTATGGCCAATACATGCACTATGGTATCCCGTTGGCAACTCTTAGAAAAGGGAAAACAACTGTCTCAGAGGCTGTCTTTCGGGTCAAATGCATCATTTTGTGTACATACGCATGTTGAAGTTCAGCTCGAATTCGTCTTGGGCTTGGGCAGCCTCATCCCGCCTCCGTTCTCCCGTACATTGATCAAAAAATTGCCTCGCAAAAATTTTAATCACAGGTACCACCATACTACTATCTATCTTTGTTTGATCAATCTGCGCTCCATGGCGTCCTGTCCCACATCTCTATCGATTACGCAGTTGGTGGCGAGTTCCGCTGGTGCCTTGTTGGAAGGAGACAATAATGGTGCTCTTACACTTCTCCAGCATGCCCTGGCCCAAGCCCGTTCGGGTATCGGTGGCGGCCACTCGCAACCCATGGAAGGCGTTGGGGATGACTTGACGCTTGAACTCCATTCCCTTCCTTTGGAGATAGATGCTATCAGCTATGAGTCTCTGGCTATGTCCTGTCCTGGAAGTGTATTTACCTTCCACAACGCGGCGCTTGTCTGTGAAGAAATGCCCCGCGAAAAAGAAGTTCTCTTTGCGGCTGAACTCTCCGCCATGATTCTCTACAACCTGGGTTTGGTCTACCATCGATCTGCTGTTGTGACGGGTTCCACCGTCTACTTCGCCAGGGCCATGAAGTTCTACGATATTGCTACTTCTATCGTCCTTTCTCCCCACGGCGATTTCATCTTCTCTGATGACTTGACCACGTTGAAGATCAGTCTTAATGTGAATATGGGTCATATTTACTCCAACTTCTACGATCAAGAAGGTACCTCTCGCTGTGTGGATAGCCTTCATGCTCTCTTTCACACTGTCGACTGGGATGATCTGAGCCTGGAAGCGCAACAAATGTTGCAACAAAACTTGTTTGTCGTTCCTTCGCAACACGAGCTCTGCATGGCCCCGGCTGCTTGACGGCCGTCGCTTTCTCAACTTTTTTCACATGTCGTATCATTTACCCACTACTATCTACTCACATTTTCCTGCACACACACGACTCTAGTGCACTTTTGGCTCTCCGTGCTGTTTGTTTTGGTCACAGCACAATATGCACACACCAAACTTTGTTAATCGATCAGTTTTTTACTTTACTTACACTTTGGAACTAGTTTTTAGTGCATGGATGTATGCATGCATACATGTATGTAGGAGATGGATATCCTCATGGAAGGCAATATTTGGCAACTGACAGAGCCATAGTTTTCATCCGCTTGATGCACGCAGTAGAATATTGAATATTCATCCTAATAATAATCACTGTGATCTATTGCTTTACCTTGGCGGAGGTGGGGGAGGCGGAGGCGGCAGACCTACCGGAGGCGGAGGAACCCCAACAGGTGGTGGAGGAGGAGGGGGGATCATGCCGGGTGCCATTCCAAAACCAGGGGGCGGTGGTGGTGGTGGTGGCGGCGGCGGCGGTGGCATGCCACCACTGGGCATGTTGGCCATAGGCGGAGGTGGTGGTGGTGGTGGTGGTGGTGGTGGCATGCGACCACTGGGCACCTGCGTTGCAAACATGGTATTGGGTC
>CAZSIQ010000193.1:0-3042 GCA_964606915.1 uncultured Woeseiaceae bacterium | reverse complement strand
TCCCAACCATACTTTACACGAAACTGTCACGATACAAAACCGCCGTACAACTAACTACCACTGGTAAGGAAAAAAGTCATAGGAAATGATTGGAAATAGAAACTACGTCATATCCTTTTACTATTCTTGGTTGAAATATAATGCCGTAAGAATGTCGTCTTTAGACAGAACTGATAGTGGTATCATAGGGTAAACGGTTGTGTAGTGATACCTACGTAATGTAGATCTCCGGCTTCTAAGCAAAGCTAGAAGCGAGGATTCGGCATGCGTTGTAGGCTGCGGCGGTGATGACATTCTCACCACAGTAATACTTGACATCCACCTCCGTGACTCCGCAGTCGGCGTCAGTTTCGCAGCAATCGAAAAACGGTTCGCATTGGCTTGGGTTGCACGAAGAAGCCTCCGTCTTCGTTCTGGAATACAGGGGGTATACGTTGCCGTTCGTCGAGCAAATGCGCGCACAATCGATGCTGACTTGACTGGATAATCCACAACCGTCGCCCCCACCACTACCACTACCACCACCTGGTGCACTAAAACGACACGGTTCGGAAATTATTGGCCCTGTCGTTGGACATTCACCAATCTCAAAAGGACAGGTACAAAGGCATTCGTAATCACAAGGCATGCAGGTTCCAGTAAGTTCTTCGAAGTTGGCCTTCAATTTTTCACAGGGTGGAGTTTCGTTCGTGTCACAGTCTTTCGCCTCACAGAACGCAACGCAGAGTCCGTAGCCCTCCGACCCTTGCAAAAAATCGCAAACGCCCTCCTCGGCAGGGGTTTCTTCATCAGGTGTTTGGAGATGACGGAGATGTCCAGTCTTTTGAGCCACAATGGCTTCGGCTCCTTTTTTTGGGATACGGGCAATGGCCACGGAAAAAGGTGAGACCAATCACAGTTTGGACCAAACATTGCTCTTTCGTTCACGTACCAGTAGCCGCGAAAGCAAGGAAAGCGAGGACAAAGCTGATCTTCATGTTTGACAAAGCGACCGGGAGGAAGGAAAGAAGATATTGTGTCACCAAAAAAAGGATTGTTCACAGTCAACCATATCTAGGGCTCCCAAGAACCCGGTGAGCAGTTTTCACAGTGCTTCGCAGCGCGACTAGTGTCTACCAATGCATACCAGCCGCGCGAATAGTGTCATGAGCACTCTGATTAGGGTTAACTGTAAACCCACAGCATGAGCGAGTGTGTGCGTGCCAGCGCCTCCGAGGCACAAGTGCGACCGATTTTCTGTGTGTGCCGCCGCTGCGTCATTCACATTCTTTCTGAATTGTGGCATGTACGACGATGATGCAACTTGTCAGTGTCTCCACAGTCAGCACGTCTTCTCTATTATTATTATCGTACAGTAGCTGACTGAACATCTTCTGAGGCAATCTAGCTAGGTCAACTGGAGGAAAGAAGGGTATCTCATGCCGACAAGATCCAGCTGGTGGTGGCTCGTCGTCTTGGCCATTTTCTTCATCGGAGTGGCCCAGTCGACTGCCTTTGTGTCGGCACCGAGAAGGCTGGTAGGAGTGTCAATTGATCATGTACCCACAATAAAACTCTGGGGAAGACGAGGAAATGGTGGAAAGACAAAGACCAAGAACGTCAAGAAGCAGGATTTACCCAGCAAAACCTGTCTCGTCTGTGGTCGACCCTTTTCCTGGCGCAAAAAGTGGGAGCGATGTTGGGATGATGTCACTTGCTGCAGTAAGGCTTGCAATGCCCAACGTCGAAGCAACAAGAGTTCTGTTTCACTTTCCGAGTAGTGGTAGTGGTCAAGGGCTGCGATCATCTCACTCGCCAACTGTACCAGGCGCCCCAGATTTTTACATGTGGTTTCTTCGCCATAAAACCTGGGTCAGCCGAGGTTTACTTTGGCGAGGCCTCATACTCAACAAGAGACGACACTCACATAACACTGGCAAACATGGAGGAAGAAAATGTCGTCCCAAACGGCTCATTGCAGCGCGGCCTCACCATCGGTGATGTCGTTGTCAACGATAGTACCCCATGCTGCATGCGCGAGTTGATCAGGAAAATTCTTGGCAAGCAGATTCACATCTACAGCCAGGCTGTTTGTAAAAAACCGATTCTCAAATTATTGAAGGATCAACTGGTGGAAAGCGGAATACATTTTGTGGTTCGAGTAGAGGGTGGTTTCTATCCTGCCTCGTCGAACGACAAAATCCTCGGCTGGATTGACCGCGTTGTCCGTGACCTGATTCAAGGCGACGAGGCATTGAAGAGAAAGGGTGCATCGCTTGACTCGCTTGACCAACATGTCCCAAAGAAAAGTGTGCGGCGAGAAGTAATGTATCGTGGAGCCAGTCCTCTTCAACCATCGTTTTCTCCTGTGCATGCTGCGCTACCCATTTCATTGGGCGAGTTGAAACACAAGGTGCAGCAGTTGAAAGAGGAAAAGTTTGCCCTGGAAAAGCAGATGGAACGTCTCGTCAATCGTATCGAGCACATGGACATGTTGGTCCTGACGTTTGAACGGGAGATGAGTAGGAAATTGCCACATCCTGGCCAATTTTTAGAACCATAATATTGTGGTTGACAAAGAGACGTCATTCACAGTCAGTAGTTCCGTGCTCGCAGGTACACCCATTCCAATAGTAAAGACTCGAGAGACACCGACATTTACCACCACGTAGAGAGCCTTCCAAAAACTGCGTAGCCCATTCACACACAAGTTCTTGCTCTCTCGTTCACTGATTGGCCGACAACCACTCTTGCTTACACAAGTGATATTGTTTGAAGCGTTCCATACCGTACTGCATATAGTCGTATTTGAAACACCCCTCAGTGGCCGCTTGATTGACGGCCCACAAGCCCCAATACAAGTGATTGGGCAGCAAAAACGCTTGCACTTCCCGTCGGAGCTCTTCTACTTGCCTTTCCGTCACGACCGCGGTGGCCTTGTTGCCGTTGGTGGCCTTGGCTCGGACAGTTGTTTCCAAATAAGTCCGACAAAACAAGGTTTGTTGCTCCTTGTTGGGTAACCAGTCGTAATGCGGCACGGTTTCAAAGGGCGGTCCACTGGCG
>CAZSIQ010000192.1:0-3044 GCA_964606915.1 uncultured Woeseiaceae bacterium | reverse complement strand
ATATTTTAACCAAAATTGCACAATCTATATGATACAACTTGATCTCACTATATGGTACGGCATGATAGGACGTTCCTATCACGTGGGAGTTGGCCGCAAACCAATACTTTTCGTTCGAAATGCAAAAGTAGGTATGGTACAGAGATCTCAGCGTCGAAAATGAACAGTGATGTAAACAGCCTGCGAAATCATTCTGTGAAACATTATTCGAGAGAAATTTCTGCTTGCTTCTTCCATCACTCCGTGAGGAAGAGGGAAGGCAGCTGAAAGGGCAGAAAGGATGATCATTTATTCGGCACCTTTAGCTTACTTCTGTTCGCAAAAATGATTTTTTGGTTGAGGTTTAAAGGCTGTTCGCTTTCGTTCAACGAAGCCAAAAAAAAATTATTGCCGTCGTCGTCGTCGTCGTTCGCATCCACACCTGTCACCCCTCCTTTGAACGACCGCTTACAGGCTCCGCGCTCCATTTCCACACAATAACACAAACCAAACACAGCACTGATGCAACCATGAGAGATGCGCTTGTCGTTTTGGGAGTAATCACTTTTATCACTGGAGGTCTCTGGTAAGAATACCACCACACTGAGTTTGCTGTCACCTCTTTTGACTGTCCACAGGCGCTCACGATTACCATGCCTGATTTACGGCCAACAGCTTACTGGGTATTTCAAGGACGTACGATTGTGTGCACCACAAAAATAGACGATTACGCTGGCTCTGGCTCGTGTGCTCTCTTTCTTTGTTTACCCTAGGGGTGCTCACGGTTGCGTACGCCTCACTCAAGGACGAGGAAAGCTTTTCTTACGATTACCACGGATTGATGAGAATCGTCGACCTGGTTGACTTTACATTTCGCCGGTACAAGTCCAGTTCCAAGTATCATCATTATAGCGTTGCCGTGGTACTGGTGGAATGGGCATGTCCGGCGGCGGATTACGACGAAAATGGCGGCAATTTCACCGACACCAACTCAACCAACATTTCCTGCCTGTCCCATTTGGACCTTTGCAGCTTTGAAGTTTGTACGACCAAATTGCCGAAATCCAACTGCAGCCAGGTCGAGTACAGTTATGCAGCGAACCAAACAATGGCTTGCATGAATGATTTGTTTTCGTTGGATGGCAACTACACAGAGTACGATCCCTTGGCAAATCCATCCAGCGACGTTGATTGGCCCAGTGTAGAGGCCTACGGCAACTGCCGGACCTGCGAAGTGACTCTAAGTATTACGGAGACTGCCACCGTGCGGGGATTGCGAATTGTCTGTTGGTGTCTTGTGGCCTGGACAATACTGTTATTTTCGAGCTTTGTCGTCTTGCGAAAGAGATGGAGGCCACGGCCTCGGCAAAGGCCAATCTTGCGTCCGCCCCCGGCACCAACCATGAGACAATTTGGCTCCGCTTTGCCTCCTCTGCCAGAGTTGGTCACTGACGAATCGGAAAATTCAGAAAGCGAGTACCAAAACGAGCCAGAGGGAAGTAACGGCGATGACGGTGGCCGTGGGGAAGGTCTTTTTGCCATGTACAAGCAAAAATGCGATCCATGAAGCCCCTACAAACTACAAATCCTTGTGTTAGAATATAGAGACTTACAATATAAACATAAGCATGACGATACTTTAGTCTTACTGTCACAGGTTCACACGTCTGTACTTTCTGCGGTGGCATGTACACATGAATCATTGCGCGCATGGAGAGCTTTACGCAACATTGCAGTATTTGCAGCCGTAGGAAGCTCGTTTGATGGCAATACTGTCTCGTGACAGCGCAATCGAGGCAAAGAGAACCCAACTGCAGAGCGTGGCGTGCGCCATGGACAGTAAGATCTCCTGCCTTGACTTGGGAGCGACCGTCAATTTCCTCACTTCTGGAACTTTTACACTGGCACGGTCAAAGAATCCCTCATCTGAAGCAGAGCTCGCCACTGAGCTTGCCAAGGATGTACAATCGGTAGAGTCCATGGAGGAGAAGGAGGACAAAGGTTTTCGTGCCGAAGCGGCTTCCCAGCCATCTTCCTCCTCCCCTTCGAAAATAATAGCAAAGCGGGATGCCGACCTTGACCTTCTGGTATTCGGCGATGATCGATAACGTCTCGGTGGACTCATGACGGCTGAAACCACGGGCAGGGGCACTGGTCGGCAATCGAGGGGAGAGTTGGTTGATGAGGAGGATGCCGGTGCCGACGCAGTCGTTGCACTGGCCGTGATACTCTCAAGATTGTGTTCGTCGCGCCCTTGGGCCTGCCAAACATAGAGAGCAACCAAATTGCTCGACATGCCATCGTTGCGGCAGGAAGACAGGGTCAGCATGGTGGAGCGGTTGCAAAAGCGGTGCCAGTACGGTATCGTGAGGGCCAAAATTTATGGCATGTTGTTGGCGACGAGAGCGGCCCTCGTAATCGCGCCACGCCCCTCCGCGGAAGGAAAGAACTTAGGTGGTGCAACTGTGAACAGGGTCAAACAGAAACCTGTGCTTCATGGCTTGTCTATTGTTTATGTGGGCAGGGAAAGGCTTGCATGGCATCCCGGTCGATGGCGAGAAATTGTGAGTGCGTGTTGGTTGCTGACGTGAAATAAACTTTATCTCTAATGAGGACACGGACTTCCTATGATGACGCTGTAATCGTGAACTAAGCCAGTCGAGGAATAGGATGACCCTTTCTGGTTGGGCACAAAGTACGACTATGTATTTATTATCTCTTCGATAAGCATCTCCAAGAATGTCCGATTTTGTGTATAAGGAAAGATGGTCGGGACCGTCCCTGTGGAGCCCGGCGAAACTCTCCTCACAGTCACAACGGCCAAAACCATTTGCAGTTTGCACAGAGCCAGGTTCTTCGACATGCTGCCATCGTAAATCAGCCGAGCCACCAAGATCCAGCGTTTACAGCTCCAGCATCGACAAAAAATGACATCCTCTTGTGGTCTTCTTATGATGAATACGACACCTTCTTTGCGGCAATGCAGCGGTCTGTGTGCGTCCACATCCATTACGGGTGGCAGTTTTGGATCCATCTTGTCCAATTGGAAAAAGAGAGATTCCAGT
>CAZSIQ010000191.1:0-3079 GCA_964606915.1 uncultured Woeseiaceae bacterium | reverse complement strand
AGCTTGGATGGAAGTTTGATGGGCATGGTGACTGATCAGTGCGTAGGTAGGGTGGTATTCGATTGCCGCAGCACACAAATGAATGGCGTCCATTCGATCTTTGGCGAAGGGTGTGCTTCTCTTTCTGTGTTGTGGGTGCGCGGGAATGCTGCCTGCTTTTACTCACGCAAATGACCTCAGCAAGGAGGGAAGCCAATCTGTCCACGGGCTGTCTTGTACGACCCTCAGCTATTCTGACGTTCAGAAAGGACGTTTTTCGCATCGGCAGAAAAAGGGATACAATAGCCCATTCACGGAAGGGCAATTGGAAGGCGTTGCCCTCGTGATTCGTCGCATTAATTACGAAAAGTCTTTTCACACCCCCAGAAAGTCTGTACAAGCCTCTCACTTTTCTGCCGTCCACCAACGACGACGTGCCAGTGGAACACTTGGTTCACCGCTTTCCTCCGCATAACTTTGTGCAAGCAAAATTGTGCAACGATCATGAAGCTCTTCTCCTTCGTCCAACTCTCTACCTTGCTTGGGTGTGCCTACGGCATTGGCGTGTCGACGTTGTCGGGACGAACCATGTCGTACACGCAGAACCTTGCCGGCATTACGCAAGGCAACAACGTGACCGGGGTGTTTGCGGTGGCCAAGGACAGCTCGGGCATTGTTCATTTCGCTCAAGAATCTGCCCAGACATGGGACGGAGTGAGTCCTACTACTCTCAATCATACCTTCGACTTTGATCCTGTGGAAGCCGTTCTCTTTGGTATCACAGAAGCCATTCCGGGTGGACTGGACGGCACCAACAAGACCCACATTGTCATGTCCACCAACTCTGCTTTTGCCCCTGCCCACGCCGGCCTCAAGTTCAGCGAGACGTTTAATCGAGGGATGCGTCATTCTCTCTTTGTCACCAATATTACCGCCTTGATCAATGATTTCACTGACGCGGACGCCAAGGGGCATATTTTGACATTCATGCAGAACTACGTCTTTGCCCCGGCGCATGACGCCGGATTCAACCCCGACGGTGGTTTCTTTCGCGATCTGCGATTCTCGAACTCTTTCGTTGCCGGAATTGTTTATGATGATAAAAACTGCGACGAAACGGTTGACGCTGGTGAACCCCTTGAAGGCGTCACGGTTACTGCTGATTACGTCTGCTCGGACGGCGCGACTGCTAGCATTTCCGATACAACATCATCATCTGGTGGCTACTCTATTCAATCTGGCCAGCTTCCTGCAACTGGTACAACATGCACGATTTCAATTAGCGTGACTGGCTTGCCCTCTGGTTGCGAGCCACTATCTCCCTCCAACTATCCATTGGTATTTGAGGATGCTGAACAGTACTTTGTCAAGGATCCAAATGATCTAATCTTTGAATGTGCCAACCAGTGTACTGATCCCACCACCAGCACCACCACAACATCGACAACAGAGGCTCCACCAACTACAGAGGCTCCTCCTCTCCCCCCTGGTGCTGGTGGTGACCCTCACTTCAAGCGTTTCAACCACAACCAACGCAGCACTTTCCATGGAGAGTGTGACCTGGTCCTTCTCCAGAGTGTCCTGGCTGGTTTGGATGTTCACATTCGCACCAAGATGGAGGCAGCCTATTCTTACATTGAGCAGGTTGCAATGAAGCTTGGAAAGTCTACTGTGCTGGAGTTCCACCAAGATGCTCTTTATATCAACGGGGCAGTTGTGGCCAATAGTGCCATTTCCACCATGGACCTTCCTGCCAAGGTTGAATATGTTCCATCTACCTCAGGCCATCGCCATACCTTCAAGATCAGCTTGGACAGTGGTCTCTCCATCATTGTGGGCTGTGGTAAATTCATGTCTGTCAATCTTGATGGCAACCTTTCCATCTTGAAAGGTTCCAATGGAATGTTTGGTGCCTACCCATCTGGAGAACTCTATGGTCGTGATGGACGTCCCATGACTGATTATGAAGAATTTGGCCATGAATGGCAAGTGCATGGGGAGGAAGATGGTTTACTCTTCATGGAAGCCTCTGGTCCCCAGTGGCCCTATGCCAGATGCAGCATGCCTAGTGCTGGTGTCAGCCGCCGCATGCTCCGTGGAAACAGCAATCCCATCCTTTATGAAGAAGCTTTGACAGCCTGCACTGCTGCCCACCCAGATGATGTGGATTTGTGTGTAGATGATGTCCTCATGACTGGTGGTTTGGATGTTCTAGAGTCCTGGTGAATGTGAAAGACTCTTATGAAGCAAGAGAAGCAGGATGAAAGAACTGGTTAATGTTGGTAAAAACTACTACCACCTGTTTTACAAGTAAGTTGTACTTTATAGTTTGACGAGTGAGAATCACCTTGTGATGGCTCACAGATTGGATGCATGATATAATTTGAAGTGAGCCATGAGCAGCAGAGTACCATAGGTGCAAGAAGTGTTCCGGCAGTACGCATCGGCGCCTTGCACAGCACTAGCATAGCACGTCGGTTGTCGTTCTCGTGCCCGTGGTGCAAGTAAGGCATTAGTATCGCACACACCACCTTATACGATGTAATGTAACAACATGTCGTTGACAAAAAGTGAACCGGGCCGTCCTTTCTCATTCCTCGCGGCCCTGCAAAGTTCGCAGGGCCTCCACGAACCGCTAGACGCGCGAAACGGCTAGATAGCCGGGTCCGGGTTGGCCGTGGCGATGCAATACGCGGTTTTGTCGATCGACGGCGACTCATAATACGCTAATTCTGAACTCACGCATGTTACTAGAGACCCGCAGTTGCCTTAAGATTTATTCCTAACTGGCATAGGCGGCTTGTTTGTTTGGGACACCTTCGCAAAAAGCCGCTCTCGTCAGAATTATCCACCGCGCACCAAAATGACTGTTGATATTTTTGAATTTATGCCGGGCGAATGAAAATGACCGTGGAGGGAGTTCACAAAAATCAGATTTATGGTAACCACGCGGCAGATTTATGCCACAAAATGCATTCCAACTTCCCAAAGAAGCTGTCCAGTAATCTGAAAGCCTATTCGCCGGCAAGCCTTCACACAAAAACTTTTTGGCGCCTTGGAATTAAGTCTGAACGCATCTTGCTTTGGGAATTATTCGCCC
>CAZSIQ010000190.1:0-3163 GCA_964606915.1 uncultured Woeseiaceae bacterium | reverse complement strand
GCATGCTGTGGGTTGCCCTGTCACTGATTTACCCGAAACAGGGCGCCAACCGTCACCCCTGGTTCGGCCGCCCGCTGGCCCTGGTCGGCCTGCTCGTCGTAACGATCTTCTCAGGGGGATTCGTCGCCGGACTCAAAGCCGGCAAGATCTATAACACTTTTCCAAAAATGGGCGATCACTGGATTCCGCCCGAGATCGGTGCAATGCAGCCCGCCTGGCTTAATGTTTTCGAGAACGCCGTTACCGCGCAGTTCGATCACCGGGTACTCGCACTGACAACATTCGCGCTGATCGTCCTGTACTGGTTCCGCTCACGCGGCGCCGGGTTCAGCAGGCGCGCTGAGATCGCGAGGAACGCGTTTCTCCACGCGTCGATTCTGCAGGTGGCCTTGGGAATTGCAGCAATCCTGCTGGCGGTACCGATCGTTATCGGCGCGGCGCACCAGGCCGTTGGGCTCTTGCTGTTGACCGCCGGGCTGCTGCTGACACACAGCCTGCGCGACGACAAGGTCGCCGTAGAAGCGACCTCAGACGACCGTCAGCCAGCCGTGCGTGTCGGGGGTCTCCCCGTACTGGATTGACTGCAGCAGGCCCCTGAGCTTTTCCGTGTTGGGGCCAACGCCGCCGTCACGGACCGCAATCTCTTCACCCTTGTAAACGAGCGTACCCACCGTTGTCAGGCAGGCCGCGGTACCCGACAGGGCAGCCTCGTAGGTCTTCGCCCATTCGAGCAATTCGGTGACCGTGAAATCGCGCTCGGTAACGGTGTAACCGGCTTCGGCGGCCAGGGTCAGGATAGACGCCCGGGTCATGCCATGCAGGAAACTGGTGTCCAGCGGCTTGGTAATCACCTCATTGTCACTGATCAGCATGAAGTTCGCGGCCCCGGTTTCCTGGACGTCGCCCTCCGGGCAGAACAACACCTGGTCGACGCCGTACTTTTCCTTCGCATCCAGCGTCGGACCTAGCGCCGCAGCGTAGTTGCCGCCGGTCTTGGTGCTGCCGAGCTGTTCTGTTGAACGAGCGCGTTCATCATCTACCAGCAGTTTCAGCGGGCGCGCACCACCGGTGAAGTAATCGCCGACCGGCGATGCAAGGACAAACAGCATTGCCTCACTTGACGGCGCGGCCGCTGCGCCGATGTTCGGCAGCGTTCCTATCAGTGTCGGTCGAAGGTAAAGGGAACTCGGCGGCGACGGAATATCGCTCTCATGTTTGCGTACGAGATCCGTGACCATACCGCTGAGCAGGTCGATATCCGGCACAGGCAGTCGCAGCGACGCAGCACTGCGCTGCATACGCGCCGCGTGATCGCGCAGCCGGAAGACCCGCGCCTTGCCATCGTCCCAGCGGTAGGCCTTGAAGCCTTCAAAGCAGGTGCTCGCGTAGTGGAAAACGTGCGACGCCGGGTGCATCTCAAGCGGCCGGAGCGGCACGATCTCGGGTGCCTGCCAGGCACCGTCCTCGAATCGGGCAATCGCAAAATGGTCGCAAAAAGACGTGCCGAACTGTGTCATGTCGGATCCCTAATCCCTGTGTGGCGTAATGTGCCACCCCGGGCGGCCTTAGGCCAGTACCACAAATGATGTAGCCCGAAGGCTTCCGCTTAGGCACACTGGGGTCACGGAGCTGCGCTTCGAACAGAACACGACAGGGAACACCAATGAAAAAAGCGATCCTCACTCTCATGCTTCTGGCAGGGCCTTTCAGCGCACAGGCGCAATTTGCAACCGAGCTAAAAGCGTCCGAAGTCGTACCCGGCATTACCATGATCGAAGGCGCGGACGGTTTTGGTGGAGGCAATGTTGCCCTGCTGACCGGCGACGAGCGCATCGTCCTCATCGATGATTTCATAGAACCGCTGAGCAGCAAGCTGATCGACATTGCCGGCGATATCGCGGGCAGTCCGGTCGATTTTGTGATCAACACGCACGTACACGGAGACCACACCGGCGGCAATGCGGCCCTGGCCGGCGAAGGCGCGACCATCGTCGCTCACGACAACATTCGCACACGCATGCTGGCGGCTGAAGAGGTCAACCCTTTGTCGCTGCCGGTCATCACCTTCTCCGATACGGTGACGTTCCACCTGAACGGCACATCGGTCTATGTTTTCCACGTCGAAACGGCCCACACCGACGGGGACGCGATCATCCAGTTCCCGGAAGTCAACGTCATACACACCGGCGATATCTGGTTTAACGGCATGTTCCCGTACATTGATCTCGACAGCGGAGGAACCGTCGACGGCTACATCGCGGCACAAAAGAAGATCATTGCGATGGCGGAAGCGGACACCAAAATTATCCCGGGCCACGGCCCCCTCGGTGATCGCGAAGCGTTGCAAAAAACCGTCGACATGATCATTGCGGCCCGGGCCAAGGTGAAAACCCTGGTCGATGGTGGCCTCTCCGCCGACGAGGTCGTCGCGGAAAACCCGCTGTCAGAGTTTGAGCCCTGGAGCTGGAATTTCATTACGACGGAGCGCATGACACGCACGCTGTACCGCGACCTCACCGAGTAAACCTCGTTGCCTGACCGAAACAGACCAGAAATTACGCGTTTACCTGGCCTGTAAGTGGACCCTTCACTCTTTTACTAACGTAATCCGGTAACAGAACAGGAAGAAATCACGCCTACGTCAGCGTGATGTCAGTTCTCCAGCCCGCATCGCTTCTAGCATTAACCTGTCGAAACAGGAGCGCGATGTGATTCAGACAGTGACGAAACAGATTGGCGTGACCATGCTGCTGTGTCTGTTCATGCTCGGGGCGGCCCCCGCCAGCGGGCAAACGGCCTCCAACGAGGAACTGCGCCGCGAGTGGCTGACGATCCAGTCCAGCAGTGACCGACGGTTACAGGCAGCCTGGTGGCGTGAGCTGGATATCCACAAAATGCGTCGACTGGCCGACGCCGGCGTGTTGCTGGATGTCAGGGACAAACGCGGCTGGACACCGCTGCACTCCGCGGCACGATTCAATACAGACTCCCGGATACTGGTGATCCTGCTCGACGGCGGCGCGGACGTTCATGCCAAAGACAAGGCCGGGGATACGCCGTTGCACTGGGCGGCGGCGCATAATACCAACGTCCAGGTGGTTCGCGAACGGATCAGCGCGGGCGCGGACGTCAATGCCGTGGATCGCTACGGTTGGTTGCCCAT
>CAZSIQ010000189.1:0-3164 GCA_964606915.1 uncultured Woeseiaceae bacterium | reverse complement strand
TTCAGCGCGGCCGTCAACTCGTTACCCGAGAAGACAACTTGCTCGCGAATTTCGACAGGTGCCGTGTTATGGTTCAGGCCGAGTACTTTCAGCGGCATATCAATCGTTTGGCTGTCTGCCGGAGGCAGGCTGTCAGTTGCCCAGTCATCAGTTGCATATGATAAGCGAACTGAGGTCAAAAAGGCTTGTCTCTTAACCTCCCAGGTAATCGGCGCTGACCGGACCCGCGCCCAGGCACTTCAGGATGATCAGAAACAGCAACACGGATTTCGCCTCCGCCATAGGCATTTTGCTCGCGTTCATGACGTTGTCGGCCAACGCCCAGCAGGGCGGTCTCGACTACGATGATTATGTTGAGATGGCTGCCGAGGCGACCCAGGCCGGAGAGTACCTTGCCGCCGCGAGGAACTGGGTGGAAGCCGCGAAGCAGAGCAAAGAGCCTGAAGACGCGCAGAAAGCCACCCGGTTCGCCTACAGTTTCGGCTTTGACGCCGAAGCGCTGCAGGCCGCCGAACGCTGGCTTGAACTGGATCGCGACAACGAGCAGGCGGTCATTTACGTGGCGCAGCTCCAGCTCAGGCAAGGGCTGGTACGTCAGTCGAAGCGCAACTTCAAGCGCGTACTAAAGATGTCTGACGGTCCCGAGGACGAACGCCTGCTGTCCTTCGTGTCACTGCTGTCTGAAGAGGACCCGGTCGCGGCATACGAGCTGCTGCGAGATCTGGCCAAGCCCTACCGCGATTCCGCCTCCGCCAATTACGCGGTGGCTGTCATGGCCATGTCTGCCGACGAGATCGATACCGCCGTGGAGCGTGCAAAGCTCGCCGTTGAGCAAGACCCGGACTGGCTGAAAGCCAAGCTGCTGTACGGCCGCACCCTGCTGTTCGCCGGTAAAGAAGACGAAGCTATCGACTACACCGCACGAATTATCGGCGACGACCCGGATCCGGACCCGGAAGCGCGTATGGAGCTCGCGCTGTTGTTCATGTCGGTGGGCCGCAACGACGATGCGCTGAGCCAGGTGAACCAGGTGCTGCTGGAGCAGCCGAGCCGCGCAGACGCACTGCGACTGATGGCCATCATCAACTTCCGTGAGCAGCGCTTCGATGCCGCGTGGAGCGATTTCGAGGACCTGCTCGCTACACGCCGCTACACCAACGACGCCCTGTTCTACCTGGCGAGAATTGCCGATATCCGCGAAGAGGTGGATCGCGCCATCCGCCTTTACGCCGGCGTGCAGACCGGGCCGAACGCCGTGCCCGCGCAGCGTCGTGCCAGTGCGCTCATGGCGTTCGAGAATGAGGAGCCCGAGCAGGCGCTGGCAATGCTGGAGGCGTTCTCGCAGACGAGTCCGTCGAACGCGATCGATGTCGTGCTGGCCAAGGCGCAGTTGCTGGCGTCGATGGATCGCTACGACGACGCGCTGGTCTACTATGATCGTTTTGTCGATTTTCGCCCGAACAGCGAAAATGGATTGCTGGGCCGCGCCGAGATCCTGCTGCGTATGGACCGGATCGACGAGTCCATCGCCCAGTATCGCGTGTCGGCTGAGCGCTTTCCCGAGAGCGCGACGTCACTGAATGCGCTGGGCTACACGCTCGCGGATCGTTCCACGAAGCTCAAGGACTGGCAGGAAGCCGAAGTCCTGATTCGCAAGGCGCTCGAAAAAGACCCTGACAACCCGGCGATCATCGACAGCATGGGCTGGGTGCTCTTCCGACTTGGACAGCCGGAGGAGGCACTCGTAGAGCTCGAACGGGCCTATGCCTCGTTCGATGACCCGGAGGTTGCCGCGCACATCGTCGAGGTCCTGCATACGCTGGATCGCGCCGATGACGCCATGACCATGCTGCAGGCTGCCGAAGAAAAAGACCCGGACAATGAGCTTCTTGAAGCCGTTCGCGAGCGCCTTTTCCCGGACGCCGAATAGCGTTCTCGCGGTCGCCTGCCTCGTGCTGGCGGGCTGTGCGACCACCAGCCGGGTGGAAGTGGATCTCCCCGAGCTTGGTGACTGGGAACAGCGCCAATCCCTGCTCTCACAGGCTGATGACTGGGCCCTGACGGGTCGCATCGGCATTCGCAGCGCAGACGATGGCTTCAATGCGAAATTCCGCCATACCCAGGACGGGCGACGTTTCGACACCACGTTAAGCGGTCCGCTGGGTGTCGGAACCATTCGAGTGGCCGGTGACCGGCAGGGAATCCTCCTGACCGACAAGGACGGTGCACAACTCAGGCTCGACAACCCGGAAGCTGACCTGCAGCGTCTGTATGGCTGGACGATACCGGTCGATTCCCTGAAGTACTGGGCGCTGGGCATCCCGGACCCCGGCGTTCCGGCAGCCCCGGTGCTCGATGACGCAGGCCGGCTCGCCTCCGTCGAACAACGCGGCTGGCGGGTGGCGATTGATCGCTACCGGGAGTATGCCGGCCAGCAGCTGCCGGCCCGGATCACGGCGACATCCTCGACAACACGCGTCCGTCTCGTGGTTGACCGCTGGCGCTTTTTTGACCAGCCGTGACCGCTATCGGCAGTTTCGTTGACACCCAACGGGTCGAACCGCACAATTGCGCCGCACGCTGGCCGGTACAAAATTGGGGCGTAGCCAAGCGGTAAGGCAACGGGTTTTGATCCCGTGATTCGCAGGTTCGAATCCTGCCGCCCCAGCCATAACATGCAGCACGAGGGGAACCAGGCGTGGACTTAGCAAGCATGGCGGTGTTTTCGGGTAATGCCCACCCGGAACTCGCACAAAACATCGCTCGTCACCTGATGCTGCCGCTGGCGCGCGCGCAGGTCGGGCGGTTCTCGGACGGCGAGATCAACGTCGAGATCCTGGAAAACGTTCGCGGTCGCGAGGTTTTCATCATCCAGCCAACCTGTCCGCCTGCCGCGGAGAACCTCATGGAATTGCTGGTCATGGCCGACGCCGCGAAACGCGCCTCGGCCGCCAGGATTACGGCGGTCATCCCGTATTTCGGCTTCGCGCGCCAGGACCGTCGTCCGCGCGCCTCGCGTGTCCCGATCACGGCGAAGCTCGTCGCCAAGCTGATCGCCGCCGCGGGCATCGATCGCGTGCTGACCGTTGACCTGCACGCGGACCAGATCCAGGGCTTTTTCGATATCGCCGTGGACAATGTGTACGCGTCGCCGATCCTGCTGG
>CAZSIQ010000188.1:0-3231 GCA_964606915.1 uncultured Woeseiaceae bacterium | reverse complement strand
AGCTTGGATGGAAGTTTGATGGGCATGGTGACTGATCAGTGCGTAGGTAGGGTGGCTTTCTATCGCCACAGCACACAAATGAATGGCGTCCATTCGATGTTTGGCGAAGGGTGTCTTCTCTTTCTGTGTTGTGGGTGTGCGGGAATGCTGCCTGTTTTTACTCACGCAAATGACGTCAACAAGAGGGAAGGCACTGCAACACTGGCAGCACGCCTACCAGTGGTACTGGTACCACTAGTACCACCACCAGTGCTGGTGTCGGCAGTCGCATGCTCCATGGTAACAGCAATCCTACCCTTTATAAAGAAGCTTGACTGTCTGCACTGCAGCCCACCCTGATGACATGGACTTGTGTGTGGATGATGTCCATATGAGTGACAATTTGGATGTGATGGAGTCCTGATGTCTACACAGAGAATGCCTAGTAAAATAGGCCACCTGTTTTCCTATATCTATGTAGTTGTGCATAAGAATTTGTTGATTGAGAATGAATTGCAATTGCTTGCAGATTCGATGCAGGTAGGTTTTAGGAAATGGGTGAGGCAGTATGGCGCCATTGCAGAGTACCTCGTTCATACACGGGCATAAGGAGTCAGTTGGTGGTGGTACCACCACCACCATACCATGGTTACCTATTACTACCAATCATATTTCGATTCATCCGTTTTCTATTGCTCGCGGCCCTGTAAGTACGCAGGGCCTCCACGAACCGCTAGACGCGCGAAACGACTAGATAGCCGGGTCTGGGTGGCCATGGCGATACATTACGCGGTTTTTTCGATAGATGGCGACTCATAATACGCTAATTCTGAACTCACGGATGGTACTGGAGACCCGCAGTTGCCTTCAGATTTAATTCTATCTGGCATGGGCGGCTTGTTTGTTTGGGACACCTTCGCAAAAAGCCGCTCTCGTCAGAATTATCCATCACCCACCACAATGACTATTGATATTTTTGAATTTATGCCGGGCGAATCAAAATGACCGTGGAGGGAGTTCTCAAAATCAGATTTATGGCATACCACGCGGCAGATTTATGCCACACACTGCATTCCACCTCCCCAAAGAAGCTGTCCAGTAATCTGACTGTGAAAGCCTATTCGCCGGCAAGCCTTCACACAAAAACATTTTGGCGCCTTGGAATTAAGTCTGAACGCATCTTGCTTTGGGAATTATTCGCCCACACGAGTAATGGGACGTTCGACCATCCTTGCACAACGGAGCAACAGGGTCTTGAGCGCTCGCCAAAGCACCGAAGAAGTTGCATACCACTCGACAGACAACTTGCCAACCAGCCCCACAGACTTGGCACCAACAGCCGAGAAGCACTCGAGCAACAACAAAGCGAACATGATTGTTCACACAAACACTACTCTCGACCAAGCGGCTGTTTCGGCAGGAACTGTGGAAGCCTTTGTCTTGATGGCTAGAAAGTATTCGGATCGTAATCGGTTTGAATCTGCCCTTGACTGCTACTCTCGAGCCCTGCGGATTCAAAACAAGATGGCCAAGAGTCAGGCCGACCGTCTCCTTTTGGCGGATTTGCTGTTTGAGATTGGTACCGTACACTTCCAGTTGAGAGACGCCGAGAAAGCGTTGGCTGCCTACGATCTCTGTCGCAGTATTCGCCACGAACTTCTCGAATGGGACGACGAGAGAAATGTCCTTGTACTGCTCGAGGAGGCCCGTTTATTCAGTGTCATTGGGGACTCGGAAAGTGGCGTCGGCGTGTTGGAGGAATTGATTGGCATGCTGTGCTGTGCCAAGAATCATGACGATGGCTTGCTTCGAGAGTGCTGGATGGAGTTGGCGCGACACCAAGAGAAACTGGGCCTCTCTGGAGAGGCTCAGTCATCTCGTCAAGAGGCAGGCAAATTGTGACAATGTGGCGTTCGATGAGCCTTTCTCTCCGCATGCGCTCTCTTCCTGAAAAGGGTACATGCTGTACTTTCTATGAATTCATTTCACCGAGAGACTCTCGTAGTAAGCCGGGCCCTCTAAAGTATACTATAATAAATCAAACAAATCGGCAAGGCAGGGTAGCTTTTATCATTGATGATGGGTTCCTATCGTGCTTTCCTGCTGGCAACAAAATCGTGCACATGGGGAATCCTGTTACCATAGCTATGAGGGGCCTTGCCGTATGGTGGTAGCCAAGCAGTCAAAACACGCTCAACGTCCGCAGCCACTCTGGTTCCACGACATTCACAAGGCCCGAATTTCCCAGTACCACGCTTCGGAAAACTCCTGAGGATTACCACGAATCCAGTCTTTGCAAGCTATTGTTGTGTACTGCAGCAAACAATCCGACTGGAAACAATCGCCGGTGGCCGTGCAAAAAGGCAATGTGACGGAACAAGAATAATTTGCAGGTTGAGAAAAGGGACTGGCTGGACAAGCCGTGTGCCGGCTCCAACGAATGGGAAAGTAACGGTATGACGGCCACGGCTCGGAATCGGATGCCGTGCGAATGCATCGTATCCACAGTGAGTGCCTTTTTTGTTTGTAGAAATTATTGGCAGCCACCGTGCAACACGCACCCAACTACTGGTACGGGAAACATCATGTCACCGCCCGTCTCAAGATCCCATTGGTAGTTGTTGTAGTTGTGCTGATACCACCACCACCTACTAAAGAAATGCATTGTTCACCGTTGCTAATGTCGTCACCCAGGACATTATCTTTCTTTATGGTCTGTTCAAGGTCCTCCTCCTCCTCTTCCTCCTTTCACCTCTTGATTATTAGTGTTACAGAATGAATACGAGGATGATGATGTTGTCGATGGCGCCGTGTTGTGTAGGATGGCCGCAACGGCGACGGTTCCGACGAAGGAACTACTACCATACTACTTGTGAGTGTTGTTGTGGGGTGGCATGGCTGCCTGCTTCCAAGGAGGAGAAGTTGTTGATGATGTGTCGTTGTGGCTTTTATCGGTGGATAACTGCGCCACAAAGCAAGAAGAGGTACCGTGCGAACGAGATCACAACAGGATCAAAGCAAGGTTATGACCGACTGTATGGTATGGTATGGTACCATACCATACCATGGTGGTATCTACCATACCACAGCAGGAGCATTATTATTATTGATCATTGATCATCATTGATTGATTGATTGGAACGCGGGGTTCGGTACTGGCGAGTCATGATAGTGACGTCAAACAAGACCATATCAATGCGTGACTGGACACCATTGGTGGCGTGTCAAGAGAATCGCGTCAGAAGCCGAACT
>CAZSIQ010000187.1:1237-3241 GCA_964606915.1 uncultured Woeseiaceae bacterium | reverse complement strand
GCTTCTCAAAAGGCCCAAGTCGAATTGCGTCGCAAATCACGATGGAGATTCTCGTCGTCCACGACCACGACACGGCCCCGGTTGGACGCTTGAAAGATGGTTTCAATTGCTTCTTGATCCACACCAGTAGATTCCAGGCACCCAGAAGAGCTCTTTTCACACGCCAATGACAAGACGGAGGACAAGGGCTCGACCGTGGCACGCACGGCATCCTGAGTAAAAGCACCCGACTCGGCCAGGTTGCAAAACCATGTAGGAATCTCATTCTCTGGGACTCCCAAACGCAAACAAGCATCTCTGGCAAACGTACAACAGTTCTTGCGTAAAATATCATAGTCGGATCCCATGTATTCGCGGGCCATTTCCTTCATGAGGGTGCGCCCCTCCACATACTCGCTGGCTTCACGAAAGACAGTGGCTCCGGTCTCGTCTTGTGACGGCGCCGCAAGCCAGGATCGTCGCACAAGAGGTCTCGATCCAAGATCGACAGTGGTACGGTACTGGTAGCCCGGAGAAAGACGAGGGAAACACGTAAAGACGCCAGTTTGATTGGGCACCGAAGTTGCGCCGTAGGCGTACTCGACTCCATTTATTTCCACGCCAACGTGGTAGGCCCCGGTTCCCACAGCGTGGAGAGCCGTGTTCACGTTAGCGAAACATTTCCCGATTTCCACGATGCATCCAAACGGAGGAATCATCATGAGCGTGTCCGTTTCAATCAAGTCATAAACGTGCAAAAGAATGCGGTTGACGGGTGGCTTGACATGGACCGTCGTGGACTGTGACGATGGAACAACGTTGACACGATCGTTTCGTCTTGAGGCAGGAAGCGATGCGGCCGTCTGGATCCAATACGCTTGAGCTTCTTGCGCTAGACTATCGTCTTCCGCCACACCTCGGCTCTTGTCCACGCGTTCTCCGAATCGCTTCATTTGCACACGTCGCTGTAAACGTGAACGATTCTGCATGCGTTCTCGCAGAGAGACACGTCTTCCCGGCGACGAAATGGATGTTTGGGCTTGACAAACCTTCGTATCGTGTCGCCCACCCCGTTCATTCAAGTGGACAGCGGCAACTGTCCGCAACAAGGCGGCCGTGTCGGGCCCAGGGAGGGCATCCATTGGTTCGTCTTCTTGAGCCACCATGTCAATGAGATTCCGAGGTTGCAACCGATGAAGTTGAAGCTCTGTTTTTCGCGGAGACACCTGTGGCTGGCCTGTTTCTTCGGTGAACGAGTCATCGGAACTGTCACTGCTCCATTCCAAAGAAGGCGCTTGTTGTTGTTGTTTGGCGGCTGCTCCAGAGGAGACTGCCGGCGTTCTTCGGCTCGGCTTTTTCCCGCCTTGCACCATGGAAAGCACACTGGACTTTTTCATGGCACTGTGATGGTCTAGCTCTGATATGGCTGTGGTATGGTAACGATTGGCTATGGTAGGTGGTATGGTAGGTATGGTACCATGCCACCATACCATACAGTGCAGCAATCGCCTGTTGACGTGAAAAGTGAGGGCAGCCACATCCAACGCCTACCGATCCGCACCGGCCGCCCCCTCGAAATTTTTACATTGATAAATATTCATGCTTGAAGATTGAATGATCCATAACTGTTGACGTACGCCCGCCCTCTTAACTTATTGGGAACTTCCGTTGAACGAACAACGGCCGAATGTCAATCACGAATACAGTCCCGGGTATCTTGGGTCTGGCCTTCGCTCCTGTTGATGCTCGAGGTGGATCGAAAGCGACGGAAGCACACCGAACAGAGAGCCTTGCTGTCATTTTTATTCCGTCGAAGAGAGAGACACTACCACTACAATACCATACCAGAGACACACAATACACCATGTCGTTTCACTGGAACAACAACAACAACAACAACAACCAAGGTCAAGTCTTTCAATTTGGCGCCGAGGGAGGCGTGGCGCCGGCGCCGGCGCAGCAGCAACAGCCCAATGCCGCTCAAGGTTTTGGCGTACCGCAACCACAGCAGCCGAACAACGGCAA
>CAZSIQ010000187.1:0-1137 GCA_964606915.1 uncultured Woeseiaceae bacterium | reverse complement strand
TCCCAGCCGGCGACGGGGAAAGACAATGGCAACCAAGGATTCGGTGGCGTGCCACCAGCGCAACAACAACAACAAGAAGAAGACGAAGAAGAAGAAGAAGAACCGGTCCGTATCACCTTGAATCGGCGTACCAAGGAGCTACAGAATGGCTTGATCGAAATCAACGACCGCTTGAAATGCATCGTGTGTGGTTTGGGCTCCTACATTCAGTTTCTTGTCAGTGGATGCAAAGACAAGGTCACGGTCTTTTTCCTCACGCGCATCGAGCTCTTCATGCAAGATCTGGCGGCTAAAGTGATCGATTTTGATCGGTACGCCCTTGGCTCTGACCAAGGCCCTGGCGATAGTGGAGGCGGCGTGGCGAACATGTCCGTCGCAGACGAAAACAAAATGGGCGGGTTGGTCTTCCACGTGCAGCGTTACCGCGATCAAGTGGTACGATACAAAAATGACGCCCGAGGCACCGAAAATTACTCCGAGCAGTGTGTAAATCAGATCAAGACTACAATGAAACACCTCGATGAATCTCTCTATGGTGCCCTCGTCGGGACCCAGCTGCCATTGGATGCCTTTGGCTACAAGTTGCTTGTGGAGTTGTTGAACGTCTTCAAACCGTTCTTGCAGGATTTCGTCGACACTGACTTACGCTTGTACCGGCACTTGCTTGAAAATCATCGTAAAAAGATCAAATTGATCATCTAAAGCTCACCTGGCCATCCAGACAAAAAGCAGACGATAAGACTCCCGCGTATATCGCGGCACAAGGTTTGGCGCTGCTGTCTTTTCAGTGTCGTTTGTAAATAATAGTACCTTTATTCATCTACAATAACGACTCTCGACATCACTAGAGAGTATATCGACTACCCACAGGCATTGTTTACAGTACATTCATGATTCCTACACTGCATTCTAGAAGAGAGACAGTCTCCACACCTCCGCGAAACAAGTCGTGACACTTGATCGATATGCTTGCGATGTCCCTCGCAATCCCAGTGATGCCGAGGGTCCGGGGGGCATGTTGGTCGTAGGAGGTGCAGAGTTGGGCGGTTAGTTCTCCATGATGCCGATGTTTGCGCTGGCTCAGATCTATCAACCCACGCAAGCGATACTAGTAGTGTTTGACCAAAACGCTGTTAG
>CAZSIQ010000186.1:0-3258 GCA_964606915.1 uncultured Woeseiaceae bacterium | reverse complement strand
CGGTTGCTGTTCTCTTGCCATCGGGCGAGGCAGTGACGGGCAATGCGCCGGCCGGCGTCACCGCGGCGCCGGCCACAACGTTTCTCTTCGACGCCGAGGGGCGGACGTCCCTTGGCGGCGACGAGGCCCTGACGGTCGGCGGATTCTCGCTGACCGTCGAGGCCGGCACAGGCCTGGTGATAACGCCATGAGACAGCAATCCGGCCTCACACTGGTTGAACTCCTGGTGTCCATCGTTATCGTCGGAATCGCGGCGAGCACCATACTCGGTGTGTTTTCCACGGTCGCATCCTCAAGCGCAGACCCGATGATCCGTCACCAGGCTGCGGCGATCGCCGACGCCTATCTTGAGGAAATTCTCCTGCGGCCGTTTGACGATCCGGACGGCAGCGATGGCGAGACCGCCAGGGCCGCCTTCGACGACCTCGACGACTACAACGGCCTTGTTGATGTCGGTTCGCGCGACCAGTTCGGCAACCCGATTCCCGCGCTGTCCGCCTACACGGTATCGGTGTCTGTTTCGTCATCCTCCGGGCTCGGCTCACTGCCTTCCGGTGACGTCGTCCGCGTGGACGTCCTGGTGACACGTGACAACCTCGTCAACTACGTCGTCAGCGGCTACCGGGCGAGGTACTAGGCATGCGGCGGCAGGGCGGCTTCACGCTGGTAGAGCTGGTGGTAACGATCGTCCTGTCGACGATCGTTGTGTCGTTCATGGCCCTGTTTATCACCGGCCCGGTGACGGCTTATAACGACCAGGCACGCCGTGCCGAGCTGGTGGAGCTCTCCGAGTCTGCGCTTCGAGGCATAACACGTGAGGTTCGCCGCGCGCTGCCAAACAGCATTCGGGTCCGCACCAACGGTGCAATCGTCGCCCTCGAAATGCTGAACACTGTCGACGGTGTTCGTTATCGCACTCGTCCGCCAGGTAGCCAGGCACAGCGGCTGCGGTTCAACAACACGGACGATTCCTTCAACTCGGTGGGCGCCTTCAACAACATCGCCCGGCCGTTCTCGTCCACGACGCACTACCTGTCGGTGTACAACGTCGGTGTACCTGGCGCCGATGCGTATGAGCTGGCCAACGTCATCACGCCGGCCGGCACGCAGATCAACATCGCCGCCGATGGCGCAACCGGTGAGGACCGGGTGACGCTGTCCCCGGCGTTCCGGTTTGCCTATGAATCGCCGCGGCAGCGTGTTTTTCTCGTTGACGGGCCGGTAAGCTACCTGTGCAACACCATTACCGGCGAGTTGAAGCGCTACAGCGGTTACGCCATCAACGCCAGCCATTCGGCCCGCGACAGCGAGGCGGAGTTGCTGGCGGCGGGTGCGGCTGAATCCACCGTTGTTTACAACGCAAGCGGTTGCGGCTTTTCGTATGCGCCCGGAACCTCTGAACGAGCGGGCCTGCTCAGCGCGAGCCTGACCGTTAGTGAGGCCGGCGAGAGCGTGTCGCTGCTGCGCCAGGCCCACGTGGACAACGTGCCGTGAATCGCTTGCGCCAAAACGGTTTCTCGCTGGTGCCGGCTCTGTTCCTGATCGTGGTGCTGGCCGCGTTAGGCGTTGTCGCCGTGCGCATGAGCGTGATTGGCTCGCAGACGGTGGTGCTCGCGATGCAGGGTTCACGCGCTGACGCAGCGGCGCGCAGCGGTGTCGAGTGGGCCATCTACGAGGCGTTGGTAAATAACAGCTGCGCAGCGAGCTCGTCGTTGTCATTGACCGAGGGCGGGCTGAACGGCTTTACCGTCAGTGTCAGCTGCTCCAGCGCGAGTTTTTCTGAAGGGCAGGACACCGTGACGGTTTACACGGTTGAGGCCTTTGCCGTGTCCGGTGCCTACGGGCAGCCGGACTACATCTCGCGACGGGTCAGAACCACGCTGACGGATGTCAGCTAGATGAGTGCGATGATGATGCAACGCGTCACGTTCTTCTTGCTGCTGTTAGTGTCGGCAAGCGCTGCAGCGGCGCCGGGCGATGTGCTGTTCTCGGACAACCTGAACGGAAACCTGAACAGTTGGACGGTCGATACGTCCGGTGGTGGCGATGCCCTGATCGACAACGCGACCAGCGAACAAGGCCGATCGCTCGCCCTGCGCTGGGATCCGGTTTCGGTTACCAGTGATCCTTTCGATGCCGCGGTTCCCGGTGCGAGGCTGGACGTCTGGATTCGCCGTGGCGACGACAGTTTCAGCGAAGATCCTGACAATAACGAGGATCTCGTCGTGGAGTTCCTGGATAACACCGGGGCCTGGATTACCGTCGCCACGTACCAGGGAAGCGGGACAGACGGGGAAATCATCATCCTGAGTACTGTCTTGCCGAGCAGCGCTCTGCATTCGGCACTGCAAATCCGATTCCGGTTAACGGCCGGCAGTGGTTCGGACTTCGACTACTGGCACATCGATAACCCAACCGTCACTGAAGTTGCTCCGTCGGGTGCTTTCGGACTCGGGGCATGCACCGATTTCGAGTCGGGGCTGGGTGACTGGGTCGTCAACTCAACGGGTGGCGGTGACGCCGGCGTCAGTGGCGCGGTTGCCAATTCCGGGAGCTTTTCGCTCTATACGCGCTGGAACGCCGTGACGGTAACGAGCCCGGCGCTATCGCTATCGGGTGCGTCAGGTGTGGAGCTCTCAGCGTGGATAAGGCGCGGTGACGACGCCTTCAGTGAAGATCCCGACGATGGTGAAGACCTGGTCGTTGAATACCTCGATGACGCCGGGAACTGGGTCGCGCTTGAGACCTTTACCGGCGCAGGTACCGCCGGTGAGGTCTTCAACAGAACCTACAACCTGGCTGCCTCAGCTCTGCACGCCGGATTTCAGGTCCGTTTTCGACAAACCAATGGCAGTAACGTCGACTGGGATTACTGGCATGTCGACGATGTGTGTTTGACAGGCGAACAGAGAGTGTCGTTCTTCTTTGACGAGGAATCGTGGGACGGAACGTCAGGGGAGGTAAGCGACAGCGGCTCAGGAGGGTTCAACGGAACCGCATTCGGCGGCGTCACCACGCTGCAGTCGTCACCGGCAATTGCCGGCAACCCGGGGAGCTGCCGCTACGGTGACTTCGACGGTATCGATGACTACGTGGAAGTTGCGGACGATCCGGCACTGGATTTTGAGACGGCCCTGACCGTGGGCGCCTGGATTTATCCGCGCTCGCTACCCGAAAGTGGCGGTTTGCACACCATCGTCGCGAAGGACGAAAACTATGAGTACCACGTCAACAGCAGCGGCCAGGTGTTCTGGTTCT
>CAZSIQ010000185.1:0-3264 GCA_964606915.1 uncultured Woeseiaceae bacterium | reverse complement strand
ACGTTGTCATAGCTCAGGCTCATAGAATCATCTGTGGGCAATACTACCCTAGGCCACAACCGAATGTGCCCTGCCATACCGTATTTCCCATATATCCTGACCCGTAGACCATCCTGATTTTCTCCTTGAGCAATAGATGCTTCACGAACCCATTCTGGAACCCCTGAAAGAATAAACTTCGCATATCCTGAATGATAACCACTTTCCTCGATTTCTTTAGCTCTGTCCGAATCGGGAATAGGCTCATACCCTTGATACTCAGCAATACCAAAAGGCACGATGAGCGTAAGATTACCATCGAGTCCAGACCTGCGCACCTCCAGTATACCGCTTTGCACTGCATTATCACCTGCTGATGACAGACGATAGACTCCTCGTCCACTGACAGGCTCTATGTATCCTTTTGCCTTTAAAAGCGTCACTAGTTCCTGATTACTATGTGACCTCATGTGTACTTCTTCACCTTGGCGCGTGACTGTTACAGAAGCATACATAGATATGTCCCCAAACTGATCAATGTATGCCCTAGTCATGCTTTCGTATTCCTCTACTGAAGTCTGTATCAACTCGCTTTTTGTTTTTTTCAGACTCGAACTTGGTGTCCCTTCTTGGCTCTGGATTGGCACTTCTCCTTTTTCACAAGCGAAGCACATTAAAGCCACCATCAGCATACATGCTAATCGCATAATATCACCTTATTTGTATTTGTTTTCGTTTCACAGAAAGGGTCTACCAAGTTCACGCTACATATTATTTATTTCCGAAATTAGGCTCGATTTTCCACTTCCCATTCTGCTTCACTATATCCATAGTAGAGCTATTCCTCTCGCCATTCTTAAACGTTATCTCATACTCTAACATTATACTCATACCATCTGTACTCGGCTCTTCACTAATAACCATAAAACTATCAACTCCACCTTTTTCGAGCATATCAGTATGTGATCTCTTTACTCCTCTTATGAGTTTTTCCCGTCCAAATGTTGCAATCACTTGGGCCGAAAACAAATCTACTGCTGACTCGAAGTTGCCTTCCTCAATGTGGTACACAAAAGACTCGGCCACATCTGCGGGTTTTTGGGAACATCCAGACAGTAACATTAATGATACAATCACACAAAATATCGGATTTCGATTCACTTTTTAACCTCGAGAACTTCTGTTAGATGATTACTTCTGAGTAGAGTACTAGGTAAAATATAATCACTCTCTTCCGTAATTATTGACACTCTTGCAAACGCACCATCAATTAAGTCTATGCCAGCTTGTTTGTACGCTTTCCAGACTAGTTCCGTACAGTACATGCTTGAATCTGAATCAAGACTGAAATCATCATCAAAGGTGATACCTTCCTGATAGTAGGTCTTAGCAATACTAGAAGCACGTAGCGCTACAATTGGATCAGAAACCCTCATAACCCTAATTGCGCTTGCGTTTGAAACACGAGAAAACCTACCCAGTGCTTCTATCTGAACGAGGCCAGATATTTCCTCATCCTCATTCGGTGCTACATGAACCACTAGTGAGTCTCCATCTTCAATACTAATTATCCCCACATGTGAATAGTAAGAATCCCTGTCGGCAACAAGCACCATGTAGCTTGCCATGCTTCTACCCCGCCTAAAAATCAGATCGCCGTCTTGAACCAAACTTCTATTCCACCGAATTTCCATGTCTGGGGTGCTGTCTGGCGTTGTATTACAATAGAAGGCACTTGTACTTATGACTAGAATTACAAGTACATACGTAATTGCCCTCCGTAAAAGTTTTAGTACCATTTGACTCGTGGGATTTTTAGCTGCCTGCTACTGCTTTTTTATTGGAATCACTACGCGTGCGGCATCAATTTATGTGACGGCTTTCGCGCCGAATCTAGTTCATTCACCTTATTTATTGGCTACCAGCTTACTTTCTTCCAAACATTATAATCGCTCTCTCAGAGATGAAGTGAACGTTATGCGCAAAATCATACCCATTATCCTTGTTGCATATTTGGTATCCGGGTGCGACTCTATGACTACTGCCGAACCTGACTTTGTAGTAGAATTGTACGAACCTACAGATGAAGTCAGTCTCATATCAACACTGACTGACAGGGAGACAACTCTTTGGGTGTACGGAAGACGTTTTGAAGATTCAGTTGCTGATCTAGTGTTCTCTTACGAGGCCTACGACATCTCAGTTAATGCCTCTTTCCATGCAACCGGCCTTTCGTTAGAAGTGCTTTTTGGCGGCAGTGACACGGTCATTTCCGTAGAGAGCGAGCAGACTTCAAACGGTACACATATTCGCGTCTTCGCATCGGACAACTTTGCACGTCCAAGTATCCTTGTACTTGATACAGTGGCCACTAATATCTTATACAGCAGGGCCGATCATGCTCTGATAGGACAATCTAAACGGAATCATAATGATGATGGTGCAATCGAGGCTGCTTGCACAGCCGCTACTCTTGGCGTACGTAACATACCAGCTATGCTTTCAATAGCAGAGATTTTAAACTCTCGGAATGTTTATGAAACACTAGCAAGTATTGGCTTAATCAACCTTCCAGAATCTATACAAGCTATATTTTCACCGTTCGGAGCACTGAATCTTACTCTGCAACAGGTTGACCTTAGCGTTTGTGAAGAGTATGGCCTCACCGACAGAAATAGTTCGCGGTTACGTCCATCAACAGATTTCAACTTTATCCTTGATATGATTCCGGGAGCTCGTGTTTCACTTCAGCTTACAGTGAGCACGGATACGTTTGACACATTTAGACTAGGACCACTAGATAACAATGATCAGATCATACCGTTCACTGATTATATAGTAGGTCCATCATCGACTAGGCAGTTCAAAGTAGATTTTTACCGCACAAGCCCTTTAGCCTATGAGAGGCGTAACTTTTTCTGGGAAGCACTAGACTGTCCAGATAATACGTGTGATTTCAACTTAACGATTCGATCCCTCAATATACCAGTGCAATTGTCAGTAAGTGGCATACCTAGCATTTCTGACGGCCGCTATGTATCTCAGTCTTTCGCTTCAGCAGCAGTAAATCAGCCTCGAAGGTTTACCCTTAGGCCAATCCCTGAGTAGGCTTACCACACTAGATTTTGAATTCAGTTAAACATCTAGTGGCTTTATTTAGGATATAACATCTCGACAGAATGCTTCCCAGAAGGTACCTTATAGGAAGCATTCTGTATGAGAAGGAAACTAAATCATGGCATCAAACAACGCTATCGTACCGCAAATTGCTTCCTATAACAATTT
>CAZSIQ010000184.1:0-3312 GCA_964606915.1 uncultured Woeseiaceae bacterium | reverse complement strand
GACGATGAACGCAAACCCCTGATAGACGAGCGTGTGTGATGATTGATGCAACCCTGTCCCTGTACCTGATTCTGGCCTCGCAGTCCGTGTTGCTTGGCGCCGCCGTTGTCGCTCTCGCGCGCTTCCAGCGACGCTGCCGCGACATCGAGGCGTTCTGGGCAAGCCCGACCGGCGCGATGCTCGCCGACGACGATGAGGACGAGGATATTTCACATAATGAAGAATCCCGGCACATCATCAGCGTCAACACCGAGAAAGCCCTGCTTGAAAAACTCAAGCTGGATCAACGCATTGGCGACCTGCAGCGGCGAATGCGAGACCTGTCCGAACGTGAACCCCGAATGGCTTCACCGGTTTCAGTTGAGATTGAGCGAAACCTGCCGATAGAGAATGCACAGAGAATGGCCAAAAGCGGCGCAAGCGTTGAAGAGCTGACTCGGGTGTGTGGCCTGAACGTCGGCGAAGCGCGCTTGCTGAAAAAGCTTCACGGCCGGCAACACGTTTCGATCAACTAGTTCTCAGACAGGGATCACTGCAAATGAATGCTACGGCTGACGACCAATTCCGCTTTATCAATCTCCTCGCACTTGAACTGAATAACGGGGACATCACCCTGCCGTCGCTGCCGGATGTCGTCATCAAGATCCGCAATATGCTTGAGAACGACAGCTGTGACTTTGACCAGATCAGTAAAGCGGTCAGCGTTGATCCAGTACTTGTCTCCAAACTGTTCCTGTTTGCAAACTCCGCGCTTTACAACCGTGCCGGGGTCACCATCGACACGCTCGACGGCGCCATCGGTCGCCTCGGATTCGAGGTCGTTCGCAACACCGCGATGTCGATTGCGATGGAACAGCTCTACGCGGCCGAGAAGCACTCGCACGCCAAGAAGTACCTGCAGGCAGCCTGGGCACGCGGCATGAAGCTCTCGTCCATGGGCTGGGCGGTGTCGCGGTGCAACAAGATACTGAACGACGAGACAGCCTTTCTCGCCGGCCTGATGCACGATGTCGGCACGCTGTACATCATTACCAAGACGGATGAATTCCCGTCGCTGCTCGGTAAACAGGAATCGTTTAACGAAATCGTCAGCCAGTGGAACCCGCAGATTGGCAAGAGCATCATCGAGTCCTGGGGTTTCAACGAGGAAATGGCTGAGTCCGCGGACGTTGCCAGCTACATGGCCGACAACGAAAACGGTGCCGAAGAGCCTCGCCTGGTCGATGCCATGTACATATCCGAGCTGCTGGTCGACGATGCGGAGGAGTCGCTGGACCTGTCAGAAATCCCGGCTGCTCGTCGCCTCGGCATTAACAAGGACACGGTAGGCGGCGTTATGGAGAACTACCGTAACAAGCTGCAGACCATGCAGGCGTCTCTCGCCTGAGCGCCACTGGCAACGCACGCTCTCCGCTGCACAACCACGCCGAAATGCCCATCTGGTCGCCGCTCTACACCGGCGGCCTTCGTTAACTGTCTTCGAGCTCCTCGAGTTTAAGGCGCCGCATCCTGAGCGTCTCTGACTCGAGATTGAACATGTGCTGGATCAGTATCTCGCGCTGCTCAGGCTTCATCCCGTTGAACTCAACACCGACGCCGTACTTCAGCGCAGGGTTACTGTCGTCGGGTGGGTCCGTCAGTCGCACGACGGATGCAAAGGTCTCGACGAAGCGGTTGTCGGATGACAACAGGAACTGCAGGTGCATCTTATCGCCGACCGCAAGCGCCTTTTCGCTCGAGAACACGAGGCCGTCGGCGCTGACGTCGCAGCGCTGTGGCGGCAGCTTGGCCAGCGCAGAGCGCTTCTCCCGCAGCGCCGGCAGCTGGTTAACGACAATGTTCAGCTTGTCATTCAACAGGGTCATGCAACGGCCAACGGCTTCCGACTCATTGTTCAGCATGTACATGGCTTCGCTCAAGCGTGCCTCGACGTCCATCAGCATCGCCTGTGCACCGTCGTTCAGGCCAAGCTTGAGCTTGCGGTGCTCGAGACCTTCGTGGAAGTCGAGATCGCTGATCTTGTCGAACTTCACGTAGACCATTTCGCTGACGCGGAATGACCGTCGATTATCGTATTCGTTGCTCATACTTCGCCTTCCTGTTTTTGCGGAGCCTCGTCTTCGACGGGCTGCGCACTGTCATTCGCGTTGTCGTCCGTTTCCAGCACCTGGCCGGCGTCGTCAACCGCCATCGTCTTTGTCCTGTCGAGTTCGTTGCCGCGCACGATGCTGATTTCAACGCGACGATTCTTGGCGCGGTTTTCCGCGGTGTCGTTTTCGGCAACCGGGCGCGTGTCGGCATGACCGGTAATGGTCACGCGATTCTCGTTGATGCGTTTCTGGTCAAACAGCACGTGCGCCACGGTGACGGCTCGTGAGGTCGACAGTTCCCAGTTGGAGCGGAATTCCGGTGTATTGATCGGCACGTTGTCGGTGTGGCCGGAGATCGTCACCTCACCGATGGCATTGTCGATGAGACCGGTGATCTTTGTGATTGTCGGCATGAACTCGGGCCGGACAACAGCGCGTCCTGAATCGAAGGAGGCCTGCTCCATGATCCGAATGATGATTTTCTTGCCTTCTGTCTCGATGGCGACAGCGCCACGTTCAATGTCGTCTTTGAGCGCCATTTTCAGACGGCGGGCGTGTTCGCGCGTCTCGGCAATTTCGCGGTTAAGTGCGTCCAGCGTGTTCCGGTTCGACTCAACGGTGAACTGGCGAATCGTGTTCAGTGCTGTCGGGTCAGGCCTGCCGGGGCTGAATTCCTTGGCAATGATGCTGGTGCCTTTCGGGATGGACTTGACCTCGATCTCGGCCTGCACACCGAAGGCGTTTTTCATGGAACCGGACAGCTGCTTGAATTTCTCGACGTCCATTTCCGAGAAGGCGAGCAGCAGGACGAAGAAGCACATCAGCAGTGTCATCAGGTCCGCGAAGGTCATTACCCACGCCGGTACGCCTTTCTCTGGCGGTTTTTCCGGTGGTCCGTCCATGCGGCCGCCGACGCCTAGGCGTCGTCCTCGACCTTACGCTGGGATTTCGGCAGGTAGGACTCCAGCATGCTTTCGATGATGCGCGGGTTCTGGCCACTCTGGATGCTGAGCAGGGCGTCGATGATCAGCGACTTGTTGGTCTGCTCCTCGGCACTGCGCAGCGCGAGCTTGTCGGCGATGGGCAGCGCGAACATGTTGGCGAGAATGGCACCGTAAAGTGTGGTCAGCAGCGCGACAGCCATCGCGGGACCGATCTGTTTCGGGTCGTCCATGTTGGCAAGCATCTGTACCAGGCCGATCAGCGTTCCGATCATGCCCAT
>CAZSIQ010000183.1:0-3389 GCA_964606915.1 uncultured Woeseiaceae bacterium | reverse complement strand
TCCGGCGGCGTGATCAAATGGATTGACGATCGTTTCCCGCTGATGGAAACGCTTCGTTACCACGTAACGGAGTACTACGCGTCCAAGAACTTCAATATCTGGTACGTCTTCGGCGTCCTGGCGTTTGTGGTCCTGTTCATTCAGCTCCTGACCGGCATTTTCCTGACGATGAACTACAAGCCGTCGTCGGCTGAGGCCTTTGCGTCTGTTGAGTACATCATGCGTGACGTGGAGTGGGGGTGGCTCATCCGCTACATGCACTCCACCGGTGCCTCGTTCTTCTTCGTGGTCGTCTACCTGCACATGTTCCGGGCGATGCTCTACGGCTCCTACAAGAAGCCGCGCGAGCTGATCTGGATCATCGGTATGCTGATCTTCATCGTTCTGATGGCCGAAGCGTTTGCCGGCTACCTGCTGCCGTGGGGCCAGATGTCCTACTGGGGCGCGCAGGTGATCATCTCGCTGTTCGGCGCGATCCCCTGGGTGGGTGAGGCGCTGGTCGAGATTATCCGCGGTGACTACAACATCTCGGATATCACGCTGAACCGCTTCTTCGCGCTGCATGTCATCCTGCTGCCGCTGCTGCTGATCGGACTGATTTTCGTCCACATCGTGGCGCTGCACGAAGTCGGATCGAATAACCCGGACGGCGTCGAGATCAAGGAAAAGAAAGACGAGAACGGCAAGCCGCTCGACGGTGTCGCTTTCCACCCGTACCACACGAGTAAGGATCTCGTCGCCATCACGATCTTCCTGATGATCTTCTCGGCGGTCGTGTTCTTCGCGCCGGAGATGGGCGGCTACTTCCTCGAGCACGCCAACTTCGAACCGGCAAACCCGAGTGCGACGCCTGAGCACATTGCACCGGTGTGGTACTTCACACCGTTCTACGCGATCCTTCGCGCCGTTCCGTCGAAGCTGGGCGGAGTGTTGCTGATGGGTGCGGCCGTCATCATCCCGATGTTCCTGCCATGGCTGGACAAGGCTCGCGTGAAGTCGATTCGCTATCGCGGCTGGATGTACAAGTCGGCGCTGACGCTGTTCGTCATCAGCTTCGTGATGCTGGGCTGGCTGGGCCTGCAGCCTGCGGAAGGCATCTACGTCCTGCTGACGCAGATCTTCACGGTCATGTACTTCGCGTACTTCGTGCTGATGCCGTACTACACGTCCATCGACAAGACGAAGCCGGTTCCGGAAAGGGTGGTCTACAATGGCTAAAACGATGAAGCTCCTGTCGCTCGCGGCTGTTCTTCTGGCGCTGAGCTCGGTCGCTTTTGCGGCCGGCGGCGGCAAGAAATACGAGCCATCCGGTATTCAGCCGGACAACATCCCGTCGCTGCAGCGCGGGGCCGCCAACTTCATGAACTACTGCTCCGGATGCCACTCCGCCCAGTACGTTCGTTACTCAACGATTGGCAAGCACCTCGGCATTTCGGACGAGCTCCTGATCGAGAACCTGATGTTCAACGCAGAAAAGCCGTTTGAGACCATCCAGGTGTCCATGCCGTACGAGCCGGCAGCGCGCTGGTTTGGCAAGGCACCGCCCGACCTGTCGCTGACCGCTCGCGCGAAAAGCGCTGACTACATCTATGCGTTCCTGCGCAGCTACTACATCGACCCGGACCAGCCGAACGGCGTCAACAACACCGAACTGGTGATGACGGCGATGCCGCACGTGCTGTGGGAACTGCAGGGCTTCAACAAGGCGAATTTCGAGGAAGTCCAGAACGAAGACGGCTCCGTTACCGAGGAGTTCAAAGGCTTCGAGCAGGTCGTTCCCGGCAAGCTGACGCCGGAGGAGTACGACGAGTTCGTTCGCGACACCGTCAACTTCCTGGCTTACATCGCCGAACCGGTCCGGTCGGAACGACGCGTTATCGGCGTCTGGGTTCTGATCTTCCTGACGGTATTCCTGATTCTGGCGTATCTGCTGAAGAAGGAAATCTGGAAAGACGTCAAGTGATATGATGCAACGTCGCGCGGGCTGACTGGCCCGCGCGGCTGTATTTCCAGCGAGCCCAAAATAACTACAGAACGCCCCCGGGGGATGACATGGCCGTTATTGCCAACCGACGCTCCGTGATGACGCTTTTCTCGCGTCCCACTGACATTCACAGCCACCGCACACGCCTCGTGCTGGCTGAAAAGAACATCAACATCGAGATCTCAAACGTTATCGGCAACGACCTGCCGGAAGACCTGATGGATCTCAATCCGTACCACACGGTGCCGACGCTGGTCGACCGTGACCTCACCCTGTACGACTCACGCGTGATCATTGAGTATCTGGACGAACGTTTCCCGCACCCGCCGCTGATGCCGGTCGATCCGGTTACGCGCGCGCAGTTTCGACTCGCGCTGTTCCGCATCGAAACGGACTGGTACTCATTGGCAGAAGAGGCCGATCAGAACGATGGCCGCCTGAGCACGAAATCGCGCAAGCTGCTTCGTGAAAGCATCCTGCAAAGTGTGGAGTTGTTCGGGGCGCGGCCTTACTTCCTCAGCGAGGAGTTTTCGCTGGTTGACTGTAGTATCGCGCCTATCCTCTGGCGCCTGCCGGTCTACGGCATCGAGCTCGGCAGCGAAGCGGAGCCCATTGAGGCCTACATGCAACGCGTGTTTTCACGACGTTCCTTCCAGCAGAGCCTGACCGAGCTGGAGCAGGAGATGCGAATCTAAATCTGGTCTAAAAAGTCCAGAATTTTCGCTGCCATTCACCGACTTGCCACGTTATGTCATGTTCGCGGCAATGGCAGCGCAAGGTGTTAAGCTACGCGCTGTAGCTCGACTGGAACCCGATAAGTGACGCAAAGAAGCCGATCCAAGCGACCCTACCTGATCCGCGCCATGCACGAATGGATGGCGGACAACGGGCACACACCGCACATCGTGGTGGACGCTTCGGTCGACGGCGTACTTGTCCCGCCGGAGCACGTCAAAGGCGGTCGCATTATCCTGAATATCTCGGATTCGGCAGCGCACAACCTGAAAATGGTCAACGATTCGATCAGCTTCCGCGCTCGCTTCGGAGGCGTCCCGTTCGACGTCTGGGTGCCGACCCGCTCGGTGCTGGGTATCTACGCCCGTGAAACCGGGCAGGGCATGATTTTCTCGCAGGATGCCAGCAACCCGGACGCCGACCAGGAACAGATGGCGCCGGTCAAGCGACCCAGTCGACCCCACCTGCGACTCGTCAAGTAAGCCGTTAGAGATCCCGTTTTCCCGGCACCGCGTCCTCGCGGTTCGCAACAGCGGTCGCGTCTGCCCGACGTGGAATACGCCGAACGACTTTAAATCCGATTCGCGCGTCGGCCGGTAAGTCCGGCGTTTTTGTCCCTGGCCTATCAGTGTCTGATCGGCCGGATAGAAAGGCGATCTTATCCCTGGCC
>CAZSIQ010000182.1:0-3411 GCA_964606915.1 uncultured Woeseiaceae bacterium | reverse complement strand
TCTGCACTGATAGCTTTGTCGGTGTCAAAAGTTGACGATTGCTAGGTGTGACTATTCTCCGCTGCTGCTGCTGCTGCTGCTGCTGCTGCTGTAGTAGAATCAGCTGGTACATTTCCAGTCCAATCAAACTCCATTTGTTTCGCCGTAGCCTTGGCCAATTCCATCGAATGCAACCGACTCACGAGGTGCAAACTCATGTCAATGCCGGCGGAAATTCCGGCCGACGTGACGAATTTTCCCCCTTGATCCACCCAGCGCACGCCACTCTGGACCGTTAGATGAGGAAATTGTGCTTGTAGATCGGGAATGTCTTCCCAGTGCGTGGTCACACTACTACTTTGTTGCGTCAATACACCCGCCTGGGCCAACAAAAAGACACCTGTACAGACCGAGGCCACCAGCTGGGCCTGTTCCGCTTGGACCTTGATCCATTCCAATACGTTTGGTTTTTGCATTTCCTCCGTATGAATCCCTCCTGGTACAATCAATACATCCAATTTGGGATGATTGTCAAGGCCAAAATGGGGCTGCACGGCAAAGTTACCACGGGCCGTCACCAGGTCACCTGTTGCACCAATCAATACGGGTGGTTCCATTACGCTGACATCTGAACATAATCGGCAGGCGGTTGAGAATACTTCAAAAGGGCCCGAAAAATCCAACACTTCGGCTTGAGGGTAAATGTAAATGCCAATCTTCATGGTGGGGTTGTCGTTTGTTTATGAAAGAAAAAAACAATGAGGTGGTTGGTTGCCCAGTACATATGTTGTTGTGTGTGTGAGCCAACATTGTTGTTGTGCTCATTATGCTCACGCAACATCCAGCATCATCCTCTGGACGGACGGACGGACGGACAGACAGACAGACGCAGCTGGAAGGAGCGCAGCACAACGGAAGGAGCGCTTTTTGAGGGTGTGTCATTCTCATTACCTACGGTACCACCTGGACAACCTCTACCACCACCATACCTGCAGATTGATTGATTCTTCATTGTTGTGGCACCATGTCGCGCGGTGACAAGAGAGATCGGGATCGTGCCAAGAATCAAGCCAAACAGGCGGCCAAGGCGAAATCAGAAGCCAAGGTGGGTGGTGGTGTTATGATAGGCAGCAGACTGTGTGAAAGGGTGTGCGCGCAAAGGAGAGAGACCCTGGAGCGGTTTGTTCGCTCTTGCCGTTGATGTGCTTTTGGATGCTATGAATGACATTGAATGATACATACATGTTAAACCATATATACATACTCAATCATTTCATCACATATCTCCACATGCAACAGGGAGGTGACCCCCTCAAGCGCAACGAAAACGACGCGGCGGCTCTGCAAGCCAAGGTGGCGGCCAAAAAAGCGGCTCAGGAAGCCGCCGCCAATGCTGCTCCGGCGGCGAGTAGCAGTGGACCCGTGCCTCGTAAAAAGGTGCCTTCGAAAAAGACGGATAATAATATGGATGATCTCTTGTCGGCGGGTTTGACGGGCAACAAGAAGCGTGTCAAGTAGTAGAGATAATTAGTGATATTCATGCACAGGCGCGATGTCAGTGACGTGTGGTGCTGGATGCAGCGATGAATGTTGGTGGTTACTGTGAACTATGAATATGGGATAAATGACCACGCCCTGGTGAGCAGCATGCAAGCCAGAGCACAGACAGCCTAACTCTTTTTTTATACTTTAGAACATGGAACCGATTGACGAAACATTATTTTGTTGTTGAAGGTTGTACTGCAAAATTATCGACCGGAAACGAACCTAAACAATGAATGCGCCAAGCTGCTTGTTATTTATTGCCTAATGGGGCAATCAATCATTGTCTTTTGGAAAGTCTCGGTGGATCATTGTGAACGGAATGATTGCGTATGTAGGTGTGGGGTGGTATGGTACCAACCATACTGGTATGGTACACTTCAGCAAATGACCACTGACATGAACGCTGCTGACGATAGGCGAGACCTAATGTAAAGCCATTATCCACTGGTAGCGCCTACGACACTTGTCTGGCGTATGTAATATTATGTATATCTGAAGCATGGCAGCAGGCTCCGCTCGATCTATATGGTATGTTTTTCGTTTACTAATGCACTAATGTAAACTACCATCATGCTCTATCTAGCTAACATAAACAGCTATGGTATTGTGGTAGAGGAACACCTCTAGACGATAATCCTACATGTATGTAGGTGACCTTAACATGAGAAGTTATGATTATCATCTACATCGTGCCTTTTTTTTGACGTCGCCTGTTTTCGAGCTCGTACCATAGTGGTGGTACGTACTGTATGTACATTGCGTGCGGTGATTGGATGCTTTCACACATCCATTTTTTGTGGACGTCATTGCTTTTTTTTGCAGCCATCACACGGCGTGCAAAAATCCGAGACATCACGCACCTCTCATAACGTAGTGGAGACAGAGAGAGAGACAGACAGAGATTGACGAAGAAGAGGGAGAGACCAACACCTCACTCCGCGTCTCCCACTTTGTTCTCCTTGTATTCACAACAGCAACAGCAGCAGCATGTTTTACACGGCGGCTGCGGTTGCCTACTTGGCCGTGGCGTGTTGTCACGCCTTTACCCACCCGGCAGGTACGTCGTTCACAGAGGGTAATACTAGTAGGAATTCGTCACTTTGTGCGGTGGGGGTCATTCAGGCTCTGGCAAAGCTCACTCAGGGACGATAGGCTGGAAAAGCGCTTGGATCCAGGGCAGGCAGGATCTTTCAGTCGACCCACCGTGTGCCTACGGCCGTCGTCCAAAAGCGCCCCGTTCCCATCATCGTGGAGGGATTTTGGGTTCTTCTCGCTTGGTTGTGCCTTTGCGTATCTTGCGTGGATGTGCGGAAGTGCCTCTCTGTACACTTTATGTGAGTGTATGGAGGCATTTCGGTGAACCACTTCCGGGTACCGATGACGTAGGTGGTCCACCACCTCGCGTTCCATCAGGCGAGCCACGGCGCGGTGGCGACGTTTCGACGATGCGAACAAGGCCCTCTCTCGTCGACGGAGGCGTGCCCCCAGAGACCAACGCGAAGCCGATCCGAAAGATCTTGTTCCTTTTTGCGAACGGTGTGTGTGCTTTGTGTGTGTGTGCAACAACAACAACAACACAATCCTAGCAATACCGTCGACGCTGCACAAACACATCATACAGTGGTACTTGCTTCATTCCTGGCTTCATTCCTTCACATCCTCTTGTCGTGGGAGATCTTTCGACGCATCGGAATCCCACTTGTTTGACACGTGTGAACACGCATCTTGAACACACATCTGGAACACACATTCATTCGACAGTGAACACACTTGCAACACTTCACCCTCATCATCACCACCACCACCACCATCATCTTTGTCACGATGAAACGACTCCTTCTGACCCTTGTCCTCTCCCTGCTACCTCTGGCAGCTCCTGCCGCCTTT
>CAZSIQ010000181.1:0-3428 GCA_964606915.1 uncultured Woeseiaceae bacterium | reverse complement strand
GTGAGGTTTTGAGGTGAGCTGGACGTCGACGGCATCGCTCGTGCCCTAAACCGTTAAATTCAATGGCTAAAAATATCAAAGCAATCACGGAAGGATTAGCTAAATTTTTACACCCAGAAAGCCCGCGGTGCGCCGGACGATCACTTCGCGACAATGAGATATTTGGCTGGGCCGCTGGTCTAGGTATGGTACCCACCCTAACACAACATACCATACATACCTACATACCATCACAACAGCAACAGCCTGGTGGTCCCAAGCTGTGGGATAATACTTTCCAAAAGGTGTAAGAAGATGGAGGTGTTGTCCTCCCATGCCAAAAAAACTCCACCACATCCCCAATTTTGAGAGCAAAGCTGCAACTGGCATTATCCATACCATGAGAGAAAGCATGCAAGGGGCTCTCTTTGGAAAGTATGGCAATGAAGGAGCTCAAGAACTGCCTGGCGGCCTCAGCAACAGCAATGATCATTCCATTGTTGCAAGGGTGGATCATGGGAAGGTAGACAGACACATCAACCTGAACTTTGACTTAGAGGATAGTTTGGAGTCATGTCAATTGCATGTGAAATTAGTGTGTGTGGTGTGGAAAGCTGACATGACTGTCATGGAAGTGTCAACAAGCAGTGGCTGGAAACCTGAGATTCCCTAGACATGGCATCCACGTCAACAATGTTTTATTTCATCCTGTTGATGGTCATTGTAGGTGCTATGTAAGATCCGACAGCACAAGCTTGGAAACGCAGCCTATCTGACCGGCTATAATTTTGGTCGCACTTCTGCATTCTTTTCTTTCTTATCATTTTCCGACCTCTGACTCACCAAATACTATTGATAGCAAACAGAAGAAGACCATGTTCTTTCAACTACGCAAACTTCATTACAATCCATTCAGCACACCATAAACAGAGACAGAGCAATGAGTACGAGCGCCACTGTTACCACATCGTTCGAAACTTCTTCTTCTTCTTCGTGCTGGACCTCACTGGCCCACCTCGAATGGCTGTGCTGCAGCATGGGCAACCTGTGGGGTCGCATCGAATCTACCAGCGCCTGGGGCCTTTGGTGGTTGGCCCGGCACGCCATTTATGTGGGATTGACCATAGTACTCGTTGCCTTGGTACCTACGGCCATCCTCTACGTATCGGTTATTTTTCTCGTGGCCCATGTTTACAAGTTTGCTCGTTTTGCGGTGCAGGCGGCCCACGAGGAGAAACTGAAGCGAACAAGAAGGCAAGCTAAGGCAAACCAATCGAACGGCGCTTTGGATGTGGAACAAGGACAGGCAACTGAAGACGTGGACAGCAATCCAAAAGATGCGTCGGAACCATAAGCTCTGTCATTGTACGAGAAATCTTGAATCCCAGGACGGATACATGCGTTGCCGCACCGACGTGAATTATACGATTATTGGGCTTTTTACAAACTCGTCATGGATCCACAGAGAATGACGAGAATCGTAACAACTGAAACCAAAGCCTTGGTTGCCGAGGAAGTGGTCGTCTGGTAGGAATACGATTGTGCCACCAGGTCAGGCATGCAACACTCGGCGAAATTTCCATTGTCGCCTGGACAAGTTGGCCCTTCGAGACCTTGCGCCGCACAGTCTACGTGATACTGAGCCAGGGACCAATCTTTTTCGCAACAGTCGAGGTAAACGTTGTCTACCGTAGGGCAGCAGGCGCCCTCCAATCCCAGCGCGTCGCATTGAGGGTGATCTTGACACATTTCTTGCGTGTTTCCACAGCATCTGTGGTGGAAGCAAAAGAATGAGATACTTCTTGGATGAAGAACATCAAATACTCCAGGCTTGTATGTCATGACAGACTTACGCCAAAAAGACTCCATCGTCCGTTGGGCAGCAATTTCCAATCAAGTTGGCACATTCAGCGTTGGCACTGCACGATCCTTCTCCAGGTTCACCATCGTAGGTCATACCACCGGCCGCGACATCATCGAGACAGCAGCTGTTCCATTACGAAGTGCAATTAAATAAATGTGAGCAATGGTGAAAACGCAAAGCGGCGCAGTCTCTTCAACCACCATCACACCCTACTTACTCCAAGAAAACACCCGACTTGGTGGGGCAGCAATCGCCCTCCAAATGGTCACATTCGGGATGTGCGGCGCACTGGGAAAAGTCACGTTCACAGCAGTCGAGGTACACGCCGTCCACCTGCGAAAAAGTATTGTTGAGGAAATATAGTGGCACGTATCATTCCAATCGCGATACATGGGGGGCCTACCGTTGGGCAACAATCACCCTCTAATTCGAGTGCATCACACTTTGGATGAAATGCACAAGTTGGCAGATAGGTTCCACAACAGTACAGAAAGAAACCGTCCACGGTCGGGCTGTGTAAAAGAAAATCAGAGAATCATTTAATGGAGGGCGCCGGACCCTGTCACTGGCACTACGTCAAACAAAACTTACCAACAAGCTCCGTCCAATCCATCGCACTGGTCGAATTCAGAGCAAGCAGCTGAGTCGTTGCTGTCTGGATATTCGCTGCTCTGGGCGGCCTGATCGTCAAGGCAGCAACTGGAACAGTAATACAGTAGCTGTATTTGAGAACATGCAATCGTGACTCACTGCAACGAGCAATTTGATACAAGTATTTAGTACTTACTCCAAAAAGACTCCGGATTTTGTAGGGCAACAGTCACCATCCAAGTGTTGACACTCGGGGTGTACCGCGCAGGCAGCAAAGGGTCGATCACAACACTGTCACATAGCAAAGCGTGTGAGACGATTGAGGAAGTGCTTCAGGCAAGTGGTTAGTCGTCCAACATCTACATACCTCGAGGAACACCCCGTCAGACTGTTATCGGTTGTCGTAGCAGAGATAAATTTGTTAAATTGACGCTCATTTTAGTAGCATTGTATCATCTTTGGGTTCTCACCGTGGGGCAGCAGTCCGGTCCAGCCAAGCCGTTGCATCTTGGATTTTCACTGCACAATGTGGACTGGCTCTGGCAGCAGTACAAATCGACACCTGAAGGGGTGGCGCTAGAAGAGTGTCAACAAGAGAATACACATGAGGCACATGAAAGTGAATCGGACACCGGCAGTCCGACGTAGTTCTCTTGCTTCCTTACCAACAGTCCCCAGCCAGGTTGCTGCAGAGTTGAAAGTTGCTGCAAGCCGCTTCGTTCGCGAGCATGCGCTCAAACTGGTGTAGGGCAAGGAGCGTTATCAGAAGCGTCTTGATCATATTGAGATTGAAGCAGATAGTATTCTTTGTGTTGGTCTAGAAGACTAGGAGAATGGGAGACCTCTGTCTGCAGAGGTATGGTATCATACCACTTGAGATGAATGACAGGAGCTCGAAGATTGTGAGCTCCAGCTATTTTTTGCGGACGGTCGCGGCTTCGCTCTGCACAAGCCGGACTGGACTGTTCTGTAAGCCGAAAGAGTAAACAATATC
>CAZSIQ010000180.1:0-3536 GCA_964606915.1 uncultured Woeseiaceae bacterium | reverse complement strand
TCGTTGTCGGCGGGTTCCAGGACGACGTCCCGGGAGATTTGAACGGCGTTCAAAAGGTTGTATGACCTCGTTTCAGCGTATGAGCCCACGGTGCCACGCGGGCTGTCCCTTGAGAAAGAGACTACCGCGACGGCTTCAGTATGGCAAAGATCAGGCGGCGATAGGGTTGACGAGTCGTCCGCGCAGTGAGTTTGGCAGCGCTTCCGTGATCACGACATCAACGAAGGTGCCAATGATGCTCGGGTCGGCGTCGAAATTGACCCAGCGCATGTTCTCGGTACGGCCGCTCACCTGGCTGGCGCTCTTCTTGGAAACGCGCTCGACCAGCACCGACTGCGTTGTGCCAACCATCGCTTTGCTGATCTCCATCGCCTGCTGGTTGATGCGCGCCTGCAGAATGGCGAGTCGCTCCTTCTTGACCTCCAGCGGCGTGTCATCGGCGAGGCTCGCCGCCGGTGTACCGGGGCGCGCGCTGTAGATAAAACTGAACGACTGGTCGAAACCGACGTCGGCAATCAGGTTCATGAGCTGCTCGAAGTCACGATCAGTCTCGCCCGGAAAGCCGACAATGAAATCGGACGATAGCGAGATACCCGGTCGCGCCTCCTTGAGCCGGCGAATCTTCTGCTTGTACTCGATCGCCGTGTGGCCGCGCTTCATCGCGGCAAGGATGCGATCGGAACCGTGCTGCACCGGCAGGTGCAGGTAACTCGCGAGCTTGGGTACCTCGGCGTAGGCCTGCACGAGGCTGTCCGTAAATTCGACCGGGTGCGAGGTCGTGAAGCGAATGCGGTCGATCCCGTCGATCTCCGCGACGTAGTAGATCAACGTGGCCAGGTCCGCGACGCCGCCATCGTGCATCGGTCCGCGGTAGGCGTTGACGTTCTGCCCCAGCAGGTTGACCTCACGAACGCCCTGCTCTGCCAGCAAAGCAACCTCGGTGATGACGTCATCGAACGGCCGGCTGATTTCCTCGCCACGCGTGTACGGCACGACACAGAAACTGCAGTACTTGCTGCAGCCCTCCATGACCGACACGAACGCGGTGCAGCCGTCGGCTCTCGGCTCCGGCAGTCGATCGAATTTCTCGATCTCCGGGAACGAAATGTCGACGACCGAGCGGTTCTTCGCGTTGACCTCTTCGACCATCTCCGGAAGCCGGTGCAGCGTCTGGGGCCCGAACACCAGGTCGACGAACGGGGCGCGTTTGGTAATCCCCTCACCTTCCTGGCTGGCCACGCAGCCGCCGACGCCGATCATGACGCCGGGCTTCCTGTCCTTGAACGGGCGCCAGCGACCAAGCTCCGAAAACACCTTCTCCTGGGCCTTCTCGCGAATCGAACAGGTGTTGACCAGCAGCAGGTCTGCGTCGTCCGCATCCTGTGTCAGTTCATACCCGTGCGAATCACGCAGCACGTCCGCCATTTTCTCCGAGTCGTACTCGTTCATCTGGCAGCCGAAGGTTTTGATGTAGAGCTTCTTGGTCACGGTCGTCGTTCTGTCTCGATCAGAAGGGAATATCGTCGTCGAATTCGTCGGCTTTCGGCGGCGGAGGCTGGCTGGCCGGGCCCGGATCGCCACCCATCGGCGCAGAACCGCCGCCACCGCGGCCACCGAGCATCTGCATCTCGTTGGCGATGACCTCGGTCGTGTAGCGGTCGTTACCGTCACGGTCCTGCCACTTGCGCGTGCGCAGGCTGCCTTCGATGTAGACCTGAGAGCCCTTGCGAAGGTACTCCGCGCCGATTTCAGCCAGCCGGCCAAACATGGCGACCTTGTGCCACTCGGTGCGCTCCTTCTGCTCACCGGTCTGTTTGTCTTTCCACGACTCGCTGGTCGCGATCGATAAATTCGTTACGGCGCCCCCTGACGGCATGTAGCGCGTGTCCGGGTCGTTCCCGAGGTTGCCTACCAGGATGACTTTGTTGATTCCGCGGGCCATTAAGATCCCCTTGTGTCCTTGTTTTTCGTATCCCGGAGGGCCTCCGGGGGCGCACTATTGTAGAGCCTCGAGGCCCAATTGCCAGTCACACTTCCTCGGCTTTTTCCGGGGATTCCTGCGCTGTGGACGCAAATGACTGCACCGTCATCCAGACGAGCAGCATCAGAACGCAGGCGACGAACACCGGCACCGGCGAGCCGCCGCCGATCAGTAGCCCGCCAAGCACGCCACCGACAAAGGCGCCGAAGAACTGCGAGCTCGAGAACACACCCAGCGACGCCCCTCGCGCGTCGTCGCCGGCGATCGTCGTGACACGCGCCGGCAGCGCCGCTTCGAGGAAGTTGAACCCGGCAAAGAAGAACGTGATCGCGATAAAGACCGTCCAGACGTTAAAACCGGTGAACGCAAGCATCAGCTGGGCGACCAGCAGCATCGTAACCGCGGCCAGCACCGTGCCCCGCTTGCCCTGTCGGTCATCCTTGAAGATCAGCGGCACCGTTCCCAGCAGCGACACCGCCATCGCACCGACGTAGATCATCCAGTGCTCGGTGACGGGCAGTTGCAACCGGTTCGACAGCACAAACGGCAAGGCCACGAAGGTCGCTGTCAGGACGCCGTGCAGGATGAACACATACAGGTCGATCCTTAAGAGGCTCGGCCGGAAGGCGTCACGGAAAGACCAGTTCTGCGCCCGCACCTGGCCACGCTCTGATTTCGGCACTGATAACAGCAGGATGGCCGCCAGACCGGCAAAACCGGCGCCGACGAGGAAAAGCGAGCGAACACCGAACAGTGACGCGATAAATGGCCCGACGACCATCGCAAGCAGGAAGGCGAAGCCTACGCCTACGCCGAAGATCGCCATTGATCGCGTGCGAACCTCGTCACGCGTGGCATCCGCAACCATCGCCCCCAGCGAAGCCGAAATCGCACCCGCACCCTGCAGCAAGCGACCGGCGATGATGCCGTAGATGCTCTCGGAGTAGGCGGCGAGCAGGCTGCCAGCCGCGAACAGCGTCAGCCCGAACAGGATGACCGGCACCCGGCCCAGCCGATCCGACAGCGCGCCCATCGGAATCTGGAACAGCGCCTGGGTCAGGCCGTAGCCGCCAACCGCGATCCCGACCAGCAAGGGCGTCGCGCCCTCGAGGTCCCCGACATACAGCGCAAGCACCGGCAGAAGCGCAAACAGACCGAACATGCGCAGCATGCCCACCGTCGAGATGCGCATCACCGCCCGCCGCTCCGCCGGCAGCATGTTTTTGTTTGTAACTTCTGTGTCGCTCATGCAGCCTGCTTTTGCGCCTGCCCAAAAAGGCGGCGTATATTAGCAGGTCGCTTCGCCTTACTGGTTCCCTGATGAGTTCAATCGATATCCGCGGTGCACGGACGCACAACCTGTGTAACGTCGACCTGACGCTACCGCGCGACAAACTGATCGTTTTCACCGGTCTCTCGGGGTCGGGAAAATCGTCGCTCGCGTTCGATACGATCTATGCCGAGGGCCAGCGGCGTTACGTTGAATCGCTGTCCGCGTATGCGCGCCAGTTCCTGTCGATGATGGAAAAGCCGGACATCGACCACATCGACGGCC
>CAZSIQ010000179.1:0-3627 GCA_964606915.1 uncultured Woeseiaceae bacterium | reverse complement strand
TGCCAGCGTTGCTGCCTTCAAGTCACGCATCTTATCCCCCCTTGTCAAAAATGCTTGTGACGGGGCGGCCGTGCTCGTAGCTCGTGAATGTCAGAGTCAACCAACTACCGCCCCCTAGCTTTGTTGGTCCGGTCCCGTTTTACGCTTCACTCGGTAAAAATGCAAACGTTTGTATTTTCGAATTAGCTATATCGACCGGGCGCCACGGAAGCCGCTGAATTTAGCCGGATGCCGCGACGGGCCTTGTTTTCAGGCGAAGCGCCCAGTAACCGATGTTGGCGGCAGCCAGAACGAGCACGAGAATCCAGAAGAGCTGCGATAAGCCACCGACCAGCCCGACCGGAGAAAACAGCAGGTAGAGGAAGACGACGCACGACAACAGCGTAAAGGCCACCGGGTAGGCGAAACGCCAGGGCGTGAGGTCAACGAGTTTCTGGTCCTCGTATTCCCAGGGCGTTTCTCTTGGCTTCAATGCGCCGGCCGCCAGCATGATGCCGACTTCGATGATGAACAGGACGGCATACAGGTGCAGGAAGTGCATTGTGATGACGTCGTCGAAGACGAACTTGGCGAGACCGTAGGCGATGACGTGGAAGATGATGACGATCTTCGCGCCGAGTGCGGGCACGCGGGTCGTGAACAGGCCGACCAGCACGATAACGACCACCGGGATGTTGTAGAAGCCGGTGAAAATCCGGATGACCTGCCACAGGCCTTCAGGGGCGAACTGCAGCAGCGGGGCCACCATGAAGGAAAACAGCGCGATCGCGATGCTGGCGTACTTGGCCACCCTGACCAGCTCACCGTCGCCCATGACCCGCTTGCACATCGGTTGGTAAACGTCGAGGCAGAACATCGTCGCTGCCGAGTTAAGCAGCGAGTTAAACGACGAGAACACCGCGCCGAGCAGAACCGCCAGGAAGAACCCGCTCAGGTAGGCGGGCAGGTAGTCGCTGATCAGGCGCGGATAGGCCTGGTCAATCGATGTCAGGCCGGGCCCGTACAGGTGGAACGCGATGATGCCGGGAATCATCATCATGAACGGCACCATGATTTTGAAAAAACCCGAGAACAGCACGCCCTTCTGGCCTTCGGCGAGATTCTGCGCGGCAAGTGTTCGCTGGATCACGTACTGGTTCGTGCACCAGTAAAACAGGTTGGCGAAGATCATCCCCGTGAAGATCGTGCCAAACGGTGTCGGGTCCTTTGGCCCGCCGATCGCGTTCAGTTTTTCGGTGTGCGTATTCAGAATCGTGTCGAGGCCGGCGCCGACCGAGCCGTCGCCGAGGGCGGCGAGTCCGAGCACGGGTACCAGAACGCCGATGATCAGCAGTCCGACGCCGTTCAGCGTGTCGGAGACGGCGACGGCTTTCAGTCCGCCGAAGATGGCGTAGATTGCACCGACACTGCCGATCGCCACGATCGTGATCACGAGGCCGAACTCATACGACACGTTGAGCAATGCGGGTACATCGAACAGCAACAGGACGGCGATCGAACCGGAGTACAGCACCGACGGGATTGTGACGAGGCCGTAACCGACCATGAACAGGATTACCGACATCCTGCGCACGTTGTCGTCAAAGCGACTGTTCAAAAACTCGGGCAGCGTTGTGAACGCGCCGGCCAGGTACTTCGGCAGGAAGATCAGCGCCATGCAGATCGTCGCAAACGCCGCGGTGACCTCCCAGGCCATCGAGCTCATGTTGAATCCGTAGGCTGAGCCGTTCAGACCGATGAGCTGCTCGGCGGAGAGGTTCGTTAGCAGCATGGACCCGGCGATAAAGATGCCGGTGAGTCCACGTCCCGCGAGGAAGTAACCGTCTTTGGTCGACACCTCGCCCTTGGTCTTCTGGTACGACACAAAGGCGACCAGTCCCATGAAGAACACACAGGACGCAAGCGTCATGAACAGGTTTTCGGCACCCATACTCCCCCCCCAGAGGATGGCCGGACGGATTACTTGTTTTAGGTGGTGCCCGGCGCGTTCTTTTTTACGCTACGCGATGCCGGGGAGGTTTGGCAATGCTCGATTCGCCGCGAATTCAGACCTTGGGGAGGTCGAATGAGCCAACCCGCGACTCTGCTTTGCCGTAGGCTTCCCGCTCGCGAATCCGATTCAGGAAGTCGGCGATTTTCGGGAACTTACCGTCAATATCCGCACGTTTCGCCGCAGCTTCAAGGCAGTAGCTCATCTGGATGTCGGCGGCGCTGAACGTGTCACCCGCGAACCACGGCCGTATCTCCAGCGTCTGGTCGATAAACTCGAGGTGACGCTGGATGTTGTCGTCGAGGAAGCCACCGCGTACTTTTTGCGCGATGCCCTTGGCCACCGGCCTGATAAAGAACGGCAGCGGTGCAGTCTCTATTCGGTTCATGACGAGCGCCAGCAGCATCAGCGGCATCATCGATCCTTCCGCGTAGTGCAGCCAGAACGTGAACTCACGACGCTCCGGCGTGCCGGCCTCGGGCCGCAGTGCATCGCCGCCGGTCTTGTCGAGGAGGTATTCGATAATTGCGCCGGATTCCGCGACCGTGACGTCACCGTCGGTGATCACCGGCGACTTGCCGAGCGGGTGAACCGCTTTGAGCTCGGGCGGCGCGAGGATCGTTACCGAGTCTCGCTGGTAGACCTTGACGTCGTATTCGGCACCCAGCTCCTCGAGCAGCCAGGCGATGCGTTGCGAACGGGAGTTCTCAAGATGATGAAGTGTGATCATCGGCGCAGCATATCACCGCAGCGCTGGCCGGCTAGTCTGCCACGATAAATACCGTCGGCACTTCGGTGAACAACGTGGCGCCCTGGGTTCGGACGGCGACTCGGATCGTTGCCTCGGGATTTTCCGGCAGCGAAAACTGTGTCGTCCAGCGCGTTCCGGACTCATCCGCGTTGGCCATCGGGGTCGGGGCGATTTCAATCGCACCTTCCACGACGCTCATGGCAGCACCCTGCAATTCGACAGACGAGGACAGCGTCATCTCAACGAGCCCGGTGTCTGACACCGCGGGCAGCAGCGATAGTTCTACGTCGGCGTTCTCGAGGTCACACCGGCCGCTGTCATAGCGACAGTTACTTCGCGCCAGCAAGGTGTAGGTTTTTCCGGCTTCGACGGTCTGCGGTTTCTCGGCGACGATCTGGTCGACGCCGAACCAGGCGATGACGGCGAGAATGGGTGCCACCAGCATGGCGACGATGACGTGCTTGTCTTTAAACATGGTTGTCATTATGACCCAAAAGAAGAGGGGGCGTTGCCGCCCCCTTTTTGTTGATGTCGATGGAGATCCGGCTTAGTGGCCGGTTGCTCCACCGGCACCAACCGGCACACGGATGTGATCGACCAGATCGAGAATCTCCTGCGGCGGTGCGGCCGTCATGCGGGCGACGATGAAGGCTACGGTGAAGTTCACGATTGCGCCGACCGCGCCAAAGGCATTGGGCTCGATACCCAGGAACCAGTTCTCCGGCATACCGCCGAGGAAAGATGTTCCCGGGATGAACATGATGCCCTTGTGCTGGAACACGTAGAACAAGGTGACACCGATACCGGCGATCATGCCGAAGATTGCGCCTTCCTTGTTCATGCGCTTGTAGAAGATGCCCATCATCAGCGCCGGGAAGATCGACGA
>CAZSIQ010000178.1:0-3628 GCA_964606915.1 uncultured Woeseiaceae bacterium | reverse complement strand
TGACAGAGCGCCGAGCGACATACCGGCGCTGTCGAACCGTTTCAGGATACCTTCCGCCGGCTCAACCTCATCAAGCGGCACCGGTGCGCCGGCCGGCTTCGTGTTCATCAGGTCGCGCAGCGTGGAGACGGGGCGCTCATTGACGAGCTTTGCGAAGTCCTTGTAGACCTCGTAGGCCCCCGAGCGGACCGCCGCCTGCAGCGTGGCCACAACGTCGGGGTTGTAGCAATGGTATTCACCGCCGTGCACGTACTTGAACAGGCCACCCTGGGTGACCGGCTCGCGCGGCTCCCACGCGAGATCGGCCAGCGCCTGCTGGTCTTCCTGCAGGTCGTCAAAGTTGGCTCCGCGAATACGCGACGTCGTGCCCTTGAAGCACAGCTCGACGACATCGTCGTCCAGGCCGACGATCTCGAACAACTGCGCCCCGCGATAACTCGAGATTGCCGAGATGCCCATCTTCGACATGATCTTGAACAGGCCTTTGCGAATACCGCGGCGGTAGCTGCGACCGAGCTGCGGCTGCGGTGACTGCATGCGCTTGCTCAGGTTGTGCAGTGACTGGTAGACGAGATACGGGTAGACCGCCGTGGCGCCGTAGCCAACCAGGCACGCGAAATGGTGCGGATCACGGGCAACACCGGTTTCGACAATGATGTTGGCATCGCAGCGAAGCCCCAGTGAAACGAGGTGATGGTGCACTGCACCTGTCGCCAGCAGCGCGTGCACGGGAAGCTTGCCCTTCTCGATGTAGCGATCACTGAGCATCAGGATCAGATTGCCGGCGCGGACGGCCTTCTCGGCCTGCTCGCAGATGTACTCCACGGCCTCTTTCAGGGGCACGCGCTCGTCGACGTTCAGGTCGATGAACTCGGTGCGTGCCTCGTACATATCGGGACCGGTCAGCTGGCGCAGCTTGCGCTGTGACAACACCGGCGAGTTGATGATGACCTGCTCACCGTGCTCGGGGCCGATATCGAACAGGCTGGACTCGCCGCCGATGTTTGTCTGCAGCGACATGACAATGCGTTCCCGCAGCGAATCAATCGGCGGGTTGGTGACCTGGGCGAACTGCTGCCGGAAGTAGTCGAATGGCGAGCGGACCTTTTTCGACAACACCGCCATCGGTGTGTCGTCGCCCATCGAGCCCACCGCTTCCTGCTCGGCCTGCGCCAGTACCCCGATGACCTCGCGAAGCTCTTCGCGGCTCACGTTGAACATCTTCTGGTACTGCGAGAGCGTCTCCGCATCCATCGGCTCAGCCGCCATGTGCGTATCGATCAGTTCCGAGTCGAGGTAGCGAACGCCACGCTTCAGCCATTTGCGGTACGGCGCGCGTGTCTTGAGCACGTCGTGGACGTCGTCGTCTTCGAGCAGGACGCCGTTAACCAGGTCAACCGCGAGCATCTCGCCCGGACCGAGACGACCTTTGCGAACGACGTCGCGCTCTTCATATTCATACACGCCAACTTCGGACGCGATCGTAATGTGCCGGTCTTTGGTAATGACGTAACGAGCCGGACGAAGACCGTTTCGATCCAGGCAGCACGCCGCGTAACGGCCGTCGGTCAGCACGATGCCGGCCGGGCCGTCCCACGGCTCCATGTGGGCGTCGTAAAACTCGTAGAACGCACGCACGTCCGGGTCGATGTCGTCGACCGTCTGCCAGGCCGGCGGCAGCATAATGCGCATGGCCTGCAGAACGTCCATGCCACCGGCACGCAGGACTTCCAGCATGTTGTCGAGGCTCGACGAATCGGAGCCGGTCAGTGAAATGATCGGGTCGAGGTCACTGATGTCGTCGAGCTTGTCGGAGCGGAAGTTCGCCGACCGCGCGATCGCCCAGTTGCGGTTTCCCTGGATCGTGTTGATCTCACCGTTGTGCGCGAGGAAACGGAACGGCTGAGCCAGCTTCCACTCGGGCAAGGTGTTGGTCGAGAAGCGCTGGTGGAATACGCAGACCGACGACTGCAGGCGCGGGTCTTTGAGGTCCGGGTAAAACTCGGACAGCACCGCGGGCATGATCATGCCCTTGTAGCTGATCGTGATCGACGACAGGCTCGCGATGTAGGTCTGCGAATCCGGAATCTGGTTTTCGGCGCGACGGCGGGCGAGGAACAGGCGACGATTGAAACGGCCTCGTTGCATGCCACCCGGTGCGTTGACCAGCACCTGCTCAATGCGCGGCAGCGTGTTCAGTGCGTATTCGCCGCATACGGACGGGTCGGTCGGAACGACGCGCCAGCCGGCAACCTCGAGACCGATATCGGACACGGCACGTTCAATGGCCTGCCGGGCGTTGTCGGCGGCCGCCTCGTCCTGGCTCAGGAATACGGTGCCGACGGCGAAGCGGGCAGCAAGGTCGATGCCTTCTTCCTGCGCCACCGCGCGGAAAAACTCGACCGGCATTTTCAGCAGCAGGCCGCAACCGTCACCGGTCTTGCCGTCAGCAGCGACGGCACCACGGTGTGTCAGGCGGGCAAGCGCCGAGATCGCCGTTTCGACGACCCAGTGGCTGGGCATGTCGTCGAGGTTGGCGATGAGGCCAAAGCCGCAGCTGTCCTTTTCAAACTCGGGACTGTAGAGGCTGTCTTTCAGTCGCTGTTTCATTCGCTGTCTCGTGCGTGAACCCCGCGCGACGCGCGGTGTTCGTCATTCAGATTCGTTTCTGTTCGAGGGCGCCCGGTGGGAGATGTGCCCGACTTTTGCAAGTGACGGGGAGCCGGCTCGTCGATGCGAGCGACTGAGTATATGACACGAACGAAAGATGCTGACAACCCGCGAACACGGGTCGCCGAAATTCGACGAATATCGCGGGAATTCGTCGCTTTTTGATAGCTAATCGAAGCCTTTTCAGGCTTTTCTGCGGTTCCGGCCTTTGGTTACGCGCGTAACCGTTGCTGCCTAGAAATTCGCCGCCTGCAGCTGGATGTTGCCCGCGTTTTCAAACTGCACGCGTGGCGACGCCGGAATATCGACGACAAACTTGCCGACGAGTTCGTAGGGAATTTCCTTGCGAACGCCGTCACGCACCACGAACAGCAACTTCGGTGCCGTTTGCAGCAGGTTCAGGTCGACGCTGATCTCGAACGATTCGCGACTGGCCGCCGGCACGTTGATCGAGCATTGCGTCTCGCCACTGGCGAAGCGCTGACCGTCCAGCTCGACGCCGTAGTTGATCTTGCTGATTGCCAGTGGAAACGGGTTTGGATTGCTGACATCGAAGCTCAGGACAAAGGTCTGTCCCTTGAGGTCAATCTCCGTGACCTCGACGTCCGTCAGGCTGACTTCCGGTTGCCCGAACAGGTCGCCTGTTGTCGCGCAGCCAGCCATGTGCGCCCCAACGCACAGCACCAGCAGTGTCCTGACATGCCCCTTCATACGACACCCCTTTACAGTGACTCGCCCAACGCTCCCCAGCGGGCCGAGATCAGTTGCCACTCACTGCCGTCCAGTTCGAGCTCGAACACGAAGCGATAGGCGTCCGCGTTAAAGCCAAGCTGTCCTGACCGGCTGCCCGCCATGCCGACCGTCATCGTGACCTCAGCGGCGGTGCCGTCGTACACGTCCAACGACTCGATACGAGTGATGAGCGCAACCTGATTCTGTCGGAGGAAGATGTAGCGCA
>CAZSIQ010000177.1:0-3664 GCA_964606915.1 uncultured Woeseiaceae bacterium | reverse complement strand
CCGATCGGGTGACCGAAACACTTCAGGCCACCGTCGATCTGGCAAGGCATGGCGCCGTCCTCGTCGTATCGACCATCAAGCACATCGTTGATTGCTCGCCCCTCGGCCGACACGCCGAGATCCTCCATCAGCACGAGCTCCGTGACCGAGAAACAGTCATGTACTTCCAGCAGGTCGATGTCCTTCGCCGGATCACCGATAGCCGCCTCTTCATACGCCCGCTTCGCTGCGATGCGTGTTGTCATTGTGTGCGCACCGTCCCAGCCGTCGTTGGTCAGCTCGTAGCCATTGCTGGCGGAAAGCTGCAGCGACTTGATACTGACCGCGTCAGTCCGGCCGAGCCGCCTGGCAACCTCCGGTGTGCAGACGATCGCGCAGGCGGCGCCGTCACTGACACCGCAACAGTCGAGGACGCCCAGCGGGTAGGACACCATCGGCGCGTTCAGCACATCATCCTCGCTGATCGCGCGACGCAAATGCGCCTTGGGATTTTTCACCGCGTTGTCGTGGCTCTTCACCGAGATATGCGCCATCGCCCGCTTGAGTTCAGACATATCCCGGCCGTGTTTTGCCGCGTAGGCGCTGGCGAGCTGTGCGAACGAACCCGGTGCCGTGCTGTTCGGCAACCACAGGTCCTCGACGCTGCCCTTGGTCCGTTCCGGTAGACCACCGAAACCGGTGTCCTTGAGTTTTTCCACACCCATCGCCAGCGCGATATCGACGGCGCCTGAAGCAACGGCGTAGGCCGCGGCTCTCAGTGATTCGGTGCCGGTCGCGCAGAGGTTTTCGACACGCGTCACGGGAATGTTTTTCAGACGTAATGCCTGGCTTAGCGGGATACCGGATTTGCCGGTGCTCTGTTCCTGGAAGAACACACCCAGCCACGCCGCTTCGATATCGTCCTTTTCAATACCGGCGTCAGCCACAGCCTCGCCGAAGGCCTCCACCATCAGGTCCTCCGGTCCGCAGTCCCAGCGCTCGCCGAAACGACTGCAGCCCATGCCGAGAATCACCACTTTGTCGGAGATGCCCTTAGCCATTGGCGTGACCTTCCGGTGTCGGTTTCCAGAAGTAGCGACGGAAACCGCGCCGGTCGTCAAAGTCCTTGATGCGGAAGCGCAACTCGATCGGCATGCCGACCGCGAGCTGCCCCGGCGTAACGTCGGTGAATTCCATCATCACGTTGGCGCCGTCGCCGAAGCCCACATTGCCGAACACCAGTGGCGGTCGCTGCGTGTAGGCAAGCCAGTCTTCTGTGAAAGAACGCACCGTTCCCTGTCGACCCGCCAGGGGAACCAGGGTCTGCGAATCCGATGCCCCGCATTCAACGCAGATGCGACTCAGTGGATACTGCACGGTCCCGCAATTGCTGCAGCGACCGCCCTTGAAGGCGGTGACCGCCTCGTGTTTTCGCCATGCAGCCGACTGCGAGGTGCGGTTGTCGCGTTCGGCGCGAATGCCTTCATCAATGTTGAGCAACCGACGGATGGCCAGGTAGCGGGTGTAGTTGTCCTCAGCAATGCCATCGCTGATCGGCGGCACGGCTGCGGTTTGGCGGACGTCGAACAGCAGCAGGTCGATGCCCTGGCCAACGGCCAGCAGGGCAATCGTCTCGCCGGGTTGTGCCCGGCCCAGAACGTCGGCGAGCAACAGCAACGCGTGGGCATTACCGGCGTAGCCTATGGACCGGCTGAGCACAGCCCCGTCGTCTGCGCGCCCGAGAATCTTCGCCAGGGGAGAAGCCAGCGCACCGGGCGCAGCGATCAGCAGGTGATCGACAGACTCAAGGCCAGCGCCGTCGAGGCACGTCGCCCAGGCGGTTTGCACCTGCTCCCGGTATCCGGCGTCGCGAATCCAGCGGGGCTCGAGTGAGTAGTTGAATGCCTCGCCGGCCGAACGGTAGTGGTCGACAAAATCGTGATTCAGGGTCACCGATGCCCGCAACGTTGCGAGCGGCTCGCCGCTGCCGATCAGGACGCCGGCGGCTGCATGTCCCGTTGTCGCCTCATCGGTGGCGGCCGGCTGGCTGTCGTAACAGTCACTGGCGAGCAGCAGCGTCGTGTGCTCGCCCGCATCCCGAAGCACTGCTGACAACGTCGAACTGGCAGCACGCTGGCTGCCGCCCGTTTCGGACAGGTCGATGCCGGACGCAAGATCGAGTGCTTCGCGAACAATTCCGGCGTTGCTGCGATCGGCAAACGGCAAGGTGGTTGAGGCAACCGACAGTCGATCTACCGCAACGTCTGTGTCAGCAAGACAGTGTCGCCCTGCCTCCACGGCCATCGTCAGTGCATCTTCATCCCAGTTGGCAAAACTGCGGGTCAGTTTTGCCGCAGACCGGAGCGACGGCTGGAACCAGGCATGAGCGTCAGCGACGAGTTGCCCCGGCAACCGGTAGCGCGGGACATAGGTACCGCAAGCGAGAATGCCGAATTCGGCATCATTCATGCGGACTCCACGAAGTCGTCGAGGCACTGCTGAACGCGCAGACCGTCGCGAATATTCTCTTCACCGATACGGCGATCGAGCTCCTCGTGCCAGTGATAAATACGGCGCTCCTGGTAGTTCAGCGAAATGCCCCGGAACCCGGGGGACTCGACGGACTCCTGGATCTGCGGTGCGAACTGCGTGTCTTCGAAGAGGATGCGCTCGAAGTTGTCGATGCGTGTCTGCCAGAGTTCGTCGTCCTCGATGTCGTCCCTGTCCGGTGAGAACCAGTGGCACTCGATTCGCATGGTCTCCGCGGTGACCGGCCAGAACACGAGAAACGGCATGCCCGTAGGCGCAACGGGCGTCACGAGGTTCGGGTAGAGGTTGTACGAGAGGTTGAATGTCTTGGGCAGCTCGGTCACATCCGGAAACTCAGGCATGCCCTTCGTGCCCGGGTCGACCCAGTCTTCGCGACGATTGGGCGTGATCATCAGCGAGTGCCCTTTCGGCCACAGGATGATGTCGGTGCCGCGATGGTCCAGGAACCGATCGACAGTGTCCTTGTGAATTGACTTGAGGTGGTAGACCTCGAGGAATGCGTCGAGCAGCACCTTCACGTTGCAGGCCACGTCGTAGCCTTTCGAATGCACGTGACGCGTGTTGTCGAGATCGAACTGCGCAAGGTGTTCGGGAATCACACCAAGGTGATCCAGCAGCGGCTCTGCCTCAGGGTTCTCGTTGATGAAGACCCAGTTGCCTAGTCGTTCACATCGTACATCGACCAGGCTGTGTTCGTCCTTGTCCAGGTCGACGAAGTCGCGGGGATCGCGCAATGCGACGAGGCGTCCTTCCAGATCGTAGGTCCAGCCGTGGTATCCACAGACGAAGCCGCGGGCCTGTCCGCACTCTTCCTTGACCAGCGGTCCGCCACGGTGGCGGCAGGTGTTGTAGAACGCTCTGACTTCATTGTCTTTCCCCCTGACGATCAGGATCGGAGATCCGGTTTTCTTCCATAGAATCCAGCTGCCGGCCTCCGGAATCTCATCCGTGTGACAGGCATAAAGCCACGAGCGTTTCCACATGCGGGCGTCCTCGAGAGCAAGGAAATCCGGGTCGGTGTAACGATCGCCAGCAATCGGAGCGAACGCCGGAAAGCCGTCCGGCGGTGACTTTCTTTCACGCTGGTAGTCGACGTTGCGCTTCACGCGCTCGATGAATGCAGCATCCATAAATG
>CAZSIQ010000176.1:0-3683 GCA_964606915.1 uncultured Woeseiaceae bacterium | reverse complement strand
ACGCCGTTGCACTGGGGGGCGGAGGAGAATACCAACGTGCAGGTGGTTCGCGAACTGATCAGCGCGGGCGCGGACGTCAATGCCGTGGATCGCTACGGTTGGTTGCCCATTCACACAGCCGTGGAAAGCAATGCAAACCCCGACATCGCTCGCGAACTACTCGATTCGGGATCACACCGTCACCGACGCGCCTACTTCCTGCTGTTTGGACCCAGGTTCCTGTTGCGTCATAACCCGAACATGTCAAAACACGACAAACTCAAGCTCCTGGAGGAACTGAAATCACAGAAGGCTGAAACCGCAGCAACCGTCTCCTAGCGTCAGCCCCTGAGCGCTGACTTGTATCGAGTTGTTTCCAGACGCGGATACAGTCAAAAGCGCAGCTCGAAGAAGGTGATTTCCCCTGAAACTCTCTGTAGCCTGCGCATTCCTCCCCACTAACAAGAGACAAGAACACCATGAAGACTCTGCGTCTGTTCGCTTGCACGATCCTCGCTACGGGTACCCTGGCCGGCTGCGCCGGTACGCCGGAAACCGATGACATGGTTGCCGCTGACGATTCCCAGACTATCGTCTGCCGCTACGTCCAGGAAATCGGCTCTCGCCTGTCCAGCCGGGTGTGCAGGACCAAGGAAGAATGGTCCGGTCAGTCGAAGGAAGCCCGCTCAATTGGCAACGCGGGCAGGACAGACACGGGTGTCGTTAGTCCCGCCGGCCGCAGCGGCGCTCAATAAGGTTCCAGGGGTCGCCCGCCTGGGCGGCCCCGCTTATCCTGCGAACAGGATCATCACGCCGGCTGCCACAGCCGAGCCAATCACACCGGCCACATTTGGCCCCATCGCGTGCATCAACAGGAAGTTTTGGGGGTTCGCTTCCGCGCCAACCTTCTGTGCAACACGTGCCGCCATCGGCACGGCTGACACGCCAGCTGCACCAATCAGCGGATTAATCGGCGTCGACGACAGCCGGTTCATCAGCTTGCCCATCAGGACACCGCTCGCGGTGCCAACAGCGAACGCGACCATACCGAGCAGTAGAATCCCGAGCGTGCTGGGCGCAAGAAACTCCTCGGCGCTCAACTTCGAGCCGACAGCAAGGCCCAGGAAAATCGTCACGATGTTGATCAGCGCGTTCTGCGCTGTATCCGACAGGCGCTCCACGACACCGCACTCACGCATCAGGTTGCCGAAAGCCAGCATCCCCAACAGCGGTGCGGCTGCAGGCAACAGCAACGCAACCAGCAACAGCAGCAGGATCGGGAACAGGATGCGTTCCAGCTTGGAGACATCGCGCAGCTGCACCATCTGGATCTTGCGCTCTTCTTCGGTCGTGAGCAGCTTCATGATCGGAGGCTGGATCATCGGCACCAGCGCCATGTACGAGTACGCCGCAACGGCGATCGCGCCCAGCAGGTGGGGCGCGAGCTGGCTGGCGACGTAAATCGCTGTCGGTCCGTCGGCCCCGCCGATAATGCCGATAGCGGCTGCCTCCTGCAGCGAGAAATCCATGATGCCGTACTTGGTCAGCGCGAGCGCACCGAGTAAGGTCGCGAAAATTCCGAATTGCGCGGCAGCGCCTAAGAACAGCGTCCGAGGATTGGCCAGCAACGGTCCGAAATCCGTCATGGCGCCCACGCCCATGAAAATAATCAGCGGGAAGATGCCGGTCTCTACACCCACCGAGTAAACAGCGTACAGCCAGCCATCACCCGTGGCGATTTCGACGCCGGGTATATTCGCCAGGACACCGCCAAAGCCGATCGTAACCAGCAGCAGCGGCTCGAACTTCTTGAAGATGCCGAGGTACAGCAGCCCCAGGCAGATGAGCATCATGGCCAGCTGGCCGCCGGACATCTGGTAGAGGCCGGAGCCCTGCCAGAGTTGCAGAATCAGGTCCATGATCAGCCGATCGAAACGAGTGCATCACCAACGGCAATCACGTCGCCCTCGGCAACATGCACATCGGTAACGGTGCCGGCGCGAGGCGATGCGACCGCGGTCTCCATCTTCATCGCCTCCACAACGATCAGCGCATCGCCCTCAGCCACGGTGTCACCGGGCTTGACGTTAACCTTGAAGACATTGCCAGCCAGCACGGCAGCGACCGGTTCACCACCACCGGTCGGCGCTGCCGGTGCTGCAGCGCTTGGCGCAGCAGCCGGCGCTACCGACGCCAGCTGTCCGCTGTCGGCCACTTCGACCGTGAACGCCTTGCCGTTGACGCGCACGTCGTAAACCGCGGGGCCACTTGCCGGTGCACTCGCTGCGACAGGCGCCGCGGGCGCCGCTTCCGGCTCGGAGCCGGGCGCTGGCTCGAACGCATCAGGGTTGTCTCGATTCTCCAGGAACTTGAGGCCGATCTGCGGGAACAGCGCGTACGTCAATACGTCGTCGACGACATCGTCCGCCAGGCGAATGCCCTTCTCCTTTGCAAGCGACATCAGCTCATCGGTCTGCGCCTCGAGTTCCGGCTCGAGCAGGTCTGCCGGTCGCACGGTAATCGGGCCCGCGCCTTCGAGAACACGCGCCTGGAGTTCCTTGTTGACGTCAACCGGTGTCGCGCCGTATTCGCCCTTGAGAATGCCGGCGGTCTCCTTGGAGATCACCTTGTAGCGCTCACCCGACAAGACATTGATAACGGCCTGTGTACCGACGATCTGCGATGTGGGCGTCACCAGCGGCAGCATGCCGAGGTCTTCGCGCACCCTCGGAATCTCTTCAAGGACGTCGTCGATCCTGTCACTGGCATTCTGTTCGCGCAGCTGATTCTCGAGGTTGGTGAGCATGCCGCCCGGCACCTGCGCCACGAGAATGCGTGAATCCGTACCCTTCAGGCCGCCCTCGAATTTCGCGTACTTTTTACGAATCTCGCGGAAGTAGGCGGCTATCTCTTCCAGCAGTTCCAGGTCGAGGCCGGTGTCTCGAGGCTCACCCTCGAGCGAGGCCACCATCGTCTCGGTCGATGTGTGGCCGTAGGTCATGCTCATCGACGAAATCGATGTATCGATATTGTCGATGCCGGCCTCCGCCGCCTTGATGTTTGACGCGGTGGACAGGCCGGTGGTCGCATGACACTGCATGTGTATGGGGATGTCTACAGCATCCTTGAGACGCGTCACGAGCTCGGAGGCCACGTACGGACGCAACAGGCCGGCCATGTCCTTGATGCAGATCGAGTGCGCGCCCATGTCCTCGATGCGCTTGCCCATGTCGACCCACAGGTCCATGGTGTGCACCGGGCTTACCGTATAAGACAAGGTACCCTGCGCATGCTTGCCGACGGCGAGCGTTGCTTTGACGGCCGTCTCGAGATTTCGCATGTCGTTGAGCGCGTCGAAAATGCGGAACACATCAACGCCGTTCACGGCACAACGTTCAACGAACTTTTCGACAAGATCGTCGGCATAGTGTCGATAGCCGAGAATGTTCTGCCCGCGGAACAGCATCTGCTGTGGCGTATTCGGCATCGCCGCTTTCAGTGTGCGGATGCGCTCCCACGGGTCTTCACCAAGGTAGCGGATGCAGGCATCGAAGGTCGCCCCGCCCCAGGACTCAACGGACCAGAAACCGGCCTGGTCGATCTTCTCGCAGATCGGCAGCATGTCCTCGGTTCGCATGCGCGTAGCGAGCAGGCTCTGGTGACCGTCACGCAGAACGATCTCGGTGATACCCAGTGGGGTCGAT
>CAZSIQ010000175.1:0-3686 GCA_964606915.1 uncultured Woeseiaceae bacterium | reverse complement strand
GAGTAGAACTTCAGCGCGTTACCACCGGTCGTCGTTTCGGGGCTGCCGAACATGACGCCGATCTTCATGCGGATCTGGTTAATAAAGATGACCATCGCGTTGGAGCGCTTGATGTTACCGGTCAGCTTCCTGAGCGCCTGCGACATCAGGCGAGCCTGCAGACCGACGTGTGAATCGCCCATCTCGCCCTCGATCTCGGCCTTCGGCGTCAGCGCCGCAACCGAGTCGACGATGATGACGTCAACCGCGCCTGAGCGAACCAGCATGTCGGTGATTTCCAGAGCCTGCTCACCGGTGTCCGGCTGCGAAACCAGCAGTTCGTCGACATTGACGCCCAGCTTCTCGGCGTACACCGGGTCCAGCGCGTGCTCGGCGTCGACAAAGGCCGCTGTGCCGCCCGTTTTCTGGGCTTCGGCGACAACCTGCAGGGTCAGCGTGGTCTTACCGGAGGACTCCGGTCCGTAAATCTCCACGACACGGCCCTTGGGAACCCCGCCGATGCCGAGGGCAACGTCCAGGCCAATGGAGCCGGTCGATACGGCTTCGATGTCTTTGGCGGCGTTCGAGTCGCCAAGGCGCATAACGGAGCCTTTGCCGAACTGCTTTTCGATCTGTCCGAGTGCTTGCGCGAGGGCTTTCTTGCGGTTGTCGTCCATTTTTCGGTGTCCCTGAAAGTACTGTACGGATTAACAGTGATTGTCCCACACCCATTCGGGCCAGTCACCCCCTGTTTGACCGGCTTTCTAGGCTGTTTTTCAAGAATCAGTCGAAAGCTGTTGTTTCACCGGTACGTATCGGGTCTCGCCACGCACGCGCGTCGACTCCATCAGCTCAAATTTCGACCACTCGATGGTGAGCGGTTGCGCCAATCGCTGCGTCTCGAACGGTCGCGCGTTGCGACAGACGGTGACGTGCGGACGAAAACGCTGGTCCTCCATCAGGAAACCGGCGTCGTTCAGCAGGTTCTTCAACTGCTGGTTCAGGCGGGCCAGCTCAGTCGGCACCGACGCGGGTATGAGGCAGGCAACGCGCGGCCGGGGCCAGAACTCGACCCGGTCGAAGCGAAGATTGAACGGATCAACGTGCAGGGCCGCGGCCTGCTGCAGCAGGCCGGGTATCGCGACCTCCGGGAAGTCGCCAACGTACAGCAGGGTCAGGTGCCAGTTGTCGCGCGGGATGGCGCGTCCATCGATCAATCGTACGGCGGGAGCGATAACATCCCGCAGTCTGTCGCGTTGTCGGTGATCGGGCCAGAGAGAGAAAAACAGCGTGCGGGTCGTGCTCATGAAAGTCGTGCTAAAAGGCCCTCGAGGGCGTGTCGAACAGTGCGTGATCTTACGGCGTCGCGCGAGCCTTCAAATACCTGTCTTTCGGTAAGGGTATCCCCGAGCCCTGCCCACGCGAACCAGACGGTACCCACCGGCTTGTCGTCGCTGCCGCCGCCCGGGCCCGCGATGCCGCTGACCGCGACAGCCACGTCGGCGCCTGACATTTCGCGTATGCCGGTCGCCATCCAGCCGACCACCTCCTCGCTGACCGCACCGCGAGCCTCGATGACCGGCGCCGGCACACCCAGCAGGGTCCGTTTCGCGTCATTGCTGTAGCTGACAACGCCATAGCCGAATACGTCGCTGCTGCCGGGAATGTCGGTGAGTACTTTCGCGATCCAGCCGCCCGTGCAGGATTCCGCTGCGGCGATGGTTTTGCCCGATCGGGCGTACGCGCGGACAACGGACTCGCCCAGCGCGGCGAGCTCGTCAGTCATCGAGAATCGACTCGTAGAGCTCGACGTGTTTGTCGACCATGACGTCCACCGAGAACTCGCCCTGCATACGTTCTTTCGCTGCGTTGGAGTACGAGCCCCTGAGCTCGTCGTCGTCGACCAGCCGCAGAATGGCGCGACGCAGCGCATCGGGATCCTCGGGACGCACCAGCAGCCCGGTCTTGCCGTGTTCCACCGATTCCGGCAGGCCGCCGGCCTCGAAGGCAACAACAGGCACACCCGCCGCCTGGGCTTTCAGCGTGGCGACGCCGAGCCCTTCCTGCAGTGCCGGGTGGACGAACAGGTCGAGACAGGTGAAATAGCTGTCCAGGTCCTCGCGGAAGCCGGCGAACTGTACGTTTCCGCCGAGACCCAGCGAGGCCGCCTGCTCGCGCAGTTCGTTTTCCAGCGGGCCCTGGCCAAAGATAATCAGGTGCACGTTCGGGTGCGTGGACTTGATGTCGGCCATAGCCTCAAGCAGGAAGCGATGGCCCTTGCGCGGGATCAGCTGTGCCGCCGACGCCATGACGAACGCATCGTCCGGCACCTCGAACTCGGAGCGCATGTACGCGCAGTCCGTGGGCTCTGCGAATCGATCGGTCACGACGGCGCTGCGAATCACCGCAATACGGTCTTCTTCAACGTCGTGTTCTTTCAGGACGTCCGCGATTTTCTGTGAAATCGCCACGATGCGCTTGAACGGCCGGTAGCGTAGCGTCGCCATCAGCTTCATCTCGGTGTTATCGACGCGGCGTGAGACGACCGCGGGGACTTCAGCGAAGCTGGCCGCCAGGCCGCCGAGTATGTCGGCGCCGCGCCGGCTGTGGCAGTGCACGATGTCGGGTTCGTAGTCGTTAATGAACTGGACGAGGCGGTAGGCGAACGGCAGGTCGAGATCACCGGCGCAGAACAGGTTGCGCACGTTCATGGCCTGCTTGCGCGCTGCGGAATCGATGCCCGATCCCGGCGGACAGACCAGCGTGCATTCATGGCCCCGCTCTGTCAGTCCCTGCATCAGGTACAACACTTGTTGCGGACCGCCGTAAAGATGGCGTCCGGTTTCGACATGCAGTATTTTCATTAACGAACGATAAAGGCCGTGGGTCTCCGCGGCACATAATAGCCTGAATTCATTCCCGATGACTGCCGATGTAAGTGCCGTGCACACGCCGATGATGCGCCAGTACCTGCGCATCAAATCCGACTACCCGGACATGCTGCTGTTCTACCGCATGGGCGACTTCTACGAGCTGTTCTACGACGACGCGAAACGCGCCGCGTCACTGCTTGACATTACGCTGACGGCGCGCGGCAAGTCCGGCGGTGAACCGATCCCGATGGCCGGCGTGCCGTACCACGCGGCTGAAGGCTACCTCGCCAGGCTGGTTCGCAAGGGCGAGTCTGTTGCTATCTGCGAACAGGTTGGCGACCCGGCGACAAGCAAGGGCCCTGTCGAGCGGGAAGTCACGCGCATCGTCACACCGGGCACACTGACCGACGAGGCGCTGCTGTCCGAAACCCGAGACAACCTCGTCGCCGCCGTGTTCCGCGGCAGGCAGTCCACGGGGCTTGCATGGCTGGATCTTTCCGGCGGCCGCTTCCGGGTCACCGAGGTCGACTCAGACGAGGCGCTGGGCGCCGAGCTCGAGCGCCTGCAGCCGGCGGAGCTGGTCATGGACGAGACCGACGATCGACAGCCGCTGGCCGATCTGCGCCTGTCGCGTCGCCCGCCCTGGCATTTCGAAAAAGACACCGCAGAGCGGCTGCTTTGCAAACAATTCGGCACTCGCGACCTGAAGGGTTTCGGCTGCGAGCGGCTTGATGCGGGTATCGCGGCGGCCGGCGCGCTGCTGCAATACGTCACCGACACGCCAAAAGCCGCACTGCCGCACCTGCAGTCCCTCCCCGTCGACCGGCTCGACGA
>CAZSIQ010000174.1:0-3718 GCA_964606915.1 uncultured Woeseiaceae bacterium | reverse complement strand
GCGAGTATCATTGCCGTGTTGTGATAGCCAGGAACATTTTGTTCGTTCTGGCTCAACACTGGTAGTACCAGTACGCGGAAAGACAATGTCTGTAGGTATTTTGCGTCCAAAGCGTCGTCGTCTTCGGGGTTCAAAGATTTCTTTCAGATCTTCTACCGAATGCACACTGCCCACATCCAGTGGTGGTAGCGTTGGTGAAGATCGGGGAGCCAAGTTGGTAGAATGTGAATTGCCATTCATTCTGCAAACTGGAGAAAAAAAAATAGTGCGTCGAGAGGGAGGGGAGAGGCGATGAATGCCCACGGTTGTGGCACGCAAGTTATGAGAGACTCCCTCAACGCCCTAGACGATTCTTTGAGGGGAGTCGCGTCTTCGGCGTGCAATTGTGTACATATCATGCCATACAAGGACTTTCGCGCCACCCATGCCCATAAATACTTTATCGACGAAGGCTTCACGCTTCGACGCTTTCACAAAGTGGAGTGATCTAGCATACCTCACAGAGCAGGTTTTGAACGGAAGCACGAATGGGCAGTGAACCCCTAGGTTCCCAACCGATTATGTCAAACCAACGGCTAGTTTGCGATGGATCTATCCCCCACAAGCTACAAGAATCGTCACGATTTTCATCCTCGTGGGCGCTTGTGGAGGGAAACAAGTCGTTGCGAAACAATTAGATTCGTCGGAGCAGCAGACAACGTTGTGTAGGTTCATGCTGTAGAATATCCTGTCATTCGCACGCTTGAGAGAGTCAACTCCACTTGTGCAATCTTCTCGGGATGCGACCTGCCAGTCTCATATCTGTCAGCAAGGTATAATACCATTCCATAGCTTTATACGACGGCGGTCTGAAGAAGATGGTTTCGATCGATAGATATGGTACCTGATATGATGTGCATTCCAAGCATCACTGTCGATTCAGATTTTGTATCTACGAGGTGCCTAATATGAATGTCTTGGATCCATCCGGATGGTCAAGGCGCATGCACAAGATGGTAGTGCCCACAAGCGGTCTTTGGGTGGAAACGCGTGGGCAAGAAAAGTTTATTGGAAGGTGGTACCCTAGCGCATAACGATAAGAAATAGGAGTTGGTGTTAGTTCGAGATTACAGCGGCAACATGTGGGTGTACGATGGTGGTTCATTGACAGTGAGGCCTAAAGCCAGCAGTGGCTCCACTTATGAAGAATGATTCGGAAACGTTGATGAAAAATGAATGTTCCTGGTCGGTTTCGGACATTCACAAATCCTGTCACCCTCACCAGGATGAGTCACGTATCGCTGGATGTCTCTCCCGACATGGATTATTGACCGTTGCCTGGCTGGACAACACTGGATCTACCGCACTGGCTCTAGGACCCTGGCAATCGGTTTTGAAAACGGTTTCATCGATTTCAATGACCATGTTGCACTCTTGGATATCTGCTCGGACATCAACTCTTGGATGTGGGGAATCGATTGGCAAACCACTCGGGGACGGCTGATTTCTGTGTATCCTTTACTAACTGCGTTTGCAGGATTTCTTGGTGGAGCACGTTCTTGATGTGAGATCGAGCACCTTCTCTTCCCCGTCATGTCGCCATGTCGTTTGATGATGTATTACTCGTGTATAATCATTCCCGTTCATCTGGTGAAGGCATCGTGTCAAGGAGAAAGAATTCTCGTGGTGAAAGATCATTGCTTCTTGCCTTTTCTTCGCCCTCATCATTGTTGTTTTGCTGGCTGTCCACATTGACTACCATACTGGTACGCTTGATATCTTCTACGAGGAACATGAGTCAGGTTCCGTTGCTTCTACAAAATCAAGGCAGCAACGGTAGTCCAAGGGCCTTGCGGAATAGTCGGCGGATGCCGACATTTCATGACATGAGCCATTTCTTGGATGCAACTTTTCCGCTGGAGCTTCCTGCTATTCTTGAAAGGAATCCTCTCGTGACAGCATCTCAATTCCGTGAATGTGGCCTTCCCTTGGATCTTTCTCCTCGGTCTTTAGCGGATGATCTTTCCAAAGCTTCCGCGCAAGGCCTGGCCATCGCTTGTGAAAAGATTCTTGATTTAGCGTATCTCCAAGGATATGCGCCGCTTCCAGAATATTTTACTGCGTCTGTGCATGCGGCTGCGAAAAAGGGTCACGTGCACGTCTTGCAGACCATGTGGCATCATCTGGCCAAGGCGCAGCTCGATTTCAACGGACAGTGCAATGTCGATCGATCCACACCACTTATCGTAGCGGCTCGCCATGGCCACCGTGACGTAGTGGAGTTTTTATGCCAAGTCGTGCACGTTGACATTCATCTAAGGAATATCTTTGAGTGTAATGCGTGGCATGTGGCTATGTGCCACAAGCGCCACGATATTGCAGAGTACCTCGAGGGACGAGGGGCTGACCGCTCGGTTTGTACCTATCGTGGCTGCAATATATTTCATACGCTGGCGGCCGTCGGAGACGTGGACAAGGCTGTAGAGTTTTTGTCAGACCCTTCTCATCAGCAGAATCTACCCTCCTTGACCGAACCAAACTTGTTTGGCCGCCTCCCTGTCTCGCTGGCTGCTGTCAACAGAAACTTTGCCATGTTTCGCCTCTTGGTGGAACATGGTGGCTGGCCACAGCATGATAAGAACAACAATCATCGCCATAGGGACTACAATGGCTGCTCTATTAGTCACAGCTGTCTGGTCGGGGGAGACTTGCGCATCATCCGGTACGCCATGGAATACAATGGGCTAGACATCAACGACGTCGACAAAAAAGGCCGCGACGGACTCGCCAAAGTTTGTATGTATCAGCATGCAGACGTTGTCAAGTGGATTTTCGAGAACGGCATCTTCGACTTTGATCGGGCAGTTGCGCGTGGTAAATCTATGCAAGATTATATTGTTGCGGTCAACGGTAACAAGGACATCATCTACTTGCTGATTCACCATCTAGTGGTCTGGAATGGTTGGAGAAACGTGCCTGGTGGTAGCTCATCTAAGCTGAGAAAACTATATGAGGTGGGAGACCCGTTCTACGCTTCCGTTGATCGCCAACACGTTTACGCGGCAGCCTCTGCAAACAAGGATTTCTCAATTAACACGTTTTTGGTCTGTAACAAGATCAAACTCGAGCTGGTCGAGTTTGTGGACAGTCTCGTGGTTCATTAATACGTTGTCATCCATCATCTACGGTAGTGAAGAATAGGAAAATGTAACTTCAAAATCGACCACTTTGTCCGCATTGCCGTCGTGAATGACAGAATTGAAATGCAGTGAATTGGGTCTGGTTTCTATACCAGTGTCCGACGTCTCCACATGGTATGTACATATACCGCTCATCGCTACGACGTTTCGTCTACTATCCATCGTTCCGTTGTCAGGCATCCTAACCCTCACAGATAATCACCATCACATCGTCTGCAGCACACACGTGGGCGATGACGCCTGCGATAAGCGGCCGTTCTCGACCTGGAGAGCAACGGCCTGGCTACTATTCTTGCTGCCAGTGGGCGACGCGGTCGTGTCGTCGGCGTACGGCGGTGGCGGAAGAATCGTGGTAGATTGCGTCATTGTTCTCCGTCGCCACGGCCTTGTCCTTGCTCGAGCGGGTTGTATTGGGTTACGGTTAGATTTATATTGACTCTTCTCGTTAGCCTTATTGCTTCACCTTTCCAGCGTTGGGCGCCTTTCGTACTATGGCATCGACTATTAGATGCTCCACACAAACCATAGAAAGTGCTCTA
>CAZSIQ010000173.1:0-3751 GCA_964606915.1 uncultured Woeseiaceae bacterium | reverse complement strand
CAACCGCTTCTTTCTCAGAGTTTGAATTGTCTTTTTGAAGTGTATTGTAAACGATAGAGTATTCGGCAATATTGACATCCTTTCGGTGAAGAATGACTGATTTTGCACCAGAATCAAGAATTGTCTGAATGTCATCTTCCTCAATAATGCTGTCACGCTCAAGGACTACTTCGTTTCGATCAATTGATACTACTTCTCCAGTATCCTCATCAACAAAGTCTTCCGTCCAGGTTCTCAAAACCCTTGCAGCTAGCCTTCGCCCTGTAATCTTCTTCAGTTCTTTCTCCGTAGCCTCAATCTCCTCCGAAAGACCAAAAAGATCTAGGATTTCTTTATCGGACCCGTACCCTATTGATCGCAACAATGTTGTGATCGGGAATTTTTTCTTTCGATCGATGTACGCATACATTACGTTGTTTACATCTGTTGCAAACTCGATCCAAGATCCCTTAAATGGGATGATTCTTGCACTATAAAGTAGTGTGCCGTTCGTGTGCTTGCTTTGCGCAAAGAACACACCTGGAGATCTATGAAGTTGCGATACGATGACACGCTCTGCGCCATTGATCACAAAAGATCCCTTTTCTGTCATGTACGGGATATTACCCAAGAACACTTCTTGTTCTATGGTTTCGAAGTCTTCGTTTTCCTCGTCATTACAAAGTAGTCTCAACTTTGCTTTAAGTGGGACAGAATAGGTCAATCCTCTTTCGATACACTCCTGGATGCTATACTTTGGAGGATCTACGGTATAATCGACAAATTCCAACACGAAGTTTTCCCTGGAGTCCGTAATCGGGAAATTCTCCATGAACACTTTGTAAAGACCCTCACCTTCCTTTCTCTCGGCAGGCGTGTCCAATTGGAAGAAGTCTATAAATGATTTTAGTTGAACATCCAGAAAATCTGGATAATCGATAACTGATTTGATGGAAGAGAAATTGATTCTTCCGTTGTTATTTGTAGCCAAAGCTTACGGAGTTTTTAGTTTAAAATTTAAAAAGAACTATTAGCCTCTTATACAAACAGGAAAAGACCCTGACGATATATAGTCAGGGCCTACTCCTTAAGTATTATGTGCTGATTACTTTAATTCTACCTCAGCGCCAGCTTCCTCAAGCTGCTTTTTAAGGCCTTCAGCTTCGTCTTTGTCTACACCTTCTTTAACAGCTTTAGGTGCTCCATCGACTAGTTCTTTTGCTTCTTTAAGACCAAGACCGGTTAGTTCTTTCACAAGTTTCACGATCGCTAGTTTCGCTCCACCTGGTGATTTCAAGATCACGTCAAACGAAGTTTGAGCTTCTCCACCACCGTCGGCATCACCACCAGCTGCTCCAGCTACCATTACTGGTCCAGCTGCTGCTGCAGGCTCAATGCCATACTCGTCTTTAAGGATATTCGCTAGTTCGTTTACCTCCTTTACTGAAAGGTTCACTAATTGTTCTGCAAAATCTTTTAAATCCGCCATTTTATTAATTATTAATAATTCTGTTTAAAATTTTATTCTCTTTCTGAAAGTGTTTTGACAATACCAGCCAACTTCTGTTCTCCACTCTGAAGGAGTGAAAGGACATTCTTAGCAGGTGATTGCAATAATGTAACTACTTCGCCAATTAGTTCTTGCTTAGACTTCAGGCTAGCAAGGGCACCTAATTGGTCTTCGCCGATAAACAAATCTGAATCGATCGATGCAGCTTTGAATGTAGGGCGTTCTTTAGGATCTTCTTTTTTGAAATCCTTTATAATTTTCGCAGGGGCATTCGCTGTCTCGTTGATGAACATGATCCCAGAAGTGCCCTTCAGAACATCTTGCAATGGAGCAAAATCTCCATCCACATTCTCAAGTGCCTTCTTAATCAACGTATTCTTAACGAGCTTGTATTCGACTCCCTTCTTGAAGCACATTTCTCTAAACTTATTGATCTCAGCAACTGTAAGTCCTGAAGTATCTGTTATATAGAAATGATCAGTTTCCTTAAACTTTTCAGTAAGGTCACTTATTAACTGCGCTTTTTCTTCTCGTGTCATAACTTATATGTTCGCTATGCTACCTTTATCAATTGGAATACCGCTGCTCATTGTGCTTGAAAGCGTAATGGACTTAAAATAAGTTCCCTTTGCAGATGAGGGCTTCAATTTTGAAACCGTTTGGATCATCTCAAGTGCATTTTCCTTGATCTTCTCAGGATCAAAAGAAACTTTACCAACACTTGTATGAATGATTCCAAATTTATCAACCTTGAAATCGATCTTACCTGCTTTTACTTCTTTCACTGCCTGCCCAACATCCATGGTTACAGTACCGGATTTAGGATTTGGCATCAACCCTCTTGGCCCTAATACCCTTCCTAATTTTCCAACCTGTGCCATCACTGTAGGCATAGTAATGATTACATCAATATCAGTCCAACCACCTTCGATTTTCTTTACATAGTCTTCCAATCCAACATGATCCGCGCCGGCGTCCTTTGCTTCCTGCTCTTTGTCAGGCGTGCACAAAACCAAGACTCTAACGTCTTTACCGACTCCGTGAGGCAATGAAACCACGCCTCTAACCATCTGATCTGCTTTCTTTGGATCTACACCTAATCGAATATCGATGTCGATGGATGCATCAAACTTTGAAAAGGTTATTTCCTTCACAAGATTTGAAGCTTCTTCCAGAGAATACTCCTTACCAATTTCAAGTAGCTCTTGAGCTTTCTTTTGATTCTTAGTTAGCTTTCCCATCTCTAAAAATTATTCTACCCAAGGGGCTTTACCTGAAACCTTAACACCCATGCTTCGTGCAGTACCAGCTACTACTCTCATAGCAGCTTCCACATCAAAGGCATTCAAATCAGGCATTTTAGTTTCAGCAATGGTTTTTACCTGATCCCAGGAAACCGACCCTACTTTACTCCTATTTGGTTCAGAAGATCCTTTCTTTAGCTTAGCTGCTTCCATTATAAGCGATGCAGCAGGAGGCGTCTTGATTACAAAATCGAAGGACTTGTCAGCATAGATCGTCACAACGACAGGGAGAAGCTGTCCTGGCTTATCCTGTGTCCGTGCGTTGAACTGCTTACAGAAGTCCATGATATTCAGCCCTTTGGCACCAAGTGCCGGACCGACTGGCGGAGAAGGGTTAGCCGCTCCACCACGGATCTGTAATTTCAAATAGCCTGTTATTTCTTTAGCCATTTTTCTACTTAATCTTCTTTTTCAACCTGTATGTAATTCAATTCTACAGGTGTGTTTCTACCAAAAATCTTAACCGTAACGTTAAGCTTCTTACGATCCTCAAATACCTCCTCTACCGTTCCTGTGAAGCCACTAAAGGGACCGTCCATAACCTTAACACTCTCGCCCACAATGAAAGGAGTATCCAATTTCTCTTCGTACTCCTCCACCTCATCAACTTTACCTAAGATTCTATTGACCTCAGATTGTCTTAAAGGAAGTGGGTCTTTTGTAGTACTAGTCCCAGTAGCACCAAGGAAGCCGATGACATTTGGGATTAGTTCTTTATTTGTCACAAGGTGCTGTACTTCACCATTGGAGAAGTCGGCATGAATAAGTACATACCCTGGGAAAAAATTTCTTTCTCTTACGCGTTTCTTACCATTCCGCATTTCGTATACCTTTTCTGAAGGTATTAATACCTGAGGAATGTGTTCCGAAAGGTTTTGACGAGCAACTTCGTTTTCGATTGCCTCTTTTACCTTGCGCTCTTTACCGCTAACGGCTCTTACTACATACCATTTATGCT
>CAZSIQ010000172.1:0-3754 GCA_964606915.1 uncultured Woeseiaceae bacterium | reverse complement strand
ACGAGCAGGCGTCCGAAGAAGAACGGGAACGCTGCGGTAGGGTGCGGTTTAGGGCGAACGCGGCGCTTCACAAGGCAGGAGCTAAGTGACCGCTTCTGGCCGTAACCTGCCGCCTCGCAAACGTCTGCTATGATTTCTGCTCCTGGCCCAAAGCTGCCGCTTTATTCCAACTTGTTTTTCGGATGAACAAAGCACAGGAAATGCACGAAAAGCAGATCGAGAATCTGCTTAGCCTTTCACCTGAAGCGCGGTACGAGTATTTCGTCCGGTACTGTTCTGATTTCGAACGTGTATGGGGCCTCGCAGCTGGCGAGGACAACTGGGTGGTTATCAAAGGTGAAGATGAGAAAGAGACGTTTCTCGTTTGGCCTCACCGAGACTTGGCGACTGCATGCTGCTTTGCAGAACATCAAAGTATAGGCGCCCAACCACAGTCAATTGGCTTGAAGTCATTCATCGAAAACTGCATTCCAGACATGTGTTTGCAAAGCGTTTCCTTTGGAGTTTTCTTTGATCGATCCAGGCAGGGATTGGCGGTTGATGGAGAAAAGCTGCGGGTTGACTTGGAGAATGAGGTCGGCGCTGTTTGGGACTGAATCTCTGTTGAGATCAAACGTCCGCTTCTGGCCGTTAGCCGCCGTCCAAGCGATGTCTGCTAATATTTCAGCTCCTGACCCAAAGCCGACTGCGAGGAATGTGGGGCGAGCTCTACGAAACTGAAGTCTTCTCAATCAAATTGAGAGGCGAAGTTGAGCCCGGCAAGGGCAATCGGGTTTTTCGCGAACTCGGCGCAACTCTTTACTACGATGTATACGGCTTTCCAGCCAAGAGCGCGGAGAACTGGCAGTCTGACAGTCTTCTCGCTGTCAGACTCTTAAGAAGCAATGTTGAAGTTTCAGCACATGAAGCATTCGATACTGTTGAGTTGACGTACTTTTTTGCGACAAGTCCTAGCAGTGTTCAACAATCAGCTCTGGATCTGGTAGAGAACACCGCAGCGCAGTTCGGCGGACGAATAACGTACCGCGACACGGACTACGACCGCGAAGGCGTACTTGATCACTGGGATCAGCAAAGCAGCGAATTACTTCGCGAATGGGGTGAAGAGCCTGGCAGCTTCGAGCTCCGTCGAATGATCGAAGAGAACTACGATCAGTGACCGCTTCTGGCAGTAACCAGTAGTTCGTCGAATGTCTGCTATTCTGACGGCTCCTGACCCAAAGCAGTCGCCCGGAAACTGAATTCGTCAGCAAACGCATGAGCAACTGGCTAGCGACCAAACTCCCAAGCGCCACCCCCAAAACTGCATTTTTTGCGGGCATTTGGTCCGGGACTGTTCTTTTCATCTATTGGATCGTCGAAACGAACTTGTTGGTTGAGGGGGGGCAGAGTAACGGATTCGCTTTAGCAGCGTTTATTGGCCTGTTTCCTGCGTTTCCCTTCGTGTTCGGAGACAAGCCGAAGCATAAGGGTTTCTCCAAAGAGGCTATCGTTGGTGAATTCAAGTTCATGAAGTCCGCCATGAAACGATGCGTTTTTTGGATGCTAGGCGGCGGCGCCATCAGTGTCCCGCTTTCTTGGGTTGCCAAGATCGCCGGTGTTGGCCCATGACTAGACAGTTGAGTGGCTGCTACTGGCCGAAAGCGGCCCCCGGTGCTTCTCTGGAAAGCGGACATTGAGCGTCTGCTTTTTCCAGTTACCTGACTGAAGTTGCACGGAAGGCTGGCAATAGCGACGGAGTCATACGGACGATCGGTCTCTGGACAGATCCGTTGATCAGTCACTGACATCGCAACCTGTGTAGGAGTCAGGCTCCGCGGTTCACTGCGCGTTGACGAGTTCGCCGGTTACGCCCTGGCTGTCTGGTCCGAGGAAGTACAGATAGGCCGACAGCATGTCTTCCGGCAGCGTCACTGAATCACGATCTTCGGCCGGGTAGGCCGCCGCCCTGAGCTTCGTGCGCACCGGTCCCGGGTTAACGATGTTCGAGCGCAGGTTTGTGTGTGCGAATTCCTCGGAGAGAATGTAGCCGATGGCCTCGCCGGCGTATTTCGAGACCGAGTAGGCGCCCCAGTGTGCTTTGCCGACCTTCTTCACGGTGCCGACGCCGCTGGATGTGAAAATCACGGACGGGTCGTCCGAAGCTTTCAGCATGGGCAGCAGCACCTGCGTCAGTGCGAAGGTCGCGGTAACGTTGACGTGCATGACACGCTGCCACATCACGATGTCGTATTGCTCCAGCGGGTAGCGTTCCCCGAGGATGCTCGCGTTGTGGACGAGGCCGTCGAGGCGGCCGTATTCCTTTTCCAGGTTCTCGGCGAGGCTTGTGTACGCCGCCGCGTCGGCTTTCTCAAGATCAAGCACGACGATCGACGGACGTGGTGCGCCGTCGATCGCCTCGATCTCGTCGTAAACGGCTTCGAGCTTTTTGACGTTGCGGCCGTGCACGATGACCTGCGCGCCGAGTTCAGCACAACGGATAGCCAGGGCCTTGCCGATGCCGTCCGTCGCGCCGGTAACGAGGATAATGCGACCGTCCAGCAGGCCGGCCGGTGCGTCGTAGGATTTTGGATCTTGCATGGGAGTCTCTATTGCAGGGTCGGGTCGACGTCGTCACGTTCTTCGTCGTCCCCGGATTCGATCATGATGCGTGGCACGGGCTCGACCGATTCAAGTTCCTTGATCTCGGTCTTCGAGTGCACACCCAGTTCTTTGAATTTTCTCGCGCCCGGCAACACCATGCGTTCCAGTGAGCCGACCGCCTTGTTGTACGTCTCGACGCTGGTCGAGAGCTGCTTACCCAGTCGTCCGAGGTGCCCGGTCCAGGCGCCCAGCCGATCGTAGAGCGCCTCGGCGAGCTTACGGATTTCCTCGGCGTTCGCTGCCAGTGTCAGCTGGCGCCAGCCGTAGGCGACGGCCTTTAGCAGGGCGACGAAGGACGTTGGCGTTGCAAGGATGATCTGCTGCTTCAGCGCGTATTCGATCAGGTCCGGGTCCTCGTTCAGCGCGGCACTTAGGAACTGGTCGCCGGGAATGAACAGGATGACGAACTCCGGGCTTTGCGAAAACTGTGACCAGTAGGCTTTGCTGGACAGCGCCCGAATGTGCTCGCGCACCTTGCGCGCGTGGCGCTGCAGCCCGGCCTGGCGTTCGGCATCGGTGGTCGCCTCGACGGCCTCAAGGTAGGCATCGAGCGGTGTTTTGACATCGACGACCAGCTCGCGGTCGTCGGGCATGCGCACGATCATGTCCGGACGAATAACCTGCGATTCGGTTTCCGTGTGCACCTGCTCCTGGAAATCGCAGTGTTCGACCATGCCCGCGAGCTCAACGAGACGGCGCAGCGTGATCTCGCCCCAGCGGCCGCGCACTTCGGGACGGCGCAGCGCCTTGACGAGATTCTGCGTCTCCTGGGTGAGGCTTTGCTGGCTGAGCTTCATCGCGTCGAGTTGTTCGCGAATGCCGCCGTAGGCTTCGCGTCGGGCGTTTTCGAGCTCGTTGATCTGCTTCTGCGAGGCTTTCAGCGCGTCCTCAATCGGTTTGACGAGGCTTTCGACGGCCTTCTCACGGTCACCCAGCTCTCGCTTGGCGCGCTCGTTCTGCGCAGTGAGGTTTTGCTCAGCGAGTTTCAGGAAGGCCTCGCTGTTCGATTTCAGCGACTGGCTCGACAGTTCGGAGAAGGAGAGCGCGAGCCGGGCGGTGGCGGCTTCGAACGCCGCTTCACGTTCCTGCCGCAGCAGTTCGTCGTTTTTCA
>CAZSIQ010000171.1:0-3794 GCA_964606915.1 uncultured Woeseiaceae bacterium | reverse complement strand
CGATCAGTGAGCGGACGAAGTTAAGCGTCAGCGCCGCGCGTTCGTAGCCGCGCAGAATCAGATCCGGGTCGGGTATGCGATCGTCCGCCGTGAACGGGCTGCGGTTGACGAGGTCGCCGCGGAAGCTCGGCAACGACACGCCGTCGCGGGTTTCGATATCAGCCGAGCGCGGTTTCGCGTACTGGCCCGCCATGCGTCCGACACGGACTACCGGCTTTTTCATGCCGAACAGGATGACGAGACTCATCTGCAGCAGGATCTTCAGCTTGGCAACGATGTCCTCGGACGTGCACTCGTCGAAGGTCTCGGCGCAGTCACCACCCTGCAGGATAAATGTCTCACCGCGCTGGGCGCGGGCGATCTCTTCTTTCAGTGAATCGACTTCCCACGAGGTTACGATCGGCGGCAGCCTTGAAAGATCGGCAACCACACGATCGAGTGCGGCCTGGTCCGGGTAAGACGCCTGCTGCGCGGCCTCCTTGCTTTGCCAACTGGCCGGGTGCCAGTTGCTGACGTTTCTACTCACGTTTTTACTCTCATCCTTTTTGCGCCCGCCCGGGCGCGCGTCGGCGGACTATGCCATGCAGTGTCCGCGGGTACAAAAGTTACCACTGTAATCAAGGGCTTAGCCCCGCTTTGTCAGGCGGCATCGAAATCACACTGGACTCGATCCAAACATCTTGTTTTTAAACAGGTTTTCAAGCCCCTGCATACCGCGACCCGTGGCTGGCAGCCCTCGTCGGAGATTGGCACAATGCCCGCCATGACGCCGCAGGTTCGCCTGCGGCCGCTTTGTTTGGGGGATATTCAATGCACAAAATCCTTGTACTCGGTGCCGGAAAGATCGGTTCACTGATCTCCGGCCTGTTAGCGGAAAGCAACGACTACGAAGTCCAGCTCGCAGATGCCCGCGAGGGAACTGCGGCAGAAGTAGCCGGCGCCCATGGCCTCACCAATATTTACGCCTACGACCTCGACGCAACAGATTCACCGGCACTCTCAGCCCACGTGCAGGCGGAAAAGCCCGTCGCCGTCATCTCGAGCCTGCCCTATTTTTGCAATCGCGAAGTCGCGCAGCTTGCCAGGGACAACGGCCTGCATTACTTCGACCTGACCGAAGATGTCGCGGTTACCGAGGACGTGCGCCGGATTGCTGAAGGCTCCGAGCAGGCATTTGTTCCGCAGAGCGGGCTGGCTCCCGGTTTTATCAGTATCGCGGCGAACGAATTGATTCAGCATTTTGACGAACTGCGGTCAGTCAAGTTGCGGGTCGGCGCGCTGCCCCAGCATCCGAACAATGTCCTGAAGTATTCACTCACCTGGTCCACCGACGGCGTCATCAACGAGTACGGCAACCTGTGCAAGGCCATCGTCGATGGCGAGGAAGCCGATATCCTGCCGCTGGAGGGGCTTGAAGAAATCGAAATCGACGGCACGCTCTACGAGGCGTTCAATACATCAGGTGGCCTCGGCTCACTCGCCGAGACCTATGGCGACCAGGTCTCGACGATGAACTACAAGACCATTCGTTACCCGGGGCACTGCGAACAGATACGCCTGCTGATGAACGGCCTGAAGCTCAACCACGACCGCGACACGCTGAAGCGCATCCTCGAGAACGCCGTGCCGCAGACACTGCAGGACGTCGTCATTATCTACGCCGCGGTCACCGGCCTGCAGGACGGTGAACTGCGCGAAGAAAACTACGTCAACAAGGTATACCCGCAGATGGTAGCCGGGCGCCTTTGGTCGGCTATCCAGATTACGACGGCTTCGGGTATTTGCAGTGTCGTCGACCTGGTACTGAACGGTGAGCGCAAATTCCGGGGATTCGTGGCCCAGGAAGCGTTCCGCCTCGACGACATTCTCAACAACCGCTTTGGCCGCTTCTACGCCCAGGGTGGATCCAACATTGAATCCGCGGAACGCGTTGCACGTGGCGAAACCGGCCACCAGCGCGTGAACGCACGACGGGAGATCGCATAATGAAAGACATACTCGACAACCTCGGCCTCGAAGCCGTCAATCCGGGCTGCTGGCTCGGCGATGCGCCGCTGCAGGACGACCAGCAGCCGCTGATCGAGTCGATCAATCCCTCGACCAATGAAGTCATCGCCAGCGTACGCTCGGCGAGCGAAGCGAATTACGAGCAAATCCTGACTGCCGCCGTAAAGTCAGCGGACGAGTGGCGTCGCATCCCGGCACCGGTTCGTGGCGAGGCTGTACGCCTGATCGGTGAAGAACTGCGCAAGCACAAGGATGCACTCGGAAGCCTGGTGACGCTCGAAATGGGCAAGATCAAGGGTGAAGGTGACGGCGAAGTGCAGGAAATGATCGATATCTGCGATTTTGCCGTCGGCCAGTCCCGCATGATGTACGGCAAAACCATGCACTCCGAGCGCCCGTCGCACCGGATGTACGACCAATGGCATCCGCTGGGTGTTGTCGGCACGCTGACCGCGTTCAACTTCCCGGTCGCCGTCTGGTCGTGGAATACAACGCTTGCGACCATCTGTGGCAACGTCAGCATCTGGAAGCCGTCACCGAAAACACCGCTGACGTCGGTTGCCGTGCAGAAGATCGTCAACGACGCGATGCGTGACCAGGACCTGCCGACGTTCTGCTACCTGTTTAACGACGGCAGCAACGAACTGGCACAACGTTTCGTCGACGATCGCAGGGTCAACCTGGTCTCGTTCACCGGTTCCAGCGCGGTCGGCCGGACGGTTGGTGTCCGCGTTGCCAAACGCATGGGCAAGAGCCTTCTCGAACTCGGTGGCAACAACGCCATCATCGTCGACAAGGACGCAAACCTGGATCTCGTCATTCCGTCGGCGGTCTTCGGCGCCATCGGCACATCGGGCCAGCGCTGCACGACGACGCGGCGTTTGATCGTTCACGAATCGCGCTTCGAGGACGTGAAGAACGCGTTGGTGAACGCCTATGGCCAGGTACGAATCGGCGACCCGCTGGACCCGGACACCCTGATGGGTCCGGTCATCGACCCGGCGTCCATTGAACGTGTACAGGCGGCAATCGAGGCGGTAAAAGCCGCCGGTGGCGAATTGCTCTGCGGCGGCGAGAAACTGGACAGGCCTGGTAACTTCATGACGCCGGCAATCGCCACGGCGGAGAATCACTGGGACATCGTGCAGCAGGAGACATTCGGCCCCCTGCTCTACCTGATGAAGTACTCGGAACTGGAAGAAGCCATCGACATGCAAAACGGTGTGGCCCAGGGCCTGTCGTCGGCAATCTTCACCGACAACCTGCAGACGGCAGAGACCTTCCTGTCAGCGGTCGGCTCGGACTGCGGTATCGCCAACGTCAACATTGGCACCTCCGGCGCAGAGATCGGTGGCGCATTCGGCGGCGAAAAAGAGACCGGTGGCGGTCGCGAATCCGGCTCGGATGCCTGGCAGTCCTACATGCGACGCCAGACCAATACGATTAACTGGGGCAAGGACCTGCCGCTGGCGCAGGGCCTCAGCTTCGACCTCTAGTCTCCGGTCGCGCCGGGCCGTCCGCGGCCCGGCCACCAGGTCAGTCAGCGTCTTCGCACTCTAGCGGCAACGCGTCGAGGTTGGGAAAACGCGCCAGATTGTCGCGGTCAGCGACGGGCTCAAACCACCCCTCGGTATCGATGCAGGACATATCGATATCCACGCGCGGGACCAGTACCCAGGTGTGGTTACGACCCTGCATCAACGGCGTCAGGTAGATAAAGCCGAGGTGGTCGATGGTCCGCGCCATGCGCAGCGGCCCTGCATCGAGCGGGAACAAACCCAGTTCGA
>CAZSIQ010000170.1:0-3797 GCA_964606915.1 uncultured Woeseiaceae bacterium | reverse complement strand
CCGTTGTCATCTTAGCCACTCTTTAGCCGCCCGTTATTCGGGCGGCTTTTTTCTCGGGCTACTTCTAATCCTGCTGTCTGGCTGCGCCGGCTCGCAGCCGCAGGCGCCCTATCCCGCGTTCATGAATGCAAGCGAAGCGCCCGAAGTCTTCCTGGCGGAGTTGCCCGGCGTTCGCGCCCGGCGACTGGCCGTGAACGCTGACCAACGGACCGGCCACTACCTGGTCGACCTGCCGGTTGCCTGGACAGGCAGCAGCTCAGCCTCACCGGGCAAGGCCCTGGAAATTTTCGTACTTGCGGGTCAACTGTCGGTTGGCAGTGATCTCGTTCTTGGGCCTTCCGGGTATGCCTACCTGCCGCCGGGCGGACTGGGCGCCAACTTGCGGGCCTACGATGGCGCTCGAATCCTCTACCGACTCAGCGATCCGCATCCGGACGCAGTTATCCAGACGCCGATCCTGCTGGATAGCAACCTGCTTGCCTGGCAGCCGACGGAACTGACTGGCGAGTTCATCAAGGAGTTGCGCTTTGATCCGGGCAGTCAGCAGAAGACCTGGCTGCGTCGTATCGTGCCCGGAACGACACTGCCCTGGCGTAGCTCACTGTCCGCGACCGAGTCGATTCTTGTCTCGGGTGACATGGACTACGCGGAATGTGTAAACGGCGAGGTGCAGTTGGGCCCGTACCTGCCGGGTGGCTATATTCGGCGACCGGCTGACGTGGCGCATGGCGGACCTGGCGTCGTGGTTCGACAGGAGTCTGTCTGGCTGCAGCACGAGTCGGTGTCCCTCGGCCGGGGACCGACGGCGGGGTGCCCGTTTCCCTAGCGCACGTTCGCAATGATCACGGCACGCGTCGGTGCAGGCCAGCCCTCGACGGTGCTGTCGAGGTTGTCCGGGTCCAGCGCCTGTTCCAGCGATTCAAAGTCCATCCACCGCGTCGCGCGTTGCTCATAGACTGTGGTCTGCGTGATGTCGACGACACGGATGTCGAGGTAGCCGCACCGAGACAACCACGTCTCAAGCTCGCGGACAGTTGGCAGCAGCCAGACGTTGCGCATCCGGGCATAGCGGTCGGGCGGGGTGCTGGCGAAGGCGTCATCACCCGGCAGCACAAGCGTTTCAAGGACGAGTTCACCGCCGGGCCGGAGGTGTTGTTTCAGGTCACGGAGGTGATCGATCGGTGAGCGCTGGTGATACAGCACGCCCATCGAGAAAACCGTGTCGAAAGACCGCGCACCGGCGGGTAATTCCTCGAGGCGTGCCGGCAACAGGTGAATGTTGTCGCATGCCGTGTAGTGGTTGATTGCCTTGAACTGCGCGTGAAACAGCAGGGTTGGGTCGACACCCAGTACGCAGCGCGCACCGGCCCCGATCATGCGAAACGCGTAGTAACCGTTACCACAACCGACATCGAGCACTGCCCGGTCCTCAAGGGACGAGAAGCAGGGCGCGACCCGGGACCACTTCCAGTCTGAACGCCACTCCGTGTCGATAACGGTGCCACCGATATCAAAGGGGCCTTTTCGCCAGGGCTTCAGCGCCATCAGTGCGCTTTCCAGCGCTTCGGTGTCATCGAGTGCCCCGAGTACGCGCACGGCTTCCTGGTCGAACTGGATGCCCTCGACGCTGAAATCCGGCAGTTGCTCGAGCGCGTCCAGCCATTTCGGCATGTCGCCGTGCCCGGATCGCGAGAGGCGCTCTTCGACCAGGCGAGCGGCAATGTCCTGCCAGTCGTCAAGCCCGATGTCCGGCAGGAACTCCTTGAGTGTACTGGCCATCAAGCCGCTCCCTTGATGGCAATGACAGAGACGAAATTGAAGTAGCGCAACCAGACTGCGATGTGCCGGAAGCCGGCGTCGGTCAAACGGCGCCGGTGGTCGCTGATAGTCTCCGGTATCAGCACGTTCTCCAGGGCGGTGCGTTTGCGGCTGATCTCGAGTTCACTATAGTCGTTGCGTCGCTTGTGCTCGTGATGCAGGTCGAACAGCAGGGACTCCATGGCCGGGTCTTCGTCGACGACTTTTTCGGAGAGTACCAGCAGACCTCGCGGGTTGAGGCCATCGGCAATACGCTGAATCATCGCATCGCGATCCTCCGGCGGCAGGAACTGCAGCGTGTAATTCAGCACTACCATCGACGAATTGCTGATGTCTGCATCGCGGATATCGCCGTGCACGACCTGTATCCGGTCGTCGTCTGCGGCGGCTTCGCGGCAGCGAGTGACCATGGCTTTCGATGTGTCGATGGCGATGAGATCGATATCCCCGGTGCGCGCTCCCTGGCGCATCGCCAGCGTTGCAGCACCCAGCGAACAGCCGAGGTCGAAGCAGCGCGTACCCGGTTTGACGAACCTGGCGGCGAGTGAACCTATTGCCTCGATGGACGCGGCGTAGCCCGGAATCGAGCGTTTCAGCATGTCCGGGAAGACACGAGCGACGTCTTCGTCAAAGCGGAAAGGATCGCGCCCGTCTCGGGCCTCGAATAATTTGTCGTCTTGCATGGTATGACTGGCTTTGGATATCCGGGATAATCCCGTCCGCTATGTTACGCCAGTTACACGAAGAGCTTGGAATTCCCGCCGATTACGGCGAGGCGCAGGGCCTGCCACGGTTCGACGAGGCGGAGACGCTGGTCGATGTCGGCCCCAACCTGATCGGACGCATGCAGCGTCTCGTGCCGGTGGCGGCCAGGGGGTGGGAGGATATGGCAGCGGCAGCCAGCGCCGACGGGGTCCGCCTGATGCTTGTGTCCGGCTATCGTTCCTGGGACTACCAGGCGGGGCTGATTCGACGAAAACTCGAGGCAGGGCAGGTGATTGGCGAGATTCTCAAGGTCAATGCAGCCCCGGGGTACAGTGAGCATCACACCGGCAGGGCGGTCGATATCGCGACACCCGGTTCGCGTCCGCTGACCGAGGACTTTGAAAACACCGATGCCTTCGACTGGCTGGGTCGTCGGGCGGCCGAATTCGGTTTCTCGATGAGCTATCCACGGGAAAATCCCCTGGGATTCGTCTACGAGCCGTGGCACTGGACAATCCGTCCCGCCTGATTGAATCCGGCGCAAAAAACCGCGATCTGGCGGTTGACAGGGTCAGGGCAGGTAAAGAGAATACCCGGCCTGTTCCGCGGAGGGGTACTCAAGCGGTCAACGAGGGCAGACTGTAAATCTGCTGGCTATGCCTACGTAGGTTCGAATCCTACCCCCTCCACCATTTTTCCCGTGAACAGACCGAGGGCAGCTCCGATCCGGCGCTCCTCCACCATTTTCCCATGAACGGATCGTGGGGGGCTCCGATCCGGGTCTCCTTCACCACTTTCGCATCAAACACGGCCCCGGCATTCCTCGCCGGATCGTCTGCACGGTTTTTTGCTGGGAAACCCTCGGAAGCCCTTGTGATTGCTCGCTTTGGCGCCATTTCCTCGCCGTTGCCGAGGGAGCGGCGATGACTCGCCAATCGGCGTGCCTCCGACGGGCGCCGAAGGCACCCCAAAGCGTTGACTCTGCTGGGCTGAGTCTATAATCTTCCCCGGCTTGGGGGCGAACCCCCCAGGTTTTTTTTGCCCAACAGAAAACCATAAGAGACTGAAACTAAACAAAATTCCTGCCATCAAGGACTGTGGGAGGATGGTCTTTTGTCGTTTTGGGATTCCGGAAAAACTCCGGAAAAATGAAGTTTTTGGGGGTCGGTAGCAGCTTGGTTCGGACCTTCGTTAGAAAAATTGGCGGGTGTAGTTCAACGGTAGAACCTCAGCCTTCCAAGCTGATGATGTGGGTTCGATTCCCATCACCCGCT
>CAZSIQ010000169.1:0-3851 GCA_964606915.1 uncultured Woeseiaceae bacterium | reverse complement strand
ATGTTCCTCCATAAAGGTGCATGCTATGGTGGTATGGTACCATACCATACCACAGCTTTGGATTGGTCATACCATAATGTGAGCAGGTTCTTAGCAGCCCGAGCGGAGCTGTTGTTGATGCATGATATCAAGGACTGGTGTAGGTGCAGCGTGGCTGGTTCCAATTCCAGCGTGCAGTAGACAAGCGTGTCGTTCAGGTGGAAATAATGTATAACGTAAAGCCGCCGCCAATGCAGCATTGCTCGTTCGACTAGTAATTGGGGGTCCGATTTGCGCGCCAAAGTTCCGGTTGTTCTGCTTTACTCGAGTCTCCCTGCCTGGCCCGAAAAGGCACAGGGACTCAGATTCCATAAGTGTTCCTCAAGTGGCCTACTTTTTCTTTCATTCACGGTCCACAGTGTCTTATCCTGCATGGCTCATCGAAATAAAAAAGGCGAAAAAATTTTTCGTCCCGATCAAAAGCTCACACAAAAACGGCAAGGTCGCGCATTCGAATCCTTTCTTCGACTGCAAAAGGAAACTGTTTTGATCATGTCGACCACCACTTCCCCAACTCTCCTGGGCCAGGAAAGGGAGTTCTTTGACCCCGCATTGATCGCACTTGCTGTGATTAACCTGTTGTCTGCGTTCTTGACAGTCTGCTTTCTTGACGAGCCATTCAAATGGAAGAAACAGCCGCACGACATTGTGCAGTTCCTGCTTGCCTCGCTTGTTGCTGGTGCAGTTTCGTACGGTCTCACCATTGAACTCTATGGATCCGTTGCTTCTACCTTGCTGCTGTTTGTAAGCATGTGCATCTTTCGTTTGATCCTCCCTCGTCTAACTGCGCAAGCCAATATGAAAATGATTTGTTCGTTGGCGCTGGCTCCGATGCTTCTACCCTGGGGGTACTTGTGGTTCGAAGAGATTGGAATGCCGGATTTCATCTTCATTATGTACTACGTCGGTGCGGCTTTGAGCATTCTCCTCTTTCCGGTTGGCGTCTTCATGGTTCTCCCTGATGCCGCCATGTTCACTCATAAGAAGTTCCGGCGTCCGCACGAACCATTGCCACCACGTCGGTCTGGTCTCAAAGTATCGCTTCATTTGTGTTGTTACGCGGAACCCCCTGATATGGTTATTGAGGTATGTGAACTCTTTGTTGAGTGGGAAAGTTGTAGGCGACTTGGATCGAGGACGCCCACTGACTCATCTTCCGTTGCAATACTGGTACCACTATTCACGACAGAGTCTGCAAGCGCTCACCAAGATGGACTACGAGAACTTTGAAGTGATTGTCTGCGACAATAATACCAAGGATACAGCACTATGGGTCCCGGTTAAAGACGCCTGCGACCGCTTCAACACAGAGATGGGATACTCTCTCTTCAAGTTCTATCATGTGGATCCCATCGAAGGAGCTAAGGCAGGTGCCTTAAACTTTTGCCTTACAAAGACGGACCCTGAAGCTAAATTTATTGGCCTTTTGGACGCCGACTACCAAGCCAATCCCGACTTCATCTCCACACTGATTGGGTTTTTCGACGACGAGAAGATCGGCTACGTGCAGACGCCTCATTTCTATCGCGATAGGAACGAATCTCTCTACAAGAAACTATCTTTTTGGACGTATATCAAGGGATATAAAGTCATTTTCCCATCCTACAGTGAATATGCAATGCCGATTACTGTTGGTACCATGTGTCTTTATCGACGTCAAGCTATCGAAGTGGCTGGAGGATGGGCGGAATGGTGCCTCACCGAAGATAGCGAGATGTCAATTCGCATTCACCACCATGGGTTCGAAGGTATCTTTCTCAATAAAATCATGGGACATGGACTTATCCCTGAATGTTTTGCAGATCTCCGTAAACAATGGTTCCGCTGGACTGCTGGGCCAGTCAAAACACTCAAATACCATTTTCGCATGTACTTGCGTGCATGGTTTGTCCCTTCGTCCACCAAGATGCATGTGTGGCAGAAGTTGCTTCTCTACAAGCAGGGTGTGGTGATTGCTCTGCCTCCGATTACATTGGTTTTCGGGTCGATTGGGACAGCTGTGTCGATCGGCTTGATTTACGCTGGCATTTTGCCACAAATTAATCTGCTTCCCGTCGTGTGGTACGCTCTGCTTATCGCATTCCCGACGAGGCTCTTGGATCAATGGCCTTTTTACGAATTATCAGGTGCGTCTTCTGTAAAGCACATGATCTTCGGCTTGATTGGACAAGCTGCCTTGACGGGCGTCAAGATCGAAGCCGTTGCGGTGGCTTTATTCACGTCTCGTGAATTGCCTTGGGTTCGAACACCCAAATTTACCTTGCACGAGCCGCACTACTGGTGGGCATTCACTAGTGGATCGCCATTAGAAACAAGATTGTTTATTCTGAGTGCTGTGGCATCTGTGGTCTGTTTTTGCTTGGGAGATATCTTGGGAGATATTGCGATTGTGCTTGGTTTCAGTTTTGTTACGATAGCCGTGACATTCCTTTCCACTGTCTTCATGGTGATTATTGGGGAGGCGTCAAAGACCCAAAAGAAAAAGGTAAATTCAATCAAACCCGAGAGCGACACAGAACATGGAAGTACCAGTGATGAAGAAAATGGATCGAGCGATCAAAACAACAATTCGATTGACGAAGAAGCTGGACGAGTGTCTCTCTCAACTGATGCAGCAGCGAAAGAGACGTCGTTTTAATCTCATAGTGTTTCCCGTGCAAACGTTTTACTTCTTCGTGGAATACATACTGAAGGAGAAAATAGATTAGGTTTAGAAAATATCCTGTAGGGGATCTTTTTTATGTGAGTTGATGTGAGTAGTTCTCGGAATTTAAGTGGCTAGGGCTCGAGGGAGCTACAGGGCCTCAGCTGGAAAGGAAGATGTCTAAAGTTATTGTATCTAAGTAACTCTCTCTAATGGGGAGTTAGGGCCAGATGATGCACATTGTGACCACCGCTTGTAAGGCAGTAATTGTGTGCGTGGCAAGAATAGTGAAACTTCAGAACCCTCCTCTGTATGCTTCTCGCTGTTATGGTCTCTGTAGTTGTCATAGCTTGAGAAATAATTCACAACGCCCCTATTAAAGAGATGTAAGACAACGTCTATGTCTGTCGTCCAACGTACATTGTCAAGCTGCGTGTTTCCGAAAAGGGCTGGCGCAATCTCATCGTAATCGCGAATCTCTCTCCATTAATCCAATAGACCGGATGCCCCGAGTACCTTTTGCATTCTTGTCGAAGACGATGTCAACTTTACAAATTCTTTGTTGGTCGTATTCGTTTCTTGGACGGGACGCCGCCAGTCCGTCGGGTTCACATGTGTGGCACAAGACTAATGACAGATCGCCAGGTTGGCCACAAGCTTAACACCAAAGTCCACCGCATGCTTGACATTTCTGGTGCAAGTAGTGATAGTGAGAAAGACGCCTTGGCGACAATTCCGCAGTGGGGACAATGGCACAATAGGATCGCCTCGACTCAAAGGACGATCGGGTTCCAGGGCGATTTCAATTGTTGAAAGTTACAACAAAAGTATTCTGATTCATCTATCGGGATCAGTGATACCTCAAAAAAGAAGTTGATGATGTTTCAGAATTCGTCGTTTCAATAGCACTGCGCGCCGTAGTCAATTGTCTTAGCCGTGCCTCCAAGAATGGTGTTTGATTTGGTTCTGCCTCGGAGTCTGCTTGTAAAACATCACGATGCTCTCCCTCAATGTTGCGCTTTGGCGACAGTTCATCCCTATCTGACGCCTCAACGTGTACCATTGTCTTTCGCAGCTTTGCCGAGCCGTGTTGATGGAGGATGGACACTGGACTCGTCGATTGCCATCATCGTGGAGACTTCACACTTCTTCTACGCCCGCCTGGCCG
>CAZSIQ010000168.1:0-3861 GCA_964606915.1 uncultured Woeseiaceae bacterium | reverse complement strand
GAGCACTCTTGACCATCTTGCGAAGTGAAGTGGCTCGCTTTTTTCTCTCTGTTTGGGATGATTCCATGGCGCTGGTTTTTGGCGTATTCTCCATTATTATTTGATCTCTCACCAGTTTGTTATTGCTGCGGGTTCGGTGACAAAAGTGTGCTTGTCGAGCCCTTTGGTGTGAGCGGGGTGGAAACGACTCTTTTGCCTCGGCATAATGTAAATCGGGCATGAAATGTTCGGACATCCACGATCTTATCCTGATTTTTACGAGTACAAAATTATGGACTTATGACATATTATCCATCCTTAATTCCAGTTTTTACTCGTAGAGTCGTAGCGAATCATAATATTTATTGGCAATAATGAGGATTCTGTCTTGGAAGTGTTGTTATCGAACCTGTCTCTCCTCAAGGTCAAGGCGGGTCCGTGAACTCTTATTGGTAGCCGCATACAGTTATGGTATGGTATGGCACCATACCATAAGATTGACCATAGTTGTTGGTGGTTGGGAGCTAATTAACTATTGCGAGGGCATCTAACATAGTCTATAGTTGCGATAAACACATCAATCTTCCCCGAGAACGATCAAGGCCACGACACCGAGTAGAATCGCTGCCCCGGCAACGGCGCATTCGCTGCCCCGAACGGCAATATTATCGGTTGCTAACCCCAGGAGAAAGGGAGCCACAATATAGGTTCCATCACCGGCAGCCTGAATAAAAAGGAATGCATGTATGAGTTGAAAAAGGTAATGCGCCGCGTATCTACGCCATACAAAACAATACCAGCATTCGTTTTTGCCAACTTACTCGCGGTAGTGCCATGGCCGTTGCTTTTGATTCTGGTGGAGCTTGCTCCTGTGCGAGGGCTGTCAGCGCTACAGACACGCCATGAGAACATTGGCAGAAAAGTATTTCAAGACACACCCCATATGCGACTTACCGGGACCTTGTGCCGCAGCGCCAATGGACCAACCCAGAACGACAACCGAAAAGGCCAGAGCGGGACCTTCCAGAACTAGATTGTCGGGAATTGTCATGGAAAATGGCAACGACTCAATGCTCAGAGACAGTGGCACCAATAGCAGAGATACAGCAGCAAACAAACCACTGAAGGTGAGCGTTGTCTTGGCCCCCGCCTGGTCGGTTAACCAGCCCCCAATCGGAGCCCCAATCAATCCACTCAGACCAGCTGCCGATACCAAAGCACCTGCTCCAATGGCACCGCCTGGTAAAATGTCCGCGGCCAGCACTGGTATCGATGCAATTTTGCAGGCAAATCCGAACGTCGCCCCGCTTTGACAGAGGGCGAGTCCTCGCCATTTGTTTTGTGCGACAAAATCTGCCCAGTCGGGCGCCGTGGACGATGGACCGTCCCCCAAAGCCAGGCGTAGTTTCTCGGTACTTTTGCTTTGTCCTTGTGGTGGTACCACGGGTAGTACCGTTTCGGGTAGAAAGAAGTAAAAGCCTAACGCGACCAGAGCCGCGGCCGTCACACAAAGAAAAGCCGCGCGAGGACCATACCGCTCTACTACCCAGCCTCCCAGAGGAGCCCCAATGGCAATGCCTACAGCCGTAACGGCCTGCTGTATCGCCAGCGCCCGTCCTCTCATTTCCGGTATTTCGTTGGCCAAATCTGCCAACAAACCACGTTCCCCCGCCTCACTGATGCACCGACCGGCCCCCTGATAAGAGTCGAAACAGATATTATTATCAGGATTCTCTCTTGACAAGGACAACGGCAACCCCCAAAATAACAGTTTTAACCGAAAAGCTTACCAAACCCAATCGTGCCAGCATTAATGATGGCAATCCATTGGCCAAAGCTGTACCCAAATCTGCCACGGCAATCAGCGCCATGCCCGTCATCATGGCCGGTTTCCTGGCTCGGTCCGCAAAATTTCCGCTCACCTTGGCCAAGAGGAGTAATGAGACGGCCGGAGCCGCAATGACAATTCCATTGGCGGCACTCGAAAATCCCAGTTCTTTGCCGTAGAGAGGAATGGAAGGAATGACGGCGCCGACGCCGATAAAAAGCTGTGGTTAGAATGGTTGTTTGGTGGTGTGAGAGTTGTTTTTGTAACACGGTGAGCAATTTTTTTTTCTAACCGTGCACTATGGTACCATAGCATCAATCAACCTACCAACAACTGGGACACGAGCAGGAGGGTTAGAGGACCTTGAACATCTTTGACCTGGCTAAGATGCTCATCTTCATTCTTTGCTTTGGCAGGAAGGGAGCCCTGTGTATTTTCATTGGGGTGATACGGTCCATGACCAAGTGTCTTCAAAGGTGATACGAAAGAAGTGAATGGGAGCTGTCGGTGTCGGCAATCCCCCGGAAGTGCAAAACCCACGATCAAATCGACTTGAAGCAACAACAACGTAACGAGACCAAGTACACGGAGGGCATTCATGGACAACGTTATATAGCCGGGGTGAAGGACAGATCTTCTTGGTGGTGAACAAAAAGTGTCGTCACACACAAGCGCTGCCGTCCGTGCTCACAATAAGCTCACAACGTCAAACGTTACTCACACTGTGGGTATTGCTATTGTTTTCACTGCAATACAGAACATTTATGGTACCGAACAATACTATTTATATTCGTATGGCAATCACAAGCAACGATAGTTTTTCCGAATTTTTCTTGCTTTTATATGTGATCAAGGGTATATCAATAAAAATGTACAAAAGTTTACCATTTGATCCACAGTGACAAAGGTCGCGAGCTAGTTCACATGGTCACGATATCAAATAAATTCGCGAAAAAATTCTGTATTGCCTAAAATACATCCTTTCTCTTCACGTAACGAAGGCCGCCGAATCGCCTTTAGTTCGCAGAGAGTATGAATTTCCTGAGGACACCGAATCCTGACGCTGACAATGAAATGGAGGTGTGTAAAGTACACACGGTGTATTCGCGTTGTTAGTCCGAAATCTCCACTGCTCGCAGCCAGAGGCGTAAATTGAGACCATTCTCTTCGGGTTAAAAAGGTCGCGAACAGAAGCGGGGCCAGCAATTTTTTTTCATCAACAGATGACGCCCGAGACGTAATACTGGCCACAAACAAAAATTGCAGCCTTGTTTGTTAGACTCTCTCCCCGATTTTTCCTGCACCATGGATTGGTCTCACTTGGAGGAACCAGGCGGTGGTAGCAGTGCCCATAGTGACACTGGTACCTCTGCCGCTCGAGCCGCTCAGAGCGGACCGATCCAACCAATGGCAAACGATATCATCCTCGGCCGCGGTGTGCTACATGCGAGCCATCCAGGTAATATCAGGTTCTACGCGGTCATTGATGAACATCTTCCAGAGTACAATGCGGCAACAACTCGAACCAAAAAGACCCGCATTGTCCAAAGAATTTATGATATTTTGACTTCCTTGGGTCGCTTTGTCAAGGAGCACCCGCCTTCTGCAGCGTGTGTGGTCATTGATGCAGACACTGCCAAGAAAAAGATTAGCCACGCCATTCGCTACCGGCGGAAACCAAATCGAGCGTGGGGACGTGCGCAAGGCAGATTGGAATCATCCAGTGTGAGATCGAATTCCTCCTTGAATAATCAATCATCACGGGTACAGTTGCCACCAATGCAGCTTCCGCAAGCTACCACGCAACTTCGTAATCCCCTCACGATGGCAAGCCGTGAGCAGATTCCACAGTTTGCACAATCATTCCTTCCAGCAGAACATCCGTTCCTACCTATTCCTCAACAGCAGCAGCAACAACAACAACAACATCAACATTTCCAACAACACTACCCTCCGCACATGGTACCAATGATGCAACAACTCCCACAAGGACGACACGCCGTGGCAGTTAGTCTGAGCAGTAGTACTACCAATGCGGAACAAAGACAGGGATC
>CAZSIQ010000167.1:0-3862 GCA_964606915.1 uncultured Woeseiaceae bacterium | reverse complement strand
AAACGACAGTACTTACGACGACGTGAATATCTGCTCATTGCTCAAATCCTCAGGCGGTTTCCGCTTTATCGGTAGACTCAGAAGCGGCTTCTTCGGCCGGCTTCTCTTCTGCTGCCGCCTCTTCAGCCGGCTTTTCTTCCGCCGCCGTCTCTTCAGCCGGCTTCTCCGCGGTCTCGGCCGACTCGGCTGACGCTTCCTCGTCGCGACGCATAGCAGCCTCAGCGGCGGCCTTGGCGTCACGGCGCTGCTGCGCCTCGCGTTCCTTGGCCTTTTCTTCAGCCACGGCAACAGCCATCGGCGACGCCTCGGTCACCGCGTCTTTGCGCGTCAGGATAATGTTGCGGAGGACGGCGTCGTTGAACTTGAACGCGCCCTTGATTTCGTCCAGCACTTCGCCGCTGCACTCAACGTTCATGAGTACGTAGTGGGCCTTGTGGACTTTGTTGATCGGGTGCGCCAGCTGGCGGCGGCCCCAGTCTTCGGTACGGTGAACATTGCCACCGCCGTCGGTCACCATGCCCTGGTAGCGTTCAACCATGGCAGGCACCTGCTCACTCTGGTCCGGATGGACCAGAAAAACAATTTCGTAGTGTCTCATTGTCATCCCTTATGGATGTTTACCGGCCTATTCCGGAAAACAGCCACCCGGTTTCCCGGTGTGGCAAGGACCCGTGTCGAAACGGGGACGCGCATACTACTGAAGCTCAGGCGCCCTCGCAAGGGAAAAATAACGCCAAATCAGGCACATCCGATGACAGGCGGACTAGGCAGGTTGACGGCGCTGGCGAATGACCTCGTACAGGCAGACGGCCGCAGCCACCGAGACGTTGAGACTCGAGACCTCGCCGGCCATTGGCAGCTTCAGCGTGACGTCGCAACGCTTCATCAGCCCTTTACCGACGCCGGTCTCCTCCCGTCCCATGACCAGTGCCAGCGAGCGGTCGAGATTGACATCGTAAAGCTCATCATCGGCGCCATCGGAGGTGGCAATGCGCAGGACACCGTAGTCGCCCAGCCAGTCCAGTACCCTGCCGAGATTGGCGACCTGGGCGAAGGGAACACGCTCCGCGGCACCGGCGGCGACCTTGGACACCGTAGGTCCCAGCGAGGCCGACCCGTGCCTGGGAACAACAACGGCATCCGCACCGGTTGCGTCGGCAGTGCGCAGGCAGGCCCCGAGGTTGTGCGGGTCCTGTATTCCGTCCAGCACAACGAGCAACAGCTTCTGACCTTGCTCCAGTCGCTTCTCGACGAGACTCCGAAGACCCGCCTCATCGAGCAGCGTATCGCGCTGTATCTCAGCGACGACGCCCTGGTGGCGAGTTTCACCGGACATCTGCGACAGGCGTGCACGGTTCGCTGAGTGAATTTCGATGCCTGCCGCCTTCAGTGAGACATTGATCGCCTCGACGCGCGGATTTTTGGATCGGTACTCAATGTAGACGCGCTTCAACGAAGCCGGGTCGCTGGCAAGCAGTTGCTCGACAGCTCGCAGCCCGGTCACGTAGCGAGCGCGGCTCATCGTCGCCTCCCGAACCTGTTCGGTGGTGGCGACTGGTCAGTCGGTCGAAAGTCGATGCGCCGAGTTTCCATGTCGACTTTGTGCACAAACACGCTCATCGAATCGCCCAGCGCATAAACCTCGCCTCCGCGTTCACCGACGAGGCGCTGTTGCTCCGACTCGAAATGGTAGTAGTCGTTGAGCAGGCTGCTGACGTGCACCAGGCCATCAATCTGCAGCTCCGGCAGCTGTACGAAGACACCGAAATTGGTGACCCCGGTGATAACACCCTGGTACTGCTCGCCAATGCGGTCGGACATGTACTGGCACTTCAGCCAGGCTTCAACTTCCCGGGTGGCCTCCTCCGCCCGCCGTTCGTGCGCTGACGTGATCTCCCCGAGCCGCAGCATCTCCTTGTGGTCGTAACGGTATTTACCGGGTTTGCCGCCACGCACGATATGTCGGATCGCACGATGCACCAGCAGGTCAGGGTATCGGCGAATAGGCGACGTGAAGTGCGCGTATTCCTCAAGCGCCAGGCCGAAATGTCCGATGTTCTCGGGCGTGTACTCGGCGTGGGTCAGGGACCGGAGCATGGTCATGGAGATCGCCGCGGAATCCGGGCGTGCACTGACCTGCCGCAATAATTCGTTGAATTCGGCCGGCTTCACATGATCCGGGTGCGGTACTTTCAGACCGAGGCTGACGAGATACAGGCGCAGCTCGTCGAACCGTTCGGAATCAGGCTTGGCGTGGACGCGGTACAGGCCGGGCATGCGATGTTTCTTGAGGAACTTCGCAGCCTGCACATTCGCTGCAATCATGCATTCCTCGATCAGTTTGTGCGCATCGTTGCGATCGCTGGTGCGGATCCTGTGGATCTCACCCTGCTCGTTGAGCTCAAACTTCGTCATCGGCAGGTCGAGTTCCAGGGCACCACGCTTGCCTCGCGCTTTGGCCAGTGCCTTGTACAGATCGTGCAGGTGGCGAACCGGTTTCTGCACGTCGGTCGGCACACCGCTGTCCGCTTTGCCTTCCAGGAACGCGCCGACCTGGCTGTAGGTCAGGCGCGCCTTGCTGCGCATCACGCCTTCGAAGAACTCCGAACGGGTGACCTTGCCTGACGGGCCCACGTGCATGTCACACACCATGCAGAGACGATCGACTTTCGGGTTCAATGAACACAGGCCGTTGGAGAGCACCTCCGGCAACATCGGTACGACCCGGTCTGGAAAATACACCGACGTGCCGCGAATCGTCGCCTGCTTGTCGAGTGCACTTCCGGCCTCGACGTAGTGTGCGACGTCAGCGATGGCAACCAACAATCGCCAGCCACGCCCGGACGGTTCGCAATACACGGCATCGTCGAAGTCGCGCGCGTCTTTACCATCGATCGTAACGAGATCGACAGACCGCAGGTCCACGCGCCCCTTCTTGGCAGCGGTCGGAACGTTTCGACCAAAGCTCTCGGCCTCCTCCCTGACAGCCTTTGGCCAGCGATGCGGAATGCCGTGGGACTCAATGGCAACGTCCGTCGCAATCCCTTTCTGATCCGGCTTGCCGAGGACCCGGGTGATGCGGGCGGTAGCCTGTTCGACCTGGGTCGGGAAGTCGAGAATCTCGGCGACCACAAGGTCGCCCGGCTTTGCGCCGCCGGCCTCGCCGCGAGCGACGAGAATGCGATGGGCAATTCGCGGGTTATCGGGAATCACGATGCCAATACCCCGCTCGCGCAGGTATTGGCCCGCGACCTGTTGACGACCGCGTTGCAGCACGTCGACCACGTCGCCCTCAGGTCGGCCCCGGCGGTCGTAACCGGTGATCTTCAATGCGATGCGATCGCCATCGAACAAGGCACGCATTTCCCGGGCGGACAGGAACACATCGTCACCGCCCTCATCCAGCATCACGAATCCGAAGCCATCCCGATGCCCGCTGACGGTGCCGGTAAGAATGTCGATCTTCTGCGTCAGGCAGTATTCGCGTCGCCGATTCTCCAGCAGCTGGCCGGCCCGGACCATGCCGTCGAGCCGATCGACGAGCAAGGACATCATGCGTTGCCCTTTCAGGCTGAAGGCCTCCATAACGGCCATGACCGTCAACGGCTTTCCGGCCGACTCGAAATGGTCGATCAGCGCGTTTCGGCTGGGAATCGGGTGTTTGTAGGGCTTTTTCGGAGCCTTCTTTTTGGGCTTTGGCAAACCGCTAAATCTCGTTGTGAAGTCTGTGTGACGGGCATTTGACAGGCTGCGCAGGCGGCAGTAAAGTGCGCGACCCTGCCAAGGCGCGATTGTACGCGCTGAACGCTTGCCGAGGTGGCGGAATTGGTAGACGCGCTAGCTTCAGGTGCTAGTGGGGGTA
>CAZSIQ010000166.1:0-3863 GCA_964606915.1 uncultured Woeseiaceae bacterium | reverse complement strand
AGAATTACACTGGCACGACGCCCCCCAAACGCTTCGTTCGATGAAACAGCGGTTCTTTGTGCGAGATACCCGTTGCTCCGTGTCTGCTCTCTACCTAGGAGTGTTGGGTCAAGGAGTGAAACGTACCACCACTCCAAACAAGCCCTCCGCTGCGGCACCGTGGAGTGAACAAAACGACAGCAAAATAATATTATTATTGATGAGGCACACCGGACGCGTCAGTCTGTCGTTCCACGCTGCTTTTTCGAACCACGTGATTGGCTCACGCTGCAAAATTACTTATGGACATTCGTGCGCTGGCGCGCTCAATAAAACTTTAACGTTATTGGGTAAAGTTTAATAAATGTGTATCAAAATATATGTGCATTTGGCACGACTAAAAGGCACATCCAACAAGCTCTTTTTTTCCTTTTTCTGTGTGTGTTGCTTTTTGGTTCAGTTCCGGTTGCTCTTGCGGGTTGTTGACGAAACCACCACCCAAACATCCACAACCATGAAGCATCGTTGGGCGGCGTTACCACCACTGTTTCTGCTGGCAGTTCTTGTCGCGACAGTGACCGGCGGTTGTCCACCCGTCGATGACCCCTGCATGAACGAGGCCAACCACCAAAAGTGTCAAGCCCTGGTCGACGAGGGTTGCACCAATTTGATTTGGTTGGAATCCTGTCCTCTCCAGTTTGCCTGTGGATCCTACGGCAATCGTCGTCAACGTCGAGGTTTACGGAATGGTACGTAAACAGGCATGCGGATTGCCACTGTTGACTTTTTGACCACTGTCATACCATACTCGACGACTCGCCAAAAGAAAGCGATCCCTTCCTTCTACGTCTCTAGGCCAAACGTGACCCATACCACCATATCCACCATCTACAACATCGATATTTTGAAACCATAAAACACAATGATAAATTCCTTACTACTACATACATAGATTACGCTAATCAATATTACATTCTGCTTGACTTTTGGATCAGATATAGACACGTCGCGTGCAGGACCAAGGTAGGGCAACGCTCGAACATGGTGTTGGGAGTTATAATAACGGGACTAGGATAAGAGTTGGGAGTAGTTCAAAGTTGAACCACAGCCACGATCCACGGGTACTGGCAGTGGACGGCAACGGAGACGACTCTGCAAAGAAGGCACCGACACCAGATCCAAGGTCAGAGAAGTTGGTTGCAACAGTGGTAATTTGGTAAGGGAAGGTGGTACCACCATACCAAAACATAGCACTAGATACTTTTCGGGCAGCGCCACAGCTGCTCGCCTGATGGCGTTCTAATATGCGGTGCTATCAAAAGGTGTACAATGCGAATAAAAATATGCGAGGTGCCACAAACACTTTAGACGGTTATCACACTCACGAGATCAACTGCCGTCTTGCATGAAGCGCACTTCAAGCAAAAGCCTTCTTAGAAGGTACTTAGTTGGGCAACCATCCAAGGAGGTCGTCGACGTTTCCGAGCTTGTCGTGCACCATAAGGGCCAACATACCCATTTGGGCGGCACGGCCTTGGTTCAATTCCTTGGCACGGTAGTCGTACTGGGCTTCTTCGGAGTCGGCACCGACGAATCCAACGGGAAAGCCAGAAGCGGAGAAGTCACCAGGGAACGATCCTTCAGCCTGTTTCCATCCGGCAAGCTCGAGGACACCGCAGAAGGCGAGAACTTGGAGGGCTCCAGGAACAGGAACCGCGAAGGAGGCATCCCAACCAGATCCAAGGTCAGAGAACTTGGTTCCATCAGTGGAGATGTCACCAGGGAGGTAGATACCAGCCTTGTTGACAAGGTATCCAACAACACCAAGCATGCAGATGCGTCCATGCTTGATCTCAACACCACGGAGGCGATCAAACTTCTCCTGATCGCCATCGGCGACAAGGCCGAGAGGATCGAAGAATCCAAGAGGACTGTTGAGCAAAAGGAGAAACGGCGACGAGGCGCGAGTGGAACGAGAGAGGAGAGAGCAATCGTGAGAAAAGTCGTACGACTGCGTCCAAGGCAAAGAGTCGGTCATTCAAAGCTTACGGCTGGGCACCAAGTTCGTCTTCGAAAGCCTTGAGGGCGGTCGAGGACGAGGCTTGCTTGGTAGGAGCAAAGGCGGCAGCGGAGGCAATAAGGGAGGCGGCGATGGCGAATTTCATGTTTATTTTTGTTGTTGGCTTTCGATTTCGGTCAACCGATGAAAAGTGAGAGGGTACTAAGCGGAATCTAAACTAGATGAGAAGCTTCCAAGATCGGCTGCAACTGCAACCTCAACCAAAAGGTATCTTTCTTGTCACCGTTTTTTAACAGTAAGGGGAGAGATATCAGAGGTGATAGTATCATTTCGGGCACTTGGCCTCAACCACTTAACATATTACTATTGCTCTCCCAGTGGATGACGATGAGCTCCCCTTGTGCCCTCCACAATACCAATTCTCACCAAGGTCAGCCTCGTGGTCGTCGTCGTGCCCGTCCATGCTCTCAAGGCCGCCCCATCACGGACGGAGTCCCCATTATTGAGCGCCTCAATGTGTCACAAGCGATTGACACGGCTCGTTTGATTCACGCCGCCAACGCCAAGACGCTACTTTCCATCTCCCTGGGAGAGGCAGTCATCGTCTCCATCATGCACCAGTGTCCTCGTGAAGAAGTGACGGAATCCGAAATGATGGCGGCCTACAAGCTCGTGACAAGAGCCATGTTTCCGGACGGTTGCGTTCCACCGCAGAAGAATCAATCAGTAGTGGCTAGAAATAGAAATCCCCCCAAATAAAGTCGATTTGTAATCACTCAAAAAAGCTATCATAAATCCTTCACAAAATAGAGGATATCAGCGGCTGGCCCAGCCCAAAATGGATTCCATCGAATGCCCCGCACCGGTTCGTATCCAGCTTTTTCGTAAAGTTGAACCGCTGCGGAATTATCAGGGTCCACGTGCAAGTAAACACGCGAGTACGGCTTCCAGCAGACGCGAGTGAGACATTCCAAGCATTGGACCAAGGCACGGCCAATACCACGTTGGCGATACTCTGGTGCCACGCATAGTGTGGATAGATAAGGTTGCAAGCTGGCGGATGTCGTGCGAGAGGGGCGAAACGCCAATCTCGCAATGCTGCGTTCCAGACGATCCAAGGAAGGCAACGAAAAGGGAATCTTCCCGTCGGTTATTTCCAGACGAAGTTCCACCGCGCCCACAATTTCGGATGAGTTGACTTTTGCCACCACTAATACCAAGGCAGATCTGGAAGCCACCTTGATTTGTTCCGCGAGGGAATCACTGGACAAAAGCTCGGGTGGGTCCAAGGACGGATGGGACAAACGACTCCTTAATCGTTGGTTCAGTCCACCCAGAACTTCGGCGTACGCCGCCAGACCTGCATAGCCATTGAGAACCCCGGCGAAAGGCTGGGCCAACATTCGTTCCACGGCATTCATGTCCGAGCTGAGTACAATGGCATCGGCACCGAAGGATTCCACAATAAATGTGGTCAGTTCATCTAAATCGTCCTGTTCTGGAAGGTAAAAGGCCAGCTGTTCATCATTCTCATCCTGCGTAGGTATCTGATATTCATCGGAGTACTCTGCCAATCCGGGTGAGAGGGATTCCAATGGAATCAATCCAATTCGCGAATGCAGTTGGACTTGATGCCGCACCTTTGAGATCGGCATATGTTGTGAAAAAGCATGGGTCGTTGGAACAGAGCAGAAGGAGAGCAGAACGCCCATTATGGCTGTTTGTATTTGTCGGACTTTATGATTGGATTGGTACGTTGTGGGATGTGTATATTTGTCATTGGCATTTTGACCTGGAGCAGAGTGTTTCTCCCGCTCGAATTGCTTTGTCGCGGTCTTTTCTTCTGGGGAGAGTTGCAAAATCA
>CAZSIQ010000165.1:0-3894 GCA_964606915.1 uncultured Woeseiaceae bacterium | reverse complement strand
AGTCGCCCCCTAACAAGCTATTGGAGCTGACCGTTGACCCGCAGGCTGGTTTGCTGCCGCAAACCACCCCGCGCCTCAACGGCAGCTCAACGCGGTGTTAGGCGGCATGGAAGCGAATTCAAATTCTGCAAAGTTCGCAACGGTACTTATCCTTGGGATCATAGGACTCTACGCTTGGTCATTTATTCGCAATGAACCTACCGGACCTCCGATCAAAACAACCTTGCAAGGTACAGTCATAGACGGACCTCGCGGCAACCCTCTCGGAATCACTCGACTGCCATCGATCATTGAGTTCAAAGTTCGGCTTGCTAACGGCAAGATAATAAGAGCAAGGCCCATCGGGGCAATGGCTCACGAATATCGCGGTCCTGTTGAGGTAACTCTCTCGAAAGGTGAATGGACTGATGAAGTGATCTACAGGATCAGAGTCATCCCTGAACGGCAAGTGAGCGATGGCGTATGACGCGCATGTATTTCGGTTATTCTGCTCATCATGAAGCGTGCTGAGTTGCTTTCTAGGCTGCCGCCTAACGACCCGTTGGAGCTGACGTGCTAACCGTCACTACGTTTGCATTTGGCTCGCTGCGCTCACCGCAAACTCGTGCCGGTCTTAACGCACGCAGCTCAACGCAGTGTTAGGCGTCATGGATCCCTTCGAACGAAAGGTGAGAGATCACCTTCATCAGCGAAAAAACCTGCAGGTCAAAAACTCTAAGTCCGGCGCGAGGGCACTGGCCAAAAGGAAGCGCACGTTCAATCGACAGCTACGCGCCCGCCTCAAGCGCAACCTCGACAGTGGCATTGAATACTCATCGTATCGTGAGCTAAGGCTCAATACTCGATGGAAGAAGATTCCAAGTTCTCTTACCTTCTTGTCTCGAGCCGCGAGCTATGGAGATTCGGGGCGATCCAAACACGCCACTGCGTCCATGGCTCAAAAAGAAGCACTACGCCGTCTACGTAAACGAAACCGATCGCGGTGGGACGATGACGCCTAACAAGCAATTGGAGCTGACCGTTGACCCGCAGGCTGGTTTGCTACCGCAAACCACCCCGCGCCCCAACGGCAGCTCAACGCGGTGTTAGGCGGCAGCGCCAAACGCTATCACGCGTACCTTTACATACCATATATGGTATGTATGATGGCTGAATGTGGGAGATCCTTGAACATAGGCGTGTAGACCGCCAAGTCCGAAGGCTTCCATTGGAGATACTGCAGCGTTACGAAATCTGGAAAGATATCGTACATTCATCCGGTCCGCAGGGTTTGCGGAACATACGCGGCTTCAACGATGAGTCGCTTCGTGGTGAATGGCGGGGACATCGCTCTTCTCGCCTCAATCAGCAGTATCGGGTGATCTACAGGATCGAACGAGACGTCGTACGCGTGGAAGTTGTCTCTGTCACCGCTCACGACTATCGGAGAAGGTGATGATGTCTGAGTATCGAAAAGCCAAGAAACGCGTGCAGCTCAGTGTTGGGGAATCCGTACGCATCGTTCGTCAACTACAGGAGCTTTCGCAGAACCAGCTAGCTGAGCTGACGGGTATTCCACAATCAACGATATCGGCAATAGAGACCGACCGAACCAAACTCGGCGTCGAAAGGGCCAAGAAGCTTGCCCGCGCACTTCGTGTCCATCCATCGGTTCTGGTCTTTCCTGGTTGGGACATCGAAGAAGATGATGCTGCCGCTTAACAAGCTATTGGAGCTGCCCGCTGACCCGCAGGCTGGTTCGCTGCCGCAAACCACCCCGCGCCTCAACGGCAGCTCAACGCGGTGTTAGGCGACACTCGAGAGTGAACTACTCTGATTTGCTTCCGCTCTTCGCTGAGGTAGCAATCGCGATTACCGGGTTTTCCGGAATCATTTCGATATTCGGTCGCGATAAAAATTCATGGTCCGCTGCCGACGTCACTCGACTCATATCTCTTCTCACTGCTAGCCTTTCGGCATTCATATTCTGCCTCATTGCTCTAGCTTTGATCGCCTCTGGCATCTCGGAACACCTAACGTGGCGAATAGCTTCAGGCTTTATCGCAATAGAGCGCCTAGTGTGGGTTTTTCGATTTGCCAGAACCCAACGCATCTTTGCGGCTTCAAAGCAGACATTTGTTTTCTTCTATATCTTCACTTTCGGTAATATCGCAATGCTGATCTTGAGTGCCGCAAACGCGGCCTTCATTGCTACTTTGTGGCCTTTCGCAGCTGCCGTCGTCTGGTATCTTATTGAGTCATCTTGGGTATTCGTGCGTTTAGTGCTGTTTCCGCTTAGGGGAGCGATAGAAGATGGATCAAGCGACGCCTAACGAACCGTTGAACCGGACTGCCTACCCGTCACTTGATTCGCATGTCGCTGCGCTCCAGGCCAACCAACCGCCGGCTATACGGCAGCCACTCAACCAAGCGTTAGGCGGCTGAGTAATCACCGTTCCATGAGTGAAGAAAAAGCAGCAACGCTTTTCAGACCGGCCGGTCCTGACGAGATGAAACTTGTGGCCGAGTCGGGCTATACGCGCTGCCTGCCGCGATTGCCTGGTCAGCCAATCTTCTATCCAGTGACGAATGAACAGTACGCCACGGAGATCACCGAAAGGTGGAGCGGCGCAGAGTATGGCGCAGGCTACGTGACACGGTTCGAAGTAAAGGCTTCCTTCATGGCACGCTATAGCATCAAGAAGGTCGGGAAGGATCATCACACCGAGTGGTGGGTCCCAGCAGAAGACCTTAACGAGCTCGACGACAACATTAAAGGCACAATCGAGGTCATTCACCACTTCAGGCGCGACACCTAGGAGACGAAGATTCAGCTGCCCCCTAATACAATGTATGTATTCTCTCTTTCGAATGGGACCCTCACAAAGCTGAATCAAACCTTCGGACCCACGGCGTGTTCTATGACGACTACGCGCTTCAGTTTTTCGACCAAGACCATTCAAGCGATGAGGATCGCTTTTTGATGCTCGGCATGAGCAATTTGGCGAGAGTGCTACTTGTTGTGCACTGTTACAGAACGGAAGATGAAACCATTCGAATCAGCTCTGCTCGTAAACCCACGAGATAGGAACGATCTTTCTACGCAGGACCTGAGCTATGAAAAAGGAATACGACCTTTCAAAGATGAAGTCTCGGAAGAATCCGTATGGGAAGCAATTGAAGCGGCAGGTAACCATTCGAATGGGCGACGACGTGATCAGCTACTTCAAAGAACTTTCTGAGGAGACCGGCATTCCCTACCAGACGCTGATCAACCTCTATCTTCGAGATTGCGTTGCGAAAAACCGGAAACCAGACCTTAGCTGGGATAGTAGCGCGGCTTAGCACATGCTCTCCTCCCGCACGAAATTCCTGCTGCCCCCTAACAAGCTATTGGAGCTGACCGTTGACCCGCAGGCTGGTTCGCTGCCGCAAACCACCCCGCGACTCAACGGCAGCTCAACGCGGTGTTAGGCGTCAGGATATGAGTCCGGCAGAGCTCTACGAGTTTTACTTCATGGCCCAAGAGGCCATCGATCGAACCTTGCAGTTTCTTATCTCAATATCTTTCGCTGTGGTCATTGCAGTTTTCCTTGCGTCAAACAGAGTCGGCGGTTTCTTGTATTGGATCATCGGGATCGTTTTCAGTCTCGTCTATTTGATCCTCGCACTGCGCATGAACGTAGCAATCGAAAAGGTCATCGAGTTTCAGAACAAACTTGAAGCGTTAGGGGAAGTATTCCCGCAATACTCGTGGCTAGCGCCCATATCCGGCATAACGGGGATTCTCATCTATTTGTCCACCATAGGCTTCTTGGTCTACTGGTACAGAAAAGGAAAGCGACGAAATGACGCCTAACGAGCTATTGGAGCTGACCGTTGACCCGCAGGCTGGTTTGCTGCCGCAAACCACCC
>CAZSIQ010000164.1:0-3962 GCA_964606915.1 uncultured Woeseiaceae bacterium | reverse complement strand
AAATCCGTCCGATTTACTCAATGGTAATACGGTTCACTTCCTCGAGGCTGGTAACCCCGTCCTTGACTTTCTTGAGACCCGCCTGCCTGAGGTCCATAACGCCTTCCTCGGCTGCCTGGTCGGCAATCTGCATGGCGTTGCCGCCTTCCATGATGATGCGGCCCATGGCCTCGGAGACTTCCATCACCTGGAAGATACCGACGCGACCCTTGTAGCCGCCGTTGCAGTTCTTGCAGCCCACGGGGCCGAATACCGTGACGCCGGCGTCCAGGTCTTCCTTGGAAAAACCTTCGGCTTCCAGCGCCTCGCGCGGAATGTCTTTGACTTCCTTGCACGCAGGACAGAGTCGGCGCCCCAGTCGCTGGGCAATGATCAGGCTGACCGACGTCGCGATTGCGTACGGCTTGACGCCCATATCGACCATTCGAGTCAGCGTCTTCGGTGCATCGTTCGTATGCAGCGTGGACAACACAAGGTGACCCGTCTGTGCGGCCTTGATCGCAATCTCAGCCGTTTCAAGGTCACGAATCTCACCCACCATGATCACGTCCGGATCCTGGCGCAGGAACGCTTTGAGCGCGGACGCAAATGTCAGGCCGACCTTCGGGTTGACGTTAACCTGGTTGATGCCCTCGAGGTTGATTTCCGCCGGGTCTTCCGCGGTCGAGATATTGCGGTCGACGGTGTTCAGGATATTCAGGCCGGTGTACAGCGACACCGTCTTACCGGAACCGGTGGGTCCCGTGACGAGAATCATGCCGTACGGCTTGGCGAGGTGCTTCTCATACAGCGTACGCTGCTGGTCTTCATAACCGAGCATCTCGATCCCGAGCTTGGCGCTCGACGGATCGAGGATACGCAGTACGATCTTCTCACCGAACAGCGTGGGGCAGGTGTTAACACGGAAGTCGATCGCCTTCTGGCGCGACAGGCGCATCTTGATACGGCCGTCCTGCGGGACCCGGCGCTCGGCGATGTCCATGCGGGACATAACCTTGAGACGTGCGCAAACCTTGTTGGCCAGCACGACGGGCGGCGCCGCAATTTCCGACAAGACACCGTCCTGGCGGAAGCGCACGCGGAATTTCTTTTCGTACGGCTCGAAGTGAATATCGGACGCGCCTTTCTTGATCGCATCCAGCAGAATCTTGTTGACGAATTTGACGACCGGTGCGTCGTCGACGTCACTGGCAACGTTATCGTCTTCTTCTTCCTCGCCACTGGAGATGTCGAGGTTTTCGAGATCGAAGTCGTCGTCATCGCCACCGAAATCAGCCAGCGACGTATCGACAGCTTCCAGTGCCTTGCCAACCCGTTCTTCCAGCTTGTCCTGTTCAACGACGACCGGGTCGATACGCAGGGAGGTCTGGAACTTGATCTCGTCGATCGCGGTGAGGTTGGTCGGATCCGCGATGCCAACGAAAAGTCGGGTGCCGCGCTTGACCAGCGGCAGGACGCGGTGCTTTTCGATCAGTCCCTTGTCAACAGCGCGAACGACGTCCACATCGACATCAACCGCGTCGATATCGAGCAACGGAACGCCGAATTCGTGGGCCGCGGCCACGGCAATGGCACGCGAGTCGGCCAGGTCGGCCTGGACCAGGTAGGCGACGAGGGACAGGCGATCACGCTTGGCCACCTCGACGGCGTCGAGCAGCTGTTCTTCGCTGACGATTCCGTCCTGAACGAGTCGGCGGGGTAAACCCGCGAGGTTGGTCTGTGAAGCTGTCGCTGCCATAGAGTGACGTACGGTCTGGTCTCCGGAGTACGACAGTCTCGTTTATCCAAGTGCGTGGATCAACCGGATTTTGTGCGCCTCTTCACACAAACGGAAAACAATTAAGTAAAACCCGCGAATAAGCCGGATTTGGGCGAATTTCGCTCCGTTTTAGCGGTTTTGCTAGCGACAGGAAGACGGAAGATAACGGTCTTCGAGGGTGCCGCCGTTACCGTGATCCTGCCCACCGTTCATGAGTGAGCCGCTACCTGGCAGACCCGAGCCGCCACAGCGCCACGACACGGAGTTGCCGCTGGTCACATACGGGGTCAGGAACAGGGTCTCGCCGTTGATGTCCTGGTGGACTCGCGGACCCGCGAAGGTGATTTCCACACGGCCGTTGTTAACGACGACCTGGCTGACGTAGTTACCCGACGTATCGGTGGGTGCCGGTGACATGCCTGCCTCGACTCGATCAGCGGGTGCCTCTCCGGTCTGCAACCAGGAGTCTGTGATCGGTACCTTGGCGCCTGCGGCCATGTTCAGCCCTTCTGATACCTGAGCGCGAATCGTGTAGGTCTGGTAGGCGGATGTCGCGAGTGACGCGAGAATGCCGATAATGGCTACGACGATCATTAGCTCGATGAGCGTGAAACCGCGGGAAGTCTGGATCACAAGTTAGTCCTCTCTGTCGTACGTCTCGTGCCTGGGCGGAGGTTTTTGTGTTGCAGCCAGATTACGTCCAAAGACCATATCCGGCCGGCTCGTCTTTTTAAAGTGTGACGGGCTTCACACTTTTGCGCTTTTGGCGAAAAAAAAAGCCCCGGAGAAGTTCCGGGGCTTTTTGTCAGGCAAAAAGCCTAAACACTTCCGCTTAGCGGCAAGCAGACGGCAGCCACTTGTCCGGCAGGCCGGCAGCGCCATCGCAGTCCCAGGTTACGGAACCAGCGTTCGTCGTGCCGTCCGGCGTCAGCGTAACCGTGCCGTTGCCGATGTTCGAGTTGGCGTCGTTACCGTAAGCAACCGTGATAACACCGTTGTTGACCGTCACAGAAGCAACGTACTTGCCCTGGATGTCGGTAGCGTTAGAGATGCCAGCCGTAGCGTTGTCAGTCGGGAAACCACCGCTGTCCTGGTAGAACTCAGCGATAGCCGTCTTGGCACCGCCAGCCAGGCTCAGACCTTCAGAGACCTGTGCGCGGATGGTGTAGTCCTGGTAAGCCGGGATAGCGATCGCGGCCAGAATGCCGATGATCGCGACAACGATCATCAGTTCGATAAGCGTAAAACCTTGCTGCTTTTTCATTTCTCGTTTCTCCATGATCTGAGAAGTGTGGGTACGATGTAAGTTCGTATCCCTTCCAAGCAAGGCGCGTGCCAATTTTTCGGAAATTCCGTAAGATATTGAAAAATATAGAATAAAACGCAAGGACGAGAACTGGCAGGTCGGCCGATAACTGACAATCTCGTCCACTTTTGTCAGCGACTGACAATTTTTGTCACCCTGATCGCCAAAACCCGACACACCTTATGTTGCGTTAAGCGTCTTCAGCCATCCAACGCTCAATACAGTGCCCGGAACCGGTGTTATTCGATACCCAGCTTGGCAATGCGATAACGCAGCTGGCGAAATGACAGGCCCAGCAGCTTGGCGGCGGCCGTCTTGTTATAGCGTGTTTTCTCAAGCGCATCGATGATGGCCTGTCGCTGCACATCCTCGAGCTGGTCACCCAGTTTGCCGGTCAGTTTCGCGCTCCCCGCATCGCTGCCGACGTCCGCACTGCGCAGGTTCAGGTCATCCTCACTGACCACGCCGCTTGTGCACAGCGTTACGGCACGTTCCAGCATGTTTTCCAGCTCGCGGACGTTACCGGGGAAGTCATACCGGAGCAGGGCGTTTCGTGCGCTTTCGTCGAGCTCAACCTCACTGCCAAGTTTCTTCAGGATGAAGTGGGCGAGTTCGATCGTGTCATCGCCACGCTCGCGAAGTGCCGGAACTGCCAGTTCGATGACGTTAATGCGATAGAACAGGTCTTCCCGGAAGTCGCCGTCCGAAACCATCTGCCGCAGGTTCTTGTGCGTCGCCGACAGAATGCGGGCATTGACGGCTTCTTCACGGGAGCTGCCCACCGGGCGAACCGTCTTTTCCTGGATGACACGCAGCAATTTGACCTGCATCGCCAGCGGCGGGTCTGCGAGGTCGTCGAGGAACAGCGGCCGGCGCTCGGCGCCCTGGATCAGCCCG
>CAZSIQ010000163.1:0-3976 GCA_964606915.1 uncultured Woeseiaceae bacterium | reverse complement strand
CGGCAACATCACGCCGCTGAATGACGCCTTGAACGGCGGCCAGATCGGCGGCCCGCTGGAGTTTCGTGACCGCATCCTGAACCCGGCGCGCGAGTCGCTGGGCCAGACCGCGGTGGCGTTCTCCGAAGCATTCAATGCCCAGCATCGCAACGGCATGGACGTGCGAGGCGGACTCGGGCGCGACTTCTTTTCGATTGATTCGCCGAGCGTGCTGTTTTCCGGCACCAATACCGGTACACCGTCCGCGACGGCGACAGTTACCGACCTCGGCGCGATTACCGGCAACGACTACATCCTGGCATTCGACGGTGCATCGTACTCCGTACTCGATTCGGTCACCGGCGCGGCGGTGCCGTTCAGTGGAACCGGCACGGGTGCGGATCCCTTTGTTTTCGGTGGCGTCAGCGTGACGGTTGGCGGGGCGCCAGCAGCCGGTGATCGTGTCATGGTGCGAACGGGCAACGGTCTCGCGTCCACCATCCAGAATGTCATGACGGACCCGCAGTCCATCGCGATTGCCGGTGCGACGACCGCATCGGCCGATTTCGGCAATCTCGGTGACGCCGTGATTTCCCCGGCTCGCACGGTGGATTCCAGCGACCCGAACTTCCTGGCGACATCAACGATCACGTTCCTGACGCCGACGACGTACTCCGTCAACGGTGCCGGAAGCTTCGCCTATACCGAGGGCGCGCCGATCATCGTCAACGGGACGGAGGTGTCGATTACCGGTATCCCGAATCCCGGCGACAGCTTCTCGGTGAGCTCCAACGTGGGCGCTACTGGCGATAACGCCAACGGGCTTTTGATGGGTGACGTGCAGTCGGTCGATATTCTTGACGGCGGCATCATCAGTATTAACGAAAACTACGGTCGACTGGTGTCCGACATCGGCAGTACCACCAACCAGGTCGTTGCCGGTCTCGAGGCGTCGCGCGCCGTGCAGCGAAATGCCGAACTTAATGTTGAGTCGGTGTCGGGCGTTAACCTCGATGAAGAAGCCGCGAAATTGCTGCAGTACCAGCAGGCCTACCAGGCCGCTGCGCAGGTCATCAGTGTTGCGGCCAGCCTGTTTGATACTGTTCTTGGAATTGTCCGCTAATGCCTTCTCGCGTCTCGACACTGAGCACCCTGAACTCGTCGGTTAACCTGCTGCAGCGCCTGCAGGCCGAGATCGACCTGACCGGCCGGCAGATTGCCAGCGGTCGCCGCATCCTGACGCCGGCTGACGACCCGATTTCCTCCGCGCGCTCCATCGAACTACGCGAAGCACTGAGTCGAACACAGCAGTTTGACCGCAACGCGGCTATCGTTGTCGGGCGCCTTCAACAGGAAGAGTCTGCACTGTCGCTGGCCGGTGATGTCTTGCAACGTGTGCGCGAACTGACGGTGCAGGCGAGTAACGCGACCCAGGGAAATGAGTCACGTCGACTGATCGCCGTCGAAATCCGCTCGCAGCTCCAGCAGCTGGTCAAGATTGCCAACCAGCGCGACGGTAACGGCGCCTACATGTTTTCCGGAACCCGTGACGACGTGCAGCCCGTATCGCAGGCCGGTTCCGTGTTTACGTACAACGGTGACGATGGTCAGCGGCAGATCCAGGTCGGTGAAGGCCGGACGGTGGCTGACGGCGACGCGGGCTCCGACGTGTTCTTCCGGGTGCGTCGGGGCAACGGTGATTTCCAGGCGCTGGCCAGTGCCGGCAACACCGGGCTCGGTATCGTCGGCAACGGCAGCCTGACAGACCCGACGCTCTACGATCGTGATACGTACACCGTCACGTTCACCGCGGCCGACACCTATGAAGTCCGGGATTCGTCCGCAGCACTGGTGAGTTCGGGGGCATTCCAGCCGGGTGACACGCTGGCGTTTCGTGGTATCGAGTTCGCGATCGATGGCCAGCCTGCGGCGGGGGACAGCTTCGTAGCGTCACCGAGCCAGTACCAGGACATGTTCTCCATGATCTCGAACCTGGCCTCTGCGATCGAAACGGAAACGCGTGACGACCTGTCGCGCGTACAAATGAGTAATGGCATCAACCGTGGGCTCGAGAATCTCGACCAGGCCTTTGGCAATATACTAAGTGTGCGTACCGATGCCGGTGCTCGACTGGCCGTTGTTGAAAACCAGCAGAATGCCAACGGTGCGAACGCCATCACATTTCAGGAGACGCTCGCGAAGATCGAGGATCTCGATTACGCCGAAGCGCTGTCGCGCCTGAGTGCCCAGACCGGAGTCCTTGAGGCGGCCCAGCGCTCGTTTGTCCGTGTCCAGGGCCTGTCATTGTTTAACTTCCTGTAGTTCTTAAGCAGGCTTTTTGGAACTGCTTCACAGATTTCTTCATTGCTCCTAAAGAATTGCGGCCCCGATACGGGGCCTTTTTCTTTTCTCAAAAACTATTTGCCTAAAATCCTTAAGGTTTTTTAAACCACGTCCGATAACTCCTGCGTACGGCGAATGAAATCTCTTTTTTTGAGCGCCGACATTTTAGCTTTCCGGCCCGCACAAGCAGTCGGTTAAGACTTTGGTAACTAAGGAGTTAAAACGATGGCACTGACGATCAATACAAACGTCGCGTCTATTAATGCGCAACGTAACTTGACTCAGTCGCAGGGCGCGCTCAATCAGTCACTCCAAAGACTGTCGACGGGCCTGCGTATTAATAGCGCGAAGGATGATGCCGCTGGTTTGGCAATTTCCGAGCGTTTCACCACACAGATTCGCGGCCTGAACCAGGCAGCTCGTAACGCGAATGACGGTATCTCTCTGTCGCAGACGTCTGAGAGTGCACTGTCTGAGGTTTCCAACAACCTTCAGCGTATTCGTGAGCTGGCTATTCAGTCTGTCAACGCGACGAACTCGGCTTCTGACCGCGCCGCCCTGAACGACGAAGTTCAGCAGCGTCTCGCAGAAATCGATCGAATCGCTACGCAGACGTCATTCAACGGCCTGAAGACGCTGAACGGCACCTTCGGTTCTGCCACCTTCCAGGTTGGCGCGAACGTGGGTGAGACGATCGGTGTTTCTCTGGGCCAGGGTGTTCGCACCAACCAGATCGGCCAGATCGCCAGCGCTACCAACACGGTAACGACTGCTGCCCTGACCGACGGCTCGCTGACGCTGCAGGTTGGTACCGGCCAGGTAATCTCGGTGGGTGCTTCTGTTTCCGGCAGCGCGAAGGACAAGGCCACGGCAATCGAAGCCGCTGGTGTTGCCGGCCTGACCGTCACGGCGACCACGTCGGTCTCTGGCGCAATTGCCCAGACGTCTTACACGGGTGCGGGTGGTTCCGCTGGTTCTACCTACACGCTGGCGATCAATGGCACGACGATTGTTAGCGAAGACGGTACGACCGACTACACGCTGACGACGACCGACATCGTTGACGCAATCAACTCGCAGTCTGACACCACGGGTGTAACGGCCGGTATCAGCGGTACCACGCTGACGCTGACCGACGTTGACGGCGACGACATCGACGTTGACGAAACGGTTGGCGGTGCTGTCACCGGTGCTGGTGTCGATGACACAGCATTCAACACGGCTGGCACCCTGCAGGGTTCTATCACCCTGTCGGCTACCGAGCAGATCAACATCACCGGCGGCGCTCCGATTGGTTTCGGCACCCAGGTGTCTGTTGACTCCACCACGCTGAGCACGGGTACCGTTGAAACAGTTGCTGATGCCAATGACATCATCAGCCGCGTCGACGCAGCCCTGACCACGGTCAGCAACCTGCGTAGTGAGTTCGGTGCACTGCAGTCTCGTTTCGAATCAACGATCACCAACCTGCAGACGGTTAGTGAGTCGCTGACGGCCTCTCGCGGTCGAATTCGTGACGCTGACTTCGCGGCTGAAACCGCGAACCTGACCAAGAACCAGATTCTGCAGCAGGCTGGCGTATCCATCCTGTCGCAGGCTAACCAGCAGCCCCAGTTGGCTCTGAGTCTGCTTCAGTAAGTCAGGCAGTAAGCAA
>CAZSIQ010000162.1:0-3980 GCA_964606915.1 uncultured Woeseiaceae bacterium | reverse complement strand
CGGAGAACTGAGAGAGAAAGAGGCCTTCAAAGACTGCAAAGTCGCATTAGCACAGGAGATCTTGACTCAACGTTAACGCCGCAAAACTTACTGTAGTGACCAGGCATCAACCAGTACATAAAGATCCAAAAGTTCTATGGACATGATAACACTATGAGCTTGTCTGGTGTAGCGGCACAATGGTTTTGGCTAAGAAGGGAAAGGAACTCACCGGAATCACGTCTGTAAAGCAAAAAAAGCGTTTCGGTTTCCCCACATTGATTTGGTGAGCACGAATGAAAGATTGCATTTCATCAACGCATCACAGCAGCACCAAAGCAGACTCACCAGGACGAATCAGGATACCTGCGAAAAGCGAACTGAAACTGATGATTAGAGCCCCAAACCCTTGGGCCGTCGTGCTGTCACGAAAGAGAGAAACCAGCATTTGTCCGAGGAAGGTAAAGGTGTTTAAACCCAAGAACACAAACGCAAAGAAAAGAAAGAATTTCTCTGCGTCTTTGGCGAAGCCAAGAATAAAGTAGAACATGACGGTAAATACAAAGGCCGTGACAAAGATGAATGGGAATTCCTTTTACATGGCCAAGGTGGAATAGTTAGACAACTTCTAAACTCCGAAACCGGCTGAAAAGTAGAGCAAGTACGTACTGCAAGCGAAAGAGCCCGAACAATGGAGTGTGTAGTGTACATTTTAGCCTCCCTGTGTATGTAAAACATGTTTCGTTCGTTTTCAAATACTTTCAAGACCGTGTTCTTGTAAGTTGACGAGGAGAGGGCTTAGTGAGATGCGATCAAAGTGGCATGATTCATCCTGAAGGAGTGCGTACTTACTTGTGCATTAACGCAAAGAAAGAGGACAGCGATGAAAATCGAGTTGATGCGACTATTCATATCACCCTCATTCTCAGGGACACGTTGGGAGGCATACACTGACGTTGAATGGGCGAGTGAAGATGTGAGGAATGGCATCTCACAGTTGAGAAGCTTCTGCCATTATGCAATCAAACACGTACCACTTCCAAACAAAAGAGCCACTTTGGGTTATATAGACGGGAAACAGTGAGAATAGTTTAGTTGCTTCGAGATGCCTCAAAAATAATGCATGGTTTACTTACCAATGGCTGAAACCGTAACTCTTGTTACGTTGTACGTAGGAGATCGGTAATAAACTTTGAGGGCCTTCTTCAAAACCGTGATGGATTGTGTGCCAAGAGATGTCGCGTACTCCGAAGGGAAGGAGATCCGATTCTCTTCGGCTGCTTTGGAACAAATTTGGTCAATCCGTTCCAGACACTGCGCATGCAGTTTGGACTGCGCGTAACTACCTGCGTAATCAAACGGTTTCTTGTTCGAGCCACTGCTTCCGGCCCCGATGCAGGTTAACATCCAGCTGCTAGGGTTTTCTCCTACGGAAATCCGAGGAGTGGCTTCGTACCGTTCGAGATATTGAATGAGATTGACGCTGTTTTCCCCGAGATCACCAAAGAAAACTGTTTCTCCTCCTCGCTTTAGCAGCAAAAGAGCGTCGAAAGCATTGAAAATGGCAATACTGGGCTGGTGAATCGTTGCGCAAACAGCTCTACCCGACAAAGCGATCCTCTTCATGCCCCTCATTACAATGGCTGCTGCTCGCGCATCCAACCCAGAGGTGGGCCTGTATTTTGCGAGGGGTTTACCCGAAATGATGAGAAAGAGATACAACAGATATTTTAAAAATGACAGTACAACAGCAGACATACTCATCCAGAAACAGAATGCTTGGATTAGCCACCAGTTCAACAGCAATGGACAACCGTTTCCTTTGTTCAAAAGATAATCCACCCGATTCATCACTTCCAACCTGTAAATCTTGTACATTAGTCAGCTCCAGCATTTCAAGGGTCTGGTCAACAAACTTTGCGGTGCTTTCCGGGGTGACAGCATCGTTCTTTTCGTCCAAACGAAGTTTAGCAGAGAAATCACATGTCTCCCTGATTGTAAGTTGAGGCGACTGCGTGTCAAATTGGACTACGTATCCCATGGCACGACGGAAGGAGTTCTCTTCTTGCAAATGCCCGTTACAACGTATCTCGCCTTCGATTATTCCAGTCCTCTTTCTCATGGCCAAAACGTCCATCAAGGTGGTCTTCCCAGCTCCGCTACTTCCCATCAATGCTGCGGAATCGAAAAAAATTGTTAGACTCAAAGAAAGCATCATATGTGCTCCGAGCACGCGTCTCGCTTACCAGTCATCTTTCCCGCTTCCACGACACCATCTACGCCCTTCAAAAGCTGCAAATCTTCGTCGGTGATTGAAGATTTGACAGTGTAGCGAATATCCTTGAAAGTGAGATCTACTTTTGTGAATGGGATGCTGACTTCTCTCTCTGATCCTTCACCCTCCACTTCGTTCTCCGCCTCGGTACCTTTCTCTGTTGCGAGCGACTTTCCTGTTTGAAATCGGATCTTTGAAAGGAAGAATACCGAGCAGAAAATGGCAATGAATCCACAAGCAATGGAGAAAAGAATCGCCCATCCTGCCCATTCAAACTCATAGGGATCATCGTTTCTATCGACAAAGCCGAATTGAATCAAAATGGCTTCTCCTTGTGTGATGGTTTCGCCCGATGGGAGCTCGATCAAGTCGCTGTAGCGGCCACTGTCAAATTCGTTTGTCACAAATCCACGAAAGCACCAAGCAAAGTAGTTTAGCCAGTATAGCCAGATCCAATAAGAAGGAATAACATCTGGTTGAACCGTGAAGCCTGAAAAGATCACAAAGACGACGGCGGTAATCGCCATACAAGCTTGTGCAGTTGTGACATCCTGAACAATAGTAGGAAAGACAGAAAAGAAGAGCCCAGATGTCAATGCGACCGTAAACATGAGAAGCACAAAGACGATGTAGTTTGCGACGGAAGCGCCATCGTTGATCGAAAGACCGACGAGAAAGAAGACCATGGTACCGTAGAATACTGCATCAGCGATGGCGAAAGGGATCGAAGCGACGCTTTTCCCAGCAACATAACACCACGTCGGGAAGAAGTTGGCGTCCTTTACATGGATTAAAGCGGTGAGTACCAAACGACAACAGCATATTTATCACTGTAATGGATATGGATTTCTCACCTGGTGCTTGTAGAAGATTGACCTGTCCGGAAACTGTTTGACTACCCCACCCATCTGGGCGACAGTACAAAAGAACATGGACTGAAAAAGGACACCCAAAACACTGGGAGGTGACTCACCCCCTGTAGAAGTAACCAAAGAATTAACAAAATATTAGTACTGGACGTTCAAACTCATACGAGAACAGATAGACCTACCTTGTTGGAAAAACAGTGTACCAACGACGACACCCATGATGCAGTTTTGAGCGATCTTGGCTTTAATGGCATACTGATCACGCCACCAGAGGAGAAGTTCACGTCGACCGACAAGCTTGAGAGATTCCAAAGCCGAATTCTGGTATCTTCGCAGCGCAATCTCTTTAATCATGTCCGCACCCTCTCCGACAGGTGCATCCACACGTTCAAGCACTTCTAGTCCATACTCAGATTCAGTGAACCTCTGTCGAAACTCTTCGGGAGATAAATGTTTCTGAATCAAATCCGCCTGAGGGGTATTGTCGTCATTCTTTAAGTACTGCCAGCCGTCTTTGGTCGGCAAGGCCTGAAGCCAATCGGCCACATCCATGCGTTCAGGGATGGCGTAACCCAGAGCTTCAAAGTACTCTACCACACTCTCCACCGGTCCGTTGTAGATGATCTTTCCTGCCGCCAACAAAATCAGCTCGTCGAAATTGGCCACTGTTTCGGGCGGCGGTTGCAAGAGCGAGACGATTTTGATCGTTTGAGTGAGACGACTGGCTATCGCTAGCATTCGCGTGATATCAAAGGTAGTGGCCGCGTCGAGCCCCGTCGAAATTTCGTCCAAGCACATGACTGGACGAGCCGCCTGCGATTGTATTAGTACAAAACAACCGAACAAGTCAGTCTACC
>CAZSIQ010000161.1:0-4013 GCA_964606915.1 uncultured Woeseiaceae bacterium | reverse complement strand
TCCACGGCGAGGGTCTACCATTAGCCAAATTCTCCACATGACTAGTACTCCTCTAATTAAAGATTAAACAGTTGAACTCAGGGCTCAGAACCATGGACGCCATGCCCAGATCAAGATATGGGCAACGATGGTCACGGCTACAAAGCCCAGGGTTCCCTGCATAAAGTACTTATGGAACTCCTTGGCCTCCCTTGACGTTAGTCCTGTCGTTGATTTTTCGTCAGACATTTTTTTACTCCTCAACACAAGTCGACATGGTTGTGGTGTTACCGCGAAAACCCTCACGGCAGGGGTTATGCGCCGGAGGCCATTGCCTCCATTGCAGAACGCTGTTTAAACAGAGAACACGGTCCCGGTAACGGTCGTGGACATCCGCTCGGCTTCACGAAACACCGATCGATAACCACGCTCGGGCGCCGACCACGGGCGCCAGCGCCAACCGGACAATCGGGCAACGATTGCGACCGGCAGGAACACCGAGAAACAAACCAGCCAGATAAACCGGCAGGACCAGACTTCATCCTTGCGAAGTCCTCGCGTCAGTGTGTTTCTGTCCATTCTTCTTCCTCCAGTATTCGCAGGCGGACGCAACATCCACCTGCAGAAACTTATGCGGCGGCGCGACCTGAGTCCGCAGCCTCCAGGCAGTCGAGCGTCACTTCGTCGAGCCCCTGCCTTTTCGCAATGCCTTCTGCGGCATCACGCAACTGTTTGCTGGCTGATATGCGAATCAGCACGGGTTTCGACGCGACCAGTTCCTCAAGCGCCTGTTGTGCATCAGGCTGCCAGCGCAGCTCCTGTGCCGCCGGCGTCGCCTCGCCTTTATCCATCTGGGTGCCGAGCGGCAGGATGTTGAACAACGCGTCGAACAGCGCATTGCAGAACTCCTGCACGACATAGGTGGCACCGCTGTAACCCATGAAGGGCGTGCCGGTATGCCGCCGAATAATCGAGCCCGGGAATGACGCCGGGATATACACGCCGTGAGCACCGCTCTCGGCGAGGTACATACGCTCGTTGTAGCTGCCGAACACGACCAGCGGGTTATTCGTCTGCAGTGCTTCACGCACGGCAGCGTTATCAGTCTTTGCACCGGCCCGACGCTCGAACGTCACCGCACAAGGCATACCGAGGTCGTTCTCGAGGTAATTCTTCAGGCCGCGTGTGTAGGTCTCGTTGGCCACGATGGCAACGCTCGCCGTACCGAAGAAATCCTGCGTGACCGAACGCCACAGATCCCAAAGCGGCTTGATGGTCGTGTGCTTTTCGCGCTCGATGAACGGCTCCGGATCAAGGCCTAGAATCTCGCCCAGCTCGCGAAGGAATTTCGTCGTGCTGTGCAGTCCGATCGGTGCCTGCAGATACGGTCGCTCGAGCGCCTCGCAGAGTCCGCGACCGAATTCGCGGTACATGCAGATGTTGGCCTCGGCATTAGCGAGCTTCGGTACGTCCTTGAGATCGCTGCCCAGCGGGAACGACAGGTTAACCTCGGCACCGATACCCTCGACCAGGCGACGAATTTCGGCGAGGTCGGACGGCATGTTGAACATGCCGTAGCTCGGGCCGATGATATTCACCCGTGGCTTTTCGCCGTCTTTGCGTGGCTTGAGTGGCGGTACCTTGCCCTTCTTCGGCCCCCACTCCTTCCACAACCAGAACATCGCCCGGTCGGCAGACTGCCACTGGTCCTCGTCGATGGTTCTCGGCAGGAAACGTTTGATCTTGGTGCCTTCCGGCGTCACGCCGCCGCCAATCATTTCGGCAATCGAGCCGGTGACCACGACGCTGGGCTTCGAAGGATCCAGCGTGCTGTGCGCGCGCTTCATGGCACCTTCGGTACCGTGCTGGCCGAGCTCTTCCTCGCCCAGACCGGTGACGACGATCGGCAGCTCATGCGGCGGCAGGCCGTCCGTGTAGTGCAGCACGGAAGTCACCGGCAAGTTTTCACAACCCACGGGGCCGTCAATAATGACCTGCAGCCCCTTGATGGCAGCAAAGACATAAACGCTGCCCCAGTAGCCGCCGGCGCGATCGTGATCAAGCACGAGCATGCGACACCTCCTGGGCGTTGGGCGGCAGGTCTTCCCAGATGCCGGCGTTTTCGCCTTCGCCGACATCGTCGAAAAACTCACGCATCGTGTCGAAACGCTGCTTCTGGCCAATGGCTGCATTGATGACCTGGGCCAGCGAGCCGGGTCCTGGCACACCCATCAGCGGCCGAGCAGAAATCAGGTTCGTGAAGTAGAGCGACGGGATCGCCTGCTCCTTCGCCGCCTGCACAACCGGCGTCGTACCGATAGCCAGATCGGGCTTGAACTCCTTCATCGCGGCCAGGTCGTCTTCCAGGGACGCCCGGTAGTTGACGATCACACCCTTGGCCTCCAGCCACTCACGATCGCTGTCCGACCACTTGGTGCGAGGGCACGCAGTGCCCACGTAGCGCAGGTCCGCGCCACTTTCGACCAGCATGCGCGCGACCAGCAGTTCGCTGCCTTCGTAACCCGACATCGTGATTCGGCCCTTGATCGGGGCGCCCGCGGTTACGGCTTCGATCATCGGCACGAAGCGATTGACCGCGGCATCGATCCGGGACTTCTTGATGTTGTACGCATCGCCAATGGCCTGCAGCCAGTCATGGGTGCCTTGCTTTCCGACCGGCGCCGAACCCACAACTGTTCTGCCGGCGGTTTCGAAGGCACGTACCGATGCCGTGTAGAACGGATGGATGGCGGCAACCACCTGGCTTTCGAGCGCGCTGTACAGTTCGCGCCATTCACGCGTCGGTACAACGGGGCCGGTGGCAAGGCCAAGCGGTTCAAGCAGCTGGCCGATGCTGACCGGGTCAGCCGGGAACATCTCGCCGAGCAAGGTCACGGTAGGCAGAGCCTTGCGATCCGCCGGTGCCTTGACCGGACCGGCCGCAATCTCTTCACGCGCATAGTCAAGCATCGCGCCAGCGAGTATGTCCTTGGCTTCCGCATGCGTGGGTACGCCAAAACCAGGTACATCGATGCCGACGATACGGACGCCATCAATCTGTTTCGGCAGCATCTGCAGCGGCACACCACTGGCAGTCGGCACACACAGGTTGGTCACGACGATCGCGTCGTAGTGCTCCGGGTCCGCCATCTCGTGGACCGCGTCGCGGATGTCTTCGTAGAGCTTGCCGGTGACCAGCGTTTCCGAATTGAACGGCACGTAGCCGACGGTGCGCCTGGCGCCGTAAAAGTGCGAGGTGAAGGTCAGTCCGTAAACACAACAGGCCGAACCGGAAAGAATCGTTCCTGTCCGACGCATGCGCAGGCCAACGCGCAGTGAGCCGAATGCCGGACACATGCTCTGCGGCTGGTCGTGCGGACCCACGGGGTAGTCTTCCGCGTACCGGTCCAGCACACCGGACTTGCCGGCACGCTTGGCAGCGTTCGCCAGTTCGTTGCTGGCGTGGCACCCCGTTTGTTGTTTCCCTTCGTTCATCCCTTTCCTGGCGGTTGTTATTGCTCTTTCAGGGACGACCTGGTCTAGGCGTCGTCGTAAATCACTTCCAAGGAAGGCCTTGGCTGGTAGTTCTTGCCGCACATATCGGCGGCGGTCGCCGGTATCAACTCACCGGCGCTGTCTTCTTCATCGCTGTCGAACAGGGCGAGCAGTCCCTCCTGCTCAAGCGGTGTCGGTAACAGCGGCGGCGCCTCGGCAACCCCTTCCCCGAGTTGCTCGAACAGCGAGGCCCACTCGCTGTCAGGGCGTCCGATAATTTCGTAGTTAGCGCTCTTGCGACGGATGTCGTCGTCCGCCGGAATGGCAGACAGCACCGGGATTCCCACTGACTCGGCGAAGCGCTGTGCCTCACCCGTCCCGTCATCCTTGTTGATGACCATGCCGGCGACGCCGACATTGCCGCCAAGCTTGCGGAAGTACTGAACCGCTGAGCAGACGTTGTTGGCGACATACAGTGACTGCAGGTCGTTGGATCCAACGACGATCACTTTCTGGCACATGTCTCGCGCGATCGGCAG
>CAZSIQ010000160.1:0-4052 GCA_964606915.1 uncultured Woeseiaceae bacterium | reverse complement strand
CGACGACCCCACCAGTGACGAGCCACCTGTTTTGGCGTCGACCGCCACCCTCTTGCAAGCTTTACGCGTGCGGCCCTGGTACAAAGGCGCTCTCAATGAGGCGATATTTGATCCTATGGTTACTACCAGTAATGTTCAGGAAGAGGAGAAAAAGGTTACGGAAGACGCAGTCGACGCAGAACAAGCGGAAGCCGAGACTGATCCTCCAGAGACTATTGACGAAACGGAAAATCCCCGTTCCAGGAAAAACAAAAAGAAAACTGTGGAATTTACAACGCCAGACTGGGCAAAGTCTCTCTCTAGACAAGTTGATTTAGCCCAGTCGATTCAAACTGCATTGAAGGATGTACTCCGAGGCTCCGACGGCCCCAAAGTATCCAAGAAGGATCGTCAGCCATTTTCCGCCAACCAACGCCGTATCGGTGCATTAGAACACCAGCGAAATCGTCTACAGAAGCAAAAATCCAGGGGAACTCCTATCAAAGTCAAAGAGACCGACCATGAGAGTAATGGCGATGACGAGGAGGAAGAGGGTGACGATGACGAGCAACGTGAAGAGGATGATGATATGGAGGACACTCCTAATCGGACCGTGGAAGAAGCTTGGAGATTGCAAATGCGAGTTCTAAATAGTCTATCCATCTTGCTGCCTCTACTCGTGGAGATGTTCTGCCACGAACAACGTGACAATAAGTTCCTTTCCATCGGCGGCAAAACCATTCTCAACCGTCGAAAGGCGTCGTGTTGGCTGTTTGGCCGCCATGTGTTTGACTTTACTACCCGTCAACAAATGGAAGACCTGTATGCGTTTCTCTGTCGTGCGTGGGAAGTCATTGTTCGACAAGATGGTCCACAAACACGCGAAGAGTGGAACTTGGACGAGTCTCAGACTCGCCTACAGGGGTTGATGGAGTTTGTGGTTCACTACTACAATGGTGGAGTAAGCAATGGGACTCCAGGTAATCTTGCACTTGCTTTTTCATGGACGAGCACCAATCCACTGGAATCACTTGCTTTTGTCGATGAACCACACTTGTCCGGTACGATTGAGTGGACGAAGCGCATCGACGAAGCCAACGAGTTGTTTGGATCCAAGGTACAGCAAGAGCAAGCTGCACACAACCTGGAGCTTGTGAAAGCATTCGAAAAACGACTGTCGCTTCACTTGAAGAGACGTTTTCCTTCCGATCATGTCCGGCTACGAGTGTACGGAAGTTGCCTGTCGGGTCTTACTGTTGGGGAGCATTGGGATGTCGACATTAGTTTAGAAATGGACCAGGCAACGGCATTGCTGGAAGAATTCGAATCTGCCAAGATTGACGCAACGGAATTCGACAATCGAAGAAAGAAAATGGTGTATCAAGTATGTCGCTGCCTGGAGGACAAAGTTCGGGAATTCAGCAGCATGCAGCCAATTGCAAGAGCGCGTGTACCGGTGGTCAAGGGTAAATGGAGTTCCAAGCCCGATGGATCGCAACAAGCAGTGCTGGACTTTGATATCTGCTTCTTCAACGGTATTGCCTACGAAAACTCGTCGTTGTTGAAAGAATATGCCATGGTCGATAAAAGAGTTGCTGCTCTAATTCGTCTCACCAAGCAGTGGGCCAAGGAATATAAGATCGGCTCGGCTATGGAAAGTTGTATGAGCTCCTACGCCTGGAGCAACCTGGTCATCTTCTACTTGCAGGCGGTAGGAATTGTTCCTAATTTGCAGAGTCAGGAACTTATGAAAAAGGCGAACGCATATCCAGACGTTGACAATCCGGACCACCACATTAAGAATTTGGACACTTTCTTTCTCCGATGGGAGCAGGTCAAGCCGCACTGGAAACCACGAAAAGGCTCTGAGATTGTCACAGTTACCGCCCTCTTTTACGGTTTCATCCGCTTTTACACTTTGGATTATCCCACATCAATTCTTCTCATATCGATCAAGAGAGGTCCAGTGACTCTGGACAGCGGAATAGCTTGGCCTCGACTGGTCTTTGGCAAAACGAAAGCACCATTCACGATCGAAGATCCTTTCGAGACGTATGATTCTCACTGTCCCCACGATTTGAATCATGCTGACGAAGGAGGTTTAAAGCGTATTCTTTCCGCCTTGAGTGAAACGGAGGCGTACTTGTCGGAACTTTTGCTATCCCTCAGCGAGCAAGGCGCGGCGCTGCCGTTGCGTCTGTGGCCGCATTACGAATCCCCCAGTGGACAGGGCACCCCCCGAAAGAAACGAAATCGCAGCAGTAAGAAACCAGGCCCAGACAAATACAAGCGCAGTCCTACCAGAGATGGCACACCGAAACAGAAAGGGAAGGGACCCAACAAGGCAAAAGGGACCACCGGTGCGAACGGCGTTACTGGTGCGGGCAAAGAGTCACTGAGCAATCAACAGAAGAAGGAAAGTGAAAGCACGAAATCCTCTGGACGAAAACCAGGCAGAGGCCATCAAGGACGCGGCGGAAAAGGACGTGGCCGTGGAGGGCGAGGCAGAGGAAGAGATTAGGATTGGTATGATTCTAGACCTAGCCTCTCGTCAAAATTGAAATATATCAGCATTTCTCAATTACAGTATTGCCTCGAAAGTATCCCATCCTGGCAAAAGTTTAAAAACTAGGGAAAATTGGCAGCCTAGGTACAGTCATATTTTGTAGAAACTTTACGCAGCTACAGTATAAACTAAACAATCAAGCATCACTGTGGCTCACCATCTCGTACTTGACTTCATTCATCTTCCTGTGGCTAGTGGGAACGGCTTTTCCCTTACCTCTCGACGGCAATCGGGTCAACCGCCACCAGACAAGAAAAACTAAAATGACAGATCCTCCAATCCAAACTAAAGTAACAATGTCTCTTCCTTGTGCCAGTTCGTCGTACAACACGATGGGACAGGATCCGCCCGTTGAATTGGTACATTTGCAAGGACGATGCGTTTTCGAGTCCATGCATGAGCAACTTGCGTCACACTCCATGGCAAAGTAAGTGTCGCGATAACACGAGGAAAAGGTAACCTCATTGACTCCCACCTTGTCGACGCGCATGGTAGCCGGTTGAACGTCGTACGTTGTATACAAAGAAGTCTCACCCGACGATGATGCACCGCATACACGGGACGGATCAACAACTTCATCACAGCGTGCATGCTCGGCGTGACAAGTCAAGGTGGCCTCGCTCAAATCGGAAAAGATAATCTTGGGAGATGGGGGAGCGATACTACTAGGTGGCGCTGGGTGTGGTGGCAAGACGCGCGCGTCACAAGGTTCGTGGGTGGCCAAATCATGACACGTACAACCGGCATCACAGTCGGCTGTCCCCAACACTGGATTACAGGCTCGAATCTCCAAGGTCGTGTCACCCTTGTCCGCGCTATCAATGACAAACAAGCCCGTTAAGTCATTGTATAAGTTGTAGCGGGGTGCTGTGTATCCACAACGTTCAAATCCAGATAGAATGCATTTCGTGTTGGATTCTGTGCATTCGAGTCGAATGTCTTGGAGATTCAAAAACATATGAGGTTCCGTCAGGTCGATAGACGGGATACTATCATTGGGTACGACATGTGCCGTCGGTGTATCATCACCGCTTACAGTGGGACAAGATTCTCCAGTTGCATATCTTACACAGGAACAGGATGCATCGCATTCGGCAGTACAATCAAAATCCCAGCAAGACGATACAAGCAAATAGCCATCTTTCTGTCCGTTGCTCGTGAAGATATTGCCATTATCATTGATGGAGAATTCGAAAGATTCATCGGAACCAATCGATCCATTCAAAACGCATCTGTCGTTCTTGTTGGGACAAACGATGCGAGAGGAACGCGACACGTCAAACACGTTTTGCGCGGATGCGGCGGGCGAAGCGCCTAGAACAAACCAGAACGCTGTGCCCAACATGGATCTCTGCCGCGATTCCATCTTCATGTTGTCTAACGATGTCAAGCAACAAGAAGGATGTTGTGCTTCATGTCAAGCAGCAGAGGTCGCGAAATCTGTCATGATTCGTTTTACATTACTTCCGAATCATCATGGAAAAGGTTCACGGAGTGGGCGGGAGCA
>CAZSIQ010000159.1:0-4097 GCA_964606915.1 uncultured Woeseiaceae bacterium | reverse complement strand
TGGTCGCGTCGAATTCCTTGATCTGCTTGTCGTTCATGATGGAGCGAACCATCATGGCTGACTGCTCAGGCGTCAGCGGTGCGTCCGTCGCCTTGTGGATCGTACCGTCGACCTTGATCGCCGGCGGGAAGCCCGTCGTGATGAACAGGTCCGACCCGTTCCGCTCAACCATTTTCTTGAGCAGGTTCTGGGTCAGTCGTACTGCTTGTTCGCGCTCCATCCTTCAATTCTCCACCAGGACCGCAAAGCCCTAGAAGTTTTCCTTGTTGACGGCCCGGAAGCGGGCTTCTTCCTTGTTGATCAGGCCTTTTGCCATCAGGTCCGCGAGGTTCTGGTCCAGCGTCTGCATACCGGAACCCTGGCCGGTCTGGATCGCCGAGTACATCTGCGCAATCTTGCCCTCACGGATCAGGTTACGAATGGCCGGCGTGCCGATCATGATCTCGTGTGCGGCGATACGGCCACCACCGATCTTTTTCAGCAGAGTCTGCGAAATGACGGCTCGCAGCGACTCGGACAACATGGCGCGGACCATTTCCTTCTCGGCAGCCGGGAACACGTCGACGATACGGTCAATGGTTTTCGCGGCTGAACTCGTATGCAGCGTGCCGAAAACAAGGTGACCCGTTTCGGCGGCCGTCAGCGCAAGACGAATGGTCTCAAGGTCACGAAGCTCACCGACGAGCACAACGTCCGGGTCTTCACGCAGGGCCGAACGCAGCGCCTCGTTGAAGCCCAGCGTGTCGCGGTGCACTTCGCGCTGGTTGATCAGCGATTTCTTGGATTCATGAACAAACTCGATCGGGTCCTCGATCGTCAGGATGTGATCGGGTTTGTTTTCGTTGATGTAGTCGATCATCGCCGCCAGCGTCGTGGACTTGCCGGAACCCGTCGGTCCGGTGACCAGGACGATGCCGCGCGGGTGCATGGACACATCCTTGAAGATGGCCGGCGCACCGATGTCTTCGAGTGTCAGAATCTCGGACGGAATGGTTCGGAACACCGCCGCCGAGCCACGATTCTGGTTAAACGCATTGACACGGAATCGGGCGAGGTTCGGAATCTCGAAGGAAAAGTCAGTCTCGAGGAACTCCTCGTAGTCCTTGCGCTGCTTGTCATTCATGATGTCGTACACCATGCTATTGACGTCCTTGTGCGTGAGCGCAGGCATATTGATCCGCTTGATGTCGCCATCAACACGAATCATCGGCGGAACACCGCCGGAGAGGTGAAGGTCGGACGCGTTGTTCTTAACGGTGAACGACAACAACTGGGCGACGTCAACGGCCATTAATATTCCTCTGGATTAGCACCGGACTTACCATAACCCGGCAGCGATCGGAGCCTAGTATAGCGACTCAACGGGACCAAAACGTGATTGGAGTCACGGAAAACCTGAACGTTGTCCGTGGCCAGCTACATGCTGCCCTGAGCGCTGCTGGCCGGGATACGAAGGACGTCACACTCCTTGCAGTCAGCAAGCGCAAACCCGCGTCGGCCATACGTTCGCTGGCAAACGCCGGGCAGCAGGATTTTGGCGAGAACCAGTTGCAGGAAGCGCTTGCCAAGCAGGGTGAACTCTCCGACCTGGCCCTGACCTGGCACTTTATTGGCAGCATCCAGAGCAACAAGACCCGGCCGATCGCGGAACACTTCGACTGGGTGCATGCGGTGGATCGCCTGAAAATCGCGCAGCGGCTCAGCGACCAGCGTCCCGATTCACTCGGCGCGCTGAATGTCTGCCTGCAGGTGAACATTGACGATGAGGCGAGTAAATCCGGTGTACCTGTCGAGGAATTACCGGCGCTGGCTCACGCCTGCGCAGCACTGCCGCGGCTGAATCTTCGCGGCCTGATGTGTCTTCCGGCGATCAGGGACAGTGAAACCGAGCAGCGCCAGCCGTTTGCACGCCTGCGTGGACTCGCGGAATCACTGAACGCGGAAGGACTGCTTCTCGATACCCTGTCGATGGGAATGAGCGGCGATTACCCGGCCGCCATTGCTGAAGGCGCTACTATCGTTCGCATCGGCACTGCATTGTTCGGTGCTCGCGACAACAAGGAATCAACACCATGAGTTACCTGGGCTTCCTCGGCGGCGGCAACATGGCCGAGGCGATCATCGGAGGACTTGTCGACAGCGGCACCGACCCGGAGACAATTATCGTCGCCGAACCGGACGAACAACGCAGAGCCGCGCTCGAATCGCGGTTTCCCGGCTGCCGGACCAACGCCTCGAATGCCCTGGTCGCCAGCCAGTCGAGCCAGCTGGTGCTGGCGGTAAAACCGCAGGTCATGCCCGCAGTCTGCCGGGAAATAGCCGAGGCGGTGCAGGCAACGCGACCGCTGGTCATTTCGATCGCTGCGGGCATTCGCTCCGAGGACCTGTCCGGCTGGCTGGGCGGTGAACTGGGCATTGTCCGCGCGATGCCCAATCAGCCCGCCCTGCTTCGTGAAGGCATCACCGGCCTATATGCGAATGAGCACTGCGCGGCAGGCGACCGGCAACGGGCCGTCGAGATCCTCTCCGCCGTCGGCGCTGTCGTTAATGTCGAAGAGGAGCCGCTCATCGATGCCGTTACCGCGGTGTCCGGCAGCGGACCGGCCTATGTCTACCTGCTGATCCAGATGATGGCGGACACCGGCATTGAACTCGGGCTCGATGCAACCATCTCCCATGAACTGGCGATCAGGACCGCCGTTGGCGCTGCATCTCTTGCCTCTGCAAGTGACGAGCCGATGGCCGAGCTGATCGAGCGTGTTCGATCGCCAGGCGGCACAACCGCGGCCGCGCTCGACCGGCTGGAAGCCGAGGATGTTCGTGCTATCTTTGCGCGGGCCCTGACGGCGGCGAGAGACCGGGCGACGGAACTCGCGGACCAGGCACATGAAGACAAGTAGACGCATTACGTGAACGCACTGATTTTTATCGTCAAGGCCCTGGCCAACCTGTTCCTGCTGGTGCTGTTGCTCCGGTTCTGGCTACCGGTTGTGAGGGCAGATTTCAGAAACCCGATCGCCCAGGCCATCCTCAAGATCACCTCGCCACTGATTATCCCGATCCGTCGCCTCATCCCGTCCATTGGTCGCATCGACACGGCAACGGTGATTGTCACGTTCGCGGTGCAGTACCTGGTTATCTGGTTTGAGTTCGCCGTGACGGGCGTGCCCACACTGATCGGCATGATCGCCTACGCATCGGCCGTCAAGCTGGTACTGCTGTCGCTGCAGCTGTTTATGTTCGCGATCCTGATCTACGTGATCCTGAGCTGGGTCGCACCGGGAACCTACAACCCCGCGACGGCGCTGATTTCGCAAATTGTCTATCCGATACTCGGACCGTTTTCCGGACTGATACCCCGACTCGGCGGCATCGATATCTCACCGGTGTTGGTGATCATCCTGCTGCAGGCGTCGATGATCCTGGTGATGGACCTGACCGGTGTGAGGTTCTGACGTCACGGCAAATGGTTTATAGTGGCTGCTGACCTCTCGAGGGGCCGACGTAACAGGGGAAACGTCTCGATGAAAAGCCAACGCCACATTATCGCTTTGTCTCTGATGCTAACGCTCGTCGCCTGCGGCGGCGGCGGTTCCGGCGGCGAAACAGACGTTCCACAGGCCCAGCCGGCCGGCGCAACCAACGCGACCATTGGCCAGCACGTGATCCATTTCAGTGCCATCAGCACCGATGACCTGCCGATGGAGGTCGCCCAGGCCTACGACATTGTGCGCAGCAAGAACCGGGCGATGCTCAACCTGTCCATCGTCACGGCTGACGGCGGTACCCCGGTTCCTGCGGATATCGATGTGAAGACCGTCAACCTGACCGGCCAGGCCAAAAACATCACGATGCGGCGCATCAACGAACAGGAAGCGATCTACTACATCGGCGTCCTGCCGGTCGCGAACCGGGAAACCCTGATCTTCGAGATCGGTGTGCGGCCGGACGGAGATACAACAACGCACCAGGTCAAATTCCAGCGCCAGTTCTACACCGACTAGACGCTCACGACCCGCAAACCCTGCGCGCGGCCCGCGGTCGCGCATACCACTTTATTTGCAGCATTTCAGCGTTACCTGAGCAAAAATCTTGTG
>CAZSIQ010000158.1:0-4165 GCA_964606915.1 uncultured Woeseiaceae bacterium | reverse complement strand
CATAGCTGGAAGTGCCGTAGGACACGATGCGACCACCGTTGTTCTCTCGCACCTGGCCGGCTTCGAACGGTTCGATCATGCCCTGTTCTTCCGCCATGCGACGGATCCAACGGTCGGATTTGATACTCATCAGCTTTCCTCGACGACGATATTCGGAAACTTGGCACTGTAATCGCGGCCCTGGGCCGCCAGCGCCGATGACAGCCGCCTCGCAGCCGCGAAGAAGGCAGCCGCCTGCGCGGATTCCGGCGCAGCCGCCACTGTCGGGTTGCCACTGTCGGTCTGCTCCCGAATAGACGCATCCAGCGGCAGCTGGCCGAGCAACTCTACGCTGTATTCGCTCGCCATGCGCTCACCACCGCCGGAGCCAAACACGGCCTCCTCGTGGCCGCAGCTCGAGCAGATATGTGTACTCATGTTTTCGATCACGCCCAGCACCGGAATCGACACCTTGCGAAACATCGCCAGCCCTTTTCGTGCATCGATCAGCGAAATGTCCTGCGGGGTCGTCACAATCACCGATCCCGCTACCGGGATCTGCTGCGCCAGCGTGAGCTGGATATCGCCCGTGCCGGGCGGCATGTCAACGATGAGGTAGTCGAGGTCGTTCCAGTTCGTCTGGCGAAGCATCTGGTTCAGCGCAGATGTGACCATCGGTCCTCGCCACACCATCGGCTTGTCCGGATCGACGAGAAAACCGATCGACATGACCTGCAGGCCCTTGGCCTCGATCGGATTCATCGTCTTGCCGTCAACACTGTCCGGCTGTTCTCCGACGAGCCCCACCATGTGCGGTTGGCTCGGGCCGTAAATATCGGCATCGAGAAGTCCGACGCGCGCGCCGTCGCCGGCCAGCGCCCGCGCCAGGTTCACCGACACCGTCGATTTGCCCACGCCACCTTTGCCTGAGGCGACCGCGATGACATTGCGAATACCGGGTAATGGCTTAAGGCTCGTCTGTACGCCATGCGCCACGACATCCGTGTTGAAACGGATATCCCTCGTGTGGCCGGCTGTCTTCAACAGGCCGGCGAGATGTTCCCGATAGCTCTCTTCGGCACCCTTGGCCGGGAAGCCGAGGCTGACCGTGACCGTATCGTCAGTCACATCGAGCTTCGAAACTCGCTCCAGCGGCTGCGTGAGGCCGGGCAGAACGGCGCTGGAGAGGATGGCGTTCACATCGGATTCTGTTGACGGCGTCACACTTCGCGGTTCCTTATTAGGTAAAATTTGCAGACGATTCGCGGACTGCAGGAGCGCAGGACGGCGTATTGTATCGAAGCCCGTGGGGCTGCCAAGCCCTTCGTCGACGGCGCGCAAAAAGTCGCGAACACGTTGATCTGGAACGCTTCGCCGGCGAGCTATGCCGCCGGTCTGTGGCATACTGCGGGCCTCGGCAATGTCACCGTCGTGACGCGACCACCGGGTCCGCATTTTGGTGGCAGGTGTAACTGTCACGCATTGGGATTAGAACAGTCGTAGACATGCAAGTTACGTTAAAGTCGCGCGCACGGATGCCAGGCTCATGCCGGTTGTCTCCTGTTCTCGTGGATGGGGGCTCTGACTAGTGGGCTTTTTCGGCGGGTTTCGCGCAGACAGCCTGATCGCAGAACTGGTCGCGATGCCGGATCCGTCCGTGCCCAGCGCCCAGAAAACGATCGACAAGATCAAGGGAACCGGCCCCAAGGCCATCCCCAAGGTGATCGACGCACTCGCCCTCTCCGACAAGACGCACACGATGGTGCTCGTCGACATTCTCGCGGCAATGGCCAATGACAAGACCCTGGAGCAGTACCGCGAAGGGCTTGCGGACGGCAACGAACGCGTGGTTTCTGGCACCGCCTGGGCGCTGTCGAGCTCCACGGACTACAACGCGAACAAGCTGCTCGACTTCTTCGACGACGGCGAAGTCTCGAAAAACGCGCTGATCGAAGTCCTGCGCGTGCACAAGGAAGACCTGAGCGTGCACGAGCTGCTGCAGCGCGCCTACGACCTGGAGCCCAAGGAAAAGGCCGCCGTCTTCAAGATCATCGAGGACATGGTGAAATCTGACATGGTGCCGGACCTGATTGCCCGCATGGGTGGCAAGGACCCCGTCATCAAGATGCACCTGATGCAGCTTCTGACCCGCTTCGACCGTGACGACATCGTCCGGGCGCTCGAAGTCCAGCTCAAGGACCCGAACAAGATGGTTCGTGCCGCCGCGCTGAAAGCGCTGGCAACGCGTGGCACCAACCTGAATATCCAGCCGGTCGCCGATTGCCTGCTCGATCCCGACCTGGACGTACAGGGCAAAGCCGTCGACGTGCTCGTCAAGGTCAACCACCCGGAAACGGTCCAGTACCTGATTCCAGCGCTGAAAGACGAAAATGAATACGCCCGTCGCGCTGCCGTAGAGGTTCTCAACGAGGTCGGCAACGAAAGCTCCGTCAAGGACCTGCTGGAAGCCATCAAGGACGACGACTGGTGGGTTCGGTCGCGCGCCGGTGATGCGCTTGCCGAGATCGGCGGCCCGCGCGTCGTCAATTCAGTCGTCCAGCTGATCAAGCATGAAGACGAGGAAATCCGCCGGACCGCGATCGAGATACTCAATGCAACCAAGGACGAATCGGCGGTAGACCACCTGATAAACGCCACTGACGACGAGGACTGGTGGGTCCGCGAGCGCGCGGTCGACGCCCTGTCGAAAATCGGTAGCCCGAAAGCCCTGCCAAAACTCGAGTCCATGCTCGGCGAGGACTCGAAGACCAATACCGTGGTCATTCGCGCGCTGGGCAAAATAGGCAGCAGCAAGCACATCCCGAAAATCGTACCGATGCTGCAGGGCACGGACCGCGAAGTGCAGGTTGAGGCCGTCAAGGCCCTATCGCAACTGGCCGACGAAAGCCAGGCCGAGTCGATTCGCAACGTGCTGGCCAAGTTGATGGAGTCCTCCGACGCAACGATGATCAACGCGGCCGACATCGCGATGAAGGACCTCGATGCCCGCTTCTCGGCCACGGTCATGGCCGAAAACGTCAAGGCGCAGAAGATCGGCGAGAACACCCGAACGGTGCTGCTCGAACAGGACGACCTCGAGCAGCTGCTCAAGGCCCAGGCCGAGGCACAGCAGGCCTCAGAGCCGGCCGAGGAAGAAACGGCCGAAGCCGCCGCTGCCGCGTCACCGCCGCCGACGTTCCAGCCGCTGGATATTTCCAAGCTGCAGCCGGGTGATGTGATCGACGGTCGCTACAAATACATCGAGAAAATCGGTAAAGGTGCTTTTGGTACCGTGCTGCTGATGGAAGACGAGGTCGTCGACGAGCAGCTCATCCTCAAGTTCCTGAACCCGAACGTCTCCTCGGACGAGGAGATGATGAAGCGCTTTGTCCACGAGCTTCGTTATTCGCGCAAAATCACGCACCGCAACGTCATTCGCATCTATGACTTCCTGAACCTGCAGGGTTGCTATGCGATTTCCATGGAGTACTTCCCGTCGCACACGCTGTCCGGTGAAATCCCGGAAGAGGCGCCGATGGACCTTGGCAAGGCGCTGCAGTTCTCGCGCGACATCGCTGCCGGCATGGCGATTGCCCACCAGGCGGGCGTTATTCATCGCGACCTGAAACCGGCAAACATCCTGGTCAATAACGACGGCCTGTTGAAGATCGTGGATTTCGGTGTCGCGGCGGCAGCCAGCAGCGGCGACACGCAGCTGACAAAGACCGGCTACGTCATCGGCTCACCCAAGTACATGGCGCCGGAACAGATTCTTGGCAAGAAGGTCGACGAGACCGCGGACATCTACAGTGTGGGTGTAATCATGTACGAGATGGTCACCGGCATTCCGCCATACAGCCGGGGTGACCACATGTCCGTCATGTACCAGCATGTCCAGGGCAAGGCGAAACCGGCGCAGGAAATCAACGAGAACCTGCCCGACGGGCTTGCCGAGATCATTACCAAGGCCATGTCAGTCGACAAGACCAAGCGCTACCAGAGTATGAACGAACTCACCGAAGCGCTGCACGACATCAAGATCAGCGACGCCGCCTGACGCGCCCGGTCACCCGCACAATCGCCGTGTTGCGGGGGGCTTTGCAAAACTGTGATTTCGCTCTGGCACAGGCTGGAAATTATCCCTAGGATACGCATAACTCGCTGATTTACGGGGGCCTCATGGCTC
>CAZSIQ010000157.1:0-4203 GCA_964606915.1 uncultured Woeseiaceae bacterium | reverse complement strand
CCATATGTCACTCGAAAAAGAACAGGTCCAGCACATTGCGATGCTGGCCCGCCTGAAGGTGGCCGACGACGATTTGCCCGAGACGGTCGAAAAGCTGTCGAAAATCGTCGATTTCGTCGACCAGCTCTCCCAGGCGGATACCGGGGATGTCGTGCCGATGGCGCACCCCCTGAACCAGTCCCAGCGCCTGCGCGCCGACGCGGTCACCGAGACCGATGAACGGGACCGTTTCCAGGCCAATGCGGCCAAGGTGCAGGACGGCCTGTATCTCGTGCCCAAAGTGATCGAGTGAGCGGCATGACGGACAAGGCACTGCACCAGCAGACCATGACCGAGTTGCAGCATGGGCTCGCAGCCGGTGATTTTTCCGCCGAGGAGCTTGCAAAGACCCTGGTTGAGCGGATCGAGGCGATGGACGGCGAGCTGAATTCGACGCTGACGCTGATGGCGGACGAAGCGCTCGAGGCGGCACGCAATGCCGACGCCGCTCGCGCTGCCGGCAATGCCGGACCTCTCAATGGCCTGCCGCTGCTGCACAAGGATATTTTTTGCACGCGCGGCATTCGCACGACCTGTGGTTCGCGGATGCTCGAGAACTTCGTGTCACCGTACGACGCCACGGTTGTCGAGCGTATCAACAGCGCCGGCGGCGTTGTGCTGGGCAAAACCAACATGGACGAGTTCGCCATGGGCTCGTCGAACGAAACGAGCTACTACGGCGACGTCAGAAACCCCTGGGACCTGGATCGCTCGCCCGGCGGTTCCTCGGGTGGCTCGTCAGCGGCCGTTGCCGCACGATTCGCACCGGTGGCTACCGGTACCGACACCGGCGGGTCGATCCGCCAGCCGGCCGCGCTGACCGGCACCGTCGGTCTCAAGCCAACCTACGGCCGCGTGTCGCGCTACGGCATGATCGCGTTCGCCTCCAGCCTGGACCAGGCCGGCATGATCTGCCGCTCGGTGGCCGATGCCGCACTGATGCTCGGCGTCATGGCGGGTTACGACAAGCGCGACTCCACATGCATCGACCATCCGGTGCCCGACTACGTTGCCGGTCTCGACGGTTCCCTTAAAGGTCTCAAGGTCGGTATCGTCAAGCAGCACTTCGATAAAGGTCTCGATGCGGCGACGGGCGAGCAGGTGCGCGAGGCACTGCGCGTCATGGAGGCCCAAGGTGCGGAGCTTCGCGAGGTGGACCTGCCCAACATCGACCTGTCGGTGCCGACCTACTACGTGGTGGCGCCCGCCGAATGCTCGTCCAACCTCTCTCGCTTCGACGGTGTGCGTTTCGGCCATCGTGCCGAGAACCCGGAAGACCTGATGGACCTGTATTGCCGCAGTCGTGGCGAGGGATTCGGGCCTGAGGTACGCCGTCGCATCCTGACGGGAACCTACGTCTTGTCCGCCGGCTACTACGATGCCTATTACCTGAAGGCGCAGCAGGTTCGACAGCTCATCGCGGATGATTTTCGCAAGGCCTTTGAAGAGGTCGACGTCATCGCTGGCCCGACGGCGCCGACGCCAGCGTTCAAGCTGGGCGAAAAGACCGATGACCCGGTGACGATGTACCTGAACGACATATACACGATCGGCGCGAACCTGGCGGGTTTGCCGGCAATGTCAGTGCCCTGTGGTTTTGCCGAGGGCCTGCCGGTCGGACTGCACCTCGTCGCTCCGCACTTCGCCGAAGCCGACCTGCTGAAAACCGGCCACCAGTATCAGCTGCTGACGGACTGGCACACGCGTTCACCGGAGGCGTACTCGTGAGCGCCGCGTGGGAAGTCGTTATCGGCCTGGAGATCCACACCCAGCTCGCGACGAAATCGAAGATATTCTCCGGCTCATCAACCGCTTATGGCGCGGAGCCGAACACGCAGGCGAACCTGGTAGACCTTGGTTACCCGGGGGTGTTGCCGGTGCTGAACGAGGAGGTCGTGCGCATGGCCACCAAGTTCGGTCTGGCCGTCAACGCGACGGTTGCGCCGCGTTCTGTTTTTGCGCGCAAAAACTACTTCTACCCGGACCTGCCCAAGGGCTACCAGATCAGCCAGTACGAGCTGCCGATCGTGGCGGAAGGTGAGCTGGTCATCGATCTTGAGGACGGCGGCCAGAAGCGCATCGGCATTACCCGCGCGCACCTGGAGGAAGACGCCGGCAAGTCGGTGCACGAGGGCCTGGAGGGCTTCTCCGGCATTGATCTGAACCGCGCGGGCACGCCGCTGCTGGAGATCGTGTCCGAACCCGACCTGCGGTCGGCGAAGGAGGCGGTGGCCTACATGCGCAAGATTCACTCGATCGTGCGCTATCTCGATATCTCGGACGGCAACATGCAGGAAGGGTCGTTCCGCTGTGACGCCAATGTCTCCGTGCGCCCGCGTGGGCAGGAAGAATTTGGCACGCGTGCAGAGATCAAGAACCTGAACTCGTTCCGCTTCGTCGAACGAGCCATCAACTTCGAGGTAGAACGCCAGATCGACCTCCTCGAAGACGGCGGCGAAGTCGTGCAGGAAACCCGTCTGTACGACTCCGACAAGGACGAGACGCGCTCCATGCGCAGCAAGGAAGAGGCAAACGACTATCGCTACTTCCCGGACCCCGACCTGTTACCCGTGGAGATTACGCCCGACTACATCGACGCTGTCCGCGAAACACTGCCGGAGCTGCCGGATGAGAAGAAGGCACGATTCGAATCGGAGCTGGGCCTGAAACCGGACGACGCCGGAATCCTCACGGCGCAGCGCGCACTGGCCGACTATTTCGAAGCGGCGGTTGCCGCATCAGCCGCTAAATCGCAGGTCGTGGCGAACTGGGTGGTTGGCGACGTTATCGGTGCGCTGAACCGCGACGGTACTGATATCACGCAATGCCCGCTGGCGCCGGAGGCGCTGGCTGGCCTGCTGGATCGCATTCACGACAACACGATTTCCGGGAAGATCGCCAAGGAAGTGTTCGAAGCAATGTGGAACGGCGAGGGCGATGCCGACTCGATCATCGACGCTCGCGGGCTCAGGCAGATCACCGATACGTCAGCGATCGAGGCGATTGTCGACAAGGTCATCGAGGCGAATCCGTCACAGGTCGAGGAGTACAAGGGCGGCAAGGACAAGCTGATCGGTTTCTTTGTCGGCCAGGTCATGAAAGAAACCGGCGGCAAGGCAAACCCGGGGCAGGTCAACGCGCTCTTGAAACAAAAGCTTTCGTCCTGATATCCGCGGGCCACCCCGCGCAGGAACCCACATGTCTGACCAGATCGTGCCTTTTGTTTTCGAGAACCTCCCGGTTCGAGGGGCCGTCGTGCAGATGTCCCGCTCCTGGCAGCGCATGATCGGTGAACACGACTACGCGCCTGTCGTCCTGGAAACACTCGGGCAGTCAGCAGCGGCGACGGCGCTGATCGCGCAAAGCCTGAAGTTCGATGGTGCGATTACGATGCAGGTCCAGTCGCAAGGGCCGCTGCGCATGCTGGTCATGCAGTGCACCAGCGAGCTTGAGATGCGTGGCATGGCGAGTACCGAGCGGCAGGTTGTTGCAACGCAATACGCTGACCTGCTGAAGCGCGCACACTGCGCGATCACGGTCGACAACGGTGAGCGTCCGTACCAGGGCATCGTCGAGATGTCGCCGGATTCGCTGGTCAGCAGCCTCGAAAACTACTTCGAACGGTCTGTGCAGGTTCCGAGCCTGCTCGCGCTCTTCGCTGATGGCGAAAACGCCAGCGGACTTGTGCTGCAGCAGATGCCGGGCCAGTCGCTTTCAGAGGATGACTGGCGGCGCTTCGGCTTTGTGCTGGAAACGCTGACCGAGGCTGAAATCCACCATGACGACCCTGTTCACCTGATCGGCAAGCTGTTCGCTGAGGACGACGTTCGGGTCTTCACGCCGCGCATTGTCAGTTTCCATTGTCCGTGCACGACGGAACGAGCCGAGGAAGTCCTTAAAATGCTCGGCCGTAAAGACGCGCTCGAAGCGGTCGAGGAGCAGGGCATTCTCGGCGTGACCTGCGAATACTGCGGCCGTCGTCGGGACTTTGATGTCGTTGATATTCAAAGACTTTTCTCGGAAAACGTTGTCGGGGGTTCCGGCAGCGTCCAGTAGCTGCTGCTACCGCGGGTCGTCATTCCGACTGCCCGCTTCCTACGCTGATTCAAACAGTTGCATTCCTGCACTGGTCACCCGGTGCTACGGGTGATAGCCTGTTTGCCT
>CAZSIQ010000156.1:0-4284 GCA_964606915.1 uncultured Woeseiaceae bacterium | reverse complement strand
TTTTTGATTGATTTCACTTTTCTCTTTTCCTACACAACAAAAAAACACGGCGACCCCATGTCGCCGTGTTTGTTTAGTTCATTAACAGATTGCTCGCGATTAGCGGCGCAGTCCGAGCCGCTTGATCAGCTCGCGATAGCGGCCCTGGTCTTTCGATTTCAGGTAGTCAAGTAGCTTGCGGCGCTTGTTGACCAGCCTGAGCAGACCCTGGCGGCTGTGGTGATCTTTCTTGTGCTCACTGAAGTGTTCCGTGAGCTCAGTAATACGTGCAGACAGCAGCGCTACCTGGACCTCGGGAGATCCGGTGTCGCCTTCACCTCGGCCGTATTCAGCAACGATGGTGGATTTGTGTTCGTTTGACAGAGACATGTTTAATTAACTCCGAGTACTTCTTTCTCTTCGCCCTGTTTTTGGAGCGCGGTATTCTAGCGCCACAGTTCGGGCATTAATAGTCCAAAATCAGCGATTTGCGCGAAAAAACCGGGGTTTTTTGCGCAACGCTCAAACCGGCGCCGCCGAAGCCGGCGGCAACCGAAAAACGCGTTTGGGCGAGACCCTGCCGTCCTCGTCCGATTCACCAACGCCCAAAAAGTCGTTGGACTCGTTGTACAACCGGACAAGCCCCGGCTCGACCGGGCCACTGACCGCCTGGCCCTGCATAAACCGCTCACTGTCCGGCGCGTCGAGGTCCAGCCTTGGCATGAACCCAAGCGCCCGATCCGCTCCGAGCAGCAAGCCTTTCAGCGTGTCGGCATCCAGCGAATTGGCCGTCACCCAGTCGACACAGTCGACTTCGTCGAACTGGCCTACCGCCTCGCGGTGCAGGCTATGCGTATACGCCACCGTGCCGGCCTTCGCCGCCAGGTCCTCGACCAGCGTGCGAACGTAGGTGCCTTTCGAGCACCGAACCCGGAACACCAGCCGCCGACCGGCCAGTTCCAGCAGCTCGATCTTGCTGATATGCACCGGGCGAGGCTCGCGTTCGACCTCCTCGCCCTTGCGCGCCAGCTCGTAGAGCCGCTTGCCGTCTTTCTTCAACGCCGAGTACATCGGCGGCACCTGGGTCGTGTCGCCCAGGAACGAATCCAGGACGGCACGCCACTCACTCTCGGTCATCACAGGCACATCGGCTTCCTCGACGACCGACCCGGTGGCATCACCACTGTCCATTCGTCGCCCGAGCCGGGCCACAACGCGATACGCCTTGTCTGCATCCAGCAGGAACGCGCTGACTTTCGTCGCCTCACCGAAGCACAGCGGCAGCAGGCCGGTTGCCGCCGGGTCAAGGCTGCCCGTGTGGCCGGCCTTTTCAGCGTTCAGCCGGTACTTGACCCGCTGCAGCGCCTGGTTCGATGACAGGCCCGCCGGCTTGGACAACAGCAGGATGCCGTCGACTCGATCCCGACGGCCTTTTCCACGTCGTCCCATGTGCCTCAGTCTTTGCTGGCGCTGTCGATCAGTTCGCTGATGTGCACACTGTGCGCAGCGCTGTCGTCGTGCGTAAACCGCAGTTCCGGTATGTGCCGCGCCTGGATTTCACGCCCCAGCCTGGAGCGCAGAAAGCCTGCGGCACTGGCGAGTCCCGTCTGCACGGCCTCGACGTCGCCGTCGGGGTCGAGCAGGCTGAAGTACACCCTGGCAATGCTCAGGTCCCGCGACAGCTCGACGGTCGTCAACGACACGTCTTTCAGTCGCGGATCCTTGCTCTCGAAACGCAGCAGCTCACTGAGGCTGCGCAGGATCTGGTTACCCAGTCGCTGATTTCGAGAAAACTCGCGCGGCATCGTCCCGGTGACTGACCTTAGTCAATCGTCCTCGCAACCTCGACGCGCTCGAAGCACTCGATCTGGTCGCCAACACGGACGTCTGCGTAGTTCTTCACGCCAATACCGCATTCTGTACCGGAGCGTACTTCGTTGACGTCATCCTTGAAGCGACGCAGCGATTCCAGCTCGCCCTCGTAGATCACGACGTTCTCGCGCAGCACGCGGATCGGGTTGTCGCGCTTCACGTAACCCTCGGTCACGATGGAGCCTGCGATATCGCCGAACTTCGGTGACGAGAACACTTCTTTCACCTCGGCGAGACCCACGATCTGCTCGCGAATCTCCGGTGACAGCATGCCGCTCATCGCCGCCTTCACGTCGTCGATGGCCTCGTAGATGATGCTGTAGTAGCGAACATCAACACCGGATTCCTTGATCGCGGCACGCGCCGACGCATCGGCACGAACGTTGAAGCCAATGATCACAGCGCCCGAGGCAGCAGCCAGCGTGGCGTCCGTCTCGGTGATACCACCGACCGACGACCCCAGCACCTTGACCTTGACCTCGTCCGTGGACAGCTTGGTTAGCGAGTCGCGCAGGGCCTCGGCACTGCCGTGCACATCCGACTTGATGATGACCGGGATGTTTTTGACTTCGCCTTCTGTCATCTGGCTGAACATGTTGTCCAGCTTGGAGGCCTGCTGCAGTGCCAACTTGGCGTCTCGTGTCTTGGTCTGGCGGAACTCAGCCACTTCACGCGCCTTGCGCTCGTTCTTGACGACCAGGAAGTCGTCGCCGGCGCTGGGCGTCTTCGACAGGCCGAGCACCACGGCCGGGCTCGACGGCCCCGCTTCCTTGATGGACGTCTGCGTCTCGTTAAACATGTTGCGGATACGGCCGTATTCCTCACCGGCGATGATCATGTCGCCCTGCTTCAGCGTGCCGGACTGGACGAGCAGCGTCGCAACCGCGCCGCGGCCCTTCTCCAGGCTGGATTCGATCACCAGGCCACTGGCCGGGCCGTCGATCGGCGCTTCGAGATCGAGGACCTCGGACTGCAGCAGGATCGTTTCAAGCAGCTCATCCACGCCCTGGCCGGTCAGTGCCGAGACGTGCACAAACAGGTGATCGCCACCCCAGTCTTCCGGGATGACCTCGTGCTGCGACAGTTCGTTGCGGACACGTTCCGGATCGGCGTTTTCACGGTCGATCTTGTTCACAGCAACCACGAGCGGCACTTCCGCCGCCTTCGCGTGCTGGATGGCTTCGATGGTCTGTGGCATGACACCGTCATCGGCCGCGACCACGAGCACCACGATGTCCGTCGCCTGTGCACCGCGGGCGCGCATCGCCGTGAAGGCGGCGTGACCCGGGGTGTCGAGGAACGTCACCTTGCCCTTGTCGGTTTCAACCGAGTAGGCACCAATGTGCTGGGTGATGCCGCCGGCCTCGCCCGCCGCCACTTTCGTGGTGCGGATATAGTCCAGCAGCGAGGTCTTGCCGTGGTCGACGTGACCCATGATCGTGACAACCGGGGCACGCGGCGCCTTTTCGCCGCCCTCGACCTTCTCTTCGGCGAGCAGCTGCTCGTCCATTTCCGTCTCAGCCACCGGCTTCGGCGTATGGCCCAGCTCCTCGACAACCAGCGTCGCCGTGTCCTGGTCGATCACCTGGTTGATCGTCACCATGGCGCCCATGTTGAACAGCACCTTGACGACTTCATTGCCCTTGATGGCCATGCGCTGGGCGAGTTCTGACACCGCGATCGACTCCGGAATCTCGACTTCGCGAATCACCGGCGCCGTCGGACGCTCAAAACCGTGCTGGCCGTCACCACCGCGCGAAACCGCGCGACGACGTGTCGGTGTCTTGCGCTTGCGGCGACCGCTCTTGTCGCCGGCCACGTGCAGTTCCTTGCGGCCATAGCGGGTGTCGCCCGGCTTCTTGGCTTTGTCCTTGTTGCGGCGATCGCGGGCGTCCTGCTCGGCCTTCTCGAGGCGGGTCTTCTCCTCCGCAGCAGCCTTGGCACGCGCCTCTTCCTGCTGGCGAGCCACCTCCTCGGCGTTCTGGCGCTCCTGCTCTTCGCGCTGGCGCTTCTCTTCTTCCTGGCGCTCAGCCTCGACGCGTTCGGCCTCGATACGATCCTTCTCGGCCTGCTCTGCGGCCTTCTCAGCTTCAACGCGCTCCTCTTCCTCACGCTTCTGCCGATCGAGCTCTTCCTGCTCTTTCTGCGCCTGCTCCTCGAGCACGTCACGCTTGATGTAGGTGCGCTTCTTGCGAACCTCGACGTTGACGGTGCGTGAGCGTCCCTGGTTGCCGGACAGGCGCAGCTCGGACTGCGATTTACGCTTGAGTGTGATCTTGCGCGGCGCCGCGACGGAACCGGCTTCACCGGTCTGTCCGTGGCTTTTACGCAGGTGTGTCAACAGCTCGAGCTTTGCGTCCTCGCTGATCGTGTCGTCAGATCCGCTGACCTTGATGCCCGCTTCGTCGAGCTGCGTCAGCAGCTTGTCGACGG
>CAZSIQ010000155.1:0-4302 GCA_964606915.1 uncultured Woeseiaceae bacterium | reverse complement strand
CTGACTCAGCCATCCTAGGCACGCTTCGCTAGCAATATGTAAAGTACCGCCGCGTTTTTCCTGATGCAAGAATTTTCACCAAAAACAACCATTAACGACGATTTCTAAATTTAGATTTTGATAAGTGCTAATAAATTACAGAAACCTGTAAAGTATATATAATTTTTTCTTGAACAATAGTCGTTAACTATCTGTTTTTAATAAGCTTAGAAACGCAAACACGGGAGCGCTGAAGAAACGGTCCCACGAGAGACCGCCGCTAAATGCGCAGCAAGGCCCCACTCCTTTCCCAATTCAGGAGAGTCTAGGCGATAAAGCTGGGGAACAGTAGGAAAATTGCAGGGATTATGGAAAGAGTAGATCGGGGGGGGGGAGGTAGACGCCTGTCACCAACGGAAAGTGTCGTCCTTGTCCCGCTCTTCAAAATAGTAGACACCGACAGCCAAAGTGCTCTTTTCCTCGCCGGAATCGCCGTCCTCGTACAGGGTCTCGTAGGCCATGAAGAGGTCATCAATAGACTTGGCAAACTCAGTCAGCCTGTCGCCTGAGATTCTCCTTAACCTTGGTACGTCGGACTTGCGGACAGAATTAGTGTACGTAACGAATTGCTGCCAAGGATCACCAGAATTCGATGAGTCTGAATTGTGATTCACATTCGCGAGCAGCGGGTATACACCGTGAATTAGAGAAGTGATAAGGCTGTCGTGATCTTCCTCAGCTCTGAATGTTCTTTTTAGCACGCTGAGATCACCGTTCTCTTCTTCAACAACGGCGCCGACCCGTTTTAACTCCGTACGCATCGCTCCTGGCGGAATGTCACCACCATATCTTCTCACGAGTTCGCTAAACGAATGGGGCTCGTCTGAGCTGAACTTCAACGTGATTGGGTTTCCGTTTGAATCGGTAAACTCCGAGTCTGCATGCCAATGATGGATTACGTCTGTTAGTGGTGTCGTCTTTACTACTAGGGCGCTTTTGCCCTCGTTGATCTTGTCCCGAAGCCTTCGGACCTCTTTTCGCGTTAAACCGGTCATCACCGCCACGCGTGAGATGTTAGTAGGCCGGCCGCGCAACCCGAAGTCTTTACTCGCAACGTCCACGTAGGCTGTTTTCGCAACCTCAGCGAACTCGCGGAACCCAATTCCAAAGCGTAATAGTATTCGTGCTATCGGCTTGAGCACTACGAAAAAAGCGCTAAGGATTTGCCGATTGATCTCGTCTTGCATGGACGCGCAATATATTGCTACTGGTCATTTTATTCCAACAAAATCGGCATTTTGGGAAAATGAACCCAAGAATCGTTGTCCGCGAGAAAAACTGCAGCAAAAGTTAATTACGGGTTAATCAAGAAATTCCTCTTGATTTGTCTTCCATAGAATAGTGATCGAGGGTCAACGGCCGTTTATCAGCCTAAGAAACGCGTCCGCGTCCAAAGTCTCAACGCCCAGCTGTTCAGCCTTCGCAAGCTTGGATCCCGCCTTCTCGCCATAGACCAGGTAGTCCGTCTTTTTGGAGACACTGCCGGTTACCTTGCCGCCGAGGCTGACGACCAGGGCCTTGGCTTCATCACGTGTCATGTCGGGTAGCGTGCCGGTTACTACAACCGTCTTGCCGAAGAACACACCGTCCTCGTCGACCTCCTGGGGTTCCAGGTCGGGCCAGTGGACCCCGTTCTCCTGCAGGGCGTTAACCACATCGAGGTTGTGCGGTTCGTTAAAGAAGTGACGGATACGCATGGCAACGACAGGACCCACGTCCGGCACTTCCTGCAGTGAGGCTTCCGACGCTTCGATGAGACCGTCCAGCGTGCCGTAGTGCCCGGCGAGCGACGATGCGGTGGCCTCGCCGACTTCGCGGATGCCCAGCGAGAACAGGAAGCGTGCCAGCGTTGTCTCTTTCGCCTTGTCGATCGCGTTGAGGACATTGGTCGCACTCTTTTCCGCCATGCGGTCCAGGTTGCTGAGCGTTTCGAGATCCAGCGTAAAGATGTCCGCCGGTGTATGCAGTCGATCTTCTGCGACCAGTTGTTCGATCAGCTTGGATCCGAAGCCTTCAATATCCAGCGCCTTGCGACTGACAAAGTGCTTCAGGGCCTCGGTTCGTTGCGCAGCACAGAACAGTCCGCCGGTACAGCGAGCGACAGCCTCGCCCTCTTCTCTTACAACCTTTGACCCGCAGACCGGGCAGCCTGTTGGCAGTTCGACGGGTGTTGTACCGTCGGGTCGGCGACTTAGGATGACCGACGCGACTTCCGGGATCACGTCTCCCGCCCGTCGAACCACGACGGTGTCGCCGACGCGGACGTCCTTGCGGTGCAGCTCGTCGATGTTGTGCAGCGTCGCATTGCTGACCGTTACACCGCCGACGAAGACGGGCTCGAGGCGAGCGACCGGCGTCAATGCGCCTGTTCGCCCGACCTGGAACTCGATGTCGTTGACGACGGTGAGCTCTTCCTGCGCCGGAAACTTGTGTGCGATGGCCCAGCGCGGGGCCCTGGAGACGAAACCCAGTTCGCGCTGCAGTGCCAGGCTGTCTACCTTGTACACCACGCCGTCGATGTCATAGGCGAGCTCGTCCCTGCGTGATCCGATGTCCTGGTAGTACGCAAGACAACCTTCCACGCCTTCGACAGATCGACGTTCCGGGCAAACCTTGAATCCCCACTCCTGGAGGCGATCAATCACCGCAGAATGCGTATCGGCGATCTCGTCGCCTTCGAAATAGCCCACCGAGTAGGCATACATGTCCAGCGGCCTCTTGGCGGTGAGTCTCGGGTCGAGTTGTCTAAGGCTTCCCGCCGCGGCGTTTCTCGGGTTAACGAAGGTCTTCTCGCCGCTTTCACGGGCCGCGGCGTTGTAAGCTTCGAAACCAGCACGCGGCATGAACACCTCGCCGCGGACCTCCAGCACCGGGGGAAACCCGCTGCCCAGGAGCTTCAGGGGCACGGCGTCGATCGTGCGCGCGTTGTGCGTGACATCCTCACCCGTCGTCCCGTCGCCACGAGTGGCGGCAACCTGCAGCAGGCCGTCGACATAGAGCAGGCTGATGGCGGCGCCGTCGAGTTTGGGCTCAGCGGCGAATTGCAGAGTGCCGAGCTCGGTATCGAGGCGGTCACGTATGCGTCGTTCGAAATCGTGCAGTTCGTCGTCGGAGAACGCATTGTCCAGCGACAACATCGGCAGCCGGTGCGTCACGGTGCCAAAGCCGTCAATCGGCTGGTCCCCGACACGTTGCGTCGGTGAGTCCGCGGTGACCAGCGAGGGATGCTCGGCCTCCAGCGCCTCGAGTTCCCGCATCAATCGGTCGTACTCGATATCCGGGACCTCCGGGTCATCGAGAACGTGGTAGCGATGGCTGTGGTAGCGAATCTGTTCGCGAAGCGTCTCGAGCTTCGCAGCGACGTCCGTCATGGCGGCCTTTCCGTCAGGCGACTCGAACTGCGTGTTCGAACTGGATGATCTCTTCGCGCATATAGCGTTCACGCTGGATGCTCAGCGTGCTGCCCGACTCATCAAGCAATTCGCCCTGCATTGACTGGGTGATCGTGCGTGCCGCCTCCATCATCATGTCGAAGGCCTTCGCACCTTCAACCGGTCCCGGCAGAACGAGGAACAGACTGATACCCGGAATCTGCTGGTCGCGGATATTGGCGAGATCGAAGCTGCCCGGTTCGACCAGGCTAGCGGCACTGAAGATTGTCGCTTCGTCATCGTCCCCGTCCACGCGGTGGAAGATGCCGAACTTGCCGTGCCGAAGGCCGATGCCGCGGAGACTCAGGATCAGGTCATCGCCTTTGAAGAAACCGCGGTCCCGGGCAATCACGCGCAGCGTGACGATCTTCTGTGGCTCGACCTTGGTTTCCGCCTCCGTTTCCGCTTCCGCCGACGGCTCGTCACCGTCGACATACATCGGTTCGAAGTCGGTCTCATCGCTGAGCTCGACCACGTCGTCCTGCAGTTCGTCACCGATATCCACGAGCGGTTCGCGGCGTTCGCTGATCGGGACGTCCCCGGCGGTTGCATCGTCCGTGTCGTCGTTTTTCTTTTTTCGACCGCTGACGTAGATCGCCACGATAACGATGATGCCCGCTATCAACAGTAACCAGCGAAGATCATCCATACCCATAAACGTCTCGGGAGTACCGTGCCCTAGCTGGCAGCCATCTTGACCGCTTCGTCGAGATCCACGGACACCAGGCGCGATACGCCGGGCTCCTGCATCGTGACACCACTGAGCTGGCGTGCGAGTTCCATCGTCACCTTGTTATGCGTGATGAAGATGAACTGCACCTTGTCCGACATC
>CAZSIQ010000154.1:0-4305 GCA_964606915.1 uncultured Woeseiaceae bacterium | reverse complement strand
CCCATGCAAGTCACTGTTGAGTCGACCAGCACGCTGGAACGACGTATGCGTATCGAGTTACCGGCGGACCAGATCGAAACGGAAGTCGAAAGCCGCCTGAAAAACGTAGGCCGTACGGCCAAGATCAAGGGTTTTCGTCCGGGCAAGGTGCCGGCGAAGGTCGTCAAGCAGCGCTACGGCAAGCAGGTTCGCCAGGAAGTCCTGAGCGACATGATGCAGCGCAGCTACTCGGAAGCCGTGATCCAGGAAAAGCTGAATCCGGCGGGCAACCCGAGCATCGAGCAGGAAGAAGACCTCGATAACCAGAACTTCGCCTTCGTCGCGATGCTTGAGGTGCTGCCGGAGGTGGCGCTCAAGGATCTCGACAAGATCAAGATCGAAGAGCCCGATATCTCGATTGACGACAGCGACGTCGACGCAATGATTGACAAGCTCCGCAAGCAGAAGGCGGACTGGAGCGAGGTCGACCGCAAGAGCAAGGAGTCAGATCGTGTCGTCGTCGATTTCGAAGGCGTACTCGACGGTGAGAAGATCGAAGGCGGCCAGGGCACGGAAGTTCCGGTTGTGCTCGGCGAAGGGCAGATGCTGCCGGATTTCGAGAAGGGCCTGACGGGCGTCAAGCCGGGCGACGAAAAGTCGTTCAAGGTCAAGTTCCCGAAGGACTATCACGCCGAAGACCTGCAGGGTAAGAAAGTGGACTTCACCGTCAACGTGCACCGTGTCGAGGAGCAGAGTCTGCCGGAGATCGATGATGCCTTCGCCGAGTCCTTCGGCATCCAGGAAGGCGGCATGGAGAAATTTCGCGCCGACGTCATGGACAACATGCAACGTGAAGCTGCCCAGCGCATCAAGTCAGAGGTTCGTGATCAGCTGACCGAGGGACTGCTTGAGACCAACCCGATCGAGATCCCGCAGGTCATGAAGAATAACGAGGTCGTCAACATGCAGCAGGAAGCGATGCGTCGTATGGGTGTGGAAGACCCGACCCAGGCTCCGCCCGCCGAGCATTTTGTCGACACCGCCGAAAAACGTGTCCGCCTGGGCCTGCTGGTTCGCCAGGTGATTGCCGAGCAGGGCATTACGGCAAACGAGGAAGAGCTGCGCGAGCACATCGCCGAGATGGTGGCGAGCTACGAGAACCCGGACGACATGATCAACCTGTACATGGGCAACCCGCAGCTGCGCCAGCAGCTGGAGCCGGTCGTTCTGGAACAAAAAGCGTTCGACTGGGTCCTTGAAAACGCGAAGACCAAGACCAAGAAAACATCATTCACGGAGTACATGGATTCCTGATCTAAAGGAATCGTGCGACACTACCGAAAACCTCTTTGCAGATGGGCAAAACACATGAATGAAACGGCTTTGAACCTGGTACCGATGGTCGTCGAACAGACGGCGCGCGGCGAGCGTTCTTACGATATCTACTCGCGACTGCTGAAGGAGCGGGTGGTTTTCCTGGTCGGTCCGGTCGAGGACCACATGGCCAACCTGATTGTGGCCCAGCTGCTGTTCCTGGAATCCGAAAACCCGGACAAGGACATTCACCTGTACATCAACTCGCCGGGTGGCTCAGTCACCGCCGGCCTGTCGATTTACGACACGATGCAGTTCATCAAGAGCGATGTCAGCACCATCTGTGTAGGCCAGGCGGCCAGCATGGGCGCCCTGCTGCTCGCGGGCGGTGAGTCCGGCAAGCGTTTCGCCCTGCCGCACTCCCGGGTCATGGTTCACCAGCCGAGCGCGGGTTACCAGGGCCAGGCGACGGACATCAGCATTCACGCCCAGGAAGTGCTGGAAATGAAGCGTCGGCTCAATGAAATCATGTCGAAACACACCGGTCAGCCGGTGGATCGCATCGAGCAGGACCTCGAAAGAGACAACTTTATGAGCGCCGGGGCGGCGGTGGAGTACGGTATCATTGACACAGTACTCGCCTCACGCACCGAGATGGGCGCACCGGAAGACGTCTAAACCCTTTTAAAACAGGGGCTTATGTTTAACCGGAGGGGTTATGAGACATGCAGCTTTGCATGTCCCCAAACCCCGTGATATACACAGATTTCGGCGTTTCTGGCGCGCTAAGACAATTGGAAGGCAAGATTTATGAGTGATGACTCCCGCGGTAAGAACGAGGACGGAAAACTCCTCTACTGTTCTTTTTGCGGCAAGAGCCAGCATGAAGTCCGCAAGCTGATTGCGGGCCCGTCCGTATTCATCTGCGACGAGTGCGTCGAACTCTGCAACGACATTATCCGCGAGGAGCTGGAAGAGAGCTCTGAGCCGGGTCGTGACAGCCTTCCGAAACCCCAGGAAATCAACGAAGTACTCGACGAGTACGTTATCGGCCAGTCTCGGGCGAAAAAGGTGCTGTCGGTTGCCGTCTACAACCACTACAAGCGCCTGCACGACCGCCTGGACGAGCGCTCAAAGGACGACGTCGAGCTCGCGAAGAGCAACATCCTGCTGATCGGCCCGACGGGCTGCGGCAAGACGCTGCTCGCCGAGACGCTGGCGCGTCTGCTCAACGTTCCGTTCACGATCGCGGACGCGACGACGCTGACCGAAGCCGGCTACGTCGGCGAAGACGTTGAGAACATCATCCAGAAGCTGCTGCAGAAGTGCGACTACGATGTCGACAAGGCCCAGACGGGTATCGTCTACATCGACGAGATCGACAAGATCTCGCGCAAGTCGGACAACCCGTCGATCACGCGTGACGTATCGGGCGAGGGCGTCCAGCAGGCACTGCTGAAGCTCATCGAGGGCACCATCGCCTCGGTTCCGCCGCAGGGTGGCCGCAAGCACCCGCAGCAGGAATTCCTGCAAGTGGATACGGGCAACATCCTGTTCATCTGTGGCGGTGCGTTCGCGGGCCTCGAAAAGATCATCCTGAACCGCTCATCCAAGAGCGGCATCGGGTTTGTCGCCGAGGTGAAGTCGGAGAAAGAAGACGACAACATCGGCGAATTGCTGCACGACACCGAGCCGGAAGATCTCATTCGCTTCGGCCTGATCCCCGAGTTCGTTGGCCGCCTGCCGGTCGTCGCGACGCTTGAGGAGCTGGACGAAGACGCGCTCGTGCAGATCCTGTTGGAGCCGAAGAACGCTCTGACCAAGCAGTACCGCAAGCTCTTCGAAATGGAAGGTGTCGAGCTCGAATTCCGTGAAGACGCTCTCCGTGCCGTGGCCAAGAAAGCCATGGAGCGCAAGACCGGCGCGCGCGGTTTGCGCACCATCCTGGAGAACGTGCTGCTCGAAACCATGTACGACCTGCCTTCGGCCACGAATGCCAAGAAAGTCGTGCTGGACGAGGCCGTCGTCACCGGCGAGAACAAGCCTTACGTGATCTACGAGTCTGACGACGTCGAAGAAACCCGGCCCACGGGTTCGGAAGGCGCTTAAGTCCCTTCCACCCGGGGTCGATAACCCGGGGTAAGTCACAGCTTGAAGTCCGGGGTCGCCGGACCCATGTTTTTGCCATTCCCGACAATCCGAGGTCACACCTGGTGTCAGAAGAAGATTTTGAGAAAACCGTGGTCATGACACAGGAGCCTGAAGGTATTCCTGTCCTGCCGTTGCGCGACGTGGTCGTGTACCCACACATGGTCATCCCGCTGTTCGTGGGCCGTGAAAAGTCCATTGCCGCGCTCGACCGCGCGATGTCGGACGGCAAACGCATCATGCTGGTCGCCCAGCAGAAAGCGGATCTCGACGATCCGCAGCCCGAAGATCTCTATGAAGTCGGGACGCTTGCGACGATCCTGCAGCTCCTGAAGCTGCCGGACGGCACGGTCAAGGTCCTGGTTGAAGGCAGCGAGCGTGCGGCCATCGATCGCATGCACGTCGGCGACTATTTCTCCGCCGACATCTCCGTACTCGGCGAGGAAGATCGCCACGACGAACGCGAAATTGACGTGCTTGTCCGCTCGATCATTTCGCAGTTCGAGCAGTACGTAAAACTGAACAAGAAGGTCCCGCCCGAAATCCTGACCTCGCTGTCGGGTATTGACGAGCCGGGCCGCCTGGCCGACACCGTCGCTGCACACATGGCGCTGAAGCTCTCCGAGAAGCAGCGCATGCTCGAGATTCGTGACGTCAAGGAACGCCTCGAGCAGATCCTCGGCATCATCGAGGGCGAAATTGACGTGCTGCAGATCGAGAAGCGCATCCGCGGACGCGTCAAGCAGCAGATGGAGAAGAGCCAGCGCGAGTACTACCTGAATGAGCAGATGAAGGCCATTCAGAAAGAACTCGGCGAGATGGAGGATGCCCCGAACGAGATCCAGGATCTCGAAAACAAGATCG
>CAZSIQ010000153.1:0-4432 GCA_964606915.1 uncultured Woeseiaceae bacterium | reverse complement strand
GTTACCAGCCTCGAGGAAGTGAACCGTATTACCATTGAGTAAATCGGACGGATTTTAGCCATGGCAGACAGCGCGACAATGAACACGCCTTTCGTATGGGAAGGCACTGATCGCAAGGGACAAAAGGTCAAAGGCAAGGAGCTTGCCTCTGACGAAGCGCAGGTACGTGCAAAACTTCGCACGCAGGGCGTCGTGCCCACGCGTATCCGCAAACAGCGCAAGAGCATGTTTGCCGGAACGGCGAAGATCACGACCGGCGACATCGCCATCTTCTCGCGCCAGCTCGCGACCATGCTGGCCGCCGGTATTCCGCTGGTACAGTCATTCGAAATCGTCGGCAACGGCCATGAGAATGCCGCGATGCAGAAGCTGATCCTGTCGGTCAAGGCCGACGTCGAGGGCGGCAGCTCACTCGCCGAAGCGCTGTCCAAGCATCCGCTGTATTTCGACGACCTGTTCATCAACCTCGTGGAAGCCGGCGAACAGGCCGGTGCCCTCGAAACCCTGCTGGACAAGATTGCCACGTACAAGGAAAAGACCGAGGCGATCAAGAAGAAGATCAAGAAGGCGCTGACCTACCCGGCGGCCGTACTGGTTGTCGCGCTAATCGTAACGACCATCCTGCTGATCTTCGTTATTCCGTCGTTCGAAGACCTGTTCCAGGGCTTCGGTGCTGACTTGCCGTCGTTCACGCGCATGGTTATCGACCTGTCGCTGTTTGTGCGAACGCAGGGCTGGATCCTCGCTCTCATCATCGGCGGCGCGATTTTCACGTTCCTCTACTTCAAGAAACGCTCCCGCGCGATGCGCGAGGCACTGGACCGCATGATGCTGAAGACGCCGGTCATCGGCCCGATCATGGAGAAGGCATCGATCGCTCGTTACGCGCGTACGCTGTCCACGATGTTCGCTGCTGGTGTACCGCTGGTTGAAGCACTCGAATCCGTGTCCGGTGCAACCGGCAATATTGTTTACGAGAACGGCGTACTCGCCATGCGTGACGAAGTGGCGACGGGCCAGCGTCTGCAGCAGGCCATGGAAAACACGGACCTGTTCCCGAACATGGTTATCCAGATGATCGCCGTTGGTGAGGAATCCGGTTCGCTGGACGACATGTCAGCGAAAGTCGCAGACTTCTATGAAGAAGACGTCGACAACGCCGTCGACAACCTCAGCAGCCTGCTTGAGCCGATGATCATGGCGATTCTCGGCGTCCTCGTCGGCGGCCTGGTTGTCGCCATGTACCTGCCGATCTTCAAGATGGGCGCTGTCGTCTAACGGACACCGTTCAAGAGACGTTTGAAACGGCGTTCAGCAGTTCCTGCGAACGCCGTTTTTGTTGGGGAACACCATGCTCGAGCTACTGGCAGAAACACCGCTCCTGTTTATCGCTGTCGTCTTTGCATTCGCGCTGCTGTTTGGCAGCTTCCTGAACGTCGTCATTTACCGCCTGCCCATCATGATGGAGCGGGACTGGCGTGAGCAGGCGAAGGAGCTTGAGGAAATGCCGGTCAATGATGTACCGGAAGAGACCTTCAATCTCGTAACGCCTCGATCGCGTTGTCCTTCCTGCGGTGCAGCGATCAGTGCCTGGCAAAACGTTCCGGTGATCAGCTACCTCGTACTGGGCGGTAAATGCTCGAACTGCCAGGCCAAAATCGGGCCGCGCTACCCGCTGGTGGAATTCGTCACCGGGCTTCTGTGTGCCATTGCCGCGTGGCGATTCGGCTTCGGCCCCGAAGCAATCATGGCGATCTTCATGACGCTGATGCTGGTACCCATCACGATGATTGATGCTGATCACCAGCTGATCCCTGATTCGATTGTCTACCCGCTGCTGTGGGTCGGCCTGCTGATGAGCCTGTGGCACCCCGTTGTCACGGCTGACGTCCTGTTCCTGCCGCCGCGTGAAGCCATCCTTGGTGCGGTTGTCGGATACCTGAGCCTGTGGAGCGTGTACTGGTTGTTCAAGATCGTCACCGGCAAGGAAGGCATGGGCCACGGCGATTTCAAATTGCTCGCCGCACTCGGTGCCTGGCTGGGCTGGCAGTCGCTGCCAACTATTATCCTGATGTCCGCCGTGGTCGGTGCCGCGTTCGGAATCCTGATGATCGTCCTGCGTGGACGCGATCGTGCGGTGCCGATGCCGTTCGGCCCGTTTCTCGCGGCCGCTGGCTGGATCACCATGCTGTATGGCGACGCCATCAAGTCAGCGTACTTCGATACGTTGTTCTAGGCCGTGTCCCGGACGCCCGCGCGAATCGGACTGACCGGCGGCATCGCCAGCGGCAAGTCTGCCGCCGCGCGTTATTTCTCCGAACTCGGTGTTCCTGTCATCGATACAGATGTGGTTGCCCGTGAGGTGGTTGAACCTGGCAGCGCCGGGCTCGCCGGTATCGCCGCACGATTCGGCAACGAGGTCCTGCAGGACGACGGCACGCTCGATCGCGCCAAACTTCGATCGATCGTGTTCGCAAACCCCGACGAGCGGGAAGCACTGGAGACCATCCTTCACCCGTTGATTCGCGAGGAGACCATGCGCCAGGCTGACGCTGCGGGCGGCGACTACCAGGTCATCGTGGTACCGCTACTCGTCGAATCACCGTTGAAACACTTCGTTGACCGCATCCTGGTCATCGACTGCAGCGAACAAACCCAGGTCAGCCGCCTCGTCGCCCGGGACGGCGGTGATGTCGACAGCGCGCGTCGTATCCTCGCCGCCCAGTCGACCCGCGAACAGCGGCTCGCGATCGCCGATGACGTCATCAGCAACGAGGACAGCCTCGTGGAGCTGGAACTCGCGGTACACGCATTGCACGAGAAATACCTCGAGACTGTCGTCAAGTAGCGACAGGTCGATTTTGCGTTACCCGCGTTCGCGGCGCAGAATAGGGAGATGGTGAAACCAGCCGGTAACGTTAGCGCCCATCCGGCAGCCGAACGCGCTGCCTATGAGCTGCCGCTCAATGAGCGGATGCGCACCTTTATGCGGCTGGATTTCCTGTACCAGCAGTTGCTCCACAACGGCGAGGACACCGCCCTGTGGGGCTCCAGGGCAACCATTTCGACCCTGCTGGACATGCTGGCGATCCTTGCCAGGGGCGACATACGCTCCGAAATCCAGAAAGAAATCGACTCACACATCACGCGACTGCAGCGGTATTCGACACAGCCCGGCGTGGATGCGAGCCGCCTGGACACCGTCCTGCACAACCTCGTGGACAGCCGTGCTGCTATTGCGGCCATTGGCACGCAGTTCCTGAGCGAACTGAAGGAAAGCGATTTCCTGAATGCGATCAAGCACCGCAGCACCATTCCCGGCGGCACCTGTGAATTTGACCTGCCTGAGTACAGCCACTGGTTGCGCCAGCCGTTCGAACGTCGGGAGAAGGACCTGCAGCGCTGGGTCGGTTCGGTGCGGCCAGTGTGTGATGCGGTCGCCGAAGTGCTTTGGTTAATCCGGGAAAGCGGACAGCCGGAGGAGAAGACCGCCATTAACGGCATGCACCAGCACAGCATGCAGAGAGACGTTCACTGTCGGCTGATCCGTGTCACGTTGCCGAACGACAGCGACCTGTTCCCCGAGATCAGCGGCAGCCAACACCGCTTCACGGTGCGCTTCCTCGAATGGTCAACGATCGACAAGCGCGCCGTTCAGACCGGCCACGACGTCACGTTCCAGCTCGCTATCTGCTGAGCCGTCTAGCGACCGTTGTGTCGCTCCTGTAGCTGAGAAATCACCGGCGCATCGGCCGGCAGCAGGTTGGCGTTTTCCAGTTCGTCCGTGCGCAGCCATCGCAACCTCTGGCCTTCGCAACTGCGCGGCTCACCGTCCCAGCGCGGCACGAGGAAAAAGTCGATGGAAACGCGGCGGTCGGGGTAGGTGTGGTCCAGGGACTGGAAACGCTCGGCGTCGACCACCGTGATGCCGATTTCTTCCCGGAGCTCTCGCGCCAGCGCTTCGTCGGCGGACTCGCCGTCACCGATCTTTCCGCCGGGGAACTCCCACATACCGTGAAACGGCCCGTCACCCAGTCGTTCCGCAATCAGAACCCGGCCGTCCGCATCCTCGAGGATGCCGGCGGCCACGCGCAGATGTGGAATCAAGTCAGCTTACCGTGACATTGCTTGTATTTTTTGCCGGAACCGCAGGGGCACGGTTCGTTGCGTCCGACCTTGCGTCCGTCGCGCACGAACGGGGCCTCGGCGGGCGCTGCTTTCGGCGCAGCACCTGGTGCCGCCGCGCCGGCGCCCTGACCGGGTCCCGCCGACGGCAGGCTGCCCTGCGGTGCGCTGCTGCCAAGCGCCTGCGCTTCGGCATGCTGGAACTTCAGGTTGCTCTCCTGCGCGGCCTGTCGGCGACGCGCAATCTCGGCCATTTCTTCTTCCCTCTGCACGCGAATACGTGGCAACCGGCTGCTGGTCTGCTGCT
>CAZSIQ010000152.1:0-4648 GCA_964606915.1 uncultured Woeseiaceae bacterium | reverse complement strand
AGAGCGTGCTTACTTCGACATCGACTTCTCGAACATACGCTCCATGCTTTCGCGGTTTGCTTCACAGCAAGCCTGCGCTTCCGTAGCGGCTGAGAGAGCCTGGTCAGCCGTGCTCTGTGCAGCGGCAGCAGCCTGGGCGGCACGGTCAGCAGCAGCACGGGCGGCTTCAGCAGCGGAAGCTGCAGCAGCAGCGTCAGCGGCAGCACGATCGGCGGTTGCCTGGATAGCTGAGGTGTCAGCGCAACCAGCAGCGAGTGCAGCTGACAGCACCAGAGCGCTTACTTTGAGTGCGTTCATTTTCATTGTCGAAAGATCCTATAGTTGGAAAAACGGCAGGCGCATTATTTCCCAATTAACCCTGCGCTGCAACGGAGATGCCTGTTTTTATTATCTTTTGTCGGCAGTCGCCGACACCGCCCGGTGGTTGCAACGGTAAGGACTCTTGCTCGTCGCCGGTGACGCCGCCGCCGCTGCGCACAGACGCTCGCGATCGACGCCCGGCCCAGGCTCTTCAGGCCCGGCTGACAGGGTGCTTGTACTGGATGGATTACTGTATATAATCCCAGATACTGTGAATCCATACAGGAATGTTCAAATGCGCGAACTGACCCCCAGGCAAAACCAAATTCTTGAGATGATTCAAGACTTTATCGACGAAACCGGTATGCCGCCAACGCGTGCGGAGATTGCCCGCGAGCTCGGATTCAAGTCAGCCAATGCCGCCGAGGAACATCTTCGCGCGCTGCAGAAGAAAGGCGTGATCGAGCTGGTGCCCGGCGCATCCCGGGGCATCCAGCTGAAGGATTCGCTGCGTGAGCAGATTGGACTGCCGCTGGTCGGTCGCGTGGCCGCCGGTCAGCCGATTCTCGCCGAGCAGAACATCGAGGCACGTTATCGACTGGATCCGTCGCTGTTTCATCCAAAGCCGCATTACCTGTTGCGGGTGCACGGCATGAGTATGAAAGACGCCGGTATCCTCGATGGTGACCTTGTAGCGGTTCACCGTACGCCGGAAGTGCGCAGTCGGCAGATCATCGTGGCGCGTCTCGATGACGAGGTGACCGTGAAACGTTACCGGCAGAAGGGCAACGTGGTGTACCTGCTGCCGGAGAACGAAGAGTTCGAGCCGATCGAGGTTGATCTCGCGAACGAACCGCTCGTCATCGAGGGCGTTGTCGTTGGTGTCATTCGCGACGGCCTGCCGCTGCATTGAGATCATGGCCGAGGAGTCCCCGTCACTGGAGCGTTTACTCGAAAACCCGCGTGTGTGGCGCGGGCGTCTCGGGGCAGCCCGGCAACAGGGGATAGAAAGCGGCTACGAGGTACTGGATCGACATCTGCCGGACGGTGGTTGGCCGCGCCAGTCATTAACCGAAATCCTCGTCGAAAACTACGGCATTGGTGAGCTGCAGCTCCTGATGCCGGCCTTGTCGCGCCTGAGCGTCGAGTCGCTTCCGGGCGAAGTCGCCGAACCGGGCTGGATTGCCTGGGTGGCGCCACCGTTCCAGCCCTATGGGCCGGCGCTCAGCCAGTGGGGCATGGATCTGTCGCGGATGCTGATCGTGCGTCCGCGCGACAATACCGAGGTGCTGTGGGCGGCCGAGCAGGCCCTGTCATCCGGCACCTGCGCGGCCGTGCTGCTGTGGCCAAAACAGCTTGATGACCAGGCCAGTCGCCGCCTGCAGCTGGCGGCTGAGAAAGGTCGCAGCTGGGCGATCGCCTTTCGCCCCCTGTCAGCGCGACGCCAGCCGAGCGCGGCGGCGTTGCGCATCGAGCTGACGCCCGGGTACCAGGCCACGCGCCTGCATATTCTTAAAAGTCGTGGTGGCCGACCGGCCGTCATTCACAATCTCTTTACGGCCTGACCGTGAGCAGGGTCCGGCAGCTCCCCGTATGGCCACGGGACGAACGCACGACTCCCGCTGAAAACCGGCCGGTCGTCAAACGCCAGTCGGCAGACGGCCAGTACGGCCTGCCCCTGTCAGAGGCCAGTGAGCCGCTTAAGTCACCGGCGCCGTCACCTGCCGAACGATTGTTTTTCGCGATTTACCTGCCGTTGCTGCCACTGCAGGCGGTGGCTCCCCGCGATGGCATCAGCGTTGTCGTCGAGGAGCAGCAGGGCGTGCATCGTGTTGTGCATGCCGATCCTCGCGCGATCGAGGCCGGTGTCATGCCCGGCCAGACCAGCCAGGCGGCGCTGGCGCTGTTGCCTGAGTTGAACCTGGAAGTGCGCAGCCCGCTGAAGGAGCAGCAGGAGCTGGAGCAGTTGGCTGGCTGGCTCGAGCAGTTCTCGTCGTTTGTCTCGATGGCTGATCGCGACCTGCTGTTGCTGGAGATCGCCGGCAGCCTGAAACTGTTTGGCGGCCTGAAGGCACTCAGGCAGCAAATCGTCGACGGGCTGAAACAGCTGGGTTTCACCGTGTGCCTGGCCATCGCGCCAACGCCGCTCGCAGCGACCTGGCTGGCACGTGCCGGCCGTCGCTCCTGCATTCGTGACAATCATCACCTGGTGCCGGCATTGCGTGAGTTGCCGCTTGACTGCCTGCACTGGCCGGTCACGGTAAGCGATGCACTGCGCGGCATCGGTGTGACCACGGTGGGTGAGTGCCTGCGGTTGCCGCGGGATGGTTTCGCCAAGCGTTTCGGCGTGGCTCACCTGCTGCAGCTGGATCGCGCCGTCGGGCAATTACCCGATCCACGAGATGCCTGGCGCTCGCCGGAGCGTTTTGTTGCGGACTTTGAGATGACCGAGGAGCAGAGCGATCAGGATCTGTTGCTCGCGATCTGCGACGAGTTGCTGCAGTCGCACGAGCGGTTCCTGTTGAAGCGCCAGCTCGGTACCCAGTCTGTCGGCTTTGCATTCTATCACCTGAAGTCGCCGGCCACCGAGCTTAACGTCGGCGCTGTCGAGCTCAGCCGTTCCGCCGGTCACTGGTCCAGCCTGTTACGCCTGCAGTTCGAGCAGCTCAGTCTGCCGGAGCCGGTGATTGCGGTACGCCTGCACGGTGGCGATGCGCGTCCGCTGGCAACGGAGAGCGCAGCCCTGTCTTTCGGTACGCAGAAGGCGAGTGCGGCAAGCTACTCGATGAAACAGCTGGCCGAGCGCCTGGTTGCACGGATCGGTCGGCAGTCGGTGTCGCGTGTCGCCGTGCGACAGGATCATCGCCCGCAGCGCGCGAGCAGCGAGGACGATGTGTTTGCCGGCACACCGATCGACAAGATCGACACGTCCTGGATCGAGGGACTGCGTCGCCCGCTGTGGCTGCTGTCCAGGCCGGAACGCTTGCCGGTCCAGCAGGGTTGCCCGGTGCACCAGGGTCGGCTTGAATTCCTGAGCGGGCCGGAACGTTTCGAGACGGGCTGGTGGGATGCAGACTCGATCGCGCGGGATTACTTCGTCGTGCGTACGACGGCAGGCCTGCGTCTGTGGGTATATCGTGATCGCCGGGAACCTGCGGCGTGGTACCTGCACGGCCTGTTCGGGTAAGCCGGTATGGCCCGATACGCTGAGCTGCACGCGCTCAGTAATTTCACGTTCTTGAGAGGCGCATCGCATCCGGAAGAGATGGTCGAGACGGCGGCGGCGCTCGGCTACGAGGCGCTGGCCATCACGGATGAGTGTTCGCTGTCAGGCGTTGTGCGGGCGCATATGGCGGCCAAGGAGTGCGGTCTCAACAAGCTCGTGGTCGGCTCTGAGTTTCGCCTGCCGAGCGGTCGGCGTCTCGTCGTGCTGGTGCGTAACCGCGAAGGCTATGCGTCCCTGTGCCGACTGATCACGGCCGCACGGCGTGCTGCGGACAAGGGTGAGTACCTGCTGCGCCAGTCGATGTTTGAAGACGGGCTGCCCGGATGTTTCGTGCTCTGGGTGCCGGATGAACACCTGGCTCTCGATACGGATGATCACTGGATACGTGAGGCATTTCGCGATCGCCTGTGGGTTGCTGTGGAATTACTGGCCGACGGCCGCCAGCAGGAAAAGCTTTCGACGCTGAAGGAACTTGGCCGCCGCCTGCGCCTGCCACTCGTTGCGAGCGGTGACGTGCACATGCACCGGCGTTCGCGCCGTGTCGTGCAGGACACGCTGACGGCGATCCGCGAGGGTCGCACGCTCGAGGGGGCCGGCCGACTGCTGTACCCGAACGGTGAGCGTCATCTTCGCCAGCTCGACGTGCTTGGGCGGACGTACCCTGCCGCGTTGCTCGAGGAGTCCGCGTGCGTCGCCGGTATGACCAGCTTCTCGATGGACGAGATCTGCTACGAGTACCCGGACGAGATTGTGCCGGACGGGCTGACGCCGGCCGAACACCTGCGCCGGCTGACCGAGGAGGGCATGCGCCGGCGCTGGCCGGACGCTGTGCCCGAGCGGGTTATCGAGCTGGTCGAGCACGAGCTGCGCCTGATTGCGGACCTGCGTTACGAGCCGTATTTCCTGACCGTGCACGACATCGTGCGTTATGCGCGCTCGCGCGACATCCTATGCCAGGGCCGCGGCTCAGCAGCCAATTCGGCGGTGTGCTTTTGCCTGGGCATCACCGAGGTCGACCCGGACCGGATGCAAATGCTGGTTGAGCGGTTTATCTCGAAGGAACGCAATGAGCCGCCGGATATCGATGTCGATTTCGAACACCAGCGGCGCGAGGAGGTCATC
>CAZSIQ010000151.1:0-4656 GCA_964606915.1 uncultured Woeseiaceae bacterium | reverse complement strand
GAAACGAAGTCGAGATATGTATCTAAGCCGAGAGCTTGGCCCATGTCCCAACTGATGTAGACGGTCAACGGTGCACCTGCATTCAAGCGCAAATCGGCGACGGCTTTTTCGTCGATTTTTTCAGCGAGATAGATGAGGTCGGTTTCGGCTTCTCTGTCGTCAAAATCGTAGAGAAGTATCGGCTTGCCATCCGCTAGGCTGCGGGCAGCGTCTTCAAACTTTTTCATTTTGATTTCCTTGTGTTTCCAGTTTTGAGAAGAACGCAAAGATCTGGCTCATCACGTCGCCACCTACCTCTGGGATCTCAGTCAGAACGTCATGTTTGGCGTTTCGGATCATCGAAAATTCCCCATTTGGCCACTTCGCCATGCGAGCCTTGATCGAGTCATTGTCGACCAAACGATCAAGCTCGCCGCAGAAAGTGATGCAGGGTATGTTTGGGGAGGAAACGGGGGACAGGTTACGACACTCTGACAGCGCTTCGAACAACCATGTCATTGTTGGTCCGCCGATTTGCAACTCGGGCGCGCACTTGGCCTGCTCAACCCAATAGTCATACATTCCAGCGTTATGCGTTAGGTTGTTATCCTCGAAGGGCGTCTCGAGAACGTAGATCTCGCCACTTTCACCCGGCACATAACGGTGGCCTTGGCCAGTCGCCTTTGCCGCCCATGACAGCGGCCACGCCGCGATCCTTTGAACCGCGGACATTTTGATACCCCACATTGGAGAAATGAACGCAGCTGCGGCCACGGGCAAACCATCGAGCATGGATCTGAGCCCGATGCACGCGCCCATGGAAACACCGACGAGGTAGTAGGGTTTCGGCATCTCCAGGTTTTCAACGACCTGCATCATCGCGGAGACGTCTTTCTGGTAGTCTGAAAAGTGGTGGATGTGACCAGCTTGAGGGTCTTCTGCCATGCGATCCGAAAGACCCTGGCTTCTCCAATCGACCACGACAGTCGAGAATCCGTTGTCTGCGAAATTCTGCGCCACCCGGCCATATCTTTCGACGTAGCCAAATCGGCCGAGCATCAGCAGGATGGTCCCTTTGCTCTCGCCTTGTGTGTGATAGGTGCCGACCCTCAGGCGGACTTTGTCTTCGGTTTGTATCCAGTAAGCGCCCGCAGATGATGGACCCTCGGCTATCTCTTTGTAGAATTTTGCTTCTTCCATTTACCCACCTAGAATGTTTGTAATTTCGGACCGGCAAGGACATATACCGACGCAACTGCACTCGCTGCGAGCACCAAGGAAAACCCGTTAAAGCGACCCACCAACACGAGGTTTACCGACAACAGAATGATCACCAGGAACATGCTGGTGATTGCAGGTTTATCTCGCGTGAAAGGATAATCGCTGTCGTACAGCGCCAATCTGTTGAAGATACTGCTCATTTTCAGGACGCAGACAATGAAAATTGTCACCGTAATCACCATCATCATGAAAGTCGTAAAGTGACTGATTGAACTGCTGTCCAGCCACCCATTGGGCGCAATGTCGGAACCCAACGCTGTAGCCGCGTCGACGCGCAACCATGTCACAAAATCCGGGCTGTCTGACTGCAGATAAGTGATTTGCAGTTTCACAAGTGTTGCCAGCCAAAGAGCAAGGACGACAACGCGAAACACGGCCCAAATGATCTTCTGGCCTTCTTTCCGCATGACAGGCCGATCAATCTCGACGCCCTCTAACTCCGACGTTGTGCAGATGTCTTCGTAGTCGAGCGTCACAATGATTGAGAACAGCAGTCCGAACATGAAGATCGAGATGTAAGATGCGGTGTACATGTAACCCACCGCTGAGAGCGCCATTGCTTCTTGGATGGTGATAACTTCGGGCCGAACAAGGGCAACGAGGTATCGGTCAATTTGCACTCCATTGGTGTCCCCAGAGAGATAGGCCGGCAAATAGATGCCAGCCCACTGGAACCCAAAAACAAAGAGGAAACTGAACAACGCGATCGCCCAGAATGAAAACGAAAAGTCATTCACTTTGGCATACCAGGCTGCGTTGCTTTCGGGATTAATCGACATGACGCGATCCGACACGCACCGCGAACGGCCTGCACGTCGCCAGTAAGTGTTCAAATTGCTTACAAAGAAAATGAAAGCGGGGAGGGCAACGAGGGGCAAGATGGTGAGAGTAGGTGCCCAGATGAAACCTACCTGTTTGTCCAAACCGTCTTGAGGGCTGTAGGTGACACTCAGTGTCCCGAGAATATAGTTTGTGAGGCCCAAGCCGCAGAAAATGAGCAAATAGCCAAACTGAAGATTGAGCGCTGTCGCGCCACTGAGTAATCGTTCGCATTTTTCGGCGAGTGTCTTTGCCTTTGGTAGTACCTGCTCACCCGTATAGGCCGAGTTCTTTTCGAAAGGGGGAATGATGTTCGGCGTGGCGGAAGCCGGGTGTGGTCCAGCCTCTTCTTCTGCACCGCCGGTCATGGATGGGCCGCGCTTCTTGTTGCGTCGCTGGTTCGCGAGCCGCTCTTTCGCGGCTTTCAACTCGGCTTGCCATTGGCTAGCCCTCTCGGGATCTCCGCAGCCAAAGATACGCGCCAGCCAGCGGATGTTTGTATCGCTGATACCGTGGTCGTTGTCTTGGAACCAAAGTTGCACAGTACGCAGCTCGACGCCCTTTTCGTTCCCTTCTATTGCGGAAATTTCGTCTGCCAGCGTTTCAGAGGTCCACGGACCATCCGCAAACCCGTCCTTGTCGACCGGACGGCCAACACCGGCTGCCGCCAGACGAGCAAAAAGTTGCTTAAAGTTGTCGTTTGTCTTCTGCGGTGCAGCATAAAATCTACTATTTCTAATCAATGACTTGCGCGCCCATTTTTCGTATTTTTGCGCCCCTTTGCGTAGTTTATCGTGCATTTGCAAGAAATATAACCACAACTCCAACGCGAAGCGGTTCACTGCCGATATTGCGCTTCTGAGTGTGAATTTTCGCTCATTGGGACCTTAATATGAGGGGGACAGACGATGGCTGATGGTGGGAGTATTTCTGGAAGACCAGTGGGTGGGACGGTGATTTTGAACGTGCCAGCGAGGCCGCAGAGCAGAACGCGGGCGGGCAAAGAACCAAAGCGGCTTCACGCGAAGGCGATCAAACGCATTCTGGATAGAGAGACTGGGGACCTGGTCGGTTGGCTGTATGAGTGGAACACCGGCGAGCGCGTCCCTCGCTGGAAAGCGAAGGCGCATAAAGACATTGTGTACGATTGATTTTAATTGTGGTCCGTTCTGGTAGCGGGAGGGACCGCGTCATAAGCTGTCATTGAGGCAGCGTGCGGCGAAAGCTGACGGAGAGCCCAGAGTCGCGGGTGCTGCAATTGTTACAAAAGTCCGCTAACGGTCACCGACAGCGCTATTGAAGAGACAGCATGCCAACCCCACCGTTTAAATCCTACGTCATTTGTACGTCGCCCCGCAGCGGCAGCACCATGCTTTGTGAACTGTTGTCGGAAACCAAAGTTGCCGGGAATCCCGGCTCTCTTTTTCACAAACCGTCGATTGATGCCTGGCTGGATTACTATGACATCGACGCCGCCGAATTCGCCAACAGACGGGAGTTGTTGGAAGGCATTTTCGAAGCAGCGAAAGCTCGCGGCAAAGGCGAAACCGAAGTCTTTGGATGTAGACTTCAGCGCGGCAGCTTCGCGTTCTTCATGGATCAGCTTCGCTTCATGTATCCCGTCCACACTTCTGACGTAGATCGCATCCAAGCGGCTTTTGGTCCGACGCAATTCATCTTTCTGTCGCGAGGGGACAAACTCGACCAAGCGATCTCATACATTCGCGCGGAGCAAACCGGTCTTTGGCACCGCAGAGCCGATGGAAGTGATCTCGAAAGACAAGAAACTCGGCGGGAAGAGGGTTACGATCCGGACGCCATTCGATCACAGATGGCTGAGTTCATCGAGTTTGATGGCGCTTGGCGGTCTTGGTTTGAAGAGCAGTCAGTGGTGCCTCTTGAAGTCTCCTATGAGCGTCTCTCAAGAGAACCGCAAAAACAGTTGAAGCGGATACTCGATGCACTCGGTGCAGATGGCGCAATCGCCTCCACGATATCCACGCCGACTGCCAAACTCGCTGACCAAATCAATCGACAGTGGCGAGAGCGATTTGAATTAGAGGCAACATAGCCTGATCGCAAAGCGGACCTTTGCGCAGCCGCAGCGAATTGGGCCTTCGTCCGCACCTTGCCTCTCTAGGACCTGTGAATCTAACGGCGTGGGTTCCCGAACCGGTCATTCGGGAGTCTGGTGGCGAAACAACTTGATGAGCTCGAGACGAAAGCTGGTGTCAATCTGTAACCATTGCCGATGAATTCCAGCAGAATCCGTAAGAGAAAAATAGGGGCCTAGAAAAGGCTTTTTTTGGTCAGCAATGCCAAAATATTTAACATAATAGAACTTACACGATTTTAGAGTTCCGACAATTTTTGCCTTAAAAGCAGATGCTTAGATCACTACCCTAAACGCCGAGAGTCAATCTTATGTAAAATTTGGATACTTGAATGATGTTTTTGGCGACTGAGCCTCAGGGGTCATGGTGAAGTGAGGCTCGGCCCCGCGCTGTTATTTTGACGCATCGCGAATGCGAACACCCATAGCCCCGCAAGCACAAGACTGAAGACTGCGTTCCAACT
>CAZSIQ010000150.1:0-4725 GCA_964606915.1 uncultured Woeseiaceae bacterium | reverse complement strand
ACTTCATTATGCGCAACATTGCTGCTTCATGCGCTGCTGTTGGTCCATGTGAATACCTGGACACTTCTCTCACTGCATTGAGTACATCTGGCCTTGAAAACTTGCTCAAATGGATCAATTTGCCCACCCCACTTCTGTATTTGGAATGCTTGGCTGATCCCAACTTGGTTTCTCCTTCGGTAAGTATTGTTCCATGTGGACTTTGTGTGCAGTCGTGATCCTACAAAGGGCGCTGGCAAGACTATACGGATTAATCTGCATAGTATTCGCGACCTCACCTATACATGTGATAAATGGATGAATACCGGTACAAAACTTGCATTGACAGTGTTGGCTAGGTGCTTTCTTTGGACGTGTTTTTTGCGTAATTTTGGATTGCTTTTGGCGGACTCTTTTTTCTATGGCAAAAGACTATTCTGCCTTGGCAGCCTGGACCGTCAAGTAGTTACTAATGTAAGGAGGGTGTACCATACCACCATACCAAGAAGCAATCGATAAAGGCTGCACGGTGCCCAGTTCGAGCGGTCAAGTCTTAGGTCGGCATCCCAGACTCATCTGGAGTCGTGATCGATAAATGTGCGCGCAGATTGCCGCGGGCTTTTGATTTGTTTACTCTTTCGGCTTACAGCACAGTCCGGCTTGTGCAGAGTGAAGCCGCGACCGTCCGCAAAAAATGGCTGGAGCTCACTATCTTCGAGCTCCTGTCATTCATCTCAACTGGTACCATACCAGTACCACCATACCTCTGCAGACAGAGTTCTCCCATTCTCCTAGTCTTTTAGACCAACGCAAAACATACTATCTGCTTCAACCTCAACATGATCAAGACGCTTCTGATAACGCTCCTTGCCCTACAGCTGTTTGAGCGCACGCTCGCGAACGAAGCGGCGTGCATCAACTTTGAACTCTGCAGCAACCTGGCTGGGGACTGTTGGTAAGGAAGCAAGAGAACTATGCTGGACTGCCGGTGTACGATTCACTTAAATGTGTCTCATGTGTATTGTCTTGTTGATACTCTTCTAGCGCCACCCCGTCTGGTATCGACTTGTACTGCTGCCAGAGCCAGTCCACTTTGTGCAGTGAAAATCCAAGATGCAACGGCTTGGCTGGACCGGACTGCTGCCCCACGGTAAGAACCCAAAGATGATACAATGCTACCATACTGAAATGAGCATCCATTTAACAAATTTATCTCTGCTACGACAACCGATAACAGTCCGACGGCGTGTTCCTCGAGGTATGTACATGTTGGACGACTAACCACTTGCCTGAAGCACTTCCTCAATCGTCTTACACGCTTTGCTGACTATGTGACAGTGTTGTGATCGACCCTTTGCAGCCTGTGCGGCACATCCCGAGTGCCAACACTTGGATGGTGACTGTTGCCCTACAAAATCCGGAGTCTTTTTGGAGTAAGTACTACATCCTTGAATCAAAATTGCTCGTTGCAGGGAGTCACGATTGCAAGTTCTCAAATACAGCTACTGTATTACTGTTCCAGTTGCTGCCTTGACGACCAGGCCGCCCAGAGCTGCGAATATCCAGACAGCAACGACTCAGCTTCTTGCTCAAAATTCGACCAGTGCGATGGATTGGACGGAGCTTGTTGGTAAGTTTTGTTTGATGTAGTGCCAGTGACAGGGTACGGCACCCTCCACTAAATGATTTTCTGATTTTCTTTTACACAGCCCAACCGTGGACGGTGTCTTTCTGTACTGCTGTGGAACCTATCTGCCAACTTGTGAATTTCATCCAAAGTGTGATGCACTCGAATTAGAGGGTGATTGTTGCCCAACGGTAGGCCCCCCATGTATCGCGATTGGAATGATACGTGCCACTATTATACCTCAACAATGTTTCTTTTTCACAGGTGGACGGCGTTTACCTCGACTGCTGTGAACGTGACTTTTCCCAGTGCGCCGCACACCCCGAATGTGCCCATTTGGAGGGGGATTGCTGCCCCACCAAGTCGGGTGTTTTCTTGGAGTAAGTAGGGTCTGATGGTGGTCGAAGAGACTGCGTCGCTTTGCGTTTTCACCATGGCTCACATTCAGTTCATTGCACTTTGAAATGGAACAGCTGCTGTCTCGATGATGTCTCGGCCGGTGGTATGACGTACGAAGGTGAACCTGGAGAAGGATCTTGCAGTGCCAACGCTGAATGTGCCAACTTGATTGGAAATTGCTGCCCAACGGACGATGGAGTCTTTTTGGCGTAAGTCTGTCATGACATACAAGCCTGGAGTATTTGATGTTCTTCATCCAAGAAGTATCTCATTCTTTTGCTTCCACCACAGATGCTGTGGAAACACGCAAGAAATGTGTCAAGATCACCCTCAATGCGACGCGCTGGGATTGGAGGGCGCCTGCTGCCCTACGGTAGACAACGTTTACCTCGACTGCTGCGAAAAAGATTGGTGCCTGGCTCAGTATCACGTAGACTGCGCGGCGCAAGGTCTCGAAGGACCAACTTGCCCAGGCGACAATGGAAATTTCGCCGATTGCTGCATGCCCGACCTGGTGGCACAATCGTATTCCTACCAGACGACCCCTTCCTCGGCAACCAAGGCTCTGGTTTCAGTTGTTACGATTCTCGTCATTCTCTGTGGATCCATGATGAGTTTGTAAAAAGCCCAATAATCGTATAATTCACGTCAGTGCGGCAACGCATGTATCCGTCATGGGATTCAAAATTTCTCGTACAAGCAATGGCACAGCTTATGGTTCCGACGCATCTTCTTCAATTCTGTCCACGTCATCAGTTGCCTTTCCTTGTTCCACATCTAAAGCGCCGTTCGATTGGATTGCCTTTGCTTGCCTTGTTGTTAGCTTCTGTTTCTCCTCGTGGGCCGCCAGCACCGCAAAACGACCAAACTTGTAAACATGGGCCACGAGAAAAATAACCGATACGTAGAGGATGGCCGTAGGTACCAAGGCAACGAGTACTATGGTCAATCCCACATAAATGGCGTGCCGGGCCAACCACCAAAGGCCCCAGGCGCTGGTAGATTCGATGCGACCCCACAGGTTGCCCATGCTGCAGCACAGCCATTCGAGGTGGGCCAGTGAGATCCAGCAAGAAGAAGAAGAAGAAGTTTCGTTCGATGTGGTATCAGTTGCGCTCTTACTCATTGCTCTGTCTCTGTTTGTGGTGTGCTCAATGGATTGTACCATTATGATGTTGCGTGGTCGAAAGAACATGGCCTTCTTCTGCTTCCCATTGAGTCAGTCGGAAAAATTGGAGAGAAAAAGGATTCAGAAGTGCGACCAAAAATCTAAGCCTGCCAAATAGTATCTCATCGTCGCGAAGTTATCGTCCGGCGCACCGCGGGCTTTCTGGGCGTAAAAATTTAGCTAATCCTTCCGTGATTGCTTTGATATTTTTAGCAATAGAATTCAACGGTTTAGGGCACGAGCGATGCCGTCGACGTCCAGCTCACCTCAAAACCTCACAAATCTTCGCAAAAAGCTTCCTGGCGAAGGTTGCGTTGCCTGCCCATCCTAATCAATCATCCCGTGCACAACAACAACCCACAACCCATTCGTCAATTCAATCATCCCATCAACTCACCCATAAACATGACCATTCACATTCCCGACCATCATCGAGCCGTGCCGACAGAGGTGCCCGACTTGCTGTCCTTTGACTCTTGGGGGAGCGATAACTTGGCCGCCTTGAGTTCGACCACCACCTCCTCGGCCAATTCCTCCCTGGCCGGTGACGAGGCTCCCAACATTTGTGTTTCCATTTCGGGAGTCATCTTTAGTTTGGATATGACTACGTTTGACAAGCTTCGTCAACTGCCTTGGCAAAAGGAAGAAGGTTCTCGAGACGATGCCGAGGCCGTGTCCTACTCCCTGTCCACGTCGCCCGAACTCTTTGACGCTCTGGTTCATCACATTTTGTTTGGAGCGCTTCCGCACGCCATGAGTAAACACGACATGGAAGAACTCGAAATCATGGCCTTGTCACTCGGCTTGTCCAGTTTGGCCCATCACGTCTCGCTGGCCCAACCCTTGCCTCGCCGCCGCAAGTCCCAGAAACAGCCACCACCACCACCACTACCCAAGAGCTCACAGGGATCCACGTTGCGTTCGTGGGCGGCCGTGAAACAATGGTCTTCGACGGGTCGACTCAAGGTCAAGAACAAACTCATGGAAAAGAAGAAAGTAGTGGCCCGGGCAGCCTCCCAACAACAACAACGCCTGGAGACACGTGTCCGTTCCGACACGACGGCCTTGGTCTAGCTATTAGGAGCTCTCATTGGCGTTGTTTTTCTGTGGAGCATTAACGACGTATGCACACTTTTTCAAAACCTTTTTTTTCATCAACAACCAGCGGGGGTTTTCTTTTCCAATAACAACCAACGTGTGTGTGTGTGTGAGCGCGGTGATTCAGGCGGGCTTTTTCCATCACCCTCTCACTAAAAACAACAAACAACAAACAAACATTGTACTTTTTACATACCTTCCATGCATGTTCATCAATACGACAATAACAACGACGACGACTAACCTAAATAAGGACTACTTTAGAAATGCATTTTTTCTTCTACTTCACATGGGCGGTAATATGGTAGTGGTACCATGGTAATCCAAGTGCAATGTACAAGAGTTTTGTTAGTATATATATATATATATATATATATAAATCAAACGACGCGCGCTCTCTCTTTGTGTTTTAAAAGATGGTAATGAGTACAAAGGCCGAATACACCATGGCCAA
>CAZSIQ010000149.1:0-4813 GCA_964606915.1 uncultured Woeseiaceae bacterium | reverse complement strand
CTTCGGCCAGTTCTTGCAAGAGTTTATCACACCAATCCGTGGTTATAAAGTTGGGTCTGCGACTGTAGCCAAAGCGATAGAATTGTTGCATGATGCTAATGGCGTACCGGACAGCGTTGTCCAGGTCCATATTCTGCATTCGTAGAGAGTTCTCTTCTGTTCTTGTTGTTGTTGTTGGTGGTGATTCCGTGGTTCCACTACCTTTCCGTAGCTTTTTGGACTTTTTGGCAATATTTTGCTCGTCTTCCATAGCTCGTTTTTGTCGCTCTTGTTCCAACTTTGAGAAATATTGCGAATCCCAGGGCGAAACAAATTCAGCAGCTGGAAACAGCTCGTGCCAGGGTATGTCTGGTGAAGGTGGAGAGGGTTTCGGAGGGGGTGAAGCTGGTTTGGAAGGTTGTGAAGTAGTATATTGTGGAAGCATCCCATGGTAGCTTCGTTTGTGAATCTTTCCTGAAGCCGGTGAATGAAAGGTGTTGCAGGCTGGAAAGTGGCAATTTACACTTGATAAAGTTGGCATCTGATGAGTGGACCGCAAAGGAGTGTTGATACGTAAACAGTGACCGAGAGCCCTGATCCTCACCGCGAAATACGGGGACTTGTGCATGATGGGGGATATGTTATTGTTCTAAGTTTCCCGTACCGAATAATTTATTAATGGACACAGAGCTTACAGTTATAATCAGAGACGGTCAGATGGCCGACGGCTGCCGATGAACAATAAAGGTTGATCTGTGAGATGCGAAGTGACGCAGCAATTCCAACGCTTTGGTCGCACTTGGGCATCAGGAGAACAACCCCCTTGTAGCCACAAAAAGTATGAGCGAAAAGTTCAACGAGTACGAAACAACATGCCTTGTTGGGAGGAGAAGCTTGAATGGTATGGTATACTTGTGTGGCATCTGGAATTTACTTGCCGTTAAGTACTTAGGTGTGGCACTGTATGCAGTCACTATCCAACAAATCCCAAATCCAAGTCCATCCATCCTATGGGGGTCAATACTTGACCTTCCTGGTGATCACCACCCCATTCCGTGTCGTGTTTCGTCGCCGCAAAGATGTCCTCCTCATCCTCGACGTCTTCGTTTCCACTAGCTTCAGTCAAGCGTCGTAGCCTGCTATCGGGACATTTGGGCACGCACACGCCTGGACTGCTTTCACGGAAGCAGCAAGTGGCCAACAGGCATCGTTCATTACTTCCGCACTGACTGGAAGAGGTACAACGATTACCGAGGCAGTAGGGGGCGCATTCAAGGCCAGTGCAGCCGGCGACCCAGAAACATCCCGCCTCGTTCTCTGTGTCCACATCGCAATAACAAAAGAACGATCCAGCATCGCAATTGCACCAAGTGGTTTTACCCGAGCAGCGATTGCCCCTCACTGTGCGGACGAAGTCGCGTTCGACCGTGCAAGTCGGCCGCGCACATTCACCATCTACGCACACTAACGAAGGGTCGTTGCAATCCGAATCTTGGGTGCACTGTGAAATGCTTTCACATCCTGCAAAAAGGACGTCAATGCGGTGAGGAGATTCGGGTTCGCACGTTCATGTCGGATCCTGGACCCTGACTTACCACTCGGATCGTCCTCGCACACGTCGTCGACACAACTTTGGCCACTCGCGCAGTCGTTCTCGTTTTCTCGGCATGCGACACAGGTATATTCAGGGCTACCGCTGCAGAATGGTTTCTCGACGTTGTTAATGCAGTCAGAATCTGTCACACATTCCACGCATTTCCCATCAGGACTGCACTCTGTTTTTTCGGGGTCGATAAACTGCATAGTAGGGGCGTAGTATGCTTTTTCTGTCTCGTCGCAATCGTTCAAGTTTCTGGCCTTGGCGTCCGCGCAAATGCCCCGAGAACATTCCTTCGATTTGCAAAAACAACCTTTCGATTGACCATAATACCCATCTGGTTTGCTGTACCAGACTCTGAGGAAATCTTCCTGGTCGGATATATCGGTAAACAGGAGATACGGTCCATTCTTGCTCCTCCATTTGCCATCCTTTTGCTGGACTATCGCGTGTATAAAGTTATCGTCGCCGCGCGAAGAAAAAAAATACTTTAAATTGAAAAGCATCAGAATTTTCGGTCCAAACAATCCATCGTCTGCACATGTTCCTTTACAAGAAACCTCCGTGTCATACTTCGCTTCGGGGAGAATTAAATCTTTCCACCCGTCACGCTCAACACCAAGGAATGCTATTGGTTGATACCAGAGATCTTTGAAACCCAAAGCATATGAGAGGCAGCTGTACGGAGCATCACGTTGTTCGCTTCGTGGAGGATAAGATACGGAATATAACTCTCCGAAAAATCCGCCAAACGTGTTGCAATCGTATCCGTCCACAAATGTGCCGTCTTTAACCTTCTTGAAGGGCGTGCACGAGTTGGGAACGGCGTTATTTTCTACGTATGCGCGCTCTTCATCCGTTTCCTCCTCACCTTCTTTAAGTTTACACAAATTTCCCCTCGGCATTCTTCGAGCTGTCGATTCCAGCTGTCTCGAACGACCTTGAGGGCTGCTCTGAAGACGAGGCGGTGCGCCACGCCAGTAAAGATCTGTGCCATATAAAGGGTTTGCGCTGGAAAGAGGATCCTCCAGAATTTGATCTTTGTTGTCGTTCCACCACTGCAAGTACAGCGTGGCCGCCTCAGCTACCCTCTCTGCTTCCGACTCGTAATCATATCCATCCTTCTTGTACAAAAGTGGTGTAAGGTGAGGCGTAAGGGTACCAGCGAGAATGGATTCAATTATGTAGAGTGCCATTAGCCCGACTTGGGCCGGCTCTTCGCGAACGATGGAACTCAAATAATGGTGAAAGAATTCACCAGCGTATGGTTCGGTGGAGGTGGAAACATCAAGCAAGGACTCAATGGCCTGAACACCAATTTCGTATAGATTTTGGTAAGCTGCCATCACCGTTGTTGTATTGTCGCTGAATAAGTCGAGGACAACCTCGTCGCTGCAGCGCCCGCAGTATGACCCATTGTCCTTGGCCAAGATGTGGTCGTCCATGCCCTCCTTCACACACTTTGTCTTAGGTGTGGTTGCAAAGATAATGTGGTCATCCTTGCCCTCCTTAACACACTTTGTCTTAGATTTGGCCTTATCACACTTTGTCTTAGATTTGGCCTTAACACGCTTTGTCTTAGGTGTGGTTGGCGAAGCATCGCAGACGTAGACGCGATCACCCTGGTTACCTCCCTGGGTGCACCGATAGGAATCGCAAGTAGAGGGACAAGGGCCGCAGAAGTTGTCTGGATTGTTTCGTAAGAACTTGTCCACCTGATTGGGCTTGACGCACAATGTAGTGGGGTTTCCGTTCGGATCTTGGCAGAGATTGACGCGATCCTGATTCTGACCACAAATGTACGCCGAGCAAGCATCATCATCGCCGCCACCTGGAGCGAGACCACGCAGGTGTCCCGACGCCGCGGTCATTTCTTCTTCACCACGAACCCCTGAAGAGGCATGACAGTGGAAGAGAATCAAGACTGAGCAGAAAAAAGAAGCAGAAACAAACATCATCCTGGACCACACTGTTGCGGGGTATGGGTGTGGGCAGCGCAACTGGATACGGAAAAAGAATACCATACCACCACGTGCTTTGCGATTGGATCAGACATGAACACTCACAAATGATGTGACTGGAACAGGCATACGACAAAACTATAGAAATTAGTGTATTTCAATCCGAGCTAGCGTTGCTTCAAGCAGGACAGGAAGTTTATTGTCACGTGCAAGCTCATTTCTTTGGTGTCAAAATTTTTCCCCACACAGATACACAGATACAGTCAAGGAATTGATGTCATCACATCCATGGTCACAATTTTTCAACGGGAAGTTGAACTTGGTATTTGCAATTAGTCATCGTGCCCCTTGAATGTATTCGTCTAAGATTGTGTCTGGGTTGGACAAGATCCCACCAGCTCTGTCCTTGCCATACTGAGTATTGCAAACTATTGCAAAGCTCTTGACCATTGTTTAGGTCGCTTGCAACCAAGTTGTTGGTTATTGGCCATCCATAGCCGGTCTTGGACTGATCATACCAAGACAGGCTAAAACATCTTTGTTCCCCTGGCGCCAAATCAATTCTAGCAATATTAATCTAGAAACAGACAAAAGTCAAAGCCTTTCTTGTACAGCGTCATCTAGTGACCGTGCATTTTTACTTGTATACAAGAAGAAAGTAGTTCACTGAAGAGCTCTGCACAAGTGGCCAAAATTGTCAAGAGGATCCCCATAAACTGCCAGGTATCTCATACTTGGGTCATCTTTGCTCTTTTTCTAAAAAACCCAACCAACTCAGCCATATGCAGCTGCGTCATTTGACAAGTGAATCCCACAGAGCACTAGATTTTCCAAAGCTGACCCAACACTGTGTAAGTTACTGTCAGATAAATTTTGTGCAAGGTGAGCTTTTGAGAGCAAAGTACCTTTGATGTGAAGATAAACTAATCTGTGCATTGCTGCTTTTCAATTGAACTGATAATAAACCTCATTTCATCACTTAAATTTTCGATCAAAGATGAAGACTCACTTCCATCAATAATGTGCTTGATTGCTCGCTTGGCAGGGGAGAGTAGCGTCCAAGCTTCATTTTCGTCGCGATGCATCTTAAGTGCTGCCTCTTCCGCGCAGCAACGACGCTGAGGACATTAGAGGATCCCACTCCTGCATGCAGAAAGTCAAGAAGAAACTAGGCCATGCAACGATTCACTTATCCATTAAAACCCATAATCATCGTCATCGTCATCATCAGCCGGAGGCGGCGGCTTTTTGGACATTTTGGCGGGTGGCTTGCCCT
>CAZSIQ010000148.1:0-4819 GCA_964606915.1 uncultured Woeseiaceae bacterium | reverse complement strand
AACGTGCTGTGTCTTCGGGCGCGATCTTCCAGATGCCGAGCCCGACCGCCGGCATGGCGCCGTCTCCAACCTTGATTGTTGTCATTCCCTGTCTTCTCCGGGTTACTTATTGAGCAGGCCGTCAAGGCCGTGCTCGGATACCAATGTGTCAATGATGACCGGTTCGCCGCTGGCCGACGATTCCTGTGCCGCCGTGGCGATGATGATGGACCAAAGTCCTTCCCGAGGCGTCGCGGCGTCCGCCGGTTTTCCGGCAAGCTGGTCTGCAAACGCGACGTGCTCAAACCACGTCGCGCCGTGATGCCCGCTCTGGTCGACCGCCTTCGTATAGCCGAGCTCGGTGCGTCGACTGGCACCCATCTCGCCGAGTTCGACGCAAACCTCGTTGCGCGCCACGTCCTCCCGATGGAAGTCGAAACTCTCTGTCGCGGTAATTCGACCCAGCTCTCCGGAGACGATGAGTTCCTCGCGGAACTGCGGGCAGAACATGTTCAGCGTGAAGCTGGCACGCACGCCGTTGTCGTAATCGATAATGACAAAGGCGTGATCATCGATATCGCATTTTTCATTCGCGTATTCAAAGTCGGTGAAGTTCACAGCCTGGCCGGACGACGCATAGACGCGCACGGGCCGGCCCTGTGCCATCAGCGTCAGCAGGTCGAAGTAGTGACAACACTTTTCAACCAGCGTGCCGCCGCTTTTTGCGTTGAACTTGTTCCACTGGCCGACCTTGTCGAGAAACGGCGGTCGGTACTCGGCCATCGAGAGCATGTGGACACGACCGAGGCTTTGACGATCCAGTGCTTCGTGACGGGCTTCGACGTATGGCGCCTTGTATCGGTACTGCAGACCGACCTGGATGAAGCTCGGGTAGCCTTCCGCGATCTCGCAGATGCGTCGCGCATCATCAAGCGTTGTCGCCATCGGCTTCTCGAGAAAAATCGGCTTGCCACTCTTCGCGGCAACTTCGAGCACATCGATGTGGGTGTAGTTGGGCGTGCAGATCATCAACGCATCGACGGCGTCGTCGTTACAGGCCGCCTCGAGGCTGTCGTAATGCGTCAGCGCATCGCTTGAATGGCGAGCATATTCCTCGGTGGCAACCGTCATGCTTTCGCGCTGGGTGTCGTAGATGCCGTGGATGCTGATTCGCCCGAGCATGGCCGCCACGCGCATGTGCTCGATGCCAATGGTGCCCGTCCCGATCACATTAACCTTGTGAGCGGGCGTTTGCCGTGAATACAGGTAGTGATCGCCCGGCTGGATATGTCGCTGGCCAGGTGACTCCTCGAAAAAGCGAAGACGCGGTTTTACGTTGTCTGTCATGGGTTTGCGTCCCTCAGTCGGACGAGTCTAGCCGTGACCCGCACAAAATACAAACGTTTGTATTCTTGCCGGCCACCGGAACTGCTAAGCTTGCGCCGGCAGGTTGAGACCCGGGAATTTCGCCGATGAAAAAGTCCGGCAATAAAGCGCGCCGAACGACGATCAAAGACATAGCCAAAGCGGCCGGTGTTGATCCGTCGACGGTGACCCGCGCGCTGCAGGGCAGTGAGCGCGTAAAGCCTGCGACGCGGGAGAAGATATCCGACCTCGCCGCCGAGATGGGCTATGTCCCCAATATGGCGGCGCGCACGCTGGTCAGGTCCCGAAGCGACCTCATCGGTGTTGTTATCCCGGACATGACCAATCCGTTCTTTCGCGACCTTGGCCAGGGCATCGAAGATGAAGCGGCAAAACACGATCTTCGCGTCATCTTCAACGATACGCGTGGCGTCGAGTCGGCGGAGCGGGATGCGGTTAACCTGCTGCTCGAGCTGAAGATCGATGGCCTGATCGTGCCGATGGCGAGAAGCCCGCAGGACTACTACGACTCGCTGGGCCGCTCGCTGGGTGACGCCGTGCCTATCGTGCACGTTAACCGCGACGAGGCGCCGCACCACGTCTCCTGCGATCGCGTCGGTGGCTCGATCCAGGTGATGAAGCACCTTATCGGGCTCGGCCACTCCCGAATCGGCTTCGTTCGCGGGCCCACCGGCCCCGGCGCAGACCCGAAGATGGTGGCCTATCGGCGCTCGCTCGACCAGGCCGGTATCGACTATGACCCTGAGCTGATCTTCAGCTTTGACGGCACGCTGGCCAGCTCCGGGGCCATCGTTGAGCAGGTGCTTGCGCTGGAACAGATGCCTACCGCGGTGTTCGCGCATAACGACGTCAACGCGATCGCGATGATTCATGAAATGCGTGATCGGGGTCTGAAGGTGCCGGACGATATTTCGATTGCCGGGCACGATGACATTCGCCTGGCCGCATACGTGGACCCACCGCTGACGACGGTCGGCTGGCCGATGTACGAACTCGGGCAGCAGAGTGTCCGTTACCTGTACAGCCTGGGACATGGCGGAACTCCGGAGGAGCCGAAAATGCCGGCCCCGGAACTCGTAATCAGGGAATCGACGGGCAGCCCGAAGGCTGCCCGCCTGGCACAGACTAGTAGTAGTTCAGCCTGAAGTTGACGCCGAAGTAGCGCTCGGCATCGCGGGGGATCTGGTAACGGAAGCCGTCACCGGAGTAGGTCGTTGCAAACGACTCGTCGGTCAGGTTTTTGCCAATCAGCGTGACGCCCAGCTTGTCGTCCTCGCTCCACCAGCCGATGGACGCATTCAGGATGCTGTAATCTGGCAGCAGGAACGGCACTTCGTCTTCCTGGCCGATGTTGCCGGACAGCTTCTCATCCGTGAAGACGTAGCTGCCGTTGATCTGGATGCGGCTGCCGTTCGCCAGCGGAATATTGTAGTCCGCCGCCGTCGAGATCTTCGTGTCCGGTGAGAACGGCAGATCGGCGCCTGTCGTCGACTTCGCATCCGAGAATGCGAAACCACCCGTGAGGCTCAGGTTGTCATTGACCTGCCACAGGTAATCAAACTCGAAGCCTTCGGTATCGACATCGCCACCGTTCGTGAAGCCGGTGATCGTGGTGCCGTCAGAATCATCGAAGTCATTCGCCTGGAAGTCTTCAATTTCCGCCGAGTAGACGGCGAAGTTGAACAGGCCGAAGTCCGTCGTGATCTTCACACCCAGTTCGATCGAGTCCGACGTTTCCGCGTTAATCGGGTTCGTGTCGGCATCACTCATGTTGTAGAACACGTTGAAGGCCGGTCCCTTGTAACCCATCGCGTAGGTCAGGTAGGTGTTGATCGAATCGGTCGCCGCCCACTGCAGGCCAATCTTGCCGGAGACATCCGTTTCATCGGTGCTTCCGGAGAAGTTGGTATCCAGTGTGCGCGGGCGGACGCCAACACCACGACGGCCAAACTCGTCGAGGTTGACGCGATTGTGGTTGTATGACACGTCGTCCGAGGTATAGCGCAAACCACCGAGCAGGGTCAGCGTGTCAGAAACCGCGTAAGAACCCTGGCCGAAGATCGCGAAGTTCTCGAATTCGGTATCCATGAAACCGGTCGCCGCGACGATATCGTTGGCGTTACAGGTAATGCCGTTCGCGGCGATGAACGCATCGATGCCGGCCTGGTCCGGAGCGGGCTGGCCGAGCGTATTCTCGATGTGGTCCGCAATGGCTTCATTCAACTGGCCGTTGTTGTTCTGGCAGCTCGCGTCGCGCGTGAAGTTACGCTGTGACTCGATGTTCCAGTAGAAGAAACCGGCCTGCCATTCGAAAGCCTCACCCGTGTTCGACGCGATGCGCAGCTCCTGTGACAGCTGGCGCCATTCCTGCGGACCGACGTCATGCAGCTGGAACGGAACACCGAACACCGGCAGCGTCGAGTCACCGGCGATCGAGGTGAAATCACCTTCGCGGAACTCCGTGTTGTCCCAGGTCCGTTGCGCCGTGATCGACGTCAACGTGTAGTCGCCAAGATCGGCCTCAATCTGGATGGACATAGCGGTCGTCGCGTCCAGCGTGCGGGTTTCGAAATCGTGATCGATCAGCCGCTGGTCAAGGTCGAGTCCCGTGCCGCTCGGCACGGCTTCAGAGGCCGGGTTGCGGCCGCTCGGGCGTGCTTCGAGATCCGCGCAGCAATCGTTGCTGGCATCGTAGTCTTCAAAGATCAGCAGCGCGGATATCGTATCGGTGACGTCATAGTCGAACATCGCCCGGATGCCCTGTTTGTCGTAGCCGTTGACCGTCTCGTTGTTGAAGACGTTGCGGATAAAGCCGTCGAATTCCGAATTCAGTACCGTCACGCTGGCGCGCAGGTCGTCGGTCAGCGGACCGGAAATACGAGCTCGAAGCTGGTACTCCGAATCCTCGTAAAACGTACCGCTGAGATAGCCTTCCAGTTCATCCGACGGACGCCGGGTGGTGATGTTCACAACACCGGCAGACGCGTTCTTGCCGAACAGTGTGCCCTGGGGACCACGCAGAACTTCGACGCGTTCCAGGTCGTACAGGTCGCCGAATGCCTGACCTGAGCGACCGAGCACAACGCCGTCAACGACGGTTGATACCGACGGTTCGGCGGCAACGGAGAACGAGACCGTGCCGATGCCGCGAACGGTCAGGGCGCTGTTTCTCGTCGTGTTACCCGTTCGGAAGTTCACCGCAGGAATCAGTGCCTGCAGTTCTTCCAGGTTGCTGGTGAATGACGATTCGATGGTGTCGCTGGTCAGAACGGAGACCGCCAGGGGAACCTCACTCAGGCTCTCCTCACGTTTCTGCGCCGTGACGACGACTTCCTCGATAGCGGATTGGCCGAATGCCGATCCGGGTAAAGCGATCATTGCAACGCAGATAGCAAGTCCTGCCAGCGTTGCTGCCTTCAAGTCACGCATCTTATCCCCCCTTGTCAAAAATGCT
>CAZSIQ010000147.1:0-4849 GCA_964606915.1 uncultured Woeseiaceae bacterium | reverse complement strand
CATTTCGATCAGACGTCTGAGGGGGATGGAAGGACGATGACCGCGGACCAAGCTGCAACGATCTTTGTGGTCGATGATGACCCGTCAATCCGCTTCGCCATGCAGGCGCTGCTCGAGTCCGTTGATCTCGAGCACGAGATCTTTTCGTCCGGCGACGAGTTCCTCGAGCGCGTCGCAAAAGACCGGCCCGGATGCCTGGTCCTTGATATCCGCATGCCGGGTCTTGGGGGGCTCGAGCTTCAGGACGAGATGAAGTCACGCGGCTATACGCTGCCCATCATCTTTGTGACGGGTCACGGCGACGTGCCCATGGCGGTCGACGCCATGCAGAAAGGTGCCGTCGATTTCGTGCAGAAGCCGTTCCGCGACCAGGACCTGCTGGATCGCGTCCACAAGGCGCTGGATACCGACCGGGAGCGACGCGTCGAGCGCGAACAGCATGACGCGATCGCCGAACGTATCGATCTGCTGACCAACCGCGAGCGCGAGGTCTTCGACCTGGTCGTTACCGGTAAACCGAACAAGGTCATCGCCTACGAACTCGGCGTCAGCCAGCGTACGGTGGAAATTCACCGTGCGCGGGTCATGGAAAAAATGGAAGCAAGGTCGCTGGCCGACCTTGTGAAGATGCACCTGCAGCAGTAGGACTGCGCCTGCTCAGGCGTGATGGCGCGAGCGCTGCTCCTCGAAACGCGCGCAGTCGATACAGACGTTGGCGAATGGCTGCGCCATCAGGCGCTCCTCGCCGATGGGATTACCGCATTCCGAACAGACCTCGAACTCGCCGTCGTCCATGCGCTTGAGCGCGGTGGAAATCAGGGCTATCTCGCGACGGGTCTCGTTGCCGAGCGCATCGACGACCTCGGCGTCTTCCATCTCCTTGGCACGTTCTTTCGAGTCGGCGTGATAGCCGCGACGAACGTTGGCCTTGATACGGCCCAGCCGCTCGCTGAGCTCCGCTTTGCGCGATTCCAGTTCACTACGCAGTGATTCGAGGGCCTCGGTCTGCATGAGTTAATTCCTGATGAAACAGTTCAACAGGTTTCCAGCTTATGCCCTCGCCCGCAGGCCCCGGTATTCGTAGTTTTGCCTATCGGGGCGCGGGCCGCGTGGAGCCCTTTAAACAGCGCTTTCTAATAATAGGTAGATTCCGTTATCGAATACGTTGCAGAGCTTATGGAATTCTACCTGCGTCAAAACTACGTTTGTTTCACGGCACCTCTGATACCTGAGAACGCAAACATGCAGAACATTTCCAAAATTGTCACAGTCATCGACCCGACGGCCGAGACCCAGCCTGCCCTTTCCCGGGCCGCGTGGCTGGCCCGTAAGACCGGCGCTGAACTCGAACTGCTGATCTGCTACTACAACGAGTACCTGAGCGGCGATCGCCTGTTTGATTCACCGTCCCTCGAAAAGGCACGCGCCGAGGTGATCGAGACACATGCCAGGCACCTTGAGAAGCTGGCGGCCCCGTTCCGTAACGACGGCATCGTTGTGACGTCCAGCGCGATCTGGGATCACCCGTTGCACGAAGGCATCGTGCGCCACGCGGTTGAGTCCGGCGCGGACATTGTCGTCAAGGATACGCACCACCATAGCGCCATCTCTCGCGCACTGCTGACGAACACGGACTGGAACCTGATCCGCACCTGCCCGGTACCGCTGTGGCTGGTGAAGCCGCACGACATGGCGGAAAAGCCGGTGTTTGTCGCGTCCATCGATCCGATGAACCAGCACGACAAACCGGCCGCGCTGGACGACGAAATCCTGCAGACCGGCAAGCTCATCAGCGGAGCCGTCGACGGCAAATTGCACGCATTCCACTGTTACGATCCGCGCATTGCTGTCGCGACGGCCACAGCGAACGCCTACATACCGGTATCGCTGCCGTTCGACGAGATCGAGCAGCAAATGCACGACGAGCACGAGCAGCGCTTCAACGAAATCACCGGCTTCCACGGCGTTGACTCGAGTCGTACACACCTGGTGGCAGGATTGACCCACGAAGAACTGCCCGACCAGGCCACGGAACTCAACGCGGATGTCGTCATCATGGGCGCCGTGTCGCGCAACCGCTGGAAGCGCCTGTTTATCGGTGCCACCGCTGAGCGGACGCTTGAGTTCGTGCCCTGCGACATGCTCATTATCAAGCCTGACTGGTTTCATACACCCGTTGACTGCAAAGCGCACGAGGCGGCATAAGCACCGTAGTTTCTATCGCCGGACTGCAAAGCGCACGAGGCGGCATAAGCACCGTAGCTTCTATCGCCGGACTGCAAGGCACACAAGGCAGCCTGAGGACAGGGCTACGCAGCGGCGTCGGCTGTCCGTAGCCCCTGCGTGTACCTGACACTCAAGAACCTGCACATCGCGTTGGCGGTTATCACCGCCAGCGGATTTGTGCTGCGTGCCTGGTGGTCCGTCTCCGACTCGCCGCAGCGAGACCGGCGACTGGTCCGGGTGCTGCCGCACCTTATCGATACGCTGCTGCTGGCCTCCGGCCTCGGCCTTCTGTGGCTGGCGTCGATGTCACTGACACAGAATCCGTGGCTGGGCTGGAAGATCGCCGGCCTGGTCGCGTACATCATCATCGGCAGTATTGCGATTCGCTACGGGCGGACACCCGGGATCCGACTGGGTGCGGCGGTCGTCGCAAGCGGTGTTTTCGCCTACATCGTCGGTGTCGCGATTAACAAGTCGGGCCTGAGCTGGGCGAGTTTCCTGGTCTAGCCAACCGACCAACGTGAACCGCTAGTCGACGACGCCGCTCTCGACTGCGCGTTTCGCGGCATCCAGCAACTCGTCGGTATTGATCGGCTTACTGAACAGCTTGCAGTTCTCGACCGGCCTTGCGTCCGGGACGACTTTTGACGTGTCACCGCTGACGATGAACGCCGGCACGCCGGCGTCAAAGCGTTCACGGACGGCGTTGATAGCCTCAACCCCGGTGGAATCGTCGGCAAGGTGAAAATCGGAGATCACCAGTGCCGGCGACTCACTCAGCGTATCCAGCAACGCCACTGTCTCCTGTGCGGACACGGTCTTCATGACCGTGTAGCCCTCCGCCTCGAGCAGCATCCCCCACGCATCAGCGACGTTGACGTTGTCCTCAACCAGCAGGATGAGTCCGGACGACATGCAGTCATCTGTGCGATCTCTGGGTTGCTCTTCAGCAGGCGCCAGCTGTGACTGCACGGCAGGAACCTCCAGCGAGAAACAGGAACCGACGCCGAGCTCGGACTCAACGCCCACCCGGACGCCGAGCAGATCTGCCATTCGTCGAACGATCGCCAGCCCGAGACCGAAGCCCTCTTTGGTGGCGGTCCTGCTTGAGCCCTGGTTGAACTCGAGGAAAATCGACTCGAGCTCTTCTTCGGCAATGCCCACGCCGGTGTCACGGACTTCAAGCCGGCAGGTGTCACCCACATGCTCACAGCTCAGTGTGACCTTGCCTTCCTCGGTGTAGCGGATCGCGTTGGACACGAGGTTCTGCAGAACCTCGGCGAGCAGGCTCGGGTCACTTCGCACCACGGTTTTGCAGGTCTGCGCTTCAAAACTCAATCCCTTGTGCTGCGCCTGCCGGCCAAATTCGGCGGCGAGGCGATCGATCACCCGGGACATCGGAAAACTCTCGAACTCGGGTGTTATCGCCCCGGCGTCGAGTCGGCTGATGTCCAGCAGGGAATTCAGCAGGTTGGTCATCGCGGTGAGCGAATTCTCCTGGCTGTCGATCATCGACAGCGCCCGTTCGTCCTTGACGGTACGGCGCAGTGCGCCGTTCAGCAGGCTCAGGGCCTGGACCGGCTGGCGTAAATCGTGGCTGGCCGCGGCAAGAAACGCCGTGTTCGCCTTGTTGGCTCGCTCAGCTTCCTGGCGCGCTGCGATGATCTGCTTCTCCATCCTGTCGCGTTCAGTGACGTCACGTACCGTGCTCGAGACAAATCGCCCGGCCTCGGTTTCGACCGGGCTCAGGCTGATCTCTACGGGAAACTCCTCGCCGTTACTTCTCAGACCGAGCAGTTCGCGGCCCTGGCCCATCGGCCGAACTTCGGGATCTGCGATATAGCCTTCCCGGTGCAGTCTGTGGATCTGGTGCAGGCGCAGTGGCAGCAGTTTCTCGATGTGCTGACCGAGCAGTTCCTCACGGGTATAGCCAAACATGCTCTCGGTCTGGGAGTTAACGACCGTCATGGCCCCTTGAGAGTCGACGATGATCATCGCGTCGGGCGCGGTTTCCAGCAACGTGCGGAAATAGGCCTCGGAGCCCGACACGATATCGATTTCACGAATCGTGCTGGCGATCAGGCCACCATCGTCGGTTTGAACCGGGGTCAGCGCGATCTCGGCACGAAACTCCTCGCCGTTTTTTCGCCTTGCACTGAGTTCCAGTCCCGACAGCAGCGGACGTGCGTGAGGCAGGTCGGCATACGCGTCGCGCAGGCGCACGTGGCGTTCTCGCTGCGCCTCGGGGATCAGCATCTCCACAGACTGGCCGACCAGCTCCGTGGCATCAAACCCGAAAAGCCGCAGCGCCTTGTCATTGGCGAAGATAATTCGACCGTCCGTGTCGGAGACAATGGCGGCGTCCGGGGCCGCTTTGAGCAGCTGTTCCGATACTTTTTTCGGCAGTTCCATGCTCGCCTATTCTGTCCTTTAACTGACCTTCTGCGAAGTATACGGATAAGCGCCAGATTCAGTCTGAAAAGTCCGCCAAACCCCATACGTAATTCCCGTATGCGCGAGCGTAAGGTCCCGTATAGGGCGCCCCCGGGGCCACTGTTAGCCTGCCCTCACATCTGGATGGATACGCATTCCTTATCTGGACGTACGGGCGGCAAGGCCGCTT
>CAZSIQ010000146.1:0-4920 GCA_964606915.1 uncultured Woeseiaceae bacterium | reverse complement strand
TTTCATCTTGCTGATTGAATTTACAAGCAGAAGAATGGAGAGCCCGATGATCGCGCGTATTTATGTGTAGGTGTTTTTTGTGGACCCAAAGTGAGAAACCGGTTGGGAAAGTTTTTTTGGTCCGTGCAGTCTTCACATTTATAGGAAATCTCTAATTATGCCTTTTTGATTATGAAGACAGACTTCACGGCGACAGCTTTTTTGGTCCGCGCTCACGAAATAATAATGGGCTAGCTGCCCAAAGTATGTTGTCAACAAACCTTTTACTATGTTGCGCTGCAAATGAAGACGTACGTCCCTTACTACCACCATGCGCAGAAGAGACACCCCGTGCATTAGATAAAACGCCCGGGCTCTGATTTGACCTTTCGCAAGAGCGAACTTTGGAACGGGCGAATGACAACGGCCGCCGGTTTGCTGTCGTCTTCGTCATCGCTGTCACACAAATCGATTACTTCACCCCTAGCTTCAGCTTCTCGGTAGGCTTTATCGAGTATCGCGTCGCCGCTTAGCACCTGCGTTGCCTCACATTCCGGGTCTTCATGCTCAAGACCGATAAGCTGCATCGCCTCGCCTTGGGATTTGCGTACGTCATTCAAAAGAGGAAGAAGAGCATCACGACACTGACGGACCTTTGCTTGCATTTCTAGATCAAGCTTCTCCGATGACTGACTCTGTTCGTCCCACAAAATAGAATAGACGTCCGACAGACACTTCGAAATAGTTTCGACGAGGTCTTTTACTTTGTCGCAGAGTTCTTTGATCATTTTTTGGATGGCGGCGAGAAGCTGAGTCATTGAGTCATCAAACATACTCGTAACAGCACCATGAGAGTGAGTCTCCATGGCGTGTTTCATACGATTGAATTTTCCTGCTCCACCTGCGACGTGCGTAGTGTTCTCATAGCCGGCTTTCATTCGTTGCTGTATCAAGGGAAGTAGGCTCCGACTAAGGTCTCGCTGAGTATCCGTCGCAAAATTTCGCATCTCTGCAAAAGCTGCCTTGACAGCCGTAGCGTAGGAGCGATTGGCAGTCGTCCAGATGGTACGAATACGAGCTTTCTCGACTCCAGCCTTGGAAAAAGCAGGGAGCAAGGCATCGCTAACATCTTTGCAGATTACGAGTGCCGAGAAACTTTCGGAATGATTCATCCATGGTTTGTTGCCAATGATTGCCAAACTCTTTTTCCATGGGATCGCAGAGCTCTTGGTTCAAGTTGATTGCCCCGGCCGAAGCAGAAGTGTAAATACCGTAGCGTTTGACGGTTGCGTTGTACGTCGAATAATAAAGACCGTTGTTTTCCGGAGTTCTTTCGTTGCGCGTTCGTCGGGACTTTGAGCCCCAACTGCGAACCGTGGCCATGGCAGCCTCTCGACCCCGACTGGCACCCGTCTGCAGAGCAGGCTGGAGATTTGTACTGATAGTATCGAAAGCAGTATCCTGGAAGCGCTTGGCCTCGCGCAAAATGGGACCACGGAGTTTCGCAATCTCGGCGTCAAAGATGGACTTACACTTGCGTCCAAGTGTTCCAGAAGCAATCGAATCCTTGCCATCGGACGCAAGCAACTTGATACGATCTACAACATCACTGACTTCGTTGAGGAATGATTCCGCAAACGTCTTTTTGGCCTTCAACGAAACTTGATGCACAAAGCTTCGCAGAGAGGGGATTTGGGTATCGTCTCGCTGCATAAAACAGTTCGGCGGACCGTCGGTCTGGTTTTTGACGCCACTAATCTTGAGGTAGTCATTGGCACTGTTGGCGAACACATCTATTTCGAAGTCATCCGGCAAAGGTAGCTGTGCCGCACCAGCAACTGGGTTGTTGCTCTCCTCCTCTGCACCGCGACAAAGCTCCTTGAGTCCCAAACGGAAGTCTTCTTGCAGACAAGTGGTGCTGTATTCGTTTCGAACACTACTGCACAGTGACTTTAAGACACGTTGCTTGGTGCGAATCGTCTCTCGCATCTCTTGCATTTCAGAGCTGTACGTGTCTTTCCAGGCCTGAAGGTTCTGGCGTTTCGTGCGAGCTGTCTTTCGCTTTTCTTTGGCAAGGGCAAACAATGATTCCCAGGCTTCATCAGCTTCCTTCTTGGCAGTTAGGTACTCCTTCTTGGACTCGTTTGCCTCTTCCTCAGCTTCGATAACCGCAGCCTGCAGGTCCTCAGCTTGTGATTCGAGCTCGTAGAAGCGCTGTTCAATCTCCATCAACTCGTCAAGTAAGGCTGTCATCTTGTCCCAACGGCCCGGCACCTTCATGGCGACATCTTGGTGATCGCGCAAAATTTCAGTCGGCTCGCAATCGTCAGTTTGCGTGCAAAAAAAAAGAACTATGACCGTATTGACCGTCCATTAAGAGTCGGCGTTTGAACTGTTCGCCAAGTAAGTCCTTGGCAGTTCAGTCGTCGACGGCACGCTTAATGGGTGCGACAATCCAAATAAGGTTGCAATTCTGCAGATACTTTTCGGCAACCTTGGCACGTGCAGCATTGGCATCGCGGACACCCGGGAGATCAACCTGTTTGGTAATGCATAGAATAGACAAAGGTATGAGAACGAAGCAAATGTGTGTGACAGAGAAAGGTCCTTCCCAAGAGCATGCGTACCAGACAAGCGCCCGAGGACAGTACCGGCCAAGGCCCTTCGAGCACAACCTTTCGAATCAATCTGTAGAAAAAAAAGCATCACACGTGAGTGAAGTCGGAGTTGGGGCAACGACGCCATTGGCAAAGAATAAATACGTACGGCCGCGTCTGAGGTCCGCCACCGTTGCCTTTGCGGTACACGTATTCGTTGATCTTTTTGCGAAACGCGTCCGCCCATTTTTGCTTATGCCGGCGCTAACGGGCAGGAATATCGGAAAAGTCTTGCAATATACGCGGGGCTATGTCCGGTTCGACCTGACCTTCCTCGACCAGAATCGAATTGTACGCATTAGACGAATTCGGATTAGAAATTGCTCCATTGATCGATCGTCGCAGTCGGACTGCTTCACCGAACGCAAACAAGCTGTCGTTGCCTTCGCGGAAAGGCGTCAAAAGCTTCACCACGCGAGGATTATTGCTAAGCAGTGTGTAGACGAACGACGCAGGGCGGCCGTGATATCGCTCCATCGTGCCAGCTCCGTAGACTTGATTAATTTTGGACCAGGCAGCCGCGGCATCTGGCTGTCGCGATTCATCGGGTACAAGCGCATAGACTTTCTTTTCTTCGGTGCAACATTCGTCCACCAAGATTTTGAGTTCCGTGAGCCACTCTTGCAAGGTGATAAATTCCACAGAACCCTTGTACACGGGCACTGGCTGCTTAGGCTGTACGAGGGAGCCGTTGTAACGCAATTCGACTACGGCCGCCGACGTGGGGAGAACAGAAGCCTCATCCAGGAGAGCGTTGAGGAGTGAATTTTTTCCAACTCCAGTATTGCCAAGCACGCCAATGACGGTGTGGGGCGTGGACTTGCCAAGTCCAACCTGGATTTCCTCGACAAACTGCTTGCGACGTTGGTCGGCGCAAAAGAGCGGATTTTCGCCAAGCATAGATTCCAGGCGGCGAAGAACTTGTGCACTCTGTGCCAAGGCGCGGTCCGAGGCTTCGTGAGGGTCGGTAGAAAATCGAGTCTCCGTTTTTTCTCCGTAGATTGTAGATTCGACATCATCTTCTTGCATGTCTACGGAAAGATCTTCATCGACGTCGATGACCTCATCTGCTGGCAGACGCAGAGAAGACAAGGAGGAATCTTCTTCGTCCTCTTCCTTGGAATCCTTCCACTTCTTTGAGTTGTCGCTAGTCAACGTGGCAGCCTCCAAGGAATTATTTTCCCCGCGCAAGGAATCGTCCTCCTCCATGTTATTTGTCATTTGTGTGTCACCGCTCGTCACCTTTTGGTCCAAGAGATCTTCCAACGAAATGTCGCGCACGAAATCGGGCGATTCACGAGGACGCTTGTGCGTGGAGTCGTCCATGTTGTTGTCTCCTTTGCCAGAATTCTCCAGTACGGCTTCGTTCCACGGGCGCTTGCCAGCCATGCTATTATTGTTGTTGCTGTTGTTGTTGTTCGTCGATCGAGGCGTAATGGTGGTGGACGTGACTACCGACTCCTTGGGACGCAAGTGTATCACGATACCCTTGCCGACAAAGTCCCAGACGCGGTTGCGGCCTTCTTGTTTGGGAAAGATCCGCTTGGTTCCGTGCAAAACAAAGTAAAAGCCTTGCGCCAGTAACACGTCGTCGTCAAAGTCTTGTAGAATCAATTGTCGCACATCCGCCAAGGTACTCGTCGATTTCACGTCGACATAGGCGTGGCTGTCGTCGCCCGGTAACCCAATCAAGAGTTCCCCCGTCGTGGTGGCGGTGGCGAGACTGCCGCTTTGGCTCATGGCAATGCGTTTGGAATTCTTTTGGAAAGCAACTCGAAAGGGCAAAATCGATGCTATCGACAGTGACACACGTTCAAAAGAGCGTTCCTCTTGTTGATCTCAAGGCAAGGCAACAATGTTGGTTGCTGCTTGCCCTCTGTGCCGCGTTCGCCAACGTGGATGAGGGAGAAGAAGTGTCGTTGTTGCCACGGTGATGTTCCTTCGAAAATTAGAATCTTTTATTTTACAGTAGGCCCGCTCGCTGTGGCGCGCCAAAAATAATAATGAAGTTTGTACAGCCTTAACCTTCATGAGACATGAAAGTCATTCGAAGTCTGTTGGGAGAAAACGTTGGCCGCGCTTATGTCGCCCACAACAGCCTCGTTCTTTTCGTTCGACGACCTCGGGGGTGTCGCGACCTCTCTCTTTGCTTTCCTTCACACTGGCTATCCTTTGATTGCCCTACCATAGCAACCTACTTGCCTAGCTCTTGACCTTGTTGTTCTACCCATAGTTGTGCATTGTGACCGCGACGTGAACGACACACCTCGCCTGCTCTTATTGT
>CAZSIQ010000145.1:0-5023 GCA_964606915.1 uncultured Woeseiaceae bacterium | reverse complement strand
AGCAGAGGTAGCTGACAATGGCTAAAACGAATCGCGAAAAAATTCGTCTCGTCTCGAGTGCCGGCACCGGTCACTTCTACACGACGGCGAAAAACAAAAAGCTCCATCCCGAAAAGATGGAAACGAAGAAGTACGATCCGGTCGTGCGTAAGCACGTCATGTACAAGGAAGCGAAGATCAAGTAAGTCTTTGCCGACCACTTCTTCGAAAAGCCCGCTGAACGCGGGCTTTTTTGTTTAACCAGACTGAGCCGCCATGCCTGAACTTCCAGAAGTCGAAACCAGCCGCCGCGGTATCGAGCCCTACCTCACCGGGCAGGTCGTCACCGATGTCGTCGTGCGACAGCGGCAACTGCGCTGGCCGGTTTCGAAAAGCCTGGATTCCGGCCTGCCCGGCCAGTGCATACGCTCTGTCGAGCGACGGGCCAAGTACATCCTGATCAACACCGATGCAGGCACCGCGATCCTGCATCTCGGCATGTCCGGTCACGTCAGCATCCTGCCGCAGGCGACGCCTGCCGGCGTACACGACCACGTCGATATCCTGCTCGCGTCCGGGGAGATGCTCAGGCTCAGAGACCCTCGCCGATTCGGCTCGCTGCACTGGAGCAAGAAACCTCACGCACACAAGCTGATTCGCGATCTCGGCCCTGAACCGCTCTGCAACGCGTTTGACGGCGCACACCTGTACGAGGCGTCGCGCGGCCGCAAGGTGGCGGTCAAACCGTTCATCATGACGGCATCCGTCGTGGTCGGGGTCGGCAATATCTACGCCAGCGAAGCCCTGTTTCGTGCCGGCATTCACCCGAAGCGTGCCGCAGGGCGCATCTCGAAGGCACGCTATGAACGACTGGCCGACGCTATCAAGGATGTCCTGGAACGCGCTATCCAGGCCGGCGGAACGACGCTGCGAGACTTCTACGGCAGTGATGGTTCAAGCGGCTATTTCCAGCAGGAACTGGATGTCTATGGCCGCGACGGAGAGCCCTGCAGAACCTGCGGTGCAACGATCCGGTCGATGGTGCTCGGCCAGCGAAACACCTTTTACTGCGCTGACTGCCAGCGCTAGCGGCCTACTCGCTCCAGAAGGGCCTTGCCGACCTCGGGCGATACAAACTGACCGATATCGCCGCCGAGGCTTGCCACCTCGCGGACCAGGCTTGACGAAATGAAGTTGTAGGTTTCTTTCGGCGTCAGGAACATCGTTTCCACGTCGGGCACCAGGTTGCGGTTCATCGCCGCAAGCTGGAACTCGTACTCGAAGTCGGAAACGGCACGGAGTCCGCGAACAATCACCTTGAGTCCGTGTTCTCTGGCGAAGTCGACCGTGAGCCCTTCATAGCGTGCCACCTCGACATTACGAACATCGGCCAGGGCGAGTTTCGCCATGGCCAGCCGTTCTCCTTGGCTGAACATCGGCGCCTTGCTGCCGGAGTCGGCGGCTACCGCCACGACGACCTTGTCGAATATGTTGACCGCGCGTCGAACCAGGTCCTCATGACCCAGCGTAATGGGATCGAAAGTCCCCGGGTACATCGCTGCTACTGGCATTGCTCCCCCTGAACACTGACGAGTGAGTAGCGTACGTTGCCGGCTGTCTTGCTCTTGAGCAGTTCCCAGCCGCCTGGCAACACCGCTTCGTTGGCTTGTCGGTCCTGTTCGATGTAGACGCGTCCGCCACGCCGGACAATCCGCTTGTCACTGATGAGTCTACACAATTCGGTCAGCGAATCATCCGCGAACGGCGGGTCGAGAAACACCAGGTCGAAACTGTCGGGCTCGCAGGCATTGAGGTATCGGTTTGCGTCGTCGTTTCGAATATCGGCACCGGATGCGTCGAGCAGGCTGGCCGCCTCACGCAGAGCCGCCACTGCCCTTGTGGATCGTTCCACGAAAACGACGTCGGACGCACCGCGGGACAGTGCCTCAAAACCCAGAGCCCCCGAGCCCGCGAACAGGTCCAGCGCACGCTGGCCGACGATACGGGGACCCAGCCAGTTGAACAGGGTCTCCCTGACGCGCTCGCTCGTGGGCCGCAAGCCCTCGACGGCAGCCACAGGCAACACGCGGCTGCGCCAGTTTCCGGCTACAATCCGCAGTCGACCGGGCCTGTCAGCGCCCATTATTCGAATCCCGCTGGCTCATCCGGTTATTTCACGATGAGCCGCAAAGGAAGTGCAAGTGTTTGGCAAAAAGGACGACGCAGACAAAGGCGGTTTTTTCACGCGTCTGCGTGCTCGAATCAACAAGGGCGACAGCTGGCTCACCTATGACCTGGCGAACCTCGTTCCGGGTGGCAAGGTTGACGACGACACGCTGGAGGAACTGGAAACGCTGCTCGTGATGGCCGACGTTGGCATTACGACAACGCAGCGCATCATCGAGGATGTCGAGAAGCAGCTGAATCGGAGTGAACTGAAAGACGTGGCTGCCTTACGCGAGGGCCTGAAGCACGCGCTGAAAGCCATCCTCGAACCGGTTTCTGTGCCGCTCGAGATCGACACGTCGAAACAGCCCTACGTCATCCTGATGGTCGGCGTGAACGGCGCCGGCAAAACCACGACGATTGGCAAGCTGGCGAAGCGCTTCCAGGACCAGGGGCTGTCGGTCATGCTCGCCGCCGGCGACACCTTCCGTGCTGCCGCGGTCGAGCAATTGCAGGCCTGGGGCGAACGTAACGATGTGCCGGTGGTCGCCCAGCAAAGCGGCGCCGACCCGGCGGCGGTTTTGTTCGATGCCTGGCAGTCAGCGAAATCGCGGGGCGTTGACGTGTTGCTCGCCGATACCGCGGGTCGATTGCAGAACCAGCAGGGACTCATGGATGAGCTTGCGAAGATCAAGCGGGTTGTCGCCCGTCATGACGAAACGGCGCCGCATGAAACCATGCTGGTGCTTGACGCAAGCCAGGGCCAGAACGGCCTGTCGCAAGCTGAAAAATTTCACGACGCGCTCGGGCTGACCGGGATCACCGTGACGAAGTTGGACGGCAGCGCAAAGGGTGGCATCCTGCTGGCTATTGCGGACAAGCTGAAGGTGCCGGTGCGGTTTATCGGTATCGGTGAGTCGGCCGAAGACATGCAGGCATTCAATGCGGGGGAATTTGCGACCGCTTTGCTGGAGAGCGGTTCCAACGACGCATGATCAAGTTTGAGAACGTCACCAAGCGGTTCCCAGGTGGGCAGGAGGCGCTGTCCGGCCTGGACCTCGAGATCGACAAGGGCGAGATGGTTTTCCTGACCGGGCATTCCGGTGCAGGCAAGAGCACGCTGTTACGCCTGATCGCGTTGATCGAGCGCCCCACCAGCGGCCAGGTCATCGTCGACGGTCGCAACACCAAGCGTATTCGTCGCCGGCGTATTCCCGCCTATCGCCGCCAGCTCGGCATGGTATTCCAGGATCACAGGTTGTTATACGACCGTTCCGTGGCGGATAACGTTGGCCTGCCGCTGTTGATTGCCGGTGTTGGCCCGCGTGAAGCGGCGCGACGCGTGCGGGCTGCTCTCGACCAGGTTGGCCTGCTCAAAAAGGAAAAGCAGAACCCGGAGACGCTGTCGGCCGGTGAACAACAGCGAGTCGGCATTGCCCGCGCGATCGTGACCCGTCCGAAACTTCTGATCGCCGATGAACCGACCGGCAACCTCGATCCCGAGTTGTCGCTGGAGGTGATGCGGATTTTTCGCCGCTTCAACGAAGTCGGTGTTACCTTGCTTATCGCCAGCCACGACATCTCGTTGATCGACAAGCTCGGTTGCCGCCGGGTTGCGCTTGCGGATGGCCAGCTTGAGAACGACATGGGCGTTGACAGCGACACCCTGGTCATTGAGGACAGCCAGCCGTGGCGGTAACCCGAAATACCGACGCCGTCGCGCCGGTGCGCTCGTCCGGTCCCTTCCGCATCTGGCTGGGCCGTCACGCGAGCTGCTGCTCCGGTGCGTTCATGAAACTGGTCAGGCAGCCGTTCGCGAGCCTGATGATTGCACTGGTCATTGCGATCACGCTCGCGCTGCCGGCCTCGCTTAACCTGGTGGTTCGAAATGTCGCGGCAATCAGTGGCGGTTGGGAGGAGGCGCTCGACTTTTCCGTGTTCCTCGACCGTTCGCTGACGCTGAGCGAGGCTGAAGGACTCTCCCGGCTGATCGAACAGCGAGCCGACGTGGCGTCGGTCACGCTGGTGTCGTCGCAGGATGCGCTCGCCGAGTTCCGCGAGCAGTCGGGTTTTGGTGCGGCGCTCGACAAGCTGTCCGAGAACCCCCTGCCGCACACGCTGGTTGTCCGGCCCAGTGCCGCCAACACCACCGAGACGATCGAACTGTTGCGGGAGGAGTTGTCGAACATCCCGGAAACGGATCTTGTGCAGATCGATACGCAGTGGGTTCAGCGGTTCAAGGCGATTCTCGAGATTGTTGAACAATCCATCCTGATCGGCGCCGTCCTGCTTGGCCTGGCCATCATCGTCATTATCGGCAACACGATTCGCCTGGACATCCAGAACCGCCGTGAAGAGATTGAAGTCGTCAAGCTGATCGGCGCCAGTGACGCCTTCGTGCGCCGGCCCTTTTTGTGGAGCGGCTTCTGGTTCGGACTGTTTGGCGCGGTGCTCGCCATCGCGCTTGTCCAGTACGGCGTGACCCTGTTGCGCCCGGACGTGGAGCGGCTGGCCGGCCTGTACCAGGGCAACCTCGTCGTGCTGAGCCTTGAAATGCGTGAAATCGGCGCCATGCTAGGGGTCGGAGTTGCGCTTGGGCTCGTCGGCTCCTGGCTCGCGGCAGCACGCCATATGCGGGCAATTGACCCTCGATGAGCACAGGGAAAACCGGCCTGAATTGACATTATGTCAAATATAAGACCTGACTAAGCTTCTGTTTTCTCTACATATTACACCCTGAAACAAGTTGAACTCCGATCGTTCTTAGCACTCTAACTGTGTGAGTGCTAATATTTGTGTCCACATTGGAGGACAACCATGACAACGGCTGTTGCAAACAGGAACCAGGATTTAATGCTGGCCGGACCGGTCGGCAGTC
>CAZSIQ010000144.1:0-5076 GCA_964606915.1 uncultured Woeseiaceae bacterium | reverse complement strand
ACCAGGTGCTGGCTGAGTACAACATGTCCAAGGAGCGCTACACGATCGGGCGCCTTCCTGACAACGACGTGCGCATCGATAACCCGGCCGTCAGCGGACACCATTCGCTGATCATCAACATCCTGAACGACTCGTTCCTCGAAGACCTGAACAGCACCAACGGCACCTACGTCAACGGCAAGCTGATCAAGAAGCACGCGCTTCAAAATGGCGACGTGATCACGATCGGCCACCACCAGTTGCGCTTCTCGGACCAGCAGGTCAACGACGCCGAACAGGACGAATTCGAAAAGACCATGGTTATCCCGGCCGGCCAGCAGAACGCCGAGCAGCTTGCTCGAGCCGAACGCGCTGCCGAAGCTGCGGCCGCTGCCGTGGCGCTTGAGGAAAACAGTGCGGCGGATGACGTCGCTGAATCCGTCAAGCTCGATCCGGAAGAAGCCGCTGGCCTTGAGCCTGAACCGGCACCCGAACCGGAACTCGCGCCACCGCCACCGCCTGAACCGGAGCCGGAACCAGAGCCAGAGCCAGAGCCGGAGCCGGAACATGCGGAAACAGTAGCCCACACGGACACGGTCTCCCACACCGGTACAGCCGCTGGTATCGACCCTGCACTCGCACCGTCGGCCCTGCCGATGGCGAAACTGCAGGTCCTGAGCGGTGCATTCGCTGGTCGCGAGCTCGAACTGACCAAGGCGCTGACGACCCTGGGTCGTCCGGGCGTGCAGGTTGCAGCGATTACGCGACGCGCCGAGGGCTACTACATTGTGCACGTCGAATCGGGCAAGGAAGGTGACTTCCCGCTGGTCAACGGCGAACCGATTGGCGCTCAGGCGCGGAAGCTTGCGGACAACGACGTCGTCCAGCTTGCGGGCGTCAAGATGGGTTTCTTCTCGTCCTGACTCAGCCGATTTCGCGGTGGGTGACACCGCAGACCAGCGCGTAGCTCAAGGTTCCGCAATACGGCACCAGTTCCTCGACAGGGAGCGCCTCACCCCATAGCGTGGCAACGTCCCCCACCCTGTCCTGTGCGTCCGGTCCGAGGTCGACGGTGATCATATCCATGGATACGACACCGGCCAGCGGCACGCGACGTCCATTCAGCAATACCGGTGTGCCGTCTTCGAACCGACGCGTATAGCCGTCGCCGTATCCCGCCGCAATCACACCGATGGTGGTATCACGCTCCGCCCGAAAGCGCTCGGTGTAGCCGACAGTATCGCCCTGCCGAATCGGTTTGACGGCAATGAGCCTGCCCTCGAACTGCATGACCGGACGAAGACCAAGATCCGCGCCCGTCTTTCCATGGAACGGTGAAATGCCGTACAGGGCGATACCGGGCCTGATCCAGTGGTCACCGGAGAAACCGAGGTTCGCCTTCAACTCAGCGATTTCATGCCAGCCCAGGCTACCGGGCGAATTGGCCACGCTGACGTCGCCGTCAAACCCCTCCGCCAACGGCCGGAAACGCTCCAGCTGTTGCAGGGTCTTGCCGTTGCCAAGCTCATCGGCACTGGAAAAATGCGTCATGATGCGTACCTCACGAACACAGGCCAGTGCACGCAAACGCTCCAGCGCAGCGGGGGCTTGTTGCGGAGACACGCCGAGTCGGCCCATACCGGTATCGACCTTCAGCCATACAGTGCAGCGAATGCCCGCGTGTTGCTCAAGCAAGGCGATCTGTTCATCGCAATGAACGACCAGCTCGCAACCCTGGTTTATCGCCGTGGTCTGGTCAGTGGCATCCCAGACCCCTTCCAGCAGAACGATGGGCTGGTCGATGCCCTGCGAACGCAGGCGCTTTGCTTCCTCGAGACGGGCCACCGCGAACGAATCGACATCGCCGAGCGCGGTTGCGACGGCATTCAGGCCGTGACCATAGGCATTGGCCTTTACGACCGCCATGACACGAGCGCCAGGCACCGCGTCGCGGATCGTTGTCAGGTTGTGTCGGAGTGCGTCGAGCCGGATGACGGCCCGGGCGCCAAAACTCACGGGAAGGCCTCGTCGCTATAGGACTCGGGAACGAAGTTTTCGAACTTGGTGTAGCGACCGACAAAGGTCAGGGGGAAATCGCCAATGGGACCGTTACGCTGCTTGGCGATCGTAATGTCTGCGATGCCCTTGCGCGGCGTATCCTGGTTGTACACCTCATCGCGGTAAATGAAGATGATGATGTCGGCATCCTGTTCGATGGCGCCCGACTCGCGAAGGTCAGACATAACCGGCCGCTTGTCGGTACGTTGCTCAACACTTCGGTTGAGCTGCGACAGCGCGATCACCGGCACATTGAGTTCCTTGGCAACCGCCTTGAGGCCTCGCGAGATTTCAGAGATCTCTGTCGCACGGTTTTCCGTGTTTCCGGGTACCTGCATCAGCTGCAGGTAGTCGACGACGATGAGCCCGAGTCCGTGCTCTCGCTGCAGGCGCCGCGAACGCGCACGAATCTCCGTCGGCGACAGACCGGGCGTATCATCGATAAACACCGGCGCCTCCGACATCAGCTGCACCGCGGTGTTGATGCGTGACCAGTCTTCGTCCGGGAAATTACCGGTGCGCAGATGCGTCTGATCCACCCGGCCCAGCGAGGAAATCATACGAAACGCCAGCTGTTGTGACGGCATCTCCATGGAGTAAATGGCAGTCGGCACTTTCGAACCGATCGCGGCATTCTCGGCCATGTTGACGGCCAGCGTCGTCTTGCCCATCGACGGACGACCGGCGACGATGATCAGGTCACCGCCCTGCAGGCCCGCAGTCATCTTGTCGAATTCGTGATAACCGGTCGAGATACCGGTGATGTCGCCGTCTGACTGGTGCAGCAGATCGATGCGATCGACCGTCTCGGGGAGGATGTCGCGCAGCGCCTGGAAACCGGATTTGCCGCGCGCGCCCTGCTCGGCAATTTCGAATACGAGCCGTTCGGCTTCGTCGACCAGTTCTGACGCCGTGCGACCGTCGGTAGAGAAAACGCTGCCGGCGATTTCGTTTCCGGCATGAATCAGCGAGCGCATGACAGAGCGCTCGCGCACGATATTGGCGTAGGCCTTTGCGTTCGCCGCGCCCGGTGTTTCGTTGGCAAGTGTGGCGAGATACTCGAGTCCGCCTGCTGCGTCGAGTTCGCCTTTCTGGTCAAGGGCTTCCGAGACGGTGATGACGTCGAACGCGTCGCCTTCCTGGGCGAGACGGAAGATGGTGGCAAAGATCAGCTGGTGATCCTTGCGATAGAAGTCGGCGGCGCTGACAACGTCGGCCACCTTGTCAAAGGCGAGCTTGTCGAGCATGAGGCCACCAATCAGTGACTGCTCAGCCTCGACCGAGTTGGGCGGTACCTTCAGGCGCTGCTCGGCACCCGACTCCTCACCCAATGCTCGAACCATGCGTCGCCCTCAATGCCATCCCGCAAAGTGCCAGTATGACACGTTGCGGGATTGGTCGGCACTACTCGCCTTCGACGACGCGGACCGTGGCTTCAGCGTTGACCTGCGGATGCAGATGGACACCGATCGTGAACTCGCCGAGCTCATGGATCGGGCCGTCCGGCATGCGGATCTCGCTGCGCTGGACTTCGACCTGGATGGCGGCAAAAGCGTCTGCGATGTCGATCGGACCGACAGAACCGAACAGCTTGCCTTCGCTGCCCGCGTTCGCCGGGATCACCAGCTCAACGCCGTTGATGCTTTCTGCACGCGCCTCGGCATTTTTCAGCTCCTCAGCAGCGGCGGCCTCGAGTTCAGCACGACGAGCTTCAATCGCCTTGATGTTCTCTTCGGTCGCCAGCGCGGCCTTGCCCTGCGGCAGCAGGTAGTTCCGACCGTAGCCCGGCTTGACCTTCACGAGGTCACCGATACGTCCGAGGTTTTCGACGTTGTCCAAAAGAATAACGTTCATGTTCTTAGACCTTCCTGATTTAACTCTCTAACCCCTGGCCAACCGCTTGCGCGCATCGAACCAGGCGTCCGTGTAACCTGCCAGCGCCAGCACCATCACGGTGAAGACGCTGAAAAACGGAACGAACAGGAATGCGTAGGTCATCAAAACCAGCGCATCCGGGATCCGCTCCTCTGTCCTCAGCCAGTGCAGTACCGACAGTCCGTGCAACCAGAAAACGCAGAACAGAAATACTGCGATGTTCTGGGCCCACATGACCGACGTCAGCACGGCCAGTAGCGACGCTGCGGCCATCAGTGCTGCGATGACCTTACCCAGGTTCAGGTCGACAAACCGTCCGTACTCCACGTTGTCGCCGGAAATTCGCCGGCTCCACGTGTACCCGAGTACGAACAAGCCCGTGTGTACGACCCAAAGAGTGACGACCATCAGCAGCGTCATGAACTCCGCATATGGCAGGAGCTCAGCGACGACGTCACCCATTTGTTCAACACCCTGTGCTCGCCAGGCGGCGGCTACGTCGTTCAGCATCTGTTGCCAGAAACTGACCGGGTCTGCCACAACCGCGAAGAACAGGCTCAGCGCCAGGAAGCCGACAAGTACCGATACCTGCACGGTTAGCGTCAGCGATCGTGTCGATGTCAGAAACAGAGCCAGTAGAAACCCCGGACCCCAGATTGACACAAGACTGACAATAACCGGCGTGATACTCGCCGCGCCTCGTCCCAGCATGGCCGCGACCGCCAGCAAACCGGCGGCAGCTGCTGCACTGAGTGCTGCTCGCCGCACTCCGAGCTTCACAACCAGAAGCACGAGTACGGCACTGCTCAAGACCCCGACCAGTGGCAGCGAATAGACCACCATCAGGCCGAGCACTCCATTTGCCGGCCTGGCCAGCAGCCATTTGCTGACCTTGTCTAGCATGGAGTGTGTTCGATCGTGCCTAGTGCCTGTCGGTGTAAGGCAGCAGCGCGAGGTAACGAGCGCGCTTGACCGCGGTGGCCAGCTGGCGCTGGTAATGCGCTTTCGTTCCGGTGATACGGCTCGGAACGATCTTGCCGGTTTCCGTGACGTACGCCTTCAGCAGGTTGAGATCCTTGTAATCGATCTCTTCGATACCTTCAGCGGTAAAACGACAGTACTTACGACGACGTGAATATCTGCTCATTGCTCAAATCCTCAGGC
>CAZSIQ010000143.1:0-5236 GCA_964606915.1 uncultured Woeseiaceae bacterium | reverse complement strand
CAGGCGGGCCAGCATCGCAATGTGCTGGACCTGTTCTTTTTCGAGTGACATATGGATTTTTCGCTAAAAAAGCCGGTGTACGAACGCTTCCGACGAAGCGCGGGCAATGATACACGCCGCCTTGTGCAATGTCGTGGGCATTATTAGACTACGCGGTTTATCACCTCCCGGCCCTTTCCCGCATGCTCAAGAACATCCTGGGTTATTTTTCGAATGACCTGTCCATCGACCTTGGTACCGCCAATACCCTTATATATTCGCGAGGCCACGGCATTGTTCTTGACGAGCCTTCGGTTGTGGCCATCAAGGAAGACTCCGGCCGTGGCGGCCGGGTCGTGGAAGCTGTCGGCGCCGACGCCAAGAGCATGCTCGGCCGTACGCCGGGCAACATCTCGGCGATCCGCCCGCTGAAAGACGGCGTTATCGCCGACTTCACGGTGACGGAGAAGATGCTGCAGCACTTCATCCGCAAGGCGCACGGCAAGCGCTACTTTCATCCAAACCCGCGAGTCCTGATCTGCGTGCCCTACGGTTCCACGCAGGTCGAGCGACGTGCCATCCGCGAATCCGCGGAAGGCGCCGGCGCACGCAAGGTCATGCTGATCGACGAGCCGATGGCTGCCGCGATCGGCGCGGGCATGCCGGTGCACGAAGCTCGCGGCTCCATGGTGCTGGATATCGGCGGCGGCACGTCCGAGGTGGCGGTCATATCGCTGAACGGCATTGTCTACGCATCGTCGGTACGCATCGGCGGTGACCGCTTCGATGAAGCGATTACCAACTACGTCCGTCGCAACTACGGCATCCTGATCGGTGAGGCGACGGCCGAGCGCATCAAACACGAAATCGGTTCGGCCTTCCCGGGCGACGAGGTTCTCGAAATCTCCGTCAAGGGTCGTAACCTGTCGGAAGGTGTGCCGCGCAGCTTTACGCTGAACAGCAACGAAATCCTCGAAGCTTTGCAGGAACCACTCCAGGGCATCGTCGGTGCCGTCAAGGAAGCGCTGGAACAGACGCCGCCCGAACTCGGTGCCGACGTCGCGGAAAGAGGCATTGTCCTGACCGGCGGCGGCGCACTGCTTCGCGACCTCGACAAACTGCTGATGGAAGAGACCGGGCTACCGGTCGTCATTGCCGACGATCCGATGACCTGCGTAGCCCGCGGTGGTGGGCGCGTGATCGAACTCATCGACGAGCACGGGCCGACAGTTTTCGGCCTCGACTGAGGCGGATGCGCGACAATGACAAGGGTCGCGTAACAGTGATCGCTTAATCGGGATGGTGTCGCAGACCGGTAACACAGACGTCGTACGTATCCCGGCCCTGGGAGTGCGAACCGTCGCCCTCCTTATCCTCAGCATCATCCTGATGGTTTACGACCATCGAACCCAGCGGCTGGACGCCGTACGCAGCGCGATCGGCGTTGTCGTCTACCCGCTGCAGGTGGTTGTCGACACCCCCGCCCGGGTCTGGGGCTGGATGGTCGACAGTACGACCTCGCGCAATGATCTTGAGCTTGAAAACGCAAGACTACGAGTCCAGCAGCGACTCACGCGAGCCGAACTCCAGCAGCTGCTCGCGCTGGAAGCCGAGAACGCTCGCTTGCGAGACCTGCTCGAAGCGCGGGATCGCATCAGTGGCGACGTTCGCGTGGCGGGCATCATGTCCGTCGATGCAAACCCCTTCCGCCACAACATCGTTATCGATGTAGGTACCCGCGACCGTGTGTACGAAGGGCAGTCTCTGATCGATGCGAACGGCGTGGTCGGCCAGGTGTTGAAGACCGGACAGAGTTCTTCGCAGGCCATCCTGATCAGCGACCCCGACCATGCATTGCCGGTCGAAGTGAATCGCAACGGCCTCAGGACCATCGCGTTCGGCACGGGTCAGTTCGACCGACTCGACCTGCCGTACCTGCCGAACAACGCCGACATCGAACCGGGTGACCTGCTGGTCACCTCGGGGCTGGGCGGTGCGTTTCCACCGGGCTACCCGGTCGCCCGTGTCATGGATGTCCGCCGAGTTCCGCAACAGCAGTTCGCCGAGGTATCTGCAAAGCCGGAAGCTTCGTTAAACCAGGTGCGGGAAGTCATGCTCATCTGGATGAACAGCGAGGATGATCGTGGCGAGTAGGAGTCTTCGCGGCACAATGATCGCCACGCTGCTGGCTGGCCTCGCCCTGACGATGCTGCCGCTGCCCGACGCCGTTGAAGCGTTCAGGCCCGACTGGGTACTGATGCTGCTGATCTACTGGGCGATGCGCATGCCGCAACGCTACAGTGTCGGCACCGCGTGGGTTGCCGGCATCATCATTGATGTCGTACAGGGTACCTACCTGGGACAACATGCCCTGGCAATGAGCCTCATCGTCTTCCTGACCGTGAAGTTTCACCTGCTGATGCGCATGTTCCCGTTGCCACAACTGACCCTGTCAGTCGTCGGACTGGTCGCGCTCTACCAGTTCTTCCTGTTCTGGATTAACGGCGTCGCCGGGATCTCAGCACCGGAACGCGTTTACTGGGCGCCGGTGCTCATCAGCTTCCTCGCCTGGCCTTTCGTATCGATGTTCATGAACGGACTCACCATGCGTGCACAGAGCAGCAGCTGAGGTATGGCGCTGCTCGAGTCGATAAAAGACCACCACGGCGAGCGACGCCTGTTCGTCGCGCGGATCATCCTGTCGATCGTTGTTGCCACCCTGTTGATGGGCGTTGTCATCAGCCGCCTTTACCAGCTGCAGATCGTCGACCAGGAGCAATACACCGCCCGGGCTGAAGGTAACCGCATCCGTACCGAGCCCGTGGCACCGATCCGCGGCCTCGTTCTGGATCGCAACGGCCGCGTGCTGGCGGAGAACCTGCCGTCCTACCAGCTCGAGCTGATTCCCGAGCAGGTCGACGATATAGACGACACGCTGCAACGGCTCGCTGCGCTCGGGCTCATCGATGCGGACGCCATCGATGAACTCAAAGCAGCGAGTCGACAGCGCCAACGCTTTCTCCCGGTCACCCTCAATCCGCGCCTCAGCGACGAAGACATCGCGCGATTCGCTGTGAACAGGGCGCGTTTCCCGGGCATCGACTTTCAGCCACGCCTGGTGCGTCACTATCCGAACGGCGATGCCGTTGCCCATGTTGTGGGTTACGTCAGCGCGCTGACGACCGATGATCTCGAAGACCTGGACGCCGCGCGCTACGCCGGTACACGCCAGACCGGGCGAATTGGTGTCGAGTCGCGATACGAGGACTTTCTGCACGGTGGCGCCGGGCTTCGCAACACGGTCACCAACGCACGCGGACGCCAGATCGGTTCTGACACGAGCCAGGAAACCGGTGCATTGCCTGAGGACAGGCCGCCGGAGCCCGGTGACAACGTCATCATGACGCTGGACCTCGAACTGCAGCTGCTCGCAGCGGAGCTGATGCAGGGCCGCCGAGGATCCATTGTCGCGATGGACCCGAACAACGGCGACATTCTTGCCATGGTCAGCGCGCCGACCTTTGACCCCAACCTGTTTTCGCAGGGCATGACGCAGGCCCAGTTCCGTGAGGTTTCGACCGACCCGGATCGGCCGTTGTTCAACCGGGCCGTTCTCGGTACCTATCCGCCGGGCTCAACGATCAAGCCGATGCTTGCCCTCGCCGCGCTCGAAACCGGCGCGACCAACCTGACGCGCAAGAGCATGTGCCGCGGATGGTTCAGTCTGCCCAACGATGACCATCGTTACCGCGACTGGAAACCCGAGGGGCATGGACTGGTCGACCTGCACGGTGCGGTCGAACAGTCCTGCGACGTTTACTTCTACGAAATTGCCAACGACATCGGCATCGACCGGATGCACGATTACCTCGATCGATTCGGCCTTGGAAGGCGGACCGGCATCGACCTGAACGGTGAACGCGCCGGCCTGATCCCGTCGACGGAATGGAAACGCAATGCCTTCCGTGACCGCGACCAGAAACGCTGGTACCTCGGCGAGACCATCATTGCGTCGATAGGCCAGGGCTACATGACGGCAACCCCGCTGCAGCTCACGGTGGCCGTCGCTGCAATGGCAACGCGCGGTATGACCGTCCAGCCTCGTCTTGTGCAGTCCACACAAGATTCGATCAGCGGCGAACAACAGTCCTTTGAGCCGCGGATCCTCGCGGATGTCGGCATCGACAACGAGTTCTACTGGGACGACATCATCGCGTCGATGTACGGGGTACTTCACGAGGTTACCGGCACGGCGTATGCCACCGGCGTAAACGCGCCGTACAAGATGGCCGGCAAGAGCGGCACCTCGCAGGTGATTTCCATCGCACAGGACGAGGAGTACAACGAGGAGGAAATTGAGGAGCGCCTGCGCGACCACGCCTTGTTCATCGCCTTCGCACCGCTGGAAGACCCGACCATCGCCGTCACCGTCATCGTCGAAAACGGCAGCAGCGGCAGCACGACGGCAGCGCCGATTGCAAGAAAGATCATGGACCGCTACCTGGGGTACGACGATGCGTCTGAGTGATACGCAGCGACTGATGGTTACGCGGTCGCAGCCGCTGGTCGACGTCACCCGCCTGCTGCGCGACCTGAACGTTGACGGCATGCTGCTGGGCGGCCTGCTGATGCTCTGCGGAGCCGGCCTGGTGGTTTTGTATAGCGCGGTCGGGGAAAGCGAACGCATGCTCATCAGCCAGGCAGTTCGCCTCGGCGTGGGCTTCCTTGTCATGCTCATCGTCGCGCAGATGCCGCCGGACTTCCTGCGCCGCTGGACACCGTGGGCCTATATCGGCGGGATCACGCTGCTCGTGCTGGTACTGGTAACCGGCGAAGTCGGCAAAGGTGCGCAGCGCTGGCTGGACATCGGCATTCGCTTCCAGCCCTCGGAGGTCATGAAACTCGCCGTGCCGATGATGACAGCGTGGTACCTGCACGACCGGGCGATGCCGCCGAAGCCCGGCGCGATACTCGTACTTGCGGTCATTATCGCGGCACCCGTCGTGCTCATCGCGAAGCAGCCTGACCTGGGCACTTCATTGCTGGTCGCGGCAGCCGGGATCATTTGCGTGGTTCTCGCCGGCTTGTCCTTTCGCCTGATTGCCGCCCTGTTCGCGCTGTCCGTGCCCGGTGCCATCGTGTTCTGGCAATACTTCATGCAGGAATACCAGAAGCAACGCGTCATTACGCTGCTTGATCCTGAAGGCGACCCGCTGGGCGCCGGCTACAACATCATCCAGTCGAAGATCGCGATCGG
>CAZSIQ010000142.1:0-5244 GCA_964606915.1 uncultured Woeseiaceae bacterium | reverse complement strand
GATGGGCATACCGATGGGGAACGCAGTCGAGTGGTTCGTGTTCGCAGCGCTCTCGACTGCGATCCTCGTCGGTCTCGGCGACATGATGGGCATACCGATGGGGAACGCAGTCGAGTGGTTCGTGTTCGCAGCGCTCTCGCTGTTATTCATGTTCACCTTCCGAAAGACCCTGTACGACAAGCTCAGGCTTAGCGCAGGCGGCTACACGGCAACGATCAGCGGCGACACGGTAGACATCGACGTCGACCTGAACCCGGGCGACGAGACCCGCGCGAGCTATCGTGGCAGTGTCTGGACGGTTCGCAATACCGGGGAGAATGTCATCGAGGCCGGGTCGCGTGTGCACGTGATTCGCGTCGACGGCGTCAAGCTGCACGTCGAGTAAGGGAAATGGGAATCGGAGAAGTCAACATGGATATTGGAACAGTCCTGGGTATAGCGTTTGCGATCTTTGCGGTTATCGCACTGTTCAAGCTGGCGGTCGTGGTTCCTCAGCAGCAGGCCTACGTTATTGAACGCCTCGGCAAGTACAGCAAGACGCTGAACGCCGGTTTTGCCGTACTGGTGCCGTTCTTCGACAAGATCGCCTACAAACACACGCTCAAGGAGCAGGCGGTCGATATTCCCGAGCAGATCTGTATCACGCGCGACAACGTGCAGGTGGGTGTCGACGGCGTGCTGTATATGCAGGTGCTCGACGCAGAACGTGCCTCTTACGGTATCGGTGATTACCTGTTCGCCATCGCGCAGCTCGCACAGACAACTCTGCGTTCCGAAATCGGCAAGATCGACCTCGACCGGACGTTCGAGGAGCGAGCGGCGATTAACGCCAACATCGTCAACGAGCTCGACAAGGCTTGTGACCCGTGGGGCGTCAAGGTGCTGCGCTACGAGATCAAGAACATTAACCCGCCGAACGATGTACTGACGGCGATGGAAAAGCAGATGCGCGCCGAGCGTGAGAAGCGCGCCGTGATCCTGACGTCCGAAGGTGAACGTGATGCAAAGATCAACGAGGCCGAGGGTGAGAAGCAGCGTGTGATCAAGGAATCTGAAGCGGCCAAGACCCAGCAGATCAACGAAGCGCAGGGTGAAGCCGAGGCCATCCTTGCGGTTGCGACGGCGACAGCGGCTGGCATTCAGCGCGTTGCACAGGCAGTGACTGAAGAAGGCGGCAGCGAGGCTATGCAGCTGCGTGTTGCCGAGCAGTACATTGCCGAGTTCGGCAACCTGGCGAAAGCCGGCAACACCTTCGTCGTGCCGTCGAATCTCGCGGACCTGACGTCAATGATGGCGCTCGCCACGGATATTGCGAAGCGCGACAAGCCGGCCGACAACGCCTAGCTGTTCTAGCTTTTACGTCGCACCGAAACGACGTTCGGAATCTGTTCCAGTCGGGTGATTGTCGCGCTCAGCGTCGGCAGGTCGCCGATCTCCAGGCTCACGAGCATTTCGGACTCGCCGGTTTCCCGGTTGCTGTGTGTCGTCAGGTCGGTCACGTTGGCGCCCTCGTCAGCGAGGATTGCACTGATGTCGCGCAGCAGGCCGCTACGGTCCACGGCATGGATGCTGAGATCGACCGGGTAGGCCGCATCCTCCGAGCTGCCCCAGCTCACCTCAATCAGCCGCTCCGGATGACGCCGGTTCAGATCGAGCGCGTTGCCACAGTCGGCGCGGTGGATACTGACGCCACGCCCCTGGGTGATGTAGCCGACAATGGGCTCCGGCGGAACCGGCCTGCAGCAGCGTGCCAGGCTCGACATCAGTTCCCCGACACCGCGAATCGCGATGCCGTCTGTCTGCTTGTCTGCTTTGGTGGCATGACGTCGAAGCGGGAAGGGCTTTTCATTGAGTTTGCCGCGCAGCTGCTGGATAGCATTCGCGACAGCCGCACCCGTCAGGTCACCTGAGCCCAGCGCGACGGACAGCGTCTCGACGTCCTTGAGCTTCAACTGCTGCGCGATCGCATCCGACGACAATTCGCGAACGTTCAGGCGGGCAATCTCGCGGTCGAGGATTTCCTTACCCTGGCGCAGGTGTTGTTCACGGTCCTGCTGACGGAACCAGTTGCGCACCTTGGCCCGGTTCTTGGCGCTGGCCAGGTAGCCCAGTTTCGGGCTTAGCCAGTCACGACTGGGATTTGCGTCCTTGGCTGTAATGATCTCGATCTGGTCGCCGTTCTCGACCTGGTAGGTGATCGGCACAATCCGGCCGTTGACCTTTGCGCCTCGACAGCGATGGCCGACCTGCGTGTGTACGTGATAGGCAAAGTCCAGCGGCGTGGCGCCGGCCGGCAGCTCAACGACATCGCCTTTGGGACTGATGGCATAGACCCGGTCCTCGAACACGTCATCACGAATCTGCTCCAGCAGGTCGCTGTCGTCGTTGGCCGGCTCGAGCAGTTGTCGCAGGAAGCGGATCTTTTCATCGAACGCGGCGGGCGAGGCCCCACCTTCCTTGTAGCGCCAGTGCGCCGCGATGCCGAGTTCGGCCTGGCGGTGCATGTCGTAAGTGCGAATCTGGATTTCGACCGTCTTGCCTTCCGGACCGACGATAGCGGTGTGCAGCGAGCGGTAGTCGTTTTCCTTCGGGTTTGCGATGTAGTCGTCGAATTCACCCGGTATGTAGGCCCACAGGTTGTGCACCACGCCCAGCGCCGCGTAACAATCCTTGACGTCGTCAACCATGATGCGCAGTGCGCGAATATCGTACAGCGCGTCGAGGCCGCGGTCTTTGCGCTGCATCTTCCGGTAGATACTGTAGATGTGTTTGGGACGGCCGCTGATCTGTGCGTCGATTCCTGCCTCTGCGAGTTCGGATTGCAGGGACGTCTTCACGTCGTCGATGAACGCTTCCCGCTCCACGCGTTTTTCATTCAGGCTTGTCGCGATGCTCTTGTAGGCGTCGGGCTCGAGATAGCGGAAAGCGAGGTCCTCGAGCTCCCATTTCAGCTGCCAGACACCCAGCCTGTTTGCCAGCGCCGCGTAGATTTCGCGGGTCTCCGTCGCGACGCGTTGCTGTTCAGCCGTTGTCGATGTCTTGGCGACACGCATTCGGTAAAGCTGCTCGGCAATCCGTACGAGTATCAGGCGTACGTCGCTGACCGAGGCAAGCAGCATTTTGCGCAGGGCCTCTGACTGTTGAACAGCGAGTGCCTCGCCGGGCTTCCAGTCCGTCGGCAGGGTGAACTGGTGAAGCTGCACGAGAGAAGACAATACATTAGAAAAATCTCTTAAATTATTGTTTTCTAAGTACTTGTTATCAATCTTTCCGGCGCTGGAGAGGCTGCAGAGTCCGGCGGCCTTGATGACGTCACCGGGCAAACCCAGTTCCGCAACGATAGCGGCGATCGCGCGTCCGTCGTCAGCAAGCCCGCGCGCCGCGTCATCGTCGGCGAAGGGCAACAGCAATCCGTCGAGCTCCTTGAGCGCGTTCGCTGTTGTCGCAGGCTTGTTGCTGACCGGTGTACTCATGCGTGTGGTTATGCAGGCTAAACGGTGCTGTGTCTATGCGTTGATACCGTTATCATACGCGGGATGCGCAGCGCGCATTCGTATAGCTATATGGAGATAACAGGCAGGTATGGCAGGCCACAGTAAATGGGCGAATATCCAGCACCGCAAGGGCGCCCAGGACAAGAAGCGCGGCAAGTTGTTTACGAAGCTGATCCGGGAGATCACGGTGGCTGCGAAGATGGGTGGCGGCGACCCGGATGCAAATCCGCGCCTGCGCATGGCCATCGACAAGGCCAAGGGCCAGAGCATGCCGAAGGACAACATCGAACGCGCCGTGAAACGTGGCGCGGGCGAGCTCGATGGCGCCGAGTACATGGAAATGCGCTACGAAGGCTACGGTCCGGGCGGCTCGGCTGTCATGGTCGATTGCCTGACCGACAACAAGAATCGCACCGTGGCCGAGGTTCGCCACGCGTTCTCGAAGTTCGGCGGTAACCTCGGTGCCGACGGTTCCGTGAATTACCTGTTTAACCACGTTGGCCAGATCCTGTTTCCGGCCGGCGCTGACGAGGAGGCTGTCATGGAGGCGGCGATCGAGTCCGGCGCCGAGGATGTCGTTGTCGATGACGACGGATCCATCGAGGTGCTGACCGAGCCGTCCGATTTCGAATCAGTGCGCGACGGCATCACGGCTGCCGGCCTGGAACCCGAAACCGCGCAGCTGACGATGCGTGCATCCACGACGGCCGAACTCGGCGTCAAGGAAGCGGGCTCGATGGTCAAGATGCTCGAGATGCTCGAAGACCTGGACGACGTGCAGGAGGTGTACAGCAATGCAGACATCTCCGAAGACGTGCTGGCACAGCTGTGAGGGTGCTTTGACCGACAGCCGACGCATTCTCGGCATCGACCCGGGCTCGAGGAAAACCGGCTTTGGCATCGTTGACTGCGTCGACGGCGCGCCCGGCTATGTAACCAGCGGCATCGTCAAGACCGCGGACGGCTCGTTTCCCGACCGGCTGAGGCAGATCTACGAATCGGTGCGCGAAATCGTTCGCGAATACCGCCCCGAGGTCGTGGCTATCGAGTCTGTCTTCATGCACCGCAACGCCGGCAGCGCGTTGAAGCTCGGCCAGGCACGTTCAGCCGCGTTGTGCGCGACGTTCGAGATCGATGTTGATGTCCATGAGTACGCGCCACGCGAAATCAAACAGGCCATTGTCGGCACCGGTTCTGCTTCCAAGGAACAGGTCTCACACATGGTGGTTCACCTGCTGAGCCTCGACGGTGTGCCGGCCGAGGATGCGGCCGATGCGTTGGCCGCCGCGTTGTGTCACAGCCACCAGCGCAAGGTGCACAACTCCATGGCCAGCGGGCTGACGATAGCGAGTCTGCGATGATCGGATCACTGCGCGGGCTGCTGGTCGACAAGCAGGCGCCCCACATCATCATCGAATGCCAGGGTGTCGGTTACGAAGTCGAGACGCCGATGTCGACCTTTCTCGAGCTCCCGGCACTCAGTAGCGAAATCTTCCTGCACGCCCACCTCGTGGTTCGCGAGGACGCTCAAATGCTGTACGGCTTCGCAACGCCGGACGAGAAGGCGCTGTTTCGCCTGTTGATCAAGGTCAGTGGCATCGGCGCGAAGATCGCGCTGGGCGTGTTGTCGGCGATGCCGGTCCGGGAATTCGAACGCTGTATCCAGCACGAGGATGCGGCGTCACTGGTCAAGGTACCGGGCATCGGCAAGCGCACGGCCGAACGCCTGATTATCGAGATGCGCGACAAA
>CAZSIQ010000141.1:0-5495 GCA_964606915.1 uncultured Woeseiaceae bacterium | reverse complement strand
GCTTCGGCTATGCAGCCGCAGCGTCGATAGCCATGTTTGTGATCATCCTGATCTTCACCATAGTCCAGCACCGTCTGGTGAGTCCGGAGAAGCCATGAGCGCCGTGATGCCGGAACCAACCGCCGTCGAACGCCCGCCGAGGAAGCTGTCTCGGCAAATCCTTGCGAACGGGCGCAAGACACTTGCCTTCATGATTGTGGCCATCGCTTCGATGGTGTTCATCGGGCCCTACATCTGGTCACTGTCGCTGTCTTTCCAGCCGCCGGGCGATGTTTTTGCGTGGCCGATCCAGCTTTTGCCGGATCCCGCGACCCTGGAAAACTACCGCAGGCTCTGGACGGAGATTCCGTTCTCCCGTTGGCTGTTCAACAGCACCGTGGTCGTTCTCAGCGTTACCATCTGCAACGTGTTCCTGGCGTCGCTCGCAGGCTACGCCTTTGCGCGGCTCCGCTTTCCGGGCCGGACATTTCTCTTCTACTGCTTCCTTGCCACGCTGATGGTGCCCGGGCACGTCACGCTCGTGCCGAAGTTCATGCTGTTGAATCATTTCGACATGATCAACACGTACCAGGGCCTGATCGTTCCCGGCATCGTGCAGGTGTTCGGTGTGTTCCTGATGAAGCAGTTCTTCGAGACGTTGCCACCCGAGCTCGAAGAGGCTGCACGTATTGATGGTTGCAGCCGCTTCGAGACTTTCTGGAAGATCATCCTTCCAGTGTCGAAGCCGGCGTTGGTCGCACTGTCGATCTATACCTTCCAGGGCGCCTGGAATGATTTTCTCTGGCCGGTCATCGTGACGACCACGCCGGACATGTACACGCTGCCACTCGGCATGGCGATGTTCCGTTTCGAATTCAAAGTCGAGTGGACCATGCTGATGGCAGGCTCCGTGCTGCTTTCTCTTCCGATGCTGATCATTTTCATTGTGTTCCAGCGACTCTTTGTCCAGAACGCCGCGACCAGCGGCGGCAAGGAATAACAGACAGGTTTGACCTATGGCAGGTGTAACTCTCGAAAACGTAAAGAAGGTCTATCCGAACGGCCACGTGGCGATCAGCGACGCGTCGCTTCGTATCGAGGACGGTGAGTTTGCAACGCTCGTCGGACCGTCAGGCTGCGGCAAGAGCACGCTGCTTCGCATGATTGCTGGCCTCGAAGAGATTTCCGGCGGTGTTGTTAGAATTGGTGATCGCGTCGTAAACGACGTGTCCCCTCGTGATCGCAACATTGCCATGGTGTTCCAGAACTACGCGCTGTACCCGCACATGTCGGTCAAGGACAACATGAGCTTCGCCTTGCGTCAGGCGAAGATGGACAAGGCGACTATTAACGAGAGGGTAGGGTTTGCAGCGGAGATTCTCGGTCTGGAGGAGATGCTGGATCGCAAACCCAAAGAACTGTCTGGCGGACAGCGCCAGCGCGTGGCGGTCGGGCGTGCAATCGTTCGGGACGCGGATGTGTTCCTGTTCGACGAGCCGCTGTCCAATCTCGACGCTAGTCTGCGAACACAGATGCGTACCGAGATCGCCCGTCTGCATAAGAGACTGGGCAAGACCATGATTTATGTCACGCACGACCAGGTCGAGGCGATGACGATGGCGGATCGGATTATTGTCCTGAAAGACGGAGACGTGATTCAGGTTGATGCGCCGCTGGATATCTATCGTCGCCCGGAGTCAGAGTTTGTCGCGACCTTCATTGGCAGCCCGGCCATGAACCTGTTCAAGGGTACGGTTGTATCATCCGACGATGGCGCATTCTCTGTTTCTCTTGACGGAGCCGGTCAGACGCTCAACGTGGACGGCGGTGACGCGAGTCACTTTGATATCTCCGGTAGTCGAGAAGTAACGCTCGGCGTCCGGCCAGAAGATATCGGCATTGGCAGCGAAAAGTTGCGCGATACTTCGACACTGGATATTGAGGTCGACCTGATGGAGCCGATGGGTAACGAAGTCATTGTCCATGGCCATTTGCCTGCGTTGCCCGATTCCTCGGTGATTGCCCGAGGTCGTATCGAACCACTACCGAAGATTGGCGACCGAGTGACGGCATCGGTGGACGTGTCGAGACTGAATGTATTCGACGCCTCAACCGGCGAGTCACTCCACAGGAGCTGATCTCAACGATGTCCGCCGAGGTCGTCGTATACGGTGAAGCGCTCGTCGACCTGATTCCCGACGGCGAGGGGAATTATCAGCCGAGACCGGGCGGTTCTCCTTTCAACGTGGCGGTGGCTCTGGCGAGGCTCGGGGTGGACGTGGCTTTTCTTGCGCCTTTCAGTGAGGACGCCTTTGGTTGCAAGTTGGTGGAGTTGCTGGAAGATGAAGGCGTTGAAATACTGGTCGCGCGACGTTCGAGACGCCCGACGTCCATATCGATCGTCGAAGACAGCGACGCGGGACCCAGTTACAGTCTGTACCGAACCGGCGTTGCCGACACGGATATCTCGCTGAATCAGGCGCTTTCAGCTCTACCTGAAAATTTCGACGTCTTTCACACAGGTTCACTTGCTCTTACTCCAGAGCAGGCGTCTTTGACGCGCGGGCTCGTCAATGAAGTAAGGAGACGTGGCGTTCCGGTCAGTATTGATATCAATGTCCGGGCTGCAGCGGCCGGCGATGCTGAGGCGTACCGAAGGGTACTGCGTGAACTGGGTGCGAAGGCCAATCTGCTGAAGGCCAGCGATGAGGATCTCGCGTTCCTTGGGCACGACATAGATTCGGCGGCTGTCCTTCGTGGCGAAATGGACTGCGAATTGTTCGCATTCACGTCAGGCGCGGAGGGCGCAGGAGCGGTGTCGGAGAATATCAGCGTGACCTGCAGTGCTTTCAATGTAGGAACCGTAGTCGACACTGTAGGCGCAGGGGACGTGTTTCAGGCAGGTCTGATTGCAGGTCTCCTGCGTGCTGCGCCTGAATTTCTGGCGCAACTCGATAAGGAAGTAATGTCGTCGATACTTAAGCGCGCATGCGTGGCGGCGGCCATCAATGTAGGGCGGGTGGGCTGTAATCCACCTTCTTGCGAGGAAGTTGAGGCGTACACAGCCCGGGCCTCGAATTAGCCTTCGCCGTGTCCCATTAAAGGCTGATCGAGCTCAGAAAATCAGGTACTTAAGCAGATGGATCTGCCAGTGAATGGGACGGACTGATCAAGTAGGTGGCTGACGCATATAGGGTTATTGGAAGATGAGGTTCTGGCTACGAACCAGGCGGTCGGAGGTTCGAATCCTTCCGGGCGCGCCAAAACCAAAAAGGCCCCCTCGAAAGAGGGGGCCTTTTTGGTTTTGGTGTGCCTGGACTGAGATGAGAGCCTCTGGTTCGACAAAACGCGCCAGCGTTTTGGACGCCCAAAGGACGCCCCGCAGGGGTGAGAATCGGCCCAAGCCGATTCGAATCAATCCTTCCAGTCTCGGTGTGCTGCCGTAATCAAACAAACCAACGATCAGTAACCCAACTAATCCTAACGGGCGCGCCATAAAGGTAAAAGGTAAGAAGGGCCAATCACGTAGCGGAGATTGGCTCCTTTTCTATCCGGGCTTCTGTCCCATAATGTGATCGCGGCCCCATAGACTGAATTGCACCCGGTTGGTCGTCCACCTGACTGAAGGTCCAGCTAACTGCCTCAACCAATCGCCGTTCTGGTGAGCTGACAATGCCACTACCGTGATGTCTACCGCTGTCCACCTGGCAACGCGACAGGTGCGATCAACTCATCGAACCACAACTCATTGAGGACATCATGGCTGGAAATGACCACGATACGAAACACGCTTCAGATCTGGAACTACCGGACCGTCGGCGAATGCTGACCGGTGCGGCCGCCGCAGTCGCTGCCGTCGGAGCGGCCGCCGTTGTCGGATCTCCGGCTCGGGCAGCATCTGACGACGCCCTAACGAGGTACGCCGATCCGGCTGAACCGGGCTTGCCCGAAGTTGATATGGAAATCGACCTCGCTCGTACGGCGCTTGTGGTCATAGATCCGCAGGTCGACTTTCTTGACGAGAAAGGTGTTGCATGGGGTGTCGTCGGAGAAAGCGTCACCGAGCACGGCGTTGTGGACAACATCGAAAACCTGTTCAAGGCCGCGAAGGAAGCAAAGATGCCGGTCGTGATTTCGCCGCACTACTACTTCCCGCAGGATCACAAATGGCGATTCGAGGGAACACTTGAGCGGGTCATGCACGCGATTGGCATGTTCGATCGCAATGGTCCACTTGATCTTGAGGACTTTGAGGGTTCCGGGGCCGACTGGATGCCGCAGTACAAGCCATACATTGAAGACGGAGAGACAATCATCTGTTCGCCTCACAAGGTTTACGGCCCAGAACAGAACGATCTTGTACTGCAGCTTCGAAAGATAGGCATCGACAAGGTCATTCTCGCCGGTATGTCTGCGAATTTGTGTGTCGAAAGCCATCTTCGCGAACTCCTTGAAACCGGATTCGAAGTCGCCGTTGTCCGCGATGCTACTGCTGGCGCAAAGGTTCCCGAGGGTGACGGATACCTGGCCGCTTTGATCAACTTTCGAATGATTGCGAACGCTGTCTGGTGGACTGACGAAACCGTCAACCGGATCTCCCGGGCGGTGTGATCACAACCGGCATCCTTCGTGCCGAGCCATTTGGTTGTCGGCGACTGGCCGCACGGTCCCGCTTGAAAGCTGGAGTCGTTGGACAGAAGGCTCAGGCGTTTTTCCCTGCCCGCTTGGGCCACGCGGTCGTTTACACGTTCGGCATTCCGTACCTTCGCACGCCTGTCACCCTGGTTTCATGGGCAGCGGTGCTAATGATTGGAGCAAAAGTCCTGTAGACCAACAGCGGCAGCGATTACTCGTCATTGCCGAGTGATTGCTGCCGGTAGGACGCCTAACAATGACCCCGGTGGTCGATATGCTGTTGCACCTGCTACTTCGCGGTGTCGATCGCAATGGTCGATGGTTCGACCGGAAGCGGATGGGTTCCGGACGCTGGCTGGCGGCCGACAGACCCCGGGCACGAGGCAGCTCTGCTGTCGATCAATTAAGGCTTATTGCGGACGAGGCGGCGGCACCCGCTTCGTGTACCGGATTTGTCATCTCGTAACGTAGCAGTCACGAAACGTTCACTTCCCGGCTATAGCGTCATCACTCCGAAAAACAATAAACCGGGAGTCCCCCCTGATGCCACGAAAAATCCTGTTAACCACTTTCAGCGCGCTGCTGATGGCAGTCTCACTCAGTGCCTGTGAAGGCGATGACGGTCGCGACGGCGCACCTGGAGCCAACGGCGCGCCAGGCGCCGATGGAGCTGATGGCGCCGACGGTGCTGATGGCTCCGACGGTGCTAATGCAAACGCTGCGATTTCCCTAAGCTTGCTGGGACGCACCCCGGCGGATCCCGCCACGTTCGATGAGTCTGCGGCCGAGATCGTGGCCTACGATCCTGCGACCCGACAGGCGTTCGTCGTCAACGCGGATGCCGGCGTCGTCGACATCGTCGATCTCAGCGCACCAAGCAC
>CAZSIQ010000140.1:0-5496 GCA_964606915.1 uncultured Woeseiaceae bacterium | reverse complement strand
TCGTGCACATCTCGCAGATCTCCAACGAGCGCGTCGAGAAAGTCAGCGACAAGCTGGCCGAAGGCGACGAAGTGAAGGTCAAGGTGCTGGAAGTCGACCGTCAGGGTCGCGTGCGCCTGTCGATGAAAGAAGTCGATAACGACTGATTCATCGTTCCGTGTAAGGCCGCAGGTACTCCACCAACCGTTTCGGAAGGTAGTACCTCGGCCGCCACGGCGGGCCGCTCTCCACGTAGCCGACGTGCCCGCCGTGCTCACTGAGCTCCAGCGTCACCGCAGGCGCCAGCTCAGCCTCTTCCGGCAACATCTCCGTGGCCATAAACGGGTCGTCCAGCGCATTCACGATCAGCGTGGGCTTTTCGATCATTCCTAAAAACTGCCGCGAGCTGCTGCGACCGTAGTAGTCGTCCTTTCCATCGAAGCCGTGCAGCGGTGCCGTCACGGCATCGTCGAAGTCGTCGAAGGTCTTCGAGTTCACAGCCCTGTCCCAGTCGATTCCGGCGGTGTCCGGTGCGAATCGCTTCGTCATCGCTGCCTTCATGTTCCTTAGAAGGTAATACTGGTAAATCTTTGAAAAACCTTGATTAAGGCGAGTGGAACAGGCCTGCAGATCAAGCGGTACACACACCGCAGCGGCCGCTGACAGCGGCGTGCCGTCGCCGGACTCACCGAGGTACTTGAGCAGCACGTTGCCGCCCAGCGAGTAGCCGGCGGCAACGATCGGGCCGCTTCGCATCGTTGCCTGCCGCTCGAGGAAGAAACGGACGTCACCGGTTTCTCCCGCGTGATAGCGCCTTGGCAGCTTGTTCCGGTAGTCGCCGCAGTCGCGGAAGTTCAGCACGCAGGCGTCCCAGCCCGCGTCCAGGGCGGCTTTCAGCAGCATCTGGGCGTAGGCCGACTCCGACGAGCTCTCGAGCCCGTGCAGGACGACCAGCAGGGGTCGATCGTCCGACTGACGGTTCGCAGGCCCCGCCCAGTCCACTGCGGTCTCATCACCATCGTGCAGCGTCAGGATCTCGCGAGTGAGCGGCACACGGTCGTGCGCGGCGAACGGCATCGACGGAAGAATCGTCTGCAGGTGCTTGTTTCTGATCAGGAAAGACGGGTTGAACGAGCTGTCGATCCGGCGTCCGTGTCGCGATGTCATGGCGTCGATGCTGTCCCAAAAAAAGCCCCCGCAGGGCGGGGGCCGATCTTGTAGGTTAAACCCTTCAAGTACGGCAACGGGTGGCGGGGGAGCATATCCCGCTGCCTGACGTCAAGCTAGCCAGACAGCCAACGGGTGTCAAGCGGGGACGTTGCGTATGCCCTCGAGCGGCTGGATGTCCCAGTTGTCGTGTGCCCAGTCCCAGATGGTGTCGACCGACTCCCGCGCGAGGCCCTCGGGCGGTGCCTGGCGCAGCACCCGCAGTGCCCGAACCAGTTCAGCAGCAGCGTCTGACGCCTCGAGTGGCGGAGCGCCCGTGAGCTTGCTCAGTTTGTCGCCGTCCGGATGCACGGCGACCGGTATATGCGTGTAGTCCGGCCGTGGGTACGCCAGGGCGTCCTGCAGAAACACCTGGCGGTGGGTCGAGGGCATCAGGTCGATGCCGCGCACGATATGCGTCACGTTCGACAGGTAATCATCAACGACAACAGCGAGATGGTAGGCAATCAGCCCGTCACGTCGGCGAATGACGAAGTCGCCGGACTCGGTGGCGAGATCCATCCGCTGCAGGCCCTGCAGCCCGTCGTGAAACTCGGTGACGGTGTCGCCGACCCGGACCCGGGTTGCGGTGTCCCCGCGGGGTTTGCCCAGGTTCCGGCAGGTGCCCGGATAGAGCGTGCCGAGTTCACCGACGGGTTCTGCGGCCATCAGTCGCCGGGAACAGTCGCACTCAAAACAGCGCTCTGACAGCGCCGCCACGGCCGCGACGTGTTCTTCGGCGGAATGACTCTGGAACAGCGCCTCACCGTCCCATTCGAATCCGTAAGCGTCGAGCACACCCAGGATCAGGTCCGCGGCACCCGCCTGCTCACGCGGCGGGTCGATATCTTCGATGCGGAGAATCCATCGGCCCGCGTGTTTGCGGGCCTCCAGGTAGCTGGCACAGGCGGCCAGCAGGGATCCGAAGTGCAGGGGGCCGGTGGGCGATGGCGCGAACCGGCCGACGTAGGATCCCGAGGTCACTTACCGGTAACGGTCGTCCCTGTCGCGGAACTGCCTTTCTGCCAGTTCGCGACGTTCCTGCGCTTCCAGGCACAGCGTGGCGACCGGGCGTGCTTCAAGGCGCTTGAGGCCGATCTCTTCGCCGGTCTCGTCGCAGTAGCCGTACGAGCCTTCGTCGATACGGTTCAGCGCGGATTCGATCTTGCGCAGCAGCTTGCGCTCGCGGTCACGCGTGCGAAGTTCGAGGCCGAATTCCGACTCCTGCGTGGCGCGGTCGTTCGGGTCCGGGAAGTTGGCTGCCTCGTCCTGCATGTGATGCACGGTACGATCAACTTCAAACATCAGTTCCTTTTTCCAGGCGGTCAGGATCTCGCGGAAATGCTCGAGCTGGTCGTCGCTCATGTATTCCTCGCCACGCTTCGGCTTGTACGGCTCGATGCCGTGAATCGGGCCTGACATGACGTCGCCGCCGCGACGTGGTGCCTTCTTCGCGACTTTCTTCTTCGCCGGCGCCTTTTTGGCCGCGGTTTTCTTCGTTGCTGCCTTCTTCGTGACCTTCTTTGCGACTTTCTTGGCGACCTTCTTCGTCACCTTCTTCGTCACCTTCTTCGCGACCTTTTTCTTCGTCGCGGCCTTCTTCTTGGTCACCTTCTTGCTGGCCGTCTTCTTTGCAACCTTTTTCTTAGCAGTTGCCTTCTTGGCCGTTGTTTTCTTTGCCACTTTTTTCTTCGTTACCTTCTTTTTTGCGGTCGTCGCCTTCTTCGCGGCGGTTTTCTTCGCCGTGACTTTCTTCTTCGTGGCAGCCTTCTTGGCTACCGTTTTACGTTTCTTACTCGCGGCCTTTTTGGCGGGCATTTGCGACTCCTGCCGGTTCGAGAAAAGGCGGGGATTATACATAGACTTCAGCGGGTTGGAAGCCCGGTTTTACCCCTTTTGCTGTCACCGGCACAGCCGGTCGAAACGGCCTGTCCGGCCCCGTTGTGCGTGCCGGAAAGAGGTTCGTTTTGGCGGGACATTACATTACACTGCGTGATTAACCTCTCCACAGGCACAAGCCCACTCAAATGCGTCTTAGCAAGATCCGACTCGCTGGATTCAAGTCCTTCGTCGACCCCACCAACATTACGTTTCCCTCCAGCCTTGTCGGCGTCGTAGGCCCCAACGGCTGCGGCAAATCCAACGTCATCGACGCAGTACGCTGGGTGATGGGTGAAAGCTCGGCATCCCGGCTGCGTGGTGATTCAATTACCGACGTAATCTTCAACGGCTCGAGTGCCCGCAAGCCGGTCGGCGCGGCGTCGGTCGAGCTTTTGTTCGACAACTCGGAAACGACGCTCGAGGGGCAGTACGCCAAGTACGCCGAAATCTCGATTCGCCGCGAGGTGACGCGTGACGGCATTTCGAATTACTACCTGAACGGCGCTCGCTGCCGCCGCAAGGACATCACGGGTATTTTCCTCGGCACGGGTCTCGGCCCGCGCAGCTATTCGATCATCGAGCAGGGCATGATCTCTCGCCTGATCGAGGCGAAGCCCGAGGAGATGCGTGTCTTCATCGAGGAAGCCGCGGGCATCTCCAAGTACAAGGATCGCCGTCGCGAGACCTCGAACCGCATCAAGCACACCAAGGAAAACCTCGAACGTCTGCAGGACGTGCTCGAAGAGGTCGAGAAACAGCTGAAGCACCTCGACCGGCAGGCGAAGACCGCTGAGCGCTACGGCAAGTACAAGGAAGAGGAACGCCGCACCGGTGCCGAGCTGCTTGCCCTTAAAGCCAGCGATCTCGACCAGCAGGCCTCGGAGGCGCGCGCAACGCTCGAAGAGCGCAAAACGCTGCTGGAGTCGGCAATCGCCGACCAGCGCAAACTCGAGGCACAGATCGAGGAAGCCCGCGAGCGCCAGAGCGAACGCAACGACGAGTTCAACGAAGTGCAGGGCCGCTACTACAAAGTGGGCTCCGAGATCGCACGTCTTGAACAGTCCATCGAACACGCGCAGGAGCTCCGCGAACGACAGGAAGCGGACCTCACGCAGGCGCGCGACGGCGCAACCGAGATTCGCGACCACATCGACAAGGATCGCACCGAGATCGAACAGCTCGACCTGACGCTGAACGAACTCGTGCCGGGTCTTGAGCAGGCGAAAGAACGCCAGGCCTCGTCGGCGGCGTCGCTGGAGAAGGCCGAGTCGGCCCTGGCGGACTGGCAGGCACGCTGGGACAGCTACTCGGGCGATGTGGGTGGCGCACAGCAGCAGTCCAGTGTCGAGAAGACCCGCGCCGAGCAGATTGAATCACGCCTGACGAGCCTCGCCGATCGCAGCCAGAAAATTGTCGAGGCGCAGGCGGACATGCGCCAGGATGAACTGGCCAGTGAGATCGAAAAGCTGACGGTCAAGGAACTCAAGAACCGCCAGGCGAAAGACGAGTTCGATCGCCACCTGCTCGACCTCAGTGACAACATCCGCAAGCTGCGCGAACAGGACAAGAAGCTCACGCACCTCGTCGAGGAGCGCCGCGGCACCCTGCAGGACGCGCAGGGCAAGTATGCGTCGCTGGAGGCGGTACAGAAGGCGGCGCTGGGCGAGGGTGACGACGCCGTCAAGGACTGGCTCAAGGGAGCCGAGCTCGACGACGCGCGCCGGGTTGCCCAGACACTGAACGTCAATGATGGCTGGGAACGTGCCGTCGAGACGGTGCTTGGCGACTACCTCCAGGCGGTTTGCGTTTCCAGTATCGAGCCCGCGACCAACACGATCAGCGCACTGAGCTCCGGCCGACTGACACTGATCGAAAATGAGCGTGGCCAGGGTGACATTCTTGCCTCCGCCGACACGCTGGCGTCGAAGGTTACCGACGCACCGTCGTCGATTATCGGCCTTTTAAGCGCGGTGAAGGTGGCGGACACACTGAACGACGCACTGGATATCCGTGACGGTTTGTCGGGTAACGCGTCCGTTGTGACGCGCGACGGTATCTGGCTTGCGCCGGGCTGGCTGCGGGTCTCCCGCGACAAGGACGCCAAGGCCGGAGTGCTGGCGCGCGAGCACGACATGCGTCGCCTGAAAGGCGAGATTCGCGAGATCCAGGCCCGCTACGACAGCGCCGTAAAACTGCAGCGCGACGGCCGTGCCCGCCTTGCACAGCTCGAAGAGCGCCGTGAGTCCATGCAGAAAGACGCTGCGGCGATGATGAACGAATACTCGGAATCCCGGGCGGCGCTGGATTCCGCGCGCTACCAGATGGACCAGGCCGAGGCGCGTCGCGTCGCACTGGGCGAGGAGGCCAAGGATATCGAGAACGAACGGATTTCCGCCGCAGAGCAGCATCGGGAGTCGCAGCGTAGTCTGC
>CAZSIQ010000139.1:0-5502 GCA_964606915.1 uncultured Woeseiaceae bacterium | reverse complement strand
AGCAGGGTGGCGGCGCATTCGGGCTGTTGACGGAGGGTCGTGTCACACGCGAGTCCGTTTATGCCGATACACTGATGATTGCACTGATGCCGTTCAGCAATGAACTGTTTCCCCACGACTGACATTAGCGAGAAGAGATTTCATGAAAGCGATTACCGGAGCGATTATTGCCGTTGTTGTGCTGGCCCTTGGCTGGTTCCTGGTTTCCCCCTTGTTTATCGACCGTGAAGTGGACGAGTCTTTTGACATCGTGCTCGCCGACGGCAGCTTTAACATGGACGGCGTCATGGCGATGCCGCAAGAAGAGCGCATGTCCATGAAGGACGACATTCTTGCTGCGGCAGCCGGCATGCAGGACAAGTCGATGACGGAAGACATGCCCGAGGCGCCGAGTGTGGTCGCCAGCGGTACCTTTGTGGATGCCGATGCGGCACATAAGGGCGAAGGCAACGCCATGCTGTATGCGTTACCAAACGGCAGTCACGTCGTCCGCTTCGAGGACTTTCGTGTCACCAACGGCCCGGACCTTTACGTCTATCTTGCAAAGCACCCGTCCCCGGCGTCCGCGGACGATGTGGTCGACGGTGGCTACCTGAATCTCGGCAAGCTCAAGGGCAATGTCGGCAACCAGAATTACCCGCTGCCTGAAGGCACCGACGTCACCGAGTACGGCAGCGTTGTGATCTGGTGCCAGCTGTTTGGCGTCCTGTTTTCGCCGGCGGCGCTGGACAGCGGTGCGTGAAACACCTGCTGTTCCTGCTGCTGGTGGTCTCCGCCGGTGTATCTGCCGATACCCTGCCGGAGGACGATAACGCGCCGCTGACCGGTGGATTCGGCCTGCCCGGCATCGATGAGGGCGGCATGCTGCTGGCACCCGGCAAGTTTCGGCTTAACGCGTCGTTCATCACCGCCAGCCATGCGATCGTGGAGCAGCGCGGTGATGAAAGCCTGATTCTCGACGGAGAATCGGCGCGCTTCACTGTCGATCTTCGCGCGGGGCTGGCCGAGGGCATCGAGGTCGGCGTCGAGATCCCGTGGGTAGGGCACTCGTCCGGCAATCTCGATTCGCTCATCGATACCTGGCACGACATCTTCCAGCTGCCGGAGGGCTCGCGCGATAATCGACCGCAGGACGTGCTCGAGTTCAACTATGCGGACGAGAACGGCCAGGTCGTCGATTTCACAAACAGCGCCAACGGCCTCGGCGACATTCGGCTGTACGCCGGTTTCGATATCGACTCGACAGACACACACCAGCGCGCCCTCCGCGTCAGTGCGAAGCTCCCGACAGGGGATGCGGACAAGTTTCTTGGCAGCGGCGGTTTCGATTTTGGCGTGGGCATCGCGGGTGACCTGCAGCGCGTCGGTGGCAACGACGACCTGACGGCGTTCTACCGCGCCAGCCTGACCTATATTTCGCAGCCCGACTTCCTGGCCAACCGCTACGAGGACTACATCGGCCAGCTTTCCGGCGGGATCGCCATCGACATGAGCCGCCGCATCCAGCTCAACGTGCAAAGCACGCTGCGAACCGCCGCCTACGACTCGCGGATCGAGAAGCTCGGGGAGATGTCATGGACACTGACCTTTGGCGGCAATATCCGGGTAAGCCCGCTTTTCGTGGTGAGCCTCGGCGTCAGTGAAGACATCAAGGTGAACTCCGCTCCCGACGTGAGTTTCAATGTCGGGCTGCGTTATCGCCCCGAGCGCTGACACGGTGGCAGGCGTGCTGACCATCCGGCCGGCGACGATGGACGATCTGCCGCGACTGACCGAGATATACAACTACTACGTCCGCGAGACCCCCTCGACCTTCGATACGCGCGAGTTCTCGGTTGACCAGAGGCAGGCCTGGTTCGAACGATTCGCAGACCGTGGCCCCTATCGCCTGTTCGTTGGCGTTAACAACGACCGTGTCGTGGGCTATGCGTCCAGCCAGGCCCTGCGTCCCAAGCCGGCCTACGATCGTTCCGTCGAGACCACGGTCTATCTTGCGCCCGAATGCACCGGGCAGGGTTACGGACGACCGCTGTACGAGGCTCTGCTCAAGGCGCTTCGCGAACTCGGCAGTGTGCATCGTGCGTACGGTGTCATCGTCCTGCCCAACGACGCGTCGGTCAGGCTGCACGAGTCGCTGGGTTTTCGACAATGCGCAACGCTTGAGGAGGTCGGCCACAAGTTTGACCGCTACTGGGACACGGCGTGGTACCAGCTCAGGGTGGACGAGTCGACGGAGTAGCGTGCCCTAGTCGATTTCCAGGATCACGCCGCCGCGGATCCTGTTCTCACCGGCATTGATGCCAAAGCTGGACTCAACCAGTTCGTTGCCACGCACGATGTCGTCCAGCGGTATCTTTTCAGAAATACGGTGGATCAGGCGCCCCCTCGACAGGGCGCGCTCGATATCGGCAACCGCATGGTCCTTCGCTGATTCAGGCATACCGAACACGATGACGGTTCGAATGGTCACGTCCTTGTACATCAGGTCGTAAAACGGAACGGTCGGCGTCGGGTTCAGGGCTGATGCGTAGGTCGCGATGGTGCCGCCGAGGCGAATGACCCTGGCCGCGGTTTCAATGTTGGAGCCGAAGTCGACTTCGATGATCCGGTCCACGGCCGCGCCCTTGTTGGCGGCCATGATCTGCTCAGCGAAATCCGGGTCGCGATGATTAACCACGTGTTTTGCACCGGCTTCGCGACAGGCATCCGCATCCTCTTCGTTGCTCGCTGATGCGATCACCATGGCGCCCGCGCGAGAGGCCCACTGAATCGCATAGAAGCCGACACGCCCGGCGCCGCCCGTGATCAGGACCGTGGCGTCCTTCACGTCGCCGTCGGCAAACACACAGCGGTGCGCCGTCATCACCGGGATGCCAAGGCAGGCGCCGACGTCGAAGTCCGTGTTGTCGGCGAGTCTCGGTGCACGTTGGCTATCGATGGCCAGGTACTGGGACGCCGTACCAAAGCGACGCTGGTACTGGGCCTGGTAGACCCACACTCGCTGGCCGACACGTGAGCCGTCCACGCCAACACCGACGGCCTCGATGACGCCGGCGCCGTCGCTGTTGGGAATCACGAAACCGTCATCGAGCAGGTCCGGGAAACTGCCGGCGCGTTTGCGCACGTCTGATGGATTGATGCCGCTGGTGTGCAGACGGACGAGAACCTCACCACCACCGGCGACCGGTGCCGGAATGTCGCCCGTTTCGAGGACGTCGGCGGCGGGTCCAAAATCGTCAAACCAGGCGGCGTGCATTGTTCTTCTCCGGAGCGGTTTGTCTGGTTGCGGCTAACGCGCAAGCTTCGGTATTGTTGCCGGCTTGTGGCGTGGCCGGACAGTCTATCACCGGCGAGCCACGATGGTGGAACCCATGAGCGACGACGCACCAAAACAGGTCTTAAGACTTCAACGTCACCACGAACCGGACCCCGAGCCGCCGCCCGATACCGAGATCGGCCGGCGTTTGATTGCTGCCCAGTCGATCCGTTCCGCGCTGCTGGCCGGCATTGTCGTCATCCTGGGTTTCTGCCTGCTGTGGGTGCTTCTGTCCCAGGCCATGGACAAGGTGTACCCCTGGTTTATGCTCGTGCTGGGGCCCGCCATGGGCATGGCGGTACGCCGCTCCGGCTGCGGCCTCGACTGGCGGTTCCCCGCCGTTGCCGCCGTCCTCGTGCTGCTCGGCGCCGCTGCCGGCAATGTCGCGATCGCCATCCTGTTCGCAGGCTCGGATTTCGGCGGCAGCCTGTCCGTTGTGTTGCCGTCGTTTACGGTGTTCGGACTCCTGGATTACGTGTCCGCGACGGTCACGCCAGCTGACGTTGTGATTGCGGGTTTTTCGGCAGCGATCGGGGCGTTTTACGCGATGCGCCGACTGAACCGGCGCCAGTACCTGGCCCTGCGCCTGTATCGCCAAACGCTTGGCGACCGGGGCTAGATAGGCATCAGCAGGTCGTCTTCGAGCTTTTTCCGTGTGCCGGTGTAAGTCTGCAGCTGCTGGTTGACGAGCGCCTCCATGTCCTCGGCGGTCGACATGATGCCGAGAAAATACGGCGGCTGGCGGCGCAGCTGTGACCAGTCGCCGCTGTCGAGAATCTTCAGCAGGTGCGTCATGTTGGCCCGAATGGCGTCGATGTACGGGTTACGTCCGTCGAACAGCACTTCCATGTAGCGGTAGGAGCGATTGAAGGTCTTGTTCAGGCGGTCGCGGGACACCTGCTGGTAGAAAAACGGCGTCTTCGCGAGCAGGTCTTCACCCGAGGTGTATCGCACGGTGTATTCGCCGGGCGTCGTGTTTTCGATGGCGATGCCGCCGAGAACAAACTCGCGGTACAGCCGGTCCCGGCATTTCTCCAGGTAACAGCGATCCGACATCTGCGCGATGAGATCTGCGGTGCCGATCAGGTGGCCGCAGATAACGTCCCTGGGATCATCCAGCTCGATGTCTTCGACGTTCAGCTCGTAGCCGGTGAAGTGCACGATCATGCTGGCGACGCCAATGTCACGTGACATGCCGAGCTCCGGCAGGTAGCTGCGCAGGAAGTCGGCGCTGCGCGTCACGTGATACATCGTGAACTCGGCGCCGTTCCTGTAATCACGGTCTCGCTCTTCGTGACGGATATAGCCGGCGTCGTGGAACAGCGAAACGATGATGGCGAGCTCTGCGCGGTGCGGACCCAGTCGGTCGGACGGCTCGACACTTTGCTCGTAGCCGGCAATCAGCCGGGCAACGGCGAGCGTCATATCCAGTGTGTGTTGCTGGTCGTGATAGGTGGTATCGCAGCCAAGGTAGCCCGGGTAGCGACCGGCGAACAGCCGGTTAAAGTCGTAAAATGCGAGCCACAGGTTATCGAACGACGCCCCGGGGAAGACGGTCGCGAACAGGTCACGAACGGCGTTCCGAACGGCGACAGGATTGCTGACCTGCACCGTGTTGGTGACGTCGTAGTCGTTGCGGCGGTCGTGCGACACGGTGCTCTTCTTTTCTTTATTCACCGTGGCGACCCCGCTTGATGTGAGGCAATTGCGCCAAAGGCCCCCCTAAATCAACGCCTGGGCGGCGCGGGTCTTACTCCGCCAAAATAATACACTTTGATGACTTGGGGCTTTTCCCCAAAAACCGTCAATATGTCAAAAACCCCGAAAAAAGTCGCTTATTGTCTGAATTCCGCGACAACCGGGGCATGATCAGAGGGTCTTTCAAGGCCTCTAGGTTCCTTGTCGACATAACTGGCGAGGCAGTTCTGCGCAAGTTTTTCGCTGGCCAGGATCAGGTCGATTCGCAGGCCGGCGTTTCGACGGAAACCGGCGGCGCGGTAGTCCCACCAACTAAACGTCTTTTCATCCTGTTCAAATTGCCTGAAGACGTCGAACAGGCCGGTATCCAGGACTTTCCTGAGCGCCGCCCGTTCGGGGGGGCTGCAGAGCACGTCTTCGCCCCATTTCTCGGGATCGTAGACGTCCTCGTCGGCCGGTGCGATGTTGAAATCACCAAGAACGACGAG
>CAZSIQ010000138.1:0-5832 GCA_964606915.1 uncultured Woeseiaceae bacterium | reverse complement strand
GACGCGGCCTCGGCGGGATCAACTGAAGTTCACGATCTATTTATTATGCGCATTTCAAGGGATGGTTCCGTTCCTGTTTCTCCACACCATCAAATTACACTGATGCTTCAACCACGAACTTTGATCCCAAAAGAACTATAAGGGCAATCCCCAAGGTCGCGAACCAAATAATCCGATCAGCTTTCTCGGTCCTTGTCCTCGGTTTATTTCCTCCGTCTCGAAAAAACAGGTCGTGACCCAGCCAACGATCAACAGCTGAAGTCGTGTTCTGTAGATCCGAAGGGTTTCTTAGAAACAGCAGCCTGACCCTCATGTAAAAGAGAAAGGTCATGTTAGAAATAAACAGCCAACCGCTGATCAACATCGCAATTGCGAGTCCCAAAATAAATAGAAGGTGCACTACTTGGACAGATACGCCCATTACTTACGGCTCCAAAAAATCCATCGGCACCGATATTCAATCGACGCTAACATGCTCGCCCTGCTCTATACCTCGATCAAGCAACAGAGCTAGGTTTCGGGTCTGCCACACGCTGCACCGTTGTGGATATTGTGCGAGCATACTGACAAGGGACGTTCGAACGTCATGGACGTACTAGTCCGGACGCAACCAGCTTCGCGGTTACTCTTTTAGTCATGGCAGCTTCGCTTTTGTGCTGCGACTTAATCGTCATTCGACTGTTTCGAATTTCGAAGCAGCACTTCCTGCAGGTCCTTCTGAGTAAAGGGTTTGCGGAGTACGTCAAACTCCGACTCGTCCATCACCAGTTCGGAGAAGCCGGTCATTATGATGATGCTGATATCACCGAGGTTTTCACGGGCCCAATGCGCCAACTCCACGCCGTCTACGTCACCCGGCATACGGACATCGGTGAGCAGGTAATCGTATCGGGCAGCTGATACCAGATGGTCCTTGGCATCTTGGCCACTCGAGACGCGATGAGACTCGAGTTGCAGCATGCTGACCGATGCCTGAACAACGTCCGCAACCATGTCATTGTCTTCGACAATGAGTACAGAGCGACCGGCAAGCGAGCCGGCCTGAGTCTGCCCAGAGGATGTATCTGCGTCATCTTTGGGAACGACAATCGGCAGCAGAAACTCCACCAATGTCCATTCACCGGGCGCACTTGAAATTCGCAAGTCACCACCACTCTGCCGAACGAAACCATACACGGAACTTAAGCCCAACCCGCTGCCATGATGGACGTCCTTCGTCGTGTAGAAAGGCTCAATGGCCTGCTCCAACTCGGCTGCGGTCATTCCGCGGCCAGAGTCACGAAGGCTGACGCATACGTAATTTCCTGCTTGTAGATCTGCGCTCCAGTCCTCGGCCTGTTCGGCAACGATCACTGTCTCAACCAGAATCTCGATATTTCCGCTCTTCTCCATTGCATCGACGGAGTTGTTGATGAGATTCAGAAAGGACGTCGTCAGTTGAGCCGTATCCACGTAAACATGCGCGGAGTCACTTCGATTTATGACCGCCAGCGTGTTCTGCTCCCCGACTGCGAAACGCAGAAGATCTTCAGTCTCTGAAAGAAACTCAGCGAATTCGATCGGCCTGGATTCAAGGTCCTGTTGCCTGGCGTAAGCCAGCAACTGGCGAAGGATACCGGCGCCCTTCTTTACAGACTGATTGGACAAAGACAGCATTCGATGGCGTTCGTCGTCGGTGCACTCCGGGGCGGCGATGATTTCATTGCTTCCCGAGATAACGTGCAGCAAGCTGTTGAAATCATGCGCAAAATTGCTGGCCAGCATGCCAATCGACTCAATGCGTTTGCGATTTTCCAGCTCGCGGGTCATTTCAGACTGTTTATTGAGATTCCGTCGTAACTCGCGTGTTTTGTCTCTAACGAGCTCCTCGAGCTTGGTATTTTGCTGTTCCTTCTCGCGAAGACGCCGCCGCTCAAGATTGCGGTTCAGGATGAGGCCAGTCACCAAAATGCCAGCAAGCGAACCGGTTGCCAAAAGGACAAGCCAAAGCCGATTATTGCGGCTCTCAGCGGCGCGTTGCTGCGCCAACAGGCTAGCCTCCTCTCTGGCCAGTTGTAGTTCTAGACTCCGCGTTGCTGCGGTCAGTTTGGCCTCGTAGAACTCTGCCCTGGAAACTGACACGACCTCGTCGCGGGTTTTGTCCGACTCGAGGTAAGTCTGGAAGGCTTCCAGGACCTCTTCATCACCGGACTGTCCAAGTAGCGCTTGAAGCTTCAGCGCATCATGGTAAGTGCGTCTTGCATCAATTGCGTCCTTCGAAAAGTCGACGCGTTCAAGTTGCCTGAGCGTCTCATCGTAATCGCCCAACGCCAGGTGAATATTCGCGAGCGTCAGGAAGACCTCCGGAACGATATGAGCCTGATCCTTGAGTTCCTCGAAAGCCAGGTCGGCTTTTTCCAGCGCGCGTTCGGGTTCTCCGAGATCGAGGAGCGTATCGGCCAGTATCCGGTATGCACTGCCGCGCACCAATGGAATGGTGTCCGGCTCGCGCTCAAGGAAGTCCTGCAGTCCTGCCGCTGCGCGCTCAGGCTCACCATCGATACGGATCAGTTCGTAGTCGTGTATTAGCAGCGAACCACTGACCATCGAGAATGGCGTGCGTTCGAGAACAGGCGTCAGCAGGTCGAGCGTTTCACGCGCCGAAATATAGTCCTGCATCGAAATCAGGATGACCACGAGATTGTTGCCAGCGAACAGGGCTACCTGGTCTTCGCCGGATTCAATTGACTGGAGCAGAACCCTCTCATAGACGTCTATCGATTGCGCCACCAATCGATTTTCAAGCAGCGCAATGGCATAACCGATTTCGGAGCGGGTCCTAACCTTAGTCGGTACGCGGCCGTCGTCGCTGGCAAAGAGCGCTTCGTACGCCGCTAACCCCTTCTCTGCTTCGCCACCAATCAGCAACAATCCAGCCGCGAGCGAATCACAGCGAAAGCGCAGCTCGGGCAGGACTTCCCGATTAACGCTGGGGCACAGCTCATCCACCAGCTCTCGACTACGAGCGAAGTTGCTAAGCCGCATATGTGACAACGCCTCGACCATACTGGCTTTCTTGACTAGCCGATCAGCATCGGTGCCCAGATCGCCAGCAACTGCATAAACGTGCTCAGCCAGTTCGATTCGCTTTTCGTAGTCGCGAGACTCTTCGTTGATCGCTTGGTCCAGAGCCTGTTCAAGCTCGGCCGCGGTCAACTCCAATTCCTGTGCTACGACTCTGTTGACACCCACAATAGCGAGAATCAGAGCGCAAGCGGCCACGATTCTGGCCCGGCTGGAACCGGTTACAACTTGGTGATACATCCACAAACTCCAGAGGCGGTTATGTCGGCGTCCAAAAGTCATCGTCGGTCCCGTCGCCAAGGACCTGCTAGAGCCTCTCTGTTTTCCGCACTCCACACTGCCGGGCAGTCTCCAACTGGCAAGTCTTTGGGAATATCCGGGGCTCTGGCCGCATGTTGTAGCGTAGTGGCACCACAGCGTCTACCGGCGTAGGACTCGACGGCCGCTTCTGGTTCTAAACCGACGCCTTTTCGATGTCTGGTATTCTGTCCGCTCCTGACCCAAAGCCACCGTATCGATACTCCATGCAGGACAAGTTCATTCAGGTAATCGACGGTGCCGAAAATTGCGTGTACGACGTTTTTCGTTGCTCCGACGCCGACTTCAGACTTCTCTTCCCCGGCGGAACAGACATCGCTTTTTCCGAAGAGCTCGAGGACCGAAGCGACGTTGACATGGTTCGAGGGGCCCTTGGCCGACTATGGAAATGTCGTGTGCGCAAGCCCGAGGTATTGGGTATTCACGGGACTCTGTTTGTCGAGCTACAACACAAGCGAAAGTACTATCCAACGCGACTCGATGAGGAAGCAGCCAACCCTGACGGCTCCAAGCTAAGGGCATAAATGGCAGCTTCTGGCCGATTGCTGAACCTGTCGGTTCAACAAGAGCCGGACTCTTACAGGCTGGGCTCGTTGTGTATTTACCCTCCTCTTGACGAACTTGCACCATGGAACAACCTATCCACAAAGGCCGGGTCTTGGTATGCGTGTCCTCTAGACCCCTTTTCTGCGAATCTCCTACACTTCCGGGCGACACCGAAGACCATCAGACCCACACGTGCAACCTCTAAAGATCCCCAACCGTATCGCTCGGCGACTCCTGCTCGACGCACAAGGCCTGTCCGGACAGCCGACCGGCCCTGTTGACCTGGACGACATCATCCAACGCCTGGGATTTGTGCAACTGGACACCGTGCAGGTCGTGGCACGAGCGCATCATCACATTCTGTGGAGCCGGAACCAGAATTACCGGGAGCCGATGCTGGACCGTCATCTGGCTGACGATCGACGCGTCTTCGAGCACTTCACGCACGACGCCTCGGTGATTCCCATCGAGTTCTTTCCCATGTGGCAGCGCCAGTTCAGGCGGCTGGGCGCCCTGCTCGAACGTCGCGGCTGGCACGTGGACAGTGCCGGTGGCGAGCACCACGACATGGTCCGGCGGCGAATCGAGGATGAAGGTCCGCTGTCCACGAAAGATTTCGAGTCGACATTCAAGAAGATCAAAGGCCAGTGGACGCATCCACCGCATAAACGTGCGCTCGAATACTTGTGGTACTCCGGTACGCTCACGACCTCGCATCGAGAGAAATTCATCAAGTTCTACGACCTCACAGAGCGTGTGATTCCGGATGAGATTCGTAAGACCACCCTGACCGACGATGAGCAGATCGACTGGCTGAGCCGGTCAGCGCTGGATCGGCTGGCTTTCGGGACTGAGGGCGAGATCCAGCGGTTTTGGGATGCCACCGACAACGCGGAGACCAAGGCCTGGGTTGCGACGAATCAAAAGCACCTGGTGTCGGTCGAGGTTCAGCGATCGGACGGTAGCTGGCAAAGCGGTTTCGCACCTGCAGACATCGAAGAACGCATCGACCAACTCCCCTCTCCTACCCAACGTCTGCGACTCCTGAATCCGTTTGATCCGCTGGTCCGGGACCGTACTCGCCTGGAACGACTGTTCGGTTTCGAATACCGCGTGGAGATGTTTGTCCCTGCCGCGCAGCGACGCTGGGGCTACTACGTGTATCCGCTGCTTGAAGGCGATCGCTTTGTCGGCCGAATCGAATTGAAAGCGGACCGAAAAGCGGGCCGGATGACCCTGCTAAATTTCTGGCCGGAGGCCGGGATCAAGTGGTCGAATGCCCGCTACGCGCGCCTGCAAGCAGAGATCGATCGGCTGGCGCGGTTTGTGGGTGTGGACAGCGTGAGCGTGGGCCAGTAACGCTAAGCGCGGCTTGAGCCGGCCTCAGCCCTTCGACTGCTTCCGCGACCGGTGAGAGCCCAGGCTTACCGGCGAGGCGGCAACCCGAGGTTCTGCCGCAGGCCTGCCGACAAGAAACCCCTGGACCATGTCGACGCCGAGCTCTTCCAGCAGCGCGAGCGCGTCCGCATCCTCAACGTACTCCGCTATGGTTTTCATGCCGGCCTCTCGACCGATGTCGGCGATCAGGCGTATCAACTTCTGGTCGACCGGGTTGTCCAGAAGACCGACAACAAATGCACCATCGATCTTGATGTAGTCAAACGGCAGCTTCTGCAGGTAGCTCAGGGAGCTGTAGCCGGTGCCAAAGTCATCGAGTGCCAGCTTGCAGCCCATCTCTCGCAGCTGCCCGACCTGGCGTTCAACGTTGGCTGGCCGACGAATCGCCAGGCTCTCGGTAATTTCGAACACGATGTGCTCGGGCGGCACACTGAACTCATCAAATGTCTCCCTGACGTAGGACGGAAGATCCTCGCTCTCGAACGCGTTCGCTGAAATGTTGATCGC
>CAZSIQ010000137.1:0-5853 GCA_964606915.1 uncultured Woeseiaceae bacterium | reverse complement strand
CCGGGCAATCCGATAGAATCCGGGCACTTCCAGACTCACCGGAACTCAACGTGCCAACACCGCTCTCCAATCTCGACCCGCTGGATCTCTACGACGTTCGCGGCGAACTCAGTGAAGAAGAAGTTCTCGTCAAGGACTCCGTCGCACGCTTTGTCGATGAGCAGGCTATTCCGCTTATGCGCGACGCCTTCGAGCAACACTACTTTCCGATGGAGCTCGTCAAGCCGGTCGCAGAGCTCGGGCTGTTCGGCAGTTCCCTCAAGGGCTACGACTGTGCCGGGCTGAACAGCATCTGCTACGGGCTGATTTGCCAGGAGCTCGAGCGCGGCGACAGCGGCCTGCGCAGCTTCGTGTCCGTACAGTCCAGCCTCGTGATGTTTCCCATTCACGCCTTCGGTTCCGAGGAACAGAAGCAGCGCTGGCTGCCGGCCATGGCGAAGGGCGAAGCGATCGGCTGCTTCGGCCTGACGGAACCGCACGGCGGATCCGACCCGGCCAACATGAAGACCCACGCAAAGCGCGACGGCAGCGACTGGGTGCTGAGCGGATCCAAGATGTGGATCACCAACGCGCCAATCGCCGATGTGGCCGTCATCTGGGCCATGACTGAAGACGGTATCCGCGGTTTCATCGTCGAGAAAGGCACCCCCGGATTCGACACCCAGGAAATCGAGAACAAGTTCTCGTTGCGTGCCTCGGTCACCGGCGCACTGTTCCTCGACAACGTGCGTGTGCCGGAAGAGAACGTGCTCCCGGGCGTCAAGGGCCTGAAGGGCCCGTTAAGCTGCCTGACGCAGGCTCGCTACGGCATCACCTGGGGCGTCATTGGCGCGGCGCAGGCCTGTCTCGATGAAGCACTGTCGTTTACCAACGAGCGCATCCTGTTCGGCAAGCCGCTGACACACACGCAGACGGTGCAGATCCGCCTGGCCGACATGAGCCGGCGTATCACGACCGCGCAGCTGCTGTCGCTGCAACTCGGTCGGCTGAAAGAGGCAGGTAAGATGACGCCGTCACAGGTATCGATGGCGAAGTGGAACAACTGCCGCGCCGCGATCGATATCGCCCGAGATGCACGCGACCTGCTTGGCGGCAGCGGCATCAGCGCCGAGTATGTCCCCGTGCGCCACATGCTGAACCTGGAAAGCGTCATCACCTACGAGGGCACCGAAACCGTTCACCAGCTCTCGGTCGGCAGGGAACTCACTGGCGTCAACGCCTTCGGCTGATGACTGACGCGGCGCGACTGCCCGCGGACCGCGACGTCTGGCGCATCGCGTTGCCGATGATCCTGTCCAACATCTCTGTGCCGTTGCTCGGCATGGTGGACACCGCGGTCACCGGCCACCTCGACGGACCCGAGTATCTCGGTGCCGTCGCGATCGGCAGCATGCTGTTCGGCATCATCTACGTCGGCTTCAACTTTCTGCGCATGGGCACGACCGGTATCGCGGCCCAGCGCTTTGGCGCGAGAGACTTCGACGGACTTCGAACGACGCTCGGCCAGGCGCTCATCGTCGCGTGGCTGATTGCCTTCACGCTGCTCTTGCTCCAGTCCGTCATCGCAAATGTGGGGCTGCCATTGCTGGGTGCGGAAGGAGCGATCGGCACGCTGGGCGACATCTATTTTTCGATCCGGATCTGGAGTGCACCCGCGACCCTTGCCAGCTACGTGCTGATCGGCTGGTTCATCGGCCTGCAGAACGCGCGCATACCGCTGTTGATCGTGATCGTCATCAACTCCGTCAATATCGTGCTGGACCTGGTCTTCGTGCTCGTCTTTGGCATGGACGTCGACGGGGTCGCGCTGGCCTCCGTCATCGCCGAGTACACCGGCGTCGTCATCGGCCTGGTTTTTGCAGTCCGTGTTCTGCGAGAACATCCGGGGCACTGGCTGGTTGAGCGCTTTACCCGCCTCGGTGAATACGGCGCCTTCTTCGCAGTGAACGCCAACCTGTTCGTTCGCACGCTGGCGCTGATGTTTACGATGTCGTTTGTCACTGCGCAGGGCGCACGCATGGGACCGCTGGTGCTCGCGGCAAACTCCGTGCTGATGCAGTTCATGAACCTGTCGGCCTTCGGCCTCGACGGTATCGCCCACGCCGCCGAGGCGCTGGTCGGCAAGTCCTTCGGCGAGAAGCACCGTGAGGGCCTCAAGCGGGCGGTCGCCCTGTCGCTGAAGTGGTCAGCGATCTTTGCGGCCGGTTTCAGTCTCGCCTTCCTGCTAGGCGGCCAGCTGCTGATCAACGTCCTGACGGATCTCGATGACGTTCGCGAGACGGCGCGCACCTACCTGCCGTGGCTGGTCGCGTTGCCGGTCGTGGCCGTCTGGTCCTACCTGTACGACGGCGTGTACGTTGGCGCGACACGCGCGGCGGAGATGCGCAACATCATGCTGATCGCGTCGTTCGCCGTCTTCCTGCCCGCGTGGTTCATTCTCAGGCCCTTCGAAAATCACGGGCTCTGGGCAGCCTTCCTGTTGTTCCTGCTCGCTCGCGGTGTCGGTATGCATCTGCTGTATCGCCCGCGCGTACTGGATCAGCTATAAAGTAAATCGCAGTCTGAAATAAACGCAGGCGCCACACGGTCTGTAGCGCTAGGGAACTCACCTGGGGAGAAATACATGAAAGCGTCCGACCTGTTCGTCAAATGCCTGGAAGAAGAAGGCATCGAGTACATTTTTGGCGTACCTGGCGAGGAAAACGCCGACTTCATGATGTCGCTGGAGAACTCGGACAAGATCAAGTTCATCCTCACGCGTCATGAACAGGGCGCAGCGTTTATGGCCGAGATCTATGGTCGACTGACCGGCAACCCGGCAGGCGCGCTCGGCACCCTCGGACCCGGCGCAACCAACCTGATCACTGGTGTCGCCGACTCGAACATGGACCGCGCGCCGATGCTGGTACTGACCGGACAGGGCGGCACCGATCGCCTGCACAAGGAATCCCACCAGATCATGGATGTCGTGAAGATGTTCGAGCCGGTCACCAAGTGGGCGACGACCATCCTCAACCCGGACACGATTCCGGAGATCGTTCGCAAGGCCGTCAGGCTGGCACGCACCGAGAAACCCGGAGCCGTCCACATCGAACTGCCCGAAGACGTCGCGACCTTCGCATCCAGCGCGCGACCGCTGAAGCCGCGGCGATTCCGTCGTTCGGTACCGGACGACAAGATCGTCAACCAGGCCTTTGAGCTGATGAAGAGCGCGAAGCGCCCGGTCATTATCGCCGGTAACGGCTGCATCCGCCGTCGCGCCAGCAAGCAGCTGCGGCTGTTGTGTGAAAAGACCGGTATCGGCGTCATCTCGACGTTCATGGCCAAGGGCTGCGTCGACATGGACGCCGACTACTGCCTGTACACGATCGGCCTTGGTTCCAAGGACCGTGTCGCGCTCGCTGTCGACGACGCCGACCTCGTGATCACGCTGGGCTTCGACATGGTCGAATACCACCCGCAACTGTGGAACCCGAACGGCGACAAGAAGATTTTGCACGCCGACTTCCTGCCGGCCGAGATCGACGCCAACTACCACCCGGAAACTGAACTCGTCGGCGATCTCGCCCACACGCTGTGGATGCTCAATGAGCGCTTCGACGAACACGGCGCGCCGGACTACGACCTCGACTTCCAGGCCAAGACACGCGCCGCGATGGCCGAGGACTTTGCCGAGTACAAGGACGACGACCAGCAGGGTGCCATTCGTCCGCAGAAGGCGCTGTGGGATGCCCGGCAGGTCATGGGGCCGCACGACATCGTGCTGTCTGACGTTGGCGCACACAAAATGTGGATCGCCCGGCACTACCAGTGCCACGAACCAAACACCTGCCTGATCCCGAACGGCTTCTGCTCCATGGGCTTCGCGCTGCCCGGGGCAATCGCTGCGAGCCTCGTACACCCGGACCGACGCATTCTCGCGATCTGCGGTGACGCCGGCTTCATGATGAATGTCCAGGAGATGGAGACAGCGAAGCGGCTGAACAGCAACATCACCGTCATGGTCTGGGCTGACAACGAGTACGGCCTGATCGCCTGGAAGCAGGACAATCACTTTGGCCGTCACACGGAACTGTCTTTCGGCAACCCGGACTGGAACATGCTGGCCGAGGCGTTCGGCTGGAACGGTCACTACGTCTCGAACTCGTCAGACCTTGAGTCAACGCTCGAGACGGCCCTCGCTGAAGACGGGCCCAGCCTGCTGGTTATTCCCATCGACTACCGGGAAAACAACCTGCTGACGAAGAAGCTCGGAGAAGTGACATGCACGATCTGATGATTGCGTCCGATCGTCCGGCCACGGGCTCGCTGGACGTGTTGTCACCGTACGACGGGCGCGTGCTGGATACGCTCGCGACGGGCGGTGTCGATCATGTCGATGATGCGCTCGGTGCCGCGTTTAGCCTGTTTCGCGATCGCAGTCGCTGGTTATCGGTTCCGCAGCGAATCGAGATCCTCACAAAGGCGGCCGAGATCATGGGTGGCCAGGTCGAGGAGCTGACGCTGCTCGCGGCGAGCGAAGGCGGCAAGCCCTACACCGACTCAAAGGTGGAGGTCATTCGCGCCATCGACGGCGTGCACCTGTGTATCGAAGCATTGCGGGCACACCCGGGCTCTGTGATCCCGATCGGCACGACGCCCGCAACCGCAGGTCGCGTTGCGTTCACGCAGAAAGAACCCATCGGTGTGGTCGCCGCAGTCAGCGCATTCAACCACCCGCTGAACCTTATCGTGCACCAGGTGGGCCCGGCGGTCGCCAGCGGCTGCCCGGTCGTCGTCAAGCCAGCCGGCGACACGCCGCTGTCCTGTGTTCGGTTTGTCGAGGTCCTGCGCGAGGCGGGCCTTCCGGATGCGTTCTGCCAGGTGCTGATTACGGATTCCCGAGAGGCGGCGGAAAGCCTGGTGACCGACTCCCGCGTTGCCTTCTTTTCGTTCATCGGCAGCGCTCGTGTTGGCTGGATGCTGAAGTCGAAGCTTGCACCCGGCGCGCGCGCCGCACTTGAACACGGTGGTGTCGCACCCCTGATCATTGCGGAACCGTTCAATCGCGAGGCGGCGGTACCCGCCATCCTCAAAGGCGGCTTCTACCACGCGGGCCAGGTGTGCGTATCCGTGCAGAGAGTCTATGCACCGGCGGCTATAGCGGAGTCGCTTGCGCAGGAGATTGCCGAAGGCGCGAAGAATCTCGTTGTCGGCCCGCCGGAAGATCCGGCAACGGAAGTCGGGCCACTGATTCGCCATGCAGAGACCAGCCGCATCGCCGAATGGGTGGATGAAGCCGTCGCTGCCGGCGCCACGCTGCTCTGCGGCGGCAACAAAATCTCCGACAGCTGCTATGAACCGACGGTACTCCTGAACCCGCCGGCAGACGCCAAGGTCAGCACGATGGAGATCTTTGGCCCGGTCGTCTGCGTCTACGGCTACGACGACGTCGACGACGCGGTTGCCGCGGCGAACGACCTGCCGGTTGCATTCCAGTCCGCTGTCTACTGCGACGATATCGATACGGCCATGCACCTGTATCGACAGCTGGATGCCTCCGCTGTCATGGTGAACGACCACACCGCGTTCCGCGATGACGTCATGCCGTTTGCCGGCCTGCGCGAGTCCGGGCTGGGCGTAGGTGGCATCCCCTACACATTCGAGGACATGCAGATCGACAAGATGATGGTGATCAAGTCGCCGCGGCTATAGCGCAGCGCTTACGCACGATCCTTGTTGCCCACACGTAGGAACCGAAGCCGCTGACCAGGTTGGCGATCGAGTACGCCACGAAGATCCCGACCAGTCCGTAGAAACCGCCGAGGATGCCGGCGATCGGCACGTACAGGAACAGGACGCGTCCCGTGCTGA
>CAZSIQ010000136.1:0-5876 GCA_964606915.1 uncultured Woeseiaceae bacterium | reverse complement strand
CCGCGGTGGGTGCCTACCATGACGCCATCGCCAGCCAGCCGGCACACGGGGAAGCTTACTATTCGCTGGCCAACCTGAAGGTTTACGCCTTCGAAGATGACGAACTACAGCGTATGCAGGCGCAGGAGCAGAACCCGAATCTGTCTCACATGGACCGCGTGTACCTGTGTTTCGCTTTGGGCAAGGCCTTCGAGGATCGGGAGGACTTTTCACAGTCCTTTGACTATTTTAAGCGTGGCAACCAGCTCAAAAAGGTACAGAGCAAATACTCAGCTGAGCGCATGACTGAGGATCTTGCGGCACAAAAGACGGTTTGCACGTCGGCGTTGTTCGAGCAGTATGCCGGCAGTGGCTGTGACGCGCCCGACCCGATTTTCATCGTCGGCCTGCCGAGGGCCGGTTCGACCTTGCTGGAACAGATCCTGTCGTCGCACAGCCAGGTGGATGGCACGCTGGAACTGCCGAACGTACTGTCGCTGACACAGCAGCTGCGTCGACTCGACAAGGCGTGTTCATACCCGGATATCCTTGCCCGGCTCACCGGCGATGATTTTCGCCGTTATGGTGAGGCCTTTATCGAAGACACCCGTATTCACCGAGCCGGGGCGCCGTTCTTCATCGACAAAATGCCGAACAACTTTCGCCACATCGGACTAATCCGGCTGATGTTGCCCAACGCAAAGATCATCGACGCAAGGCGTAACCCGATGGCTTGTTGCTTCAGCGGCTACCAGCAGTTGTTCGCGGAGGGCCAGGAGTTTAGCTACGACCTCGCTGATGTCGGCCAGTATTACCGGGACTACGTTGACCTGATGGCGCACTGGGACGAGGTGCTGCCCGGCTTTGTGCTGCGCGTTCAGCACGAGGATGTCGTTGACGATCTCGAGACCGAGGTGCGCCGGATGCTCGATTTCTGCGGACTGCCTTTCGAGGAGGCGTGTCTCGAGTTTCACCGAACTCAACGGAACATCAAGACGCCGAGTTCCGAGCAAGTGCGTCAGCCGATCTATCGAAGCGGCCTCGATCGTTGGCGCAATTACGAGCCCTGGCTTGAGTCGCTGAAGGCCGCCGTCGGTAAAGACCTGCTCGATCGCTATGGAATAAACTGGGAGGTCTGAATGACTCGCGTATCTCAACGATGAAAGACTACGACGATATCCTGGTGGCACTCCGGCGACTGATGCGTGCCGCCGACCTTCACTCCCAGAAGCTTTCGCGGGAGTCGGGCCTGACTACGCCGCAGCTATTGGTTCTGCAGGCCATTGAAAAGGACGGTATGTCCTCGACCAGTGCGCTTGCGCGCCACATCGTTGTGTCCCAGGCGACCGTAACCCGTATCGTTGATCGCCTCGAACGCGCCGGACTCGTGCACCGCGAAAAATCCAGTACCGACAAGCGCGTCACCAATGTAACGCTGACGGACGCCGGTCTCACCAAGCTCGAGGCCGCCCCGGAGCCTCTGCAGTCCGAGTTCCTTCGCGAATTTCGCAAGCTGCAAGACTGGGAGCAACAGATGCTGCGTGCGTCGCTTTTGCGGATCGCCGAAATGATGGATGCGAGCGATCTCGATGCGGCGCCGATCCTGCAGGCGGGCGCGATCGTCGAGCCCGCCCCGGATCCGGAGTAACGCAACCGCGAACCACAGCGCTATGCCACTGCGGACTGTTTCCAGGCGCCACGTGCAACCGCACGGCGGGCAAAACTCCTGAAGTCCGCGGGTGCACGCCCCAGTGCTCTCTGCACCCCGTCGCCCGGCGTCGAGTTGCGGCCGTCCAGGACGGTGCCGAACAGGTAGCGCATCAACTCGATCACGTCACCGGGCGTACCGGCCGCCGCCAGTTCCTGGGTCAGCGCATCCATTGATACACGGATAAACGGAATCTCGCGGCGTGACGCCACCGAGATTTCATTCGCCAGTTCCATTAAGGTCATCGCACGAGGGCCGGTGACTTCATAAAGCTGATTCGAATGCCCTTCCTCGGTGAGCGCAGCCACGGCCACATCGGCGATGTCGTTAACGTCGACGAAGGGTTCCGGGATATCGCGGGCGGGCAGGACGATCGCGCCGTCACAAATCATCTGCTGGAAGTCGCCTTCAGTAAAATTCTGCATAAACCACCCGGCACGGATGATCGTCCAGTCGACGCCGGAGTCCTGAACGATGCGTTCGCAGCGGTAGCCTTCAGTTTCACCACGGCCGGAGAGAAGGACCAGGCGCTGCACGCCTTTTTCGACGGCCGTGGAAACGAAAGCCTCGATCGCCTCCGCCGCACCCGGCACGACCAGGTCGGGCAGGTAGGCGATGTAGGCCGCCGTCACACCGTCGAGTGCGGCGTCCCACGTCGAGCGGTCGTGCCAGTCGAAGGCCGGATCATTGTTGCGCGACCCGATCCGCACGCTGACGTTTTGCTGCCTGAGCCGAGCGACAATTCGACGCCCGACTTTTCCCGTGCCTGCGGTAACGAGGCAGGTTTCGTTGTTTCCTGTTTGAGTGAGTGTCATGTCTGTTCCTCCTTACTGGACGCGGCGGACGTGATGCAGTGCGCTAAGGCAGACCGCGCCAATAGCGAACTCAATCACGGCGGCAGCGACCATGCCGCTGTGCGGCACACCGTCGAGCCCGATACTGAGCAGGCGACCGAAGCCGTAAGACAGGTAAACGATTACTGCGATCGCCAGGGACGGTAAGAGCCAGTCGCGGCGGATGACACCGAAAAACATCAGGAACCCGGCGACGAGCAGGGCGCCGCCGGGTGCTTTCAGTTCATTGGCGAGCGTCGGGTTGCCCACGACGTCGATGCCGTAGCCGCCGTAAAAAGCGCCCGGTGTAAACAGGATGGTGGTCGCAATTCCGACAGCGACGAGGCCTGCGAGGCCAAGAATGCTGCGGGATACGAGCTGATTGCTGTGTACAGGCCGTGTTTCTGTGGTCATGGTTGTGCTCCTTTTCGTTGACAGGGTGTTAATTGACAGTCTGTCAATTGACACTGTGTAAATTGACATGCTGTCAACCGTAGTGCAGTGTTTACAGCATGTCAAGTGAAAACAACGAAACCCGACTGCGAATCCTCGATGCAACGGTTGAAAGCCTGGTTGAGACGCGGGGTCGTGGGGCGAAGATGGGCGAAATCGCCAAGGCGGCCGGTATCTCGCGACAGGCGGTTTACCTGCATTTCGCGTCGCGAAGTGAGTTGCTGATTGCGGCTTTCCGTCACCTTGGCGATTCGCTTGACGTGAAATCCCGTCTTGCGCCATCGCGTGCGGCAAAAACCGGGGTCGAGCGCGTGGAGCGTTACATCGAGTTCTGGGGAAGCTACCTGCCGGAGATTTACGGCCTCGCCAAGGCGCTGCTGATCGCGCAGGAAACGGATGCCGCTGCCGCCGACGCCTGGCGTGATCGTATGGTCGCGATGCGGGACGGCTGCCGGGCTGCTATTGATGCGCTGCTTGGCGACGGCATGCTGGCTGACGAGTGGAAACGCGATGAAGCGATCGACGCGTTCATGGCGCTGCTACAGGTGTCGAACTGGGAGTACCTGACGCAGGAATGCGGATGGACCAACGAGCGCTACATTGAGCGCATGAAAAAGCTCGCGGAACGGACCTTTGTTTCCTGGCCGGGCCAGTCAGATATCCCCGGGCCACGCACCGCAAGCCCGGGTCACTGAATCAGACGTAGTAGACCAGCACGTAGGCCGACAGCAGGACCGCGATCCATATCGCCGTCGTACCGATCGGTGTTGCACGTGCGAACGCGCCGGCGCGCTCGGAGTCGCTGCCTGCACCGAACAGGCGCTCTGCCAAACCTTTCAGGCTGGTGCCTACCGAACCAAGACCCGCCGTGATCTGCGCTCGCAGCTTGCCGCCCACGTCGATCAGCCAGACACTGAGCTTAAACATCACGACACGCCAGAACCAGTCGGTGTCGAGACTGATGGTTAGCGTGCGTTTCATCAGCGGTAGCAGCAGGAAGAAGGCGAGACCGGAGAACATCAGAAGCTGCAGGTAGAACAGCACCTTGTCCATCTTGTACGGCACATACGTGACTTCGTACGGCAGGTACTGGTAGAGCAGTTCCGGCATGACGCCCAGCAGGATGCAGATCACCGAGAAGATGACCATCGCTGCACCCATGTTCCACGGTGCATCCTTCGGACGCAGGCCGGAGTCTTTCTGGAAGAACACGAACCACGGGAACTTGATGCCTGCGTGCAGGAAGACACCGGCCGACGCCGCGGCCAGCAGCATGTACACGGTGACCAGGCCACCGTCAGCCGCGGCCTGCGAAATCATGGTCTTGGTCGTGAAGCCCGAGGTCAGCGGGAAACCCGAGATCGCCAGCGCACCGATGATGCCGCAGATCGCGGTCAGCGGCATGGTGCGGAACAGCCCGCCCACGTCCGTGCATCGGTTCATGCCGGTGCGGTAAACGACAACGCCCGCACTCATAAACAGCAAGGCCTTGTAGACGATATGTGCAAAGGCGTGCGCGGCGGCACCGTTCAGCGCCATCTCCGTGCCGATACCGATCGCCGTCACCATGAACCCGACCTGGTTGACGATCGAGTAGGCCAGTATTCGACGGATGTCGTTCTCGAGCAGCGCATAAATGATGCCGTACATGACCATGTACAGGCCGATGTAGATCAGGATGGTTTCACCCGGGAACAGCAGGATGAGCGCGAGCACCGCCGTCTTGGTGGTAAACGCCGACAGGAATACCGAGCCCGACGCACTGGCGTTCGGGTAGGCGTCCGACAGCCAGGCAGAGACCGGCGGTGCGGCTGCGTTGATCAGGATGCCGATCAGCATAAGCCAGGTGTCGAAGTTGGTTGCAAGCAGCGGCTGGATGTCGATCGAGCCGGTGTGCACCGCCACGCCCTCAATGCCAACTTTCAGCAGGATGCCGCCCGCCAGGTGCATGATGACGTAACGAATCCCCGCCGCGCGCGCTTCCGGAGTGCCGCCGCACCAGACCACGATGGTCGAGAACAGCGCCATGAACTCCCAGAAGATAAACAGCGTGATCAGGTCGCCGGCGAAGCTGACACCGACCGCACCGGCGGCGTAGGCGTAACCCGCGGCCAGTTCGTACCATTTGGCTGTTCGATAAGCGAACAAGCCGCCCACGAACGCCATGAGCGCAAAGATCGTGCCGAACAGGCGCCGAACCGCCGAGCCCTCCATAGGCTCGATCTGGTAATCCAGAAACGGCACGGTGTAAGCGACGCCATCGTCGACCTGCCAGACCAGCCACAGCGTGAGCAGCGGTGCGAGCAGGACTACCGCGGTACGCAGGTGGCCACGAACGATACCGATGAGCGCGGCCGCAAAGACGAGCACCAGCGCGGGAGGCAACATCTCAAGCATCGGCGTCATCCTCCGCGTAGTAATCTTCCGGTCGCTTCAGGACATAGCCAAGCCCTTTGGCCACCAGCACCATCGCAAGGCAGGCGAGGAAACCGTATGCGGCGCCAAAACCAAACCAGCCGTCGACAACGAAGTAGCCCTTCACCTTGATAACCAGCTGCAGCAGGACAAGGCCCGCGAGCACGGCGGCGAAGATGCGCCACAACAGCTTGATGGACGATGGCCGAACCAGCCAGTGATCGTCTTGTTGGCTCATGACATTCCCTCGACCAGCTGGCGCTCGAGCTCAATCGCCGGTCCGTTGAACAGGAAGAACAGGATCGTCAGCGACGCGGTAATTGCGATCGCCAGGGTTGCCGGCCACGGCGCCTCACCGTGATCCACGCCGCCCGGTTTCTCTTCCTTGAACCAGGCGAGGTAGATGAGCGGCAGGAAGTACGCCGCGTTCAGTACGGTACTGCCAACGATCGTAAACAGTGCGACGTAGTTGTCGGACTCGAAGGCGC
>CAZSIQ010000135.1:0-5903 GCA_964606915.1 uncultured Woeseiaceae bacterium | reverse complement strand
GAGCTCAGGTACATCGTCGAGTCCGCGCCAAAGGTGGTGGCAGAGAGCAGGCATCGCGTACACTCCCCGCCTTCGGGGGATGATCTTATAGTCGCATGCACGTCTATTCCAATATTCTAGAGATGGTCGGGCACACGCCAATGCTCGAGGTAACGGGCATTGATACCGGGCCTTGCCGCCTCTTCCTGAAGCTCGAGCTCATGAACCCCGGGGGGTCGATCAAGGACCGGATCGGGGTGTCAATGATCGAAGAGGCGGAGCGCCGCGGTGACATCAAGCCCGGCGACACGCTGGTCGAAGCCACGGCCGGCAATACCGGCCTCGGCCTGGCACTGGTCGCAGCCCGCAAGGGCTACAAGTTGATTCTTGTACTGCCGGACAAGATGAGCCAGGAGAAGATTTTTAACCTGCGCGCAATGGGCGCAGACGTGGTGCTGACCCGTTCGGACGTTGCCAAGGGCCACCCGGAGTACTACCAGGACCTCGGCCGCTCGATCGCGGAGGAGCAGGGCGCGTACTTCATCAACCAGTTCGGCAATCCCGACAATCCGCTCGCCCATGAACAGACCACGGGGCCGGAAATCCTGGAGCAGATGGATGGAGACCTCGATGCCATTGTGCTCGGCGTGGGTTCCAGCGGTACCGTGTCCGGCTTGTCCAGGTACCTGCAGGAACATGCACCAGGCGTGAAGCTCATCCTGGCGGACCCGGAGGGGTCAATCCTCGCAGACTACATCAACAAGGGTGAAATACACGACAAAAGTGCCAGCTGGCTCGTTGAAGGCATCGGCGAGGACTTCATTCCCGACATCGCGGATTTTTCACAGGTGGCGAAGGCGTACGCCATCTCCGACGCGGAGTCGTTCGAGGCGGCACGACTGCTGTTGCGCAAGGAAGGGCTCCTGGCAGGGTCGTCGTCCGGGACGCTGCTGTCGGCTGCGCTCAAATACTGTCGTGAGCAGGACGAGCCGAAAAACGTCGTCGCTTTCGCCTGTGACACGGGCAACAAGTACCTGTCGAAGCTGTACAACGACTTCTGGATGGAAGACCAGGGATTTATCGCGCGGCCGCAGCACGGAGACCTGCGTGACCTCATCGGGCGGCTGCACGATGAGCGGGCGACGATTACCGTGGGTCCGACCGACGTACTGACGACAGCGCACAATCGCCTGCGCAACGCCGGCTTCTCGCAGCTTCCCGTGATGGACGAGGGCAAGCTCGTCGGTGTTGTGACCGAGGACGCCATCATCCAGCACGTGTTCGGAAAACCGGAGCTGATGAACGCGCCCGTGGAGGCCGCGATGGAGTCTGCATTTATAAAGCTGGACAAAGGGGCGAGCGTCAACAACCTGGTCGCCATGCTGCACGTGCAGCCCTACGCGGCAATCCTGGACGACGACCAGTTCCTGGGCCTGATTACGCGGTCCGACGTACTCAACTACCTGCGCCGACAGATGGACTGACAAGCATGAGCAACGACGACAAGAAATTCGCGACCCGAACCATTCACGCCGGACAGTCGCCAGATCCGTCAACCGGCGCGATTATGCCGCCCATCTATGCCACGTCGACCTACGTGCAGACCAGCCCAGGCGAACACCAGGGCTATGAGTACTCACGCACGCAGAACCCTACGCGCATGGCGTGGGAGCGCTGCATTGCGAATCTTGAAGGCGCCAGCCACGGCTTCGCCTTTGCCTCAGGGCTTGCGGCTATAGGTACGATCCTGGAACTCATCGATTCGGGCAGCCACGTCATCGCACTCGACGATCTCTACGGCGGCACGCGCCGACTGTTTGACGGGGTGCGCAAACGTTCGGCGAATCTCGATTTCAGTTTCATCGACCTGACCGACCTCGATGCCGTCGAGGCGGCGATGACCGATCGCACACGACTGATCTGGGTCGAGTCACCCAGTAATCCGTTGATGAAGATCATTGACCTCGAGGCGATCGCAAAGCTCGCGGCCGACCGCGATATTCTGCTGGTGGCGGACAACACGTTTGCAACGCCTTATGCGCAGCGACCGCTGGAATTCGGTTTCGACATCGTCATGCACAGTGCGACCAAGTTCCTGAACGGCCACTCGGACATGATCGGCGGCGTCGCGGTCACGGACGATGCGGCGCTGGGTGAGCGTCTCGCCTACCTGCAGAACTCCATCGGCTCCGTATCCGGGCCGTTCGACAGCTTCCTCGCACTGCGTGGTTTGAAAACGCTCGACGTTCGCATGCAGAGGCATTGCGAAAACGGGCAGGCCATCGCCGAATGGCTGGAGGCTCACGACCAGGTCGACAGCGTGTTATACCCGGGCCTGAAGTCGCACCCACAGTACGACCTGGCGCAACGGCAGTTGGACCATGCCGGAGGCATCGTGACCTTTTTCATCAAGGGGACCCTCGACAACGCCCGCCGTTTCCTCGAGAGCTGCGAGGTCTTCGCATTGGCGGAAAGCCTGGGCGGCGTCGAGAGCCTGGTTGATCACCCGGCCATCATGACGCACGCATCGGTGCCACCGGAGCGTCGGGCGGAGCTTGGAATTTCTGACCAGCTGATTCGCCTGTCAGTGGGTATCGAGGCGAAAGACGACCTGATCGCTGACCTCGAGCAGGCTTTGGCCGCGTCGGCCTGAGCTTAGCGCCAGGCGTACTCGACCAGCAGGGGCCGGTGACGGCCTGTCTTCATCATCGACTTCGCGTCCAGGCCGGTGCGTTCCAGCAGGGCCTCATCAGCATTCTCGGTATCCAGTATCGAGCCGGAGAGGGGATTCAGCGTGCTGCTGCTGAACAGCTGGAAATCCAGTGTCCCGTTCGGGAACGGCGTTCTGCGGCCGTCCCAGGTCCAGGCAGAGGTGCCGTCGGCGTGGTAAACCTCGGCGGGAGTCACACCAAACACCGGTTCTGCGTACGTGCCGCCCAGTATCGACAGGGCGAATGCACCGTTCACGAGGTTGAAGTCGCCGGCGATAATCAGACCGTCCACGGTTTCTCGTTCAAGTACCTTGCGTATCAGCCGGCGCACCTCTCGCGCCTCGATCTGTCGCCGGCGCTCCTGCCAGGATTGGGGCGTATCGCCGCAACACTGCATGTCGGTTGCGACCACGAGCAGGCGGTGTTCACCGTTGTCGACGATTGCGCCGCTCACCGGGATTCCATTGTCCATGGTCCAGTCCGGATTGCTGCGCGCTCTCAACGACATGGACTCCCACAGGCTTAGACGTTCGCTCTCCGGGTAGGGGATTTCGCCGTCAAATTCCGGCAAGCCAATGACGTCTGCGCGACTCGCGATCACCTGCAACTGGCGGCCGCCGCTGCTGCCAACGTAAATATTCCAGTCACTCTTGCCCGGGAGCTGTTCCCTAAACGTGTCGATGTCCGCGGTCGGGTGAACCTCGTCGAGTATGACGATATCGGCGTTCGCCCACGCGAGTGTTTTCTCAAATGCGTCCGGTTGGCGGGAGAATGCGTCTTCCGAGATGTTCCAGGAGAGCACCGAAAAGGACTTCGGTTGCGACGTCTCGGCGTTGGCAATCGCCAGCCACGCAAGCAGTAATGTGAGCGCGCAGATGACGGTGTAGTGGGGATGTCTCACGTCGACAAGCTGCTCAGTCGCCCAGCTCGGCGAGCTTGTCGGCCTGGTATTCGCTCGACAGCGGATCGATCACGGCATCGATGCCGCCTTCGAGAACTTCGTCCAGCTTGTACAGCGTCAGGTTGATGCGGTGGTCGGTAACCCGACCCTGCGGGTAGTTGTAGGTTCGTATCCGTTCCGACCGATCGCCGGACCCGACCAGCAGCTTGCGCTTTTCCGCCTGCTCCGTCGCTTGCGCACTCTGCTCTGCGTCCAGCAGTCGCGCCTGCAGCAGCGACAGGGCGCGTGCCTTGTTCTTGTGTTGGGAGCGCTCGTCCTGGCACTCGACGACGATGCCGGTCGGCAGGTGCGTCAGGCGTACCGCCGAATCGGTCTTGTTGACATGCTGCCCGCCGGCGCCGGACGCGCGGTAGGTGTCGACACGCAGGTCGGACGGATTGATGTCCACTTCCTCAATCTCATCCGGTTCCGGCAGTACCGCAACGGTGCAGGCCGAGGTGTGAATGCGTCCCTGTGACTCCGTCGCCGGCACGCGCTGTACGCGATGTGCACCGGACTCAAATTTGAGCTTCGCGTAGATCCCGCTGCCGGTCACCCGGCAGATGATTTCCTTGTAACCGCCGTGCTCGCCTTCCCGGGCCGACAGGATCTCGACCTGCCAGCGCATCTGCTCGGCGTACTTGGAGTACATCCGGAACAGGTCGCCCGCGAAGATTGCTGCTTCGTCGCCGCCGGTGCCGGCACGAATTTCGAGATAAACGTTGCTGTTGTCGTACGGATCGGGCGGGATCAGCGACTTCTGCAGCTCCACCAGCAGTTCGTCGCGCTGTGGCAAAAGCTCATTGAGCTCGTCCTGGCCCATTGAGCGCAGTTCTTCGTCGGCGTCGTTCGCCATGTCCTCGGCCGCGGCAATGTCGTCGCCGAGGGTTTCGTATCGTCGGAACAGTTCGACGACCGGTTCGACGCGTGCGTATTCCTGCGACAACTCGCGGAACTGGTTCTGGTCACCGATGACATCGGGGTCGGCCAACAGGCCAGCGATTTCTTCGAAACGGTCACATACCGTCTCGAGACGCAGTCGAATGGAGTCCCTCATGACTTGGGATCGTCTCCGAGGCCGAACAGCTTGCGCGCCGCGTCGATCAGTTCTTCGTCGGAGAGTTCGCCGGCTTCGCGCAGTCGGACACTCGGCGTGTGCAGCAGTTTTTTCATGACGGCGGCCGTTGTGTACTCGACGATCTCCCGGGTGTCCACGCCCTGGGCGATACGCTTGTCGGCCTGCAGAAGCACCGAGCCACGGATGGACTCCGCCTGTTCGCGCAGCAGCGTAATGACCGGCGCAACCTGCTTGGCGCGCTGGATCGTCAGGTAGCGGGAAATCTCGTCGTCGAGAATCTTGTTGGCATCGACCGCGGCAGCCTCGCGACTGCCCATGCCGTCGAGGATGACCTTGTCGAGATCATCGATCGAGTACAGGTAGACGTCGTTCAGCTCGGAGATGGCCGGATCAATATCCCGCGGCACGGCTATGTCCACGGCAAAGATTGGCCGACGTTTGCGGGCTTTGATCGCCGCCTGCATATCGTCAAGTCTGACGACGTGGTCCGGGCTTGCCGTCGAGCTGATCAGGATGTCCGCCTGCGGCAGCGTGCCGCCGATTTCGGACAGCGGCAGCGCGTAACCGCCGAACTGTGCGGCCAGACCGCGCGCGCGATCGATGCTGCGATTGGCAACAAAGATCTGGCCGATGTCTTTCGCCTTCAGGTGCTTGGCGACGAGTTCCATCGTGACGCCAGCGCCAAGCAGCAACGCCGTACGTTTTTCAAAGCTCGCGAAGAACTGCCGGGCGAGGTCGACGGCGGCGTAGGCCACGGACACCGGGCTGGAGCCGATGTCGGTATCCGTGCGGACTTTCTTGGCCGCGGAGAAGCTGTGCTGGAAAACTTCGCTTAAGTGACGACCGGTGGCGCCAGCGTTCTGCGCTTCACGATAGGCGTCTTTCAGCTGACCGAGAATCTGCGGCTCACCGAGCACCATCGAATCGAGGCCGCAGGCCACGCGGAACAGGTGACGAATCGCGTCGTCGTCTCTCTTCTGAAAGAGGGAGTCGTTAATGCCGCCGTCGAGGGCCCGTTCGGACCGCAGCCAGTCGGCGATGCGTTCACCTATCGACTCGTCTCCCGCGAGGTAGAACTCGGTGCGGTTGCAGGTCGACAACAACACGGCTTCGTCGACGCCCGGCAGGCGTCGCACGTCGTTCAGCGCGGCCGTCAACTCGTTACCCGAGAAGACAACTTGCTCGCGAATTTCGA
>CAZSIQ010000134.1:0-5928 GCA_964606915.1 uncultured Woeseiaceae bacterium | reverse complement strand
GCCCGGGCGCTTATTGTAGCGTCTAGCCACCAGTCAATCGACCGGTGGAACTGCAACAGCACAACGACCATCGCGGCGTTGCCAACCAGTAGCTGGACGCCGTATCGGAGCCAGCCCGGCTCGCCGTGGATAACGGCGTCCCGCCGGAGCCCGCGATACAACAACGCGGCGTTCACCATTGCGGCAACAGAAATCGCGAGGGCGAGCCCGGCGTGAGGCGCGGCGTAACCCGCTTGTGTCAGCAGCCACGCCAGCAAGACGCTGAGTACGAAGTTCACGGCCAGCGCGATCAGGCCGATCCGCACCGGCGTTCGAGTGTCTTCACGGGCGAAATACGCCGGCGCCAGGATCTTGACCAGCGAAAAGCCCACGAGGCCGACCGAAAATGCCTGCAGCGCGATCCCGGTCAATGCGACGTCCCTCGGTGAGAAAGCACCGCCGTAAAAGATCGTCGCGACCAGCGGCTCCGCGAGGACAATCAGCCCGATGGCGGCAGGCACGGAAATCAGCAACACCAGCCGCAGTGACCAGTCCATCGTCGACGAGAACTCGTCCATCGAGTCGCTGGCGGCCTGTCGCGACAACGTTGGCAGGATGACGGTGGCCAGCGCAATACCAAACACGCCCAGTGGAAACTCCATGAGGCGATCCGAGAAATAGAGCAGACTGATTTTGCCAACACCGAGCATCGACGCGATGATGCCGCCGAGCAGCACGTTTATCTGTGCGACCGAGGATCCAAAGATGGCCGGCAGCATCAGCGCGCCGACGCGCCGCACGCCGGCATGCGCCGGTTTCCAGGCTGGCCGCGGCAGCAGGCGCAGGCGTAGCAGAAACGGCAGCTGGAACAGGAGCTGGGCGACGCCGGCGATAAACACGCCGTAGGCGAGCGCCATTGCCGGTTCCTCCAGCATGGGCGACAGCCAGATCGCACAGGCAATCAACGAGACGTTCAACAGTACCGGCGTGAACGCCGGCACGGCGAAACGGCCATAGGTATTCAGGATGCCGCCGGCGAAGGCCGTCAGCGAGACAAAGAACAGGTACGGGAACGTGAATCGCAACATCAACGTCGCGATGTCGAAGCGGCCGTCGTCACCGACAAAACCGGGAGCAACGATCAGGACCAGCAACGGCGCCGCAATGACGCCAACCAGGGTGACGACAAACAGGACGAGGCCGAAGGTACCCGCGACGGCATCGACAAACTCGCGGGCCTCATCATCGCTGTTCTGCTCCCGGTAACGCGCCATCACCGGGACGAAGCCCTGGGAAAACGCCCCTTCGGCGAAGAAGCGACGCAACATATTGGGAATACGGTTGGCGACCAGGAAGGCGTCCATGACCAGAGAAGCACCGAAAAAGCGTGCCAGGACGACGTCACGAACGAGACCGAGAATCCTCGATAACAGCGTCATACCGCCGACCAGCGAGGTCCTCGCCAGCAGTCCTTTGCCGCTTACACGCTCACTGGTCCGTCCGGCGCTCGCCTGCTTGTCCGTCTCGCTCGTCATAAGCCGTCGCAGTGTAACCAATAAGCCTCGTTAAATCAGGGATTTAGCCGCGCCCGGGCCAGATGGTAACAGGGTATTTCCCGGCCATTGACATCCGCCCTCCGGATAAGAATAATACGCGGCTCTTTTGACTCACGGATCGAACAGTGGCGAACATCAAGTCTGCGAGAAAACGCGCTATCCAGGCCGAGAAAACTCGCAAGCACAACATGGGCCTGCGCTCGCGCATGCGCACCCACATCAAGAACGTCCTCAAGGCGGTTGAAGACGGTGATGCCGACACTGCACAGGCTGCCTACAAGAGCGCCGTGCCGGTGATCGACAGCATGGTCAACAAAGGTATCGTGACCAAGAACAAGGCTGCTCGCCACAAGAGCCGCCTGAACAAGATGGTCAAGGCGCTGGCCGCCTGATTTACCTCCAGAACGGTAAACAAAAAGCCGCCCTTCGGGCGGCTTTTTTGTGACCATCTTCAACACCTGAAACCGGTGTTTCGGTCACACTGGCTGCATGACATACGCACGAACCATCGGGCTGATTGCAGCCCTGCTTTTTTCAGCGAACGCACAGGCCGACGTCTGGAAGTGGACAGACGTCAACGGCAAGACCCACTTCGTGGAAACGCAAACGCCCATCTACTGGTGGATGGACGACATCGGCAAGGTCCACTACAGCGACTCGCCGGATCATGAGGATGCGGTCGCTATCGAGCTTGTCTGGCATTCGTCCGGGCGACTGGACGCCGCCGTGAAGGATCACGAAGAGCGCATCGCAGCCGGCGATTACGTCGAGACGGAGAGCGAACGCGCGTCACGCGAAGCGCAGGAAGCACACTACTGCAAGCGTGTGCAGGAGATTTACGACTCCTACAAGAGCGCGCCCAAAATCTATCGAACGAGTGAGAACGGTGAGAAAGAGTTCCTGCGCAAGAGCCAGGCACGAGCACTGATCCGCGACGTCAAAAGCAAACGCGACACGCTCTGTAAGTAGCCCCCGGGCGATTCTAGTCGGCCGACTCGTCGGCCTCAGCTTCAAGCTCTCGCTGTTCCTCGAGGTGGCGCATGACCGCCTGCGCCAGCGCCTCGGTGCCCTCACCCGTGGCCGCGCTGATCGTGAATACCGGCTCGTTCCAGGACAGTTCTGTCACCAGTTCGTCGCGGCGCTGCGTCAGCTCGTCATCATCCAGGAGATCACACTTGTTGATGACCAGCCACCGGTGCTTCTCAGACAGTTCCTCCGAGAAGTTCTGCAGTTCCTGACCGAGCGCCTTTACGACACCCGCAGGTGACTCCGACTCGTCCAGCGGCGCGATATCGACGACATGCAGCAACAGGCCCGTACGCTGCAGGTGTTTCAGGAACTGGATACCGAGACCCGCGCCTTCCGCTGCGCCCTCGATAAGGCCGGGGATATCCGCCATAACGAAGCTCTGCAGCCGTCCGACCCGAACCACACCAAGATTCGGGTGCAGTGTCGTGAACGGATAATCAGCAATTTTCGGCTTCGCCTGCGACAGTGAACTGATCAGCGTGGACTTGCCGGCATTCGGCATACCGAGCAGGCCGACGTCAGCGAGGACCTTGAGCTCCAGCGACAGGTGCCGTCGCTCTCCCGGCGTGCCCTGTGTTGTTTTTCGGGGTGCGCGATTAACGCTGCTCTTGAACCGCGTGTTGCCGAGTCCGCCGCGCCCACCTTCGGCCACCTGCTGGCTCTGATCCGCTTCGGTGAGGTCGCAGATCAGTTCGCCCGTATCGATGTCACGCACGACGGTGCCGCAAGGAACCCGGACCTCGAGATCGTCTCCGGACTTGCCGGTCTTGTTACGACCGGCGCCGGGCTGTCCGTTCTCGGCGCGAAACTTTCGGGCCACGCGAAAATCGGCCAGCGTATTCATCGCCGGATCGGCAACCAGGTAGACACTGCCGCCGTGACCGCCGTCGCCGCCGTCGGGCCCGCCCCTTTCGACGTACTTCTCACGTCGAAAACTCAGGCAGCCGTGGCCTCCGTTTCCGGCCATGACGCGTATGGTGGCTTCATCGACGAACTTCATTGCGGGGAGAATCCGGCGCTTACAAAAAACCCCGCATCCGCGGGGTTTTTGTGGTGATGCTGTGCGTGTCGATCAGGCGTCGATGACGCTGACGAACTGACGGTTCTGCGGGCCTTTGCGCTCGAACTTGACCTGGCCGTCCTTCTTGGCGAACAACGTGTGGTCACGGCCGATGCCGACATTCGAACCGGCGTGGAAACGCGTACCGCGCTGGCGAACGAGGATGTTGCCTGCAACAACCTGCTGGCCGCCGTACATTTTCACACCCAGTCGTTTCGACTCTGAATCGCGGCCGTTCTTACTGCTACCGCCTGCTTTCTTATGTGCCATTGTCTGATACCTCGTCTAAGGGACCGGCCTGCTCGCCTAGTCCTCTGATTTCTTTGCTGCAGCCTTCTTGGCGACCTTTTTCTTGGTCGTCGTCTTCTTGGCTGCGGTTTTCTTTGCTGCAGTCTTCTTGGCCGCCGTCTTCTTGGCGGTCTTTTTCTTCGCAGTCTTCTTCTTCGCTGCCGGCGCTTCGTCGTCAGCTTTCTTTTCAGCCTTCGCCTTCTTCGGCGCACCCGCACCGATGTCGGTGATTTCAACTTCGGTGAAGAACTGGCGATGCGTGCCCTGGCGCAGGTAGTTCTGGCGACGGCGGAACTTGACGACGTTCACCTTGCGGCTCTTGCCCTGCCGGAGCACCTTGCCCGACACCGTCGTACCCTCAACCAGCGGGCTGCCAACCGTTACGTCGCTGCCTTCGCCGACGAGCAGGACCTCGTCGAAACTGATATCGGCGCCCTCGTCGGCCTCGATCTTCTCGAGACGCAGGACGTCACCCTTTGCTGCGCGGTACTGCTTGCCACCGCTGCGAAAAACCGCATACATGCTAAAACTCCGTTGTGCGGGCCGCCTTCTCGCAACCCACTGAGAAACAAGACTTTTCTGGTCGCGCCTGAGGATTCGAAATCCAGGCAGAGAGCTGCCGAGCGCGAAAAAGAGCCGGAATTCTATAGATTCCCGTGCCCGGGGTCAATCAGCAGCCGGGCAAAAATGTATCGCCATTTCAAAGGCTTGGCGCCCGGTGACGGGGTTACGTTTAGTGACTTTATTGTATCGCCAACCCAATGGTTTTCAGGCATTATTTGCGCCGTATGCAACTCGCACAGACAACCCGCGAAGAGCTCACGATCGCTGATGTGATGGAGCTCGCCCGCAGCGACATCGAATCCGTAGACCGGCAGATTTCCAGCAGCCTGGAAAGCGACGTACAGCTCGTCTCCCAGGTCGCCGAGTACATTGTGCTCAGCGGCGGCAAGCGCCTGCGCCCGCTCCTGGTCCTGCTGGCCGCCCGCGCACTCGGCTACACCGGCGAGCAGCACATCCGTGCAGCGACGATCATCGAATTCATCCACACCGCCACGCTGTTGCACGACGACGTCGTGGATTCCTCGGAACGTCGCCGCGGCAAGGATTCGGCGAACACCGTGTTTGGCAACCAGGCGAGCGTGCTGGTGGGCGACTTCCTGTACTCCCGCTCCTTCCAGATGATGGTCGACATCGGCAGCATGCGTGTCATGCAGATACTCGCCGACGCGACCAACACCATTGCGGCCGGCGAAGTCATGCAGCTCATGAACATCAACGATCCGGAAACCACCGAGGACAGCTATCGCGAGGTGATCTACCGCAAAACCGCCAAGCTGTTCGAGGCCGGTGGCCAGATCGCGGCGGTGCTGGCAGACGCTGCGAAACCGGTCGAGCACGCGCTGCAGGACTACGGCCGCTACCTCGGCACGGCATTCCAGCTCGTCGACGACGCCCTGGACTTCGACGCATCGCCAGAGGAACTGGGCAAGAACATCGGTGATGACCTCGCTGAAGGCAAGCCGACGTTGCCCATCATCTACGCGCTGCAGAAAGCGGATACCACGGGACAGGAACTGCTGAAAACGGCCATCCTCGAAGGCAACGTCGATCGCCTCGACGACATCCGCCAGATTATCGAGTCGACCGGCGCTTTGAAATACACGGCGGATCGAGCCCAGGAAGCCGCGGACCTCGCAATCAGCGCCCTGAACGCCGTTCCTGATTCAGACTACAAGCAGGCACTGGTCGCAATCGCCGACTTCTCGGTCCAGCGCCGCAGCTAGATCCCTCGGTTATGTGCAGGATTCGTTGAATCCGCCGTAATGCTCCAGTAAACTCTCGCCGCTCTCAGGGTCCATGAGCCGGCGCACGACGCCCAATCCGCAGATCCCGACTCGGATAACAACGGCTGACCTGGGAGTAGTCGCGAAGATCGCCGCCCGGCGAGATAACCGATGAACGGGGTGTAGCTCAGCCTGGTAGAGCACTGTCTTCGGGAGGCAGGGGCCGGAG
>CAZSIQ010000133.1:0-5959 GCA_964606915.1 uncultured Woeseiaceae bacterium | reverse complement strand
TTGCTACACTGGGAATTTGGCAAACGGACGGAAACGTGGACGCCTTGGCTCTGGGATACAACAGTCAAGTAATAGCACAAGAAACTGTTTGTACTGCCGAAGAAGCCATTGTGATGAATGTCTGGTCTGCTGATCGAACGCCAGATACGACTTCATGGACTTTTTGTCTTTCCAATGGCAAACTGGTTTCGTGGAAACTACCCATTATGTTTTCTCGCGACGAAACTATGTCCACACCGCCCAATGTGAATAAAGAGGAATCCGATCGTGTGCGCTGGGTCCAGGCAGGCTGTCATTTTTTGGGCAAGGTTGCCTCTACCGAAAGTACATCGGCCTGGATGATGCCAGGATCGGGTCGTTTGGCAAGTCTAGAAATGAGTCTTGGGCCCATGCCCGGGAGTCGATTCGCCTACGCACTGGCTGCTGGACAAAGTTCCCGGAAAATGCATCGCATTTTGGGAGAGAACTTTGAAAGTGAAATTTTCTTGCCCGACTTTTTGCAGAATGAAGTCTTCGGTCCGAGTGACTTGGTCTTGCTCCCTCCGTTGTTTCTACCGGCTCTCTATATGACGATGCTCGAAGATCCTTCCGGTGTTGATAATTATGTGAGTTTACCCATGCAAAGTTCCCGAGAACGAAATGTCATGATGGTGGCATTGCGAATGTTGGTGTTAAACGCCGTGGATCGCATGGCAACAAGTAAAACTCACTCGGCAAGCGCCCGAGAAGCCCGCATTGTCTTTCAGCTCTCGGTTGATTTGGCAAGAAAAATTCTTGGAGCCGAGAGTTTGGGTTTTGCTCGATTTGTCGTTGAACTAGCCCGACAAATGGAACCAAGTCGGTTTGAGCATTTTTTACCTCTTCCTCCGCCCGGAAACGAGTCCATTGGACGTCTATTGGATATTTCCTCCTCCCAGGGGTCTATAAGCTTATCATTGGCTGCACTGCCTTTGCTTTCCAACAAGAGCAAGGCTCGCACAATCTGTGCCAGTATCTTTCGAATTTGCCTATCGGCGTGTATGAAACCTCAGTCGGTCCACCACTCTGTTCGTCGTGAAGCTAGCGAGGCTTTGAGTGACCTCTTCCGGTTCGGACTTAAACTGGAAGATACGGGCGAAATTGGTAGAACGGATGGATATGCAGCTTCGGACTCTTTTGACACTGGATATTATGACGACGACGACGACGACGACATCTCGGAAGATGGGCAGGACCAATATCGTCCGTCTTACAGCATGTTCTGTGGCATCTCGCGTATCTTTGGAGGACGGCCCAAGCTGCCCAGTCACAAAGCTATCGGTTCTGATTCTTTTATTGACTACGGCTATAAAGCCAAGTCTACCGCCGTTAATCTACGGGCACTGGGAGTGACTTCGTCGTCTGACGCACCTGAGGGAGTGACCGAGGTGGTTTCACATATGCTACGTACCTTGCTGCTGGACTTTTCTCACGTCACACTCTGGGGATCGGCAGGGAGAATGGCCAAGCTTTTGTTGAAGGATTGTTTGGGTGGTCTCCACATTGCTACGAAGTTGGAATGTACGGCAATTATGCGTGATACTGCCGTACGATCCATCCGACACGTACTACCGAAAGAGTTCCGACGGAAAAATGGTTTGGTCGATTTCTTCGCCGTGTCCATCTCGCGTTGTATGGATTGTTTGGACGATGCTGAAATTTTGCAAGTGGTGGATTTGCTGCGAGTGTTACTGAAGCACCGACCACTCTACTCGGATGACGAAGCCGAGCAACGAGCCACTCTCTTGTTGGTTTTTATTGTGGTTGGGCACATCTCCGGACGGTTGGACAATTTGGTGGAAATGGATACCGAGCACTTGATTGTGAAATCTTATCAAAAAGCCATAGAGCCCAAGCTTCCTCCACCTCCAGAACCGTCGAGCAGTGAAGAGGAAATATCACAATGATTTGGCCGAGGGAGACTCAAGAGTGTATAATTCTTAATTTTCTAATACTACAGTAGAAAAACACAGGCTTTTTAGAAGCATCGATGTGCTACAGAATGACGCAACCACCCTCTCCGGCCTCGGCTAACAGCCCATCGTCTTTTTCGATTTCTTTCAAGAGAGTGTGAAAGACGTCGGCCACGTTCTCCCCCGTCTTGCTGCTGCATTCCAGGTATGGAACATTCCAAGAGTCGGCCAAGCGCTGTGCATCACTGTATTTTACTTGCCGAGATTCACTCAAATCCTTGTGCGTTCCCACCAACACGCGTGGTACTTCGGGTGAGTCACCCAGGGTGTTGATGAGACTTTTGTTGACCTGAATTATTTGGTCGAAACTGTGTCGACTAGCAATACTAAAGACAAGCACATAGCCCTGAACCCCGAGAGATGCATTGCGCGATAGCCTTGAATATTCATCCATCCCTGCCGTATCCACAATGTCGGTGGCAAAATGCACCTTGCGAAAGCGAATTGTTTTGCTGTGTGTGGTTTCAATGGTCGGAAAATACGAGTCTGAGAAGGTTCCATTCACAAAAGAATTGGCCAAGGAAGATTTTCCAACTCTGGGTGATAGAAACAGAGTGAGTCGGTGAGCAAATGGCGGAACCGGTCGACCGTCGGAGGAAGGGCCTAGCTAGGTACCATGGGGTAATGATGAACGTCATCGACGGACGCCACATCTACACATCCATAGCCCCAAGCACAATCACACTTACGATCTATTGCCCAATATCGCAACCTTGCGATGCACGAGTGATGGATCCTTTCCTTTATTCATAGTTTCTACAGTACGTTGGTTCCATGGTCAGCCGAGGCCACCAACGCAACACCAACGTCCCTGCTTCTTTGTTTTCGTCCGTCTCTGTATGGTGGTATGGTAGAGAAGATAGTTGGTGGTATGGTACCATATGTATCCTCTTAAGCATTACGTATTAGCGGCAACATCTCAATCATCATGACTGACAATCAAGTGCTTGAGACGATGGACCTGCCACGAAGGGTCAAACCAAACACTCTTGTTGGGACGTCCGAGGCCACAGCCAGTGCCACTACACAACGGGTCATTCCACTCTTTGCCAACCCCTTTGTGCGCAGTGTGGCCCTGTCGGGCCTCGGACTCGCCTTGGTGAGTTGGGCACATTACGAAATTCATCGTAAATGACAATTAACGCCCTTGGGCATGGAATACAAAATTGATTTACCCGCATTTTTGCCGGAAGAGCCCCAGGCACCGCCGGATGAAGATGAGGACAATGATTATAAAGCCAACAACCAGTTGTCTCGGTTGGCACCCCAAACGCTGCACATGACCGTGTCGCAATGGAAACGCCTACGTCTACAACGTGCCTATGAACAAAAACGGGCTCATCGCTTGTCCATTCAGGACCAACTGCTGGCGCGACAAGCCCGCTTGAAGCCCAACCATCGCCGAAACAACAACGATAAGCCATCCTCCAAGTCATCCTCACGCCTCGCCCTCGTCACGGGCGCTTCGCGGGGGATTGGTCGGGCTATTGCCGTGGAATTAGCGCGCTACGGAATCGACCAAGTCTTGGTGGCTCGGGATGGCGATAAATTGACAAAATTGGCGACCGACTTGGAAGCCTGTTACGGTATCCAGTGCTACGTGGTAACGGCTGACCTCGCCCAGCCCGAAGCCGCCTTCCAATTGTATCAGGCAACCCGCAATGCCAATTTACATGTGGATATTCTGGTCAACAATGCGGGAATAGGCTAGCTCTCGACTCGTTTAGTTTAACTTGTTCCTCGCCTGCATGGATTACTTGGCAATCAACTTCCCTCCCATACAATCAACAACACCTTCAGACTGATAGGTGGATACTCTTTTTCTCACTAGTTTAAGTAGTCATAGTTCGACGTGCATAGATGTTCTGTTTGTATTCTCGCTGGCTCACGAGAGCATGCACCTAAACAATCGTTGAATGTTCCACGCCTTCTGCTTATTCTCAAGCAATTGATCCTGTTGTTCAAGGAATAATGAAGGATCGTAAATGAGCTCGACGGCTTCTTGTACATTCAGCAAGGCTGCTTCTCCGTCTTCAAGACCATTTTCTGCTGCTTTAGTGTACCATTCCATGGCTTCCTGGGTACGATTATGCCCCTCGAAGACGATACCCAGATTGTACATAGAAATGGCGTGGCCTTGATCTGCTGCAAATTTGAACCATCGAACAGCCTTTCTCAGGTTCCTGGCCACGCCTTGACCGAAAAAATAGCACCGAGCCAGATTGCACTGCGCACTTGCTTTCCCTTGCCGAGCGGCCAACCTGTACCAGCCAACGGCCTTCTGGCGGTGATTCTGGCCACCCATGTACGTTTCGTAGCAAAACCCCATGCTGAATTGAGCATGTGCGTGTCCTTGACGAGCTGCCTGGCCGAACCACTTGACAGCTTCTTTCATATCCTTGTCAACACCATTCCCATAGAAGTAGCTTATTCCCATTCTATACTGGGCCTCTGGACATCCACGAATCCCTGCAGCTGCTAGTCTGAACCACGACACAGCTATCTTCTGGCTCTTGGGAACGCCGATCCCGGCACAGTAGAAGAGTCCTAGGGATCTCTGAGCACGCTGGCTGCCGCCTTTGGCCAACAATTTAAGACCAGTTTCGAGGGACTGCGCCGCGTACGGACGGCTATTCTCTTGTAAAATTAGCGCTTTGTACGCCAGCGCTATCGCGTCAGACTCCGGCAGAAGAGAAACCATTTCGCCCGCTATGTCGCTATCAACTTGCGCCTTGTTCAGACCAAATAGAAAAGCATCGATTTGATCTAGTTGGTCGGGTACATCATCCATGACTGTGGGAGTCACATCCTTAGGATTTTCGTTGACCGTTAGTTGAAGTAGATGATGTAGCAGTTGCTTGTCGACGAGGCGTTCTTGATTCGAATGAAGCGCCTCGCGAGCTTCACGTTGAACTTCGATCATCTGCCGACGAAAGTCGTCAGGATTGGAAATGAGGCCCTGCTCTTCCAATTGGGCGAGGAGTTCATCCGAAAAGCCGGTATCCCCGCTCTTGATTGCTTGCACAAAACGCTCGTTCAACTCGTCGCGGTAGAGTTTTAGACGGAAGTCCAAACGGCCCAAGACAGCATAGCTTTCAACAAGTTTCTCTTCCATCACATCAAGGTCGAGGATTCCTGTGCGCATTATCAATTTCAGTCCAGTAGCCAGTTTACGAGAGCAGTCACTGAGAGCCTCCTTGTAGGCCTCGGTATGAACCCAAACTTTGAGGTCTTTGTGCTGACACTGCTTTGCCACTCGATTTCCCGTTTCAATGGCATTACAAATCATGGTGACAGGTCTTGTCAGTGGGCTTTGAGGGTGCATGCCTTCCTCTGTTCGTTCCCAAACCATCTGCAATAGTTCCTTCCACGCTGGAACTACACGTTTTCCGAAAATTGCTATTGGGTTGTGAAGAAGTTCGACGCTCTCATATTCCATCGCACTAGCTTCAATCGCCTCCATGTCCTCCAAAAGACCTACTGCCACCGCAGTTACGCATTGAGACTTTTTGTGGAAGGGCAAAAAAAATGGTTGGCACATGCAAGTCGACTACCTGGGTCGTGTGCGCCACAGCCGAAAACCTTCCCGAAATTTTCGTTAGGCCACTGGGGGCTATTGTGCGGAATCTTTGTCTGAACCTGCGAAAAATGTAGTCGGACGGATTCCACTACAGAATCAATAGTCAGACGAAACGACCAAATCTGATGAATACACTGACGATCTAACTGTACATACGAACCAAACCAGCGAAAAAAATTGAGGACAGCAGGAACCAAGTGTAAGTTTCGACGACGCACAATGCTGCATGGAGGTGACCAAATGTGTGCACATTCTATCCTGGGGGGGGGGGGGGGGGGACTGATTTAATAGTTTTCATTTTTTTGACGGGCGAGGGGGGTGGGCTTACGCCCCCGGGGAGCTGGGGAAGATCCCGGTAAAAAAAAATTCTTTTTGCTGACGCCCTGGC
>CAZSIQ010000132.1:0-5980 GCA_964606915.1 uncultured Woeseiaceae bacterium | reverse complement strand
TCGGGCCAGCCACCAGGCGAACAGGAAGCCGATGACGTACATCAGGCCGTACCAGCGAATTTTTACGAACCCGATCGAGAAAATGACCGGGTCGAACTCAGGAAACGTGAACATCCTTGAGAGGGTCCTGGGTCGCGAACAGCGCGTAGTCTAACACTGCGCTGCGGTATAGTGAGCGCCCCGAAATGGTGGCCCTTCTTATGAGCAATCGACTGACCTCAGAGACCAGTCCCTACCTGCTGCAGCACGCTGAAAACCCGGTCGACTGGTACCCATGGGGCGACGAGGCCTTCGAACTCGCGCAACAGACCGGCAAGCCGGTCTTGCTGTCGATTGGTTATTCCGCCTGTCACTGGTGTCACGTCATGGCCCACGAGTCGTTTGAGGACGATGCGACGGCCGCCCTGATGAATGAGCTCTTCGTTAACGTCAAGGTCGATCGCGAGGAGCGGCCGGACATCGACCGCGTCTACCAGACGGCCCACCAGCTGCTGACCCAGCGAGGTGGCGGTTGGCCGCTGACGATGTTTCTTGCGGCTGATGATCGTCGCCCGTTTTTTGGCGGGACTTACTTTCCCAGGGACGCGAACTACGGCATGCCGGCCTTCGCCGAGCTGCTCCAAAGCGTCTCAAACTACTACCGCGAGCAGTGGGACGAGGTTCGCGAACAGGGCGCGTGTCTGGTCGATATCTTCAGGCAACTCGACCCGCCGAGCGCAACCGGCGACATGCGCCTCGACCCGGCGCCGCTCGCCGCCTTCAGCGAACGTATAGCCCAGGCGTTCGACCGGGAATTCGGCGGCGTCGGCGCCGCGCCAAAATTTCCCCAGCCGGCAATCCTTGCGGGGCTTTTAAGACGCTGGCGGGAAACGGCCCATTCGCCGGAGCCCAACCTGGATGCCCTGTTCATGAGCTCACTGACATTGACGCGCATGGCGGAGGGCGGGTTGTTCGACCACGTCGGCGGCGGCTTTTGCCGCTACTCAGTTGACCGCTATTGGCAGATCCCCCACTTTGAGAAGATGCTGTACGACAACGGCTCGCTGCTGGCCGTGTACGCCGAGGCCTTTGTCGCGACCGGCGACAATCTGTTCGAACACACCGCAAACCGTGTTGCAGACTGGCTGATCGAAGACATGCAAGCCGACAACGGCGGGTTCTTTTCGTCGCTTGATGCGGATTCCGAGGGCCAGGAAGGCAAGTTCTACGCCTGGACGCCTGACGAGGTGCGAGAACTGGCCGGTGACGATTTCCCTCTGGTAGCAGCGCGTTTCGGTCTCGACGGCGATGCCAATTTCGAAGGCAGCTGGCATCTGACCGCTGTACGGGATCTGAAGTCTGTCGCCGGGGACATGGGCATGTCCGTCGACGATGCCCGCGACGCGATCGATAACGTGCTCGGGCAGCTGAAGCAGCACCGTGCAACGAGAGTTGCGCCGGATCGCGACGAGAAGCAACTGGCAAGCTGGAATGCACTGGTCATTCGAGGCCTGGCGATCGCAGGTCGATCGCTGGAGCGCGAAGAACTCGTCGATGCGGCTGTTGCCGCGACAGATTTCGTCCGTGGTACCCTGTTTACGGAGGGACGGCTCAAGGCGAGCTACAAGGACGGACAGGCCCGCTTCACGGGATACCTGGATGACTACGCGTTCATGCTGGATGCGGTTCTTGAACTGCTGCAGTCGCGTTGGTCATCGTCGCAGCTCGAGTTCGCCGTGGCGCTGGCGGACGCTATACTTGAGCACTTCGAGGACGATGCACACGGCGGATTCTACTTCACTTCACACGATCACGAAGCGCTGATCCATCGTTCGAAACCGCTGGCGGACGAGGCGCTTCCGTCGGGCAACGGCATCGCGCTGTTTGCGCTACAGCGACTGGGCTTCCTGATGGGGGAGACACGCTATCTCAGTGCCGCAGAACGCGGTTTGCGAGCGGCCTGGCAGGCGATGCAGGACTATCCCCACGGCCACGCGAGTCTCCTGAACGCCCTGGACGACTACCTGGTCCCGCCGGAGTCCATCATACTGCGAGGCCCGCAGGTCGAGGTCCGGAACTGGCAGCAGTCGGCCAACCGGCTGTTCGCCCCGAAACGCATGATTTACGCCATCGATGAGGCCGAAAGCGGTTTACCCGCGGGCCTGGCCGATAAGGTAGCAAAAGACGGTGAGACCCTCGCATATCGATGTATCGGCACGCAATGCGAGCTGCCGGTGACGAGCTGGGAGGCGCTGGCCGCCAGCCTCTCCGAGGCCGGCTAGCCGCCGATATCGAGCCGTCGCCACCCGTCGTCTTCACGACGAATCTCGTAGGCGGGCCAGTACTGGTTGTCGAGCTTCAGCGTGATGACGTCGATAGCGCCGTTCCACGATACCGTCTTGATCCGGATCGACTCCTGGTCTTCCTTGCTCGACACGACGTCCACGAAATCCTGTAGGTGAGCGATTGGCGTTTCATCGATTTCTACGACCCGTCGTCCCGCCCAGAGCCCGTAGCGCGTCGCAGGCGAGCCGTAGCTAAAGAACGCAACGTAAACGCCGTGCGGTTCAATACCGCGCTGCGCCGCCATGGCACGGTGCGGATTCTGCAGCAGAGCGCCGCCCCAGGCCACGACACGATCGATGCCTTCGCCGCTGAGTGCGGCCGTCAGGATATCGACGTCGATCGCCTCGCCGTCGCGCCAGACAGTCACGGTGACTTCCGGTTGCTGCACCGACGACTCAAGTTCACGGTAGCTGGTCACAACGTCGCCGTTGACGGCAAGCACCATATCGCCATTGCGCAATTTGCGTGCCGCATCGCTGCCGGCAACGAGGCGATTGATCGACAGCGCCCGGCGCTTGTCGGGGTTCGCTGTTTCGAGTTTCTCCAGCCAGTCCTCGTCTACGCCCATCTTGCGTGCAGCAAACAATGGCGCATAAACAAACTCGGCCTCGAGTGAGTAGAAAGGCTTGTCGTTGCGGACCTTGTCGACAAACTCCATCACCAGGTCCGCACCGACACCGCGGTTGAACTGTGCGGTGTCGCCGCCCGACTGGGCGACGAAACTCGACCACATCGCAAGCACGCGACCTCGCCTGTCAACGAGGACACCGTCAAAATCGTTGGGTGCATTGACGAGATTAATGCCTTCGATGTTCGAGTCGCGGAATCGCAGGGTCCGGGACAGCGGCAGCACCATCGGGTCGATCGACGCGACCTTGCTCTCCTGGAAGGTAAGCTGATGGTCGGGCTTCTTACCGACGACCAATACATCGTCGCCACTCTCCAGATCGCGCGCTTCGAATCGTGCCGCCCTGACCGGTGTGTCACCAATACTCGCCGGATCGTAGGACACGATGGCCAGGTTGTGCAGCGGATGCAGCTGCTCGACCTTACCGCGCACCTCCAGGGAACCCGCGAAAGTAACGGTCACGTCACCGATAGCAATCGGTACGGTGTTGCGGTCGACAACCACGTAGCCGCGTTCGGCATCCACCACAAGGCCGGTGCCATAGTAATGACGATCGGCAACCCCTGACACCGTGTACGGCAGGTCGAAATTGACGACCACCAGTGAAGGTGCGATGGCACGTACACGCGAGTCAGACTGCTCGGCGAATTTCGTCGAACCGGCCTCCTCGGCTTCCGGCTCCGGGCCTTCGCCGAGGTAGCGGCAAGGCCAGACGCCGGTCTCATCATCGCGCTGACACCGGCGCGACGGGAACCACGTGCGGTCCATCTCGAAGGGTCGCAGGGTGCTGTTGCTCGGATTGTCGATGGTCACGTAGCGAACCTGGGTCCGGTCGCGGTCGGCAAGCAGGTCCAGCGCGGCTTCGAGGTCATCGACTGACTTGATCGGTGCCGTGCCGAACTCGGTGATCACCGCACCGCGAGGGATGCCCGCCTTTGACAACACATAACCGGGGTTGGCGACGTAGACGCCCTCGACGGGCAGGTTGTAGTGACGTGCCTGCTGGTACGACAGGTTGTTGACGATTGCATCCCCGAACTGAATGTACTCATCAGGCGTAATCGCGTGCAGATCATCGACGACAATCTCGTGAATCATGCTGCGCCCGCCGCGTTCGAGCTCCAGTGTGACGGTTTCACCGACCTTGTCGTCGAGAACCGCCGCGAGCGGCACGAACTGTGTGACCAGTTCGCCGTCGATGCGAATCAGGATATCCCCGGGCGACAGCTTGTCAGCCGCCGACGAACCCGGAATGACCTGCTCGACGGTCAGCATGCCCGTCTGTTTCGGAAAGCTGGAACGGGCAATGCGCTCGGATTCGTCCGACAGCCCCAGTCGCTTAAGCTCGTCGTAGGGCTTGTTCTCGAACATGGTTTGCAAGGTGCCGCGGGACACGGTTTCGCCTTCCTGGATCAGGCGCTTGGCGCGTTCGATCCGATCGAGGGGAAGAAAGAAACTGCTCGCTGCAGAGTTATTGGCACCGGCGTTCAGCGCAACCACTTCGCCGTCGATGTTCACGACCGGCGAACCGGATGAACCGCCGGACGTTCCGCTGGCGGCCTGCAGGTAGAACGTATTGAAGTCGTTGTACTTGCCACGACCGTAATCCGGGGCTTTGCGATCCAGGCGCGCGATCGTACCGGCGAGAATGGACAACTGCTCACCAGCGTCGTTGCCAATGACGCGGATCTCCCGGCCCACCCCGGCACCACCGGGTGACAGTGGCAGCTCAGCAGGCGTTATGTAACGCAACTCGGCGGGGTCGTAGCGGAAGAAACCGAAGTCGTGAACCGGGTCGCGATAGACCGGAGTCAGTCGGACTTCTTCATTGTTGCGGAACACCGCTTCAGCAACGACCGGGCCGGGCGTTACGACGTGGCGATTGGTCAGGATCAGGCCCTGCTCTGCATCAACGACAAATCCGGTGGCCTGGCTGGATGAGTTCCACTCGGTATCAAACGCACGCGTGCTGTCCACGCGAATGGAAACAACCCCCGAGGAGATACGTTCAAGTGTTGCAACCCACGCGGAGTCCTCGGCGAACGCACTGTTCGCAAGGAAAAGGAGGGCGACGACGAAGCCAGGTTTGCCGTAGTTCATTCTGAGTCCGGGAAATAAAAGACAGGGTAAGAACCACAGACTATATCGCCTGCGCCCGGTTCCCGCTAATTGCGGGAACCGGTCACATTTTGATCAGGCGGCGTCCTCGGAACCCGGCTCCCAGCGTACGTCGAGCTCCCTGGCTGCCTTGACGTCGTCCAGGCGACGAACCGGCATCGTGTACGGCGCGTCCTTGAACTTCTTGCCGTTGTCACGGACGTCCGTGGCAATCGCGGTCATTGCGTCAACAAAAGCGTCCAGCGCTTCCATGCTCTCCGTCTCGGTCGGCTCGATCAGCAGGCATTCCGGCACCATCAGCGGGAAGTACGTGGTCGGTGCATGGAAACCGTGATCCAGCAGGGCCTTGGCAATGTCCATGGCGGTCAGCTCGTACTTCTTCGATTCGGACTTCAGCGTGATGATGAACTCGTGGCTCGCCCGCCGCGTCGGAAACGCCAGTTCAAAGCCGGCGTCGCGGAGTTTGGCCTGCAGGTAGTTGGCATTCAGGGTTGCGAACTCAGCCACCTTACGCATGCCGTCGCGTCCCAGCATGCGCATGTAGATGTAGGCGCGCAGGTTAACGCCGGCGTTGCCCATGAACCCGGAGAGTCGGCCTATGGTCTGCGGCATGTCCTTCTCGGTCAGCCAGTCGTAAACCGTCTCGCCATCAACGTCCTTTTTGCCGACCACGGGCAACGGCATGAACGGCAGCAGCCGCTCGGCGACGCCGACAGCACCGGATCCCGGTCCTCCGCCGCCGTGTGGCGTTGAGAAGGTCTTGTGCAGATTCATGTGAATAACGTCAAAGCCCATATCACCCGGCCGGACCTTGCCGAGAATGGCGTTCAGGTTGGCGCCGTCGTAGTACAGCAGGCCACCCGCTTCATGCACGATTTTCGCGACTTCCTGGATCTTGCGTTCGAACAC
>CAZSIQ010000131.1:0-6041 GCA_964606915.1 uncultured Woeseiaceae bacterium | reverse complement strand
GTGCAAGGGGATCTTTTTCTGCAACAAGAGTAGCATTGGGCACACCAGAGTGGTCCACATCATGGATGATGGCTGCCAAGACCACCGCAAACTGTGTCAAAGCAGAGGAAGAGATATCATTGACGTAGTCCTTTTCCTTGGAAGTGAGGGCATTGTCATCATCCTTGGTGACACGTCCCAACAATTTTGACACTGACATTGTGACATGCGAGCAATGTTCAAAGTTGTGGAAGTGATTTTTGTTGTAGCTGGCTGCGATTTCGGTGACAAGGTTGAGCGTCTGAAGCTTGACTTTCTTTGGAAGTACTGGGTCCTGATTTCGCTGCTCGAGGACCTTTTTCAGTCGATCTTGCAACAGGTTGGCATTCCATTCAATGAGGCGTTTGTCGCGCTTGCTCATTGTTTGTATTCGAGCCGCCACAGGATTCATATTCATGCGGTCGCGCTGGCCGGAACCAGACGATATCGACCTTCGTTCCCACTCGTGGTCCGAGTCGTTAGAGGATAGTACGGTGGGTGCAATGCTCGTACCAGTGACGCTGGTCGCGGTTTCGGCTTTGGTCGCGGTTTCGGCTGTATCCAACCACCACGTGTTCATCGTTCCTTTGCCCTTGGCCTCTACGATTTTACATTAATGTAAACTGTTAGTTAAAGGATCGTCACTGCTTACATGAGACAGGGTCTTGCCCAAGCACTTACCGACGGTGTCTTCACGGGGTTTGATCCAGTGACCCTTGCCCGCCGCGGTTAACAGATCTGCGGTGGTCGGGGACACTTGAATGCGATCACGCACTCCAGTACTCTCCATGCGCTATGGAGAGGAAGAGAATTCAAAGTTGAGAGACCGATGCCGTGTGGTGCCGAAAGTGGCACTCTTATCATCGACGACGAATCAACTTACAGCCGTAGTATTCACTGTATCCCCGAACAACTGGAAACGAGCATTGTCTCCACGTAGCACACCGGCCGTCACGGCCCCACTGTGAAGGCCCATGCGAAGGGCAAGGTCGCCTGTGATGTGGCAAGTTGAGCAAAGGTTGTGTCGCTTAGAGCAAGGAATCAGGCGTAATTGCCTTACCGGTGTCAGGGCCCAAGGTGATCTGTAGTTTCCACGAAAGCTCACGGAATGCCGTGTGACATTCTCTTGCGAATCGGGCCATCGCCACGGCATGGTCAGTCCGCGGTGTTGGCAGGCCAGCTACTGCGACATAACAATCGCCAATGGTCTGCGGCATATCATCAATGAGGTTTGAGCGGTGAGCAGAATGTTATTGGGTTAAGAGCATATCAAATGGTTGTTCTGCGCCTTACCTCAACTTTGAAGATTCCGCGCCGCTTGGCAATCTTATCGAAGTCGGCGTAGAGGTTTTCCAGCAGCAAGAAAACTTGGAATGGTTCTCTCGTACTACTCCAGGCAGTGAAACCGGCGATATCGGCAAACAAAATCGTCACCGCCGGATAGAAGTCGGCTATGGGGTGGTCGTTTACTTCACCGGCGGCAAGGTAGGCTTCGGTATTTCCTTTCTTGTCTTTGGTGGGTTCCTTGTGGACGTCCTTGAGAACGCGGTCTCGGACAGCTTCTGGGAAGAGATTCGAAACGACGGCGTTGGATCGCAGTGCCGTTCTCATCGTCTTCTCTTGACGTCTGCTGACCGTAAAATCATAGATCAAAAGAAGAACGGTCGTCACGACAAACGCGATCACCACAATGATGGTGTAGACAACTGGTTTGTTGGTGTCGTAAGTGTCACGAAATTTTTGGGAAGGGTAAATGTAAAGAGTGTGTTCACACAAGCCGTCAAACACCTCTTCGTATTGTTCCATCGTGGAGGCCCTCTCCTTGTGATTCCACTTGGGTTCATGAAAGTCTTCGAACCCAACGAAGTTTGCTTTGGCGCCGTTGACCTCGAAAGTCAAGACCTTTCCACAAGTATCCTTGAGCACGGCGTGGATACCGTTCGCACCCTGGGGTAGAATTCTGTCGAGCAGGTTGCCAACTGAGGTCAATGCCACAATCACAGCAACAAGCTCTTTATCGTCGGCGAACGACGAGAACACCGGCTGGAGGAGGAACATGTGCGGCTCTTTCTTGCGGTATTTCTCGTAGTCATCAAATGCGAAATCGAACATCTGGTCAACTTCTACAGCGGTGGTCATCACCTCGCCCCCTCTCTTGACCATGACATCGAAGCTCTCAGCAATCGTCGGGTGGGAAAGGAGATTCACGTTGACAGCAGGAGCAGCAGCGGGGGCGATTTGCCATAGTGGCGCAATCGTCTCGCCAGGGTAGGCATTGTAAGGCACCTTCTCACCATTTTCCCAGCGCCAAACCTGTTCAGGGATAAGCTCTGGCTCGGGGGTCTGAAGACGACGGTCATGCTCATGCTGAACAAAAGTGCAAACAAACAAGATGTTAGCAGTGGGTGAGGGTAAATACCAAAACTAGAGTTAGGGCTGTACTCACATCTTGGTATGTTCCATGAAGAGAATCGCGATGTTTCGGGTGCGCTTCCTTAAGGTAGGCACTTTCTTGTACCCAGCCCTGGTTCTTCACAGAGTACTGTTCCCACTGAGTCTGTTCTTCGGCCTTGACCAAAGGCGCAAGCGCGGCCAACATGATGCCTCCCATGCCATCCACGTATCCACCGGTGACTTCGTAAGCTGGCACAGTCACGTAGGGAAACGTCGAGTTGGTCAGTGCCGTGGTGGTAATGATCGACGTGGCGAGCTGCTCCGTAAGAGCAAAGTTGTAGGTGACTTCCCATTGGGTTAACTGGCTAAATTGCTTCGCAAAAGTCTCATACTGTGGCAAGCGGGAGAGTGGGAGCATGGTAAGCGTTGAAAAAGACGTCAAACTTGTATGCACCATCCATTCCATGCTGCTTACCTCAATATCAAAGTTGCGCTCGTCCGAATCCCTGGCAAACTTGTACACGACTGTACTCACTGCCGCAGCACAAGCGAAAAGGACGCAGATCACACTGATCTTGGCCCGCCAGACATGGCGTTCTTCCTTCGCAATGATGGCGTCGCGTAGTTCTCTCTCTTTGGCGCTGCCAGCTTCTTCATCGACATAGGATCGTCCTGGGCCCGACGAAGAGCCGTCAAGTGACTGGTCTTCCTGATGGTGATCCTCCATGATCTTGACAAAAATTCCTGCTTCGAGCCAAAAATATGAATGGAAGAAGGAAAGGAAAAAAGGCACGGGCAGCTTCACACAGGCAAAGACCTCCTGTACAGTACAACCTGCCCAACTTGTTATTGGAACAATAATGATTCAGTGGTACATACCTCTCCTTTGTCCATAATCCATAGAGTACACTTTCGTCCATAGAGCACATCCAGGATGGTTCGACACGTGTTCTCTAGCCGCGCGAAAAGCGAATTCTGGTGTCATGTCAACAAGAGAAATATTATTTCCCCCGTCCAACTTATGGAGGACGAGGTTTTTCTTGCCTCTTTCTTATGGACAAATTCCCGTCTAGAGTGCCTTTTGCAGACATTGCAGAGCCTGTTTGTGCCTTCCGAAGTCACTGAAAGAGGTCATATGATCTAACCAGTGAGCTCATGAACATGGAGTCCTGCGTAGGGTATCCATGCAAGTATGTTGTCCAAAAGTGTACAGCACTATTTGCCCTATCATTGCTGTGTAGAGATCATAGATCGGTATGGTGGTACCTAACTATGGTAGGTATGGTACCAGTACCACCATACCACCACCATACCATACGATACCTACCACCATCGGGGGCTCCTGGGATGTTCGCAGTGGCCTGAAGTTTGTTCGGTCGCACAACCGAGAGAAGCCACCACTGCTGTCAACGCCTCATACGCTACGTACCATACCATACCATACCATGGTACCACCAACTCGGAAGTGGACCACGTTGATACCATACCTATACTACATACCATGCCAACCATACCACATGGTTCGTCCGTATAACCACACCAAGGTACCACCACCACACCTCCCATTTCTGCTGTACAGTGCACCACAGTCTAATCTATAAACGGTTTGACAACCGCCATCATGTGGGATATTGCTGTTCGAGTGTTCGCGGCACTTTCCATGGTTGGCCTCGCCGTGGCACTCGCCTTCTGTGTGCGACGTCGGTATCCAAGTTGGAAGCCTTACCGTTGGGGCGCGCTGTGTTTCATTCTGAGCCAAGTGTTTCATATTCCCTTTAATACTTTTGTTCTGAATCCATGCTTTGTGGCGCTGGGATGGAATTTGTCGGAAGAACGAGGACTTCCCTTGTTGCTCATGTCGCTAGCGCTGGGCCTGTCGGCGGGCGTCTTTGAGGAAACAGCCCGGTGGCTTTTGTATCGAACCAAATTTTGCAACGATCAATCCTACGAGTTAGCACTATTAATGGGAGCAGGGCACGGTGGCTGTGAAGCCATACTGGCTGGCTGGTTCGCTCTCATGACGTTGATGGGCATGGCATATCTGCGCGCTCACCCCGAAGCTTTGCCGAGCGACGACCAAGCCGAAACAGTGAAAAAAGTGCTGACTGATTATTGGACAGCTTCGTCCTTTATCGTGCTGTTGGCGCCAGTGGAGCGTATCTTTGCCATGACTTTTCATTTGTCCGCTTCCGTTCTCGTGTGGCAAAGTTTTGCGCAAAACAGCGCGTGGTATTTTGTTGCCGCGGTTGCCTTTCACGCCGCCTTGGACACAACCGCTGTCTACCTTTTGATTTCCAAGGGAATCATTGCTGTAGAACTGGTTCTGCTGTTGACGGCCTTTCCTCTGAGCCTATATATATTGAACTACTACCGCCGTCGGAATCACAGCACCCAGGCTAATGATGAGGGCGTTCCCTCCGAAGCTGCCAGAGAGTTGGCCCTTCCAACAGCAACAGAAGAAGGCGCGGTACTCATGAATGCCAGCGACGACGTCACCGACCTGGAGCAGACCCCGTTGGCGTGACTTTGGAACTAGATTCGTAATCATTGAGGCGAAGGGTCTTGCTCCTTCTGATCTCGTTGCAATTGAACTCGAAAATGAACTATTCTAAGGTCACGTATGTACAATGCGACGGATGGGACAGGCGTATCTAACACAAGTTAGGCTGAAGCACGGTGAAGTGAATAATAGAGCAAAGCAGTGCAGATCCAATAGAAAAAAATTGAAAAGGTGGCAGATCACCGTGAGACTAGGATGGTACCATACATTGGTCAATCGTAGATTGGTCCTAGCATCGAAGAATCGTTTATGTTACTCCATGCCGCACCACATCACACTGATAGGAGGGTTGTGTGAGGCGGTCGAAAAACTGCATAGGCAAATGTGCAGCGCGTAATTATGTTTTTTGGGACACGTCGACTCGATCTTCCGGCATTACAATGGACGCTTATGATGCATTTGTTTCCCAAATACAAGAATCGCTTATCACTACGCCGGATACCCTGACGAATCTAATTTTTACATTTATCAGGTAGCTGTTCTGCTTCCGCGTTGTCGAGGTGACGTTCACAAAACGGCGCGTACAAGCCTCCTTTCGCCCCCTTATTCTCTCATAATTTTGGGTTTGGCTGTCGAGCCATCGGAACTATACGGAACTCCTTCCACTTTGCCCACTCCAGAAACACCATCATGCCGCCGAAAGAAGAAGAATTTCCGACCGATTCGGTCAAAGAGGACAGCACCAAGGGAAAGCTTTCCAATGCCGAAATAATCCCCGACGCCGGCAAGGTATATCTCGGTAAGTTTCCGTGTGACTGCAGGATTCGGCAGTTGGCGCGTCTCGACAAGAGGATACCACGGATATCGAGTCGCCTTGTAGCACACCAAATTGATGCGGCGAAGACGTTCCAACCATCATCCGACATGGCCACGATCCGTCGAATCATCGACACAAGTTCCGACGGCGAAGACCCGTCTTCCTTTCCACCCCTTGAACCGGGCTTTTGGCATACATGGCTTCTATTGCAATCTTGAAGTCTCACTGACTTGTCTTCAATGTTTCTCACAGACCAAGCCCAACCCTGGGGAAAAGGATTGATGAATGACCTCCGATCCACTACCCTCACCC
>CAZSIQ010000130.1:0-6122 GCA_964606915.1 uncultured Woeseiaceae bacterium | reverse complement strand
CCTCGTTCGAGAATCCCGGGAAAGACAGCAACTTAACGTAATCTGGTGAGATTGCGTCGAGCTTCTGTCGGCCGGTGACGGGCGATCGGGCAGCTTTTCAGGCTCCGCGTCCCCCGATTCCGCCCACAAATTATGTTCAGGCAATAACGGCCATTTGTGACGATAGTCACGGCCAGTTTCGCGGCTGACTGACACTATTCTGCCGTGGACTCTGCGTGACTTTCGCCAGCAGGGCCGGCTCGGGACTTTTGCCCGGCCGAAATGGACGATGTCCAGCTGGTAACAAATCAAGGAAAGGATGGAAGAAAATGAGAAAGATTCTAGTAGGCGTGATTTTCACGATGCTGGCTGCAGGCAGCCTGGCATCGTCCGGAACCCTCGCGGGCAAGACAGCCCCCGATTTCGCCCTTAAGAGCAACTCAGGCGCGAATATTCGCCTGTCGGAGCACCGCGGCGAAGTGGTCATGATCAACTTCTGGGCGACGTGGTGTGCGCCGTGCCGCCAGGAGATGCCGCTGCTTGAGGAACTGTTCTCGCGCTACGAGCGCGTCGGTTTCACGCTGCTCGGCGTCAACATCGACGACGACCCGCGTCGTGCAATGTCGATGGCGCAGGAGCTGGGTGTGACGTTCCCCGTGCTGTTCGATTCCACGAAGGATGTCAGCAAGCTCTACGAGGTTAACGCCATGCCGGTTACGGTCATTCTCGATCGTGAAGGCAGCGTTCGCCACGTACACCACGGCTACAAGCCGGGCTACGAAGAGAAGTACCTCTCGGAAGTTCGTGCCCTGCTGCGTGAGTAATAGCAACGACCGGCCCCGCGAATGCGGGGCCGTTTGTTTTTCTGGAGAATGAGTGTGAACAGCATACGTGTCCTTTTTCTACTGCTGCTTTCCGGCCTGGCATGGGCCCAGGAAGACGCGACTGTGGATGGCGAGACCCTGCTATCTGACGTGGTTGCCATGGAAGATGCCGAGGCGGCGTCGCGTGACCGTTTTCGCGAACTCGACAAGGATGTTCAGTCACTGAAAAAAGAGGTCCTTGACCTCAACCGTGACCTCTTCCTGCTCGAGGAGGAGCTGCTGTTCCCGGCGAACTCGCAGGTCGCTTTCTTCATCTCGATGGACGTTGGCGAGTATTTCGCCCTCGATTCCATCAGCCTGAAGATCAACGGCAAGGAAGTCGCCAACTACCTCTACACCGAACGCGAGGTTGGTGCGCTGCTTCGCGGCGGTGTGCATCGTGTGCACATGGCGAACCTGAAGACCGGTGAGCACGAGCTGGTTGCCGTATTCACCGGCAAGGGCCCGCACACGCGCGACTACAAGCGCGGTGCGACGCTGCGTTTCGACAAGGGCATCGGCGCGAAGTACATGGAGTTGTCGATCACTGATCGTGTCTCCAAGCAGCAGCCGGAGTTTGACATCAAGGAATGGGAGTAATCCTTGACCCGACGCGTTTCACTCCTGCTGGCAGTCTTCCTGCTCACCGTCCTTCCCGGTCTCGCCGAGGCCGACAAGGATCGTGACCCGATCGTGGTTCAGGACGCCCACTACGGTGAGGTCCTGTTCCACTTCTACCAGGACGACTACTTCCCGGCGATCGTAAAACTGCTGGCAGCGCAGAACCGCCAGCAGGTCGGCAACCATGTTGACGATGCCGAACTGTTGCTGGGTGGCATGTTCCTGTCTTACGGGCATCACCTGGAAGCGGCAGAGATTTTCGAGCGACTGCTGGCCGACAATGTCGATGACGACATCCGTAACCGGACCTGGTTCTTCCTCGCGAAGATCTGGTTCCAGCGCGGCTATCTCGAAGAGTCAAAGAAGGCGCTCGGCAAGATCGACAGCAAGGAGCTGCCGAGGAACCTCCAGCGTGAAGCGAACATGCTGAACGCGCAGTTGCTGATCGACAGTGGCGACTACGGCGGCGCGGTCGCCATGCTCGACGACTGGAAGGGCCGCACAGAGTGGGCCAGTTACGCACGCTTCAACCTCGGTGTGGCACTGGTGCGCAACGGCCAGCTGGACGAGGCCAAGCGCATCCTTAACGACCTCGGCGACATGAACCCCTTCAACGAGGAGCTGACCTCGCTGCGTGACAAGGCGAACCTCGCACTGGGTTACGCGCTGCTGCAGGACAAGCAGCCGGATGCCGCCAAGGCGCCGCTGCAGCGCGTACGTCTCGAAGGTCCGTTCTCCAACAAGGCGCTGCTGGGCGTCGGCTGGGCGGATGCCGAGGAAGAGCGCTTCGACCGCGCGCTGGTTCCGTGGATGGAACTGCGCAGCCGCGATCTGCTGGACCCGGCTGTGCAGGAATCCATGCTCGCGATTCCGTATGCACTGGCTCAGCTCGACAGCGTCAGCCAGGCCGCTGATCACTACCTGAACGCGATCGAAGCGTTCTACGAAGAAAGCAATCGCATCGATACGACGATCGGGCATCTCGAGTCCGGTGAGTTTTTCGATACGTTCGTCAAGAATGACCCGCTCGACAGCACCGGCTGGTACTGGCAGATGCAGGAACTGCCGCAGGGACCGGAAGCCCGCTACCTGTTCCACCTGCTGGCCACGCATGAATTCCAGGAAGGGCTGAAGAGCTACCGTGACCTGAATTACCTGTATCGCAACCTCGAGAGCTGGGAAGACAACATCGAGGTCTACGCCAACATGCTTGAGACGCGTCGCACGGCCTACCAGGAGCGGCTGCCGCGAACAATGGATGCGCTGGATCGTGCCGACATTGAAGCACTGATCAATCGCAAGCTCGAATACGACGCGTTGCTGAATGACATTGAGCGCAACGGCGACTGGCTGGCGCTTGCGAACAAATACGAGTTCCAGCTGTGGGGTGAAATTACCGGCTACGAAGCCAACCCGGCGCTCAAGGCCGATATCCCGGAAGCTGAAGAGGTGCGCCGCAAGATCGGGCTCTTAAAGGGCGCCCTGCAGTGGAACCTGGAACGCGATTTCAAGGATCGCCTGTGGCGTATTCGTCGTGATCTTCGCCAGACGGGCGAAGCGCTGGTCCAGACGCAGCGTGCGCGTCGCAAGGTGGACGATTCAATGCGTGAGCAGCCGCTGGAGTTCGACGCTTTCGGTGAGCGGGTCTACGGCCTGGAGCCGCGAATTCGCGGTATGAAACTGCGCGTCGCCGATGCCATGGCAGAGCAGCGCGCATTCCTGCAGTCGATCGCCGTGGGTGAGTTGCAGGCGCAGAAAGAGCGCCTCGACATCTACACGGTGCAGGCGCGATTCGCGCTGGCGGCGATCTATGACCGTGCCGCAACGGTCGGGGAGAACGTCCCGTGATGTTGCGTGCGTTACTGTTTGTTCTGTTGGTCTCGCTGCCGTTGGCGTCATTTGCTGACGTCAAGAAGCGCGACACCATCAAAAGCCTCGAAAAGAAATCCGTCGAGATCAAGAAGAGCCGCGTGATCCTGCAGAGCTCGGACCTGGCGCGCGAGAGTTATCGCGTGTTCCTGGATCTTGTATCTGACGATCCCATTTTGCGTGCCGAGGCGATGCGTCGCCTGGGTGACCTGGAGCTTGAAGCAACCGAAGCTGCGCAGCTGCAGGAGAATGTCGACGCACTGGAGGAAGAGGCGTACGACAACGCGGTCGGCCTCTACCAGAAGCTGCTCGAGGCGTATCCGGATTACCGACGCAACGACACCGTGCTCTACCAGCTGGCGCGTGCCTACGAAGTCGGTGGGCGCACCGATGAGGCGCTGGCCGCACTGAACGAGCTGGTGCAGGTCTACCCGGACACGCCGCTGATTGACGAGGTGCAGTTCCGTCGCGGCGAGATGCTGTTCCTGCGTAAGAAATACAACGATTCGGAAATGGCTTACTCATCCGTTGTCGAGTACGGCGAGACGTCACGCTTCTACGAACAGTCGCTGTACAAGCTCGGCTGGTCGCAGTTCAAGCTCGCATGGCATGAAGACAGCCTGCAGCCGTTCTTCACCCTGCTCGACAGGAAGATCGGCGATCTTGAGCTGAAAGACGGTGAGTCAATGCTGACTGACCTGTCGCGTGGTGAACAGGAGCTGGTCGAAGATACCTTCCGCGTCCTGAGCATCAGCTTCTCCTACATGGCAGGTCCGGACAGCATTACCGAGTTTCTCGATAGTCGCGGTCGCCCGACCTACAGTCACGTGATCTACCGTAATCTCGGTGACCTGTACCTGGACCAACAGCGCTTCGTGGATGCGGCCAAGAGCTACGAGGCGTTCGTCGCTATCGATCCTTACCATCCGAAAGCGCCGCTGATGCAGGTGGACGTCATTGAGTCCTACAAGCTCGGTGGTTTCCCGTCGCTGGTGCTGGATGGCAAGAAGGACTTCGTTGATCGCTACGGCATGGACGGCGAGTTCTGGGTGCGAAACCCGCGCGAGGAAAACACCGCGGTTGCCGGCCACCTGAAAGACAACCTCAACGATCTTGCCCAGTACTATCACGCCGAAGCGCAGGAAAAGGGTGCGATCACCGATTACCAGGAAGCGGCGCGCTGGTATCGCAAGTACCTCGCGTACTTCCCGGGCGAACCGGACACAGCCAACACAAACTTCCTGCTCGCCGAGATCCTGTTCGAGAGCAAGGACTTCGCCGGCGCGACCGAAGAGTATGAGCGTACGGCGTACGACTACCCGAAGCACGAAAAGTCGGCTGAAGCCGGTTATGCCGCGATCCTTTCCTACAAGGAGCACGAGGCGACGCTTGAGGGTGATGCGAAAGTTGCCTGGCACCAGCAGTCGCTCGACAGTGGCCTGCGTTTCGCGGATACCTATCCGGAGCACCCGGAATCGGGTGCCGTCCTGACCAGCGTTGCCGACGACCTGTTCAAGCAGGAGCAGTTCGATCTCGCGATGAAGGTCGGCGAGCTGGTCGTTGCCAAACAACCCCCGGTGAAGCCGGAGCTGGCGCGCACCGCGTGGACAGTCATCGCACACTCACAGTTTGACACGCTGATGTTTGCCGAGGCGGAACAGTCCTACTACAGCCTGCGCAACTTCACCCCGGTTGATGACGAGGAAGCCCAGCAGGACATCAAGGACCGCATCGCGTCATCGATCTACAAGCAGGGTGAGATGGCGCGCAACGGCGGTGATCTCGAAGCCGCGGTTGCCAACTTCCTGCGCCTCGGCAAGGTTGTACCGGATTCCGATATCCGCGCGACGGCGGAGTACGACGCAGCGGCAGCACTGATTAACCTCGAAGCCTGGGATCGTGCGTCGGCCGTGCTCGAAGACTACCGCCGTGACTACCCGGACAGCGAGCTGGCGGATGACGTCACGCAGAAGCTGGCTGTGACCTACATGTCGTCAGGCCGTGGTGTCGAGGCGGCGAAAGAGTTTGAGCGTATTGCCGTTGCTGAGGCCAGCGATGAAGGCATCCAGCGCGAAGCGTTGTGGAAGGCCGCTGAACTTTACGAGACAGCGCAGGCCGCGAACGATGAGCGACGCCTCCTTGAAACCATTGTTGAGCGTTTCCCGGATCCGCTGTCGGAGTCCATCGAAGCGCGCTACCGGCTGTTGCAGCTGGCTGAGGCCAGTGGTGACGAGCAGCTTCGTATGGCACGACTGCGTGAGTTGGTCGACGTCGACAAGCGTGCCGGCAGCCAGCGTTCCGATCGTACTCGCTATCTCGCAGCAACCGCATCGATTGAGCTGGCCGAGCCTGTTCGCAAACGCTTCGAGGTCGTGAAATTCACGCAGCCGCTGGCTGAGAGCCTGAAGCTCAAGCGTGCACTGATGGAAGAAGTCATCAAGGTGTACACGGATGCTGCGGATTACGGCGTTGCCGAGGTGACCACGGCGGCGACATTCCAGCTTGGCCAGGTCTACGAAGTGTTCAGCAGCGACCTGATGAATTCCGAGCGGCCGACCAACCTCGATGAGCTGGCGCTTGAAGAATACGAATTACTGCTCGAAGAGCAGGCCTACCCGTTCGAAGAGAAAGCGATCGACCTTTACAAGGTGAATGCCGATCGTGCGCCGGATGGCGTCTACGACGAGTGGGTGCAAAAGAGTTTTGATCGTCTCGCAGGGCTGATGCCGGCCCGCTACGCGAAATCGGAGCGCATCGAAGATGTTGTTACCTCGCTTTACTAAACTGATC
>CAZSIQ010000129.1:0-6372 GCA_964606915.1 uncultured Woeseiaceae bacterium | reverse complement strand
TGAAGTTCGACAGGGCAGACGTCGCTGCCCGTTTGCCGCTGATCGGCATCGTGTGTCCCGGGACGAGGTGCTCAGGTTCGAAGCTCGCCATTCTTGCAACGCTCGCCGACCATTTCATGACGTCCCGGTAGGCGGTTCCGCGGATGGCGTACAAGTTCGGAAAGGACTGGTAGAAGTTGTCGCCCGAAAACAGCACTTTCTGGTGCGGTAGCCAGACAAAAAGGGCATCGTCGGTCTCGCCGGGACCTTTGTGCATCTCGAGCTCTACGCCGGCGATTTCGACCTTGAAGACGTCGACGTCAATCAACACGGTTGGGGCAAGAAAGCCCTTGCCCCGATCGTGGTCCACCGTGTTGGTCGGGCCCACGCCGCGGTTGGTCGATTCTTCAGCGGGTAGTCGCCGGCCAAACTGGCGCGCCCCGCGCGCTGCCATGATCGGTCGCAGGTATTCGCCGCCACCGTAGTCTGAACCAAACCCCTGCATTGCGTAGACCGCGGGGTTCTCGTCGCCGACAAACGCACTGGCGCCGCCGGTATGGTCGCCGTGACTGTGGGTATAGATGATGGCCTTGACCGGCTTGTCGCTGAATTCACGCAACGCCTCGAACGCGATACCGGCACTCGCTGGCCCCATCAGGGTGTCGACGATAATCACGCCGTCGTCCCCGACGATCATGGACGTGTTAGCGCCGTGGTATCCAACGGCTGTGAACACATTGTCAGCGAGCTGGACCACCTTCCGTTCAAATTGCAGGTTCTGGCCCAGCAACATCTGGAGCGCTGTCTGTGGATCCACCTGGGTCTGTGCGTTTGCCATGCCGCACGTCGAGAACAGCAGAACGAACAGGCATCGACGAAAATTTCTCATGGCTTACCCCTCACTCAAATTCTGATTTCGCGTAGCGACCTTGCCCAACTCAGGGAAACACCAGCGGGCCGTTGCTGACGATCACGTTGTTGTCCCGCGCGTACTGGTCCCACGCGGCAGTCATGTCGGCCAGGATCTGCGGTCTCTGCATCGCTAGGTCGTTGGATTCTCCGGGGTCAGTCTTCAGGTTGAACAACTGCCAGTGCCCGGAACCGAACGGAGGCTCGACACGCAGTGCTTTCCAGTCTCCTTTGCGCACGCCTTGACGCCCGAAGAGTTCCCAACCGAACACCTCATGGCTTTCGTGAACCTGGCTTCGATCGCCGGCCAGCTGCGCCGCAAAGGAAACACCGGTCTGCAGCAGGATCTCGCGACCGTCGTAGGTGCCATCCGGATAGCGGGTGCCGGCAATCTCGAGCAAGGTCGGTGCGACGTCTCGTACGGTCAGCAGTTCCTCGCTGATCGATCCTTGCTGCTCCACGCCGGGTCCGCTGACAATGAACGGGACGCGGATTCCGCCCTCGCTCATATGTCGTTTGAAGAGATAGAACGGTGCGCTCCCGGCCGATGCCCACCCCGGGCCATAGAACATCATCGAGCCGTCGCGGCCCAGGTTCTCCATGCTGTTGTCGGCGGCGTTGAAGCGCCTGATTCCAGCCTCGCTCTGCCAGCCATCAAACCCGGCAGCGCCGTTGTCTGACAGGAATACGACCAGCGTATCGTCGAGTCGTCCGGACGCCTGCAAATAGTCGAGGAGTCGTCCGACATTGTCATCGAGGTTGTCTATGGCCGCGGCGTAGACTTCCATACGTCGTGCATAGCGACGCTTTTCCTGTTCACCCAGTTGCGCCCAGGGCTCGACATTCGGTGCAGCTTTTCCCAGCACGGCATCGGGTTCGACCAGCCCCATGCGTTTCAGGGTGTCCAATCGGGTTTGTCGGAGAACATCGTAGCCATCGTCATAGCGACCGCTGTACAGATCGATATGGCTATCCGGCGCCTGGACCGGAATGTGCGGCGCTGAAAACGCCAGATATGCAAAGAAGGGAGCCGTGCTCTGTTTACTCGATTCGAGGTATTCAATCAGCTTGTCGGTATAGAAATTGCTGGAAAAGAAGTCCGGCGCGACAGCAGTTCCCGTGCGATCCTCACCATCCTCGTAGTAAGCACCCTTTGAGCCGGGTTCACGCCCATTCAGGTTGAAGTGCCCTCCGGGCGGAGTTCCGTGTACCTGGATGAAGTAGCGATCGAAGCCCTGGGCCGCGGGCAAGCTGTCAGGCGTGTCACCCAAGTGCCACTTGCCAGCCATGAAGGTTGCGTATCCCGCGTCGTTGAGCAGCTGCGCCAGCGACACGGTTCGACGGTTCAAATGGCCTTCGTATCCGGGTCGGCCCTGCTGGTTGGGGCCGGCGAAGCCGTTCATCGCCCCGAGGCCTGCGAGGTGGCTGTCCATTCCGGAAAACAACATCGCGCGAGTCGGCGAACAATTGGCGTGAGCGTAGAACGAGGTGAAACGGATCCCGTCCCTCGCGAGGCTGTCGATTGACGGGGTATCGATCTCGCTGCCGTACGCACCAAGATCGGTGTAGCCAAGGTCATCCGCAATGATTAGCAGGATGTTCGGTCGCGATGTTGCGGCCTCGGCGGACGTCGAGGTGAACTGCGTTCGGTCGTCGCCCTTTGAGCAGGCCGCAATGATCAGGAGTGCAACTGCCGCGGCGAGAGGTTTCACGAACGGCCTGCGCTACTCTGCCGGTATCTCGCCGACAGGGCGAACTTTGAATTCGCCTTCCGGAAGAACCACGTTGTACTGCGCCTGGTAGCTTTCCCAGGCCTGCAACATCCTGGCGAGCACTTCCGGCTGTTCGGCTGCCAGGTTCCTTTGTTCAGACGGATCGACCCACAGATCGTAGAGCTCCCAGTCCGCCTGCCCGTGCGGTTTCTTCGGGGAGCTGACCAGTTTGTAACGCTGTCCTACGACGCCACGCTTTCCCCACACTTCGAGACCGATCGTCTCCGAGTCGTCACGAATGTGCCCGGTCTTTCCGAGCACAAGCGGTACCAGGCTCCTCCCTGGCGAAGCTGTGGCCTCGGCACCGGCGGCGTCGGTAAAGGTCGGAAACAAGTCGGTGACGTATGTTAAAGCCGCGCTGACGCGTCCCGCGGGCGCCCGGGCCGGCCAGTGAACGATCAGTGGCGAGCGAATCCCGCCCTGGTAGCTTGAGCCCTTGTACCGTGTAAATGGCGTGTTGCTCACGTGAGCCCATTGGGCGCCGTAGAAGACGAACGAACCTGCGCGTCCGCGGTTTTCCGGTGAGTTGTCGAACGTCTTCGCGTACTGGCCGACCGCGGGCGGAGAGTGGTCGTAGTCCCAGGGATCCGCACCGTTGTCGGACATAAACACGATGATCGTGTTATCGAGCTCACCCCTGTCGTCCAGAAACTCGATAACCCGGCCGATGCTCATGTCCATGTGATCGACCATGGCAGCGTAGAGCTCCATGTTGCGTGCATGAAACTCCCGCATCTCGGGATCAAGCTCTTCCCAGGCCTCAATGTTCCCAGGCCGGGGCGGCTCCACAAGCGTTTCCGGTAGCAGGCCCAGACGCTTCTGTTGGGCGAGTCGTTGCGAACGAATCGCGTCGTATCCTGCGTCGTATCGGCCCTGGTATTTGTCGCGGTAATAGTCAGGCACCTGTAGCGGCCAGTGAGGTGCGGTGTAGGACAAGAACGCAAAGAACGGTTTCCCGCTGTCGATGCCGCTATCAATCTGCGAGATAGTCCTGTCGGTGTAGAACGTGGTTGAGAAGAAATCCTCCGGCAACTCGGACACCAGCTGACCGTTCTCCCGGTACAGCGCCGGATCGCGGTGCTTGTCCGGACCGGTCATATCAGCGAAGTGACTGGCGCCGCCGTAGAGCAGCGCAAAGGTCTGATCAAAGCCTCGCCGATGGGGTGACTGCTCCGGCTGCATGCCGAGGTGCCACTTACCGGCCATGTACGTCTGGTAGCCGGCCGACTTAAGGACTTCGGCGATCGTCTCGACACGATCGTTCAGGTGGCCCTCGTAACCGGGCAGACCGAGTTGGTTGTCGGCGAGCGTTTCCGCCATGTTCCCCAGGCCGGCGATGTGGTTGTCCTGGCCGCTGATCAACATGGCGCGTGTGACGGAGCAGGTTGGACCCGTATAGAAATTCGTCAGTGTCAGTCCGTTTGCCGCCAGGTCATCGAGGTTCGGCGTGGCAATCTCGCCGCCGTACGCACCGATATCCGAGTAGCCCATATCGTCGGCCACGATCAGCAGGATGTTTGGCCGCTCGTCGTTGGTGTTTGCATCACCCACGTCGATCTCCGAATCCGGAGTGCAGGCGGTTAGCAAGACGATCAAGGGAAGCAAAAGCCGCAAAGGGGAATTCCTCGTGTTTCGAAACCTTGGAAAAACCTTGGTTTTAGGCATCACCCCGGAGCAGAGCTGTGCCCCGGGGTGACACCGCGAAAGTACGCCCGATTCAGAAGTCGACGCTGAACGATGCTCCCCAGGTTCTCGTGGAAGCGTTGGTGACGCGGCACAGCGCGCTCATATGAATAGACCGGACAGGATCTGTCGTTGGGCCCAGCACAGTGTTGCCGTCATTCAGCAGGATGGCGCCGCAGAACTTCTCGTCGGTCAGGTTGCGGCCAAACAAAGACAGGTTGTATTGCTCCTCATCACCGAATCGGTAGCTGATGTTGCCGCTGAGCAAGGTGTAAGCGTCCTGGCTGAGTTGGTCGACCACGTTGCTGTTACCGCTCGTTGCTGTGACCTTCACCTGGTCGCCGGTGTGAGACACATTACCGGTAACGGTCAACAGCGCGTTCTCGAGCTGAAACTCCTGAGATGCAAGAATGTTGAAGGACAAGTCCGGGGAATTGCCTAACTCGGCACCCTCAATGAAGGAGCTGTCGGTGGCATCAGTGACTTCGGTATCCAGCAGAGAAATGCCCGCCTGCAGGAACAGTCCGTTGTCACCGCCATATCGAATATTTGCATCGATGCCGTTGATCTCCGACTCCGGTGCGTTGTCGAGAATGGGAATACCGCGAGCGGTGACGAACTGCTGCAGATCCTCGTAGACATACCAGAAAGCCGCCGCATCCAGCTGCACACGACCATCCATAAGGGTGGCCTTGTAGCCGATCTCGTAAGCATCCAGCGACTCAGGATCGAGACGTGTTTCCTCCAGCGAGGACACGACGTTCGGCAACGGCACCAGGGCGTAGACCGGACGGATGTCGAGAGCGGAGCCCTTGAAGCCCTTCGATGCACTCAGGTAGAGCATAGAGGTGTCGGTCACAGCCCAGTCCAGCTTGACGGTGTAGCCGATGTCCTCGTTGGTCAGCTCCTGCGAAATCTGCCGCGCAATCTCGTAGCCGTTTGAATCGAATTCCGGTGTGCCGGGGTTCTGTGCAGCCACCAGCGCCTGGACGTCTTCCTGGAAAAACAGGTCTGTCGTGGGTGTACCGGCGACCACTGGCGATGAAGGCAGGTAGTCGCCGTTGATTTCCTCGTCGGACCATCGCAGACCTGCCGTCAGCGTCAGGGTGTCGGCAATGTCATATTCACCCTGGAAGTAGATGCCGAGGTTTTCCTTGCTGTGATCGAGCTGGATGTTAGGAATCTGCAGACCATTACGGAACGCCAGTCGGGCGCCGCGGAGCCCGGTGTAGGAATCCGCACTTTCGTCAAGAATGTAGATACCGGCGATCCAGCGGAAGCCTTCTGTGTCCGCCGAGATCAGGCGAAATTCCTGCTGAAATGTATCGCGATCGTCCTGGTGAAAGGTGTGCAGGCCGAGTGCGGAGTTGCCGTCGTTGTCATTGGCGTTCCTGAAATCCAGGTTGTCCCAGGAGGTAATGGAATTGAAGGTCGCCCAATCTAGCTCGTAGTCAAACTTCAGGTAGAAGCCCTGGGTATCGACCTCCTCGAAACCGAAGTTCTGCGCTGTAGTTTCCCAGTCGCCGGTCGACGGGTCGGCGGCAGCTTCACCCGAGCCGCCGCCGTCTCGGCTGAGGCAGTCCGTATCGGCTTCGAAGTCGATCGTGCCTGAGATCGGGAATTCTGTGCAAAACCCTCCGGATCCGTCCGGCGACCGGCTGCCTGTTGCCCGAATGGCGGTGCTGTTGTTCTTCGATGACAAAGCGTGAACATTGAAGGTCACGCTCGCCCGGTCGTTAGGTTTCCACACGATCGTGCCACGGCCGGCAATCGACTCGTCATCGCCGTAGCTGCGGCCGTTGGCGATCGATTTGAAGGCGCCGTCATCGGTAATACTCTGCAGCGCGAATCGTGCCGCCATCGTATCGGACAGCTCGAAGCCCGATGCCAGTTCGATCTCGACTCGGTCATTGCTGCCGAGGAAGATGCGTGCATTGCCGCTCGAGCCACCACCGACCTCCGGCTTTTTGCTGATGTAGTTAACCGCACCGCCCGTGGTGTTCAGGCCGAACAGGGTGTTTTGTGGTCC
>CAZSIQ010000128.1:0-6514 GCA_964606915.1 uncultured Woeseiaceae bacterium | reverse complement strand
ATGCGAAGTGGCGCGATTATCTCGACCGGCTCGAAGCCGCGGGGTATCCTCGCCGATCCTGAACTCAAGCCAGCCGGGCATGGACAAGACAACTCACTTTGGCTTCAAGGACGTGGACGCCACCGAGAAGGCCGGCCTCGTTCGCGGTGTTTTCGACTCCGTCGCCGATAACTACGACGTCATGAACGACCTGATGTCTGCGGGGCTGCATCGGCTGTGGAAGCGAGCAACGATCGGTGAAGCCGGCGTTCGCCCGGGCCACCGCGTGCTCGATCTCGCCGGCGGTACCGGCGACCTGGCTATCGAGTTCGCAAAGCAGGTTGGTGATTCGGGCCGTGTCGTGCTGGCCGATATCAACGCCGCCATGCTCGAACAGGGGCGTCGACGTGTCGTCGATGCCGGCGTCGTCGGCCACGTCGATATCGCCCAGGTCGATGCCGAAAACCTGCCGTTCGAAGACAATCACTTTGACCGCCTTACGATCGCCTTCGGTCTTCGAAACGTCACCGACAAGGACGCCGCGCTGCGGTCGATGTACCGGGTACTGAAACCCGGCGGCAAATGCCTGGTCCTCGAATTCTCACAGCCGGCAGAGGCCGTGAAGCCGGCCTACGACCTGTACTCCTTCCGCGTATTGCCGATGCTCGGCAAGCTGGTCGCGAAGGACGCCGACAGTTACCAGTATCTCGCTGAGTCCATCCGCAAGCACCCGGACCAGGAGACACTGAAGTCGATGATGCAGGACGCCGGCTTCGAACGCTGCCGCTACCGGAATTTCTCGGCGGGTATCGTGGCGCTGCACATGGGTTACAAAGTCTAGACAGCGATGGACGTCCTCGACGCACTGATGCGCCCGGTGGCGCGGCTGCTCAATCGCAGCATCCAGGATTCGCTGACGGCACAGGAACTGTGCCGGGAGCTCGATGACCACGTCGTCGGCATCTCGGTCAGGGACACCACGCTGGCCGTGTACTTTGTCTTTAGCAACGAGCTTGTTTCGCTGGTCAGCGACGCGCCGAAGGAGGCCGACGCCCGGGTCGTTGGATCGATCCCCGGGCTCGTCCGACTGGCCACCAGCGGTGATCCCGACGCCATTCGTCGCGGCGATATCCAGCTCGAAGGTGACATTGCGACCGTACAGGCCTTCCAGAAACTGCTGGCGTTCGCGAAGCCGGACCCGGAAGAGGAGTTGTCGAGGATCATCGGCGACGAAGCGGCCAACCAGCTCGGCAACCTTGCTCGCGGTGTCGGTGAATGGGGCCGCGATGCGCGCGACACGATGACCGGCAACCTGCGCGAGTACCTGCAGGAAGAGAGCGGTGATGTACCGTCGCGCTACGAGGTCGAACGCTTCGGCAAGGCCGTTGGCAAGCTGCGAGATGATGTTGATCGTCTTGAAGCGCGGCTCGAACAGCTCGAGGAGCAAGAGGCATGATGTCGCGCCGCACCCTGCTTCGGCTCATCGGCATCCAGCGCGTCCTCGTGAAGTACGGGCTCGACGACGTGATCAAGGAAGCTCACCTGCTACGTCCGCTGCGCTTCCTGTTTATCCTGGCCCCGCGACGGCGCGACAAGGACGCACCGCTCGGCGAACGCATCCGCCTCGCGCTCGAGGAGCTCGGGCCGATCTTCGTCAAGTTCGGGCAGGCGCTGTCGACGCGTCGCGACCTGCTGCCGCCGGACATTGCCGACGAGCTGGCCAAGCTGCAGGACGAGGTTCCGCCATTTCCGTCTGAGCAAGCGATCAAGATCATCGAGGACGCTTACGAGCAGTCGGTCGACGAAGTCTTCGCGCGCTTCGACCGCGAACCGCTGGCCGCCGCCTCGATCGCGCAGGTGCACAGCGCCCAGTTAAAAGACGGCACCGAGGTCGTCGCCAAGGTCCTCCGGCCCGGCGTCGAAGAGAAAATCGAACGTGACCTCGAGGTGATGCGCGCGATTGCGGATCTGGCGGCCAGGTACTGGTCGCTGGGCAAACGACTGAAGCCTGTTGAGGTGGTCGCCGAGTACGAGCAGACGATTACCGACGAGCTTGACCTGATGCGCGAGGCGGCCAACACGGCCCAGCTCAAACGCAATTTCGAAGGCAGCCACCTGCTCTACGCGCCGGCCGTCTACTGGGACTACTGCCGGCCCGAGGTCATGGTGCAGGAGCGCATCTACGGCATCCAGATCAGCGACCTGGACAAGCTGCGAGAACTGGGCACCAACTTCCAGGTACTGGCCGAGAACGGCGTCGAGATCTTTTTTACCCAGGTCTTCCGGCACAACTTCTTCCACGCCGACATGCACCCGGGCAATATCTTCGTCATGGTCGACGATCCGGAGCGACCGAAATACGCCGCCGTCGATTTCGGCATCGTTGGCTCGCTGAATCCGGAGGACAAGGAATACCTGGCCGCCAACTTCCTCGCATTCTTCGACCGTGACTACCACGCGATCGCGAAACTGCACATCGACTCTGGCTGGGTACCCGAGGGCACGCGCATCGACCAGCTCGAAGCCGCAGTGCGCACCGTCTGTGAACCGGTGTTCAACAAGCCGCTGGAAGAAATCTCCTTCGCCCAGGTGCTGATGCGCCTGTTCCGCGTCGCGCAGCGCTTCGAGGTTGAAATCCAGCCGCAGCTCGTGCTGCTGCAGAAAACGCTGTTCAATATCGAAGGGCTGGGTCGCGACCTGTATCCAAGACTGGATCTCTGGAAGACGGCACGTCCGGTGCTGAAAAAATGGATGGACGAGCAGGTCGGTCCGCGAGCGATCGTCGACGACCTCCGGGTCAACCTGCCGCAGATCCGCCAGGCGCTACGCCACTTCCCGGTGGCGGCACGACAGATCGCCGAACAGGCAGCGACGGGTGACCTGAAGCTCGACGTCGAGTCACCGGCCATCAAAGACATTCGCTCCGAACTCGCCGGCCAGCGGCGCCAGCGATTCTGGCTGGTCATGGCAGCGACCGGCATCCTCTCGGCCAGCCTGGTCTTCGGACTGGGCGCAAACCACTTACTGGCCGGCGGCTTGCTCGGCTTCGGCGTCGTCGCCGCCTGGTTCGGCCGCCCGGGAAGCTGATGCTCAGCCGAATCGCACGACTGATCCTTCGGCTTGGCGGCTGGACGATTATCGGTGAGCGCCCGTCGGAACCGCAGGGTGTCATCATCGCGTACCCGCATACGTCGAACTGGGACGGGGTCTGGGCCCTGACCTGCAAGGTCGCATTGAAGCTCAGCGACGCCCGCTTTTTCGGCAAGCACTCGCTGTTCTGGTTTCCACTCGGCAACCTGCTGCGCGCCCTGGGCGGCATCCCGCTCGACCGTGCCCACGCCGGCGGCGCCGTGCAACAGGCGGTCGACCTGCTCGCGAAAGGCGAGCCGATGCTGTTTGCACTCGCGCCGGAAGGCACGCGCAGCAAACGAGACCACTGGAAGAATGGCTTCTATCGCATCGCGCTGCAGGCTGACGTTCCCGTCACCCTCGCTTTTCTCGACTTCGGTCACCGCAGGATCGGCCTTGGTGCCACGCTGAAAATGACAGGCGACCCCGACGAGGACCTGGCGCGTATTCGTGAAGAATATGCAGGCGTAGTCGGACGTCGGCCTGAACTCGCCAGCAACATCCGCTTCGCATCCGAGCCGCCGGAACAGTCATGAACGAGGAACGGTTTCATCGCGCGATTCGCAGTTACGTGCGTCGCGCCGGTCGACTGACGGAGTCGCAGCAACGCGCTATCGACGAACTCTGGCCGGCGATGGGCGTGGAGTACACGGATTCCGCACTGGACCTCGAAGCGACGTTTGGCCGGCATGCACCGCTGACGGTCGAAATCGGCTTTGGCAACGGCGACACGCTCGTGCAGCTGGCGGCCGATTCGCCGCAAAACAACTACCTCGGTATCGAGGTGCATGAGCCGGGTATCGGCCACTGCCTGATCGCGGCACGTGAGGCCGGGATTGCCAATCTTCGTCTGATCTCGCACGACGCCATCGAGGTGCTGGAACACCAGCTTCAGCCAGGCAGTATTCAACGCCTGAACCTCTACTTCCCGGACCCATGGCCGAAGAAGCGACATCACAAGCGACGCATCCTCAAAGACACGTTTCTCACGCTCGTGCACAGCCGTATGAGCGATCACGCGAACCTGCATATTGCGACCGACTGGGCAAATTACGCCGAGCACATCGACGAACTGTTCGAGGGTTCTGAACTGTTCGAACTCGATGCACGACGTGAGCATGACGGCGATGCACCGATTGACCGGCCGGTCACAAAATTTGAGCGTCGCGGCCTGCGCAAGGGACACCGAATCGTCGACTGGCGCTTCCTGCGTCGTTGAATCTACCTATTCGGCTTGCGGAGCCGGATTCCTCCTCTATAAGTAGTAGTACAGGCGCTTTGAGAGGAGTTCTGTCATGGGTCTTGTGTACCCAGTTATCGGCCAGTGGTTCTCCCGTCCGAACGGCACGCTGTTCGAGGTCGTCGCACTCGACGAGCAGGCGGGAACCGTGGAGTTGCAGCAGTTCGACGGCACCATCGACGAAATTGACCTGGAGGCGTGGCCGGAGCTCTTGCTCACGGAAATCAGCGCGCCGGAAGACTGGTCAGGTTCGGTGGACATGGATCCGCAGGACTACGACGGCAAGGCCGACATCGAAATCCCGACCGGCTACCAGGACGCACTGGCGTTCCTGGACCTGATGGAGAGCCAGCTAACCTAGCACTCACTGCCCCTCGGGGCCGGTCACGAAGACAACACCGTCGGTCACCTCGACCGCCACGGGCCGCAGGCTTTTCCCCACGCAAGGCCCGGCCACACACAATCCGCTGTCAATCTCAAAGGTCGCGCCGTGCGATGCGCATATGATCGCGTCCTTCTTCGGTGTCAGGAACCGGTTCTCACTCCAGTTCAGCGGGTGCCCGGCGTGCGCACAGAAATTCTGGTAGGCGTACACGTTGTCACCGCGACGCACGACAAAACCCTTGAACGGCCAGTCCCCGTCACCGATGCGAAACTCCTGGCAGCCAGGATCGTCGATGTCCTCGAGCGGACCAACGCTAACCGTCTTCACGCTTTAGCCTCGGTGTGAAGCGAACGACGATAATCGCGAGGATGATCGACGGCACGCCGGTAGCGGCTGCGTAGACAAAGAACCACTCATAACCAAGCAGCTCCTGGATAACGCCGGAGAAGCCGGCCACGAACTTGCCGACAAACACCGACAGCGAGCTGAACAACGCGTACTGCGTTGCGGTAAACGAGATATTTGTCAGGCTCGACAGGTACGCGATAAACACGGTGCCGGAAAAGCCCTGCGCGAAATTGTCAAAGCTGATCGTGATCGTCAGGGCCACCAGGTCCGGTCCGACCGATGCCAGGTAAACGAAGAACAGGTTGGTCAGCGCGATCAGCGTTGCGGAGAGGATCAGTGATCGGGCAGCGCCCAGCTTGACGATCGCGAGACCGCCACCGGCGATGCCGATCAGGGCAACCCACAGGCCGTAGAGCTTGGCAACGCTCGCAACCTGCGACTTGGTGAAGCCGATGTCGTCGTAGAAAGGATTCGCCATGATGCCGAGCACGTAATCGCTGATCCGGTACAGCGCGATGAACAGCAACATGATCATCGCGAACGAACCGTAGCGTTTGAAAAAATCGGCGAACGGCCCGACCACCGAGTGGCCGAACCAGCGGAAGAACCCGTCGTCGAAAATACGCTCCTCGACGTTTGCGGTCTGCGGTACCGGCGGCTCCTTGGCCAGCAAAGTCGTGATCAGGCCGAGGCCCATGCAGACCGCCATGACCTGGTAGGCAATCGTCCATGACATGAAGTCGGCGACATACAGCGCGCCCGCGCCGCCGACGATAATCGCGATGCGGTAACCGTATTGGTAGGACGCGGCCAGCAGCCCCTGCATCTCGTCCGGTGCGCATTCGATGCGATAGGCGTCGATCGCCATATCCTGCGTCGCCGACGACACAGCGACCGCCAGCGCGACGAGTGCGAAAGCCGTGATCGCCTGCGCCGGATCGATGAGTGACAGCACAACCAGGCTCGCCACAATCAACAACTGCGACAGCAACAACCACGCGCGCCGCCTGCCCAGCCAGCGGGTCAGGAACGGTAGCTGCAGTCGGTCGACCAGCGGTGACCAGAGGAATTTGAGCGCATACGCGAGGCCGATCCACGCAAACGCGCCGATCGTACTTTTCTGGATGCCGGCCTCGTTCAGCCAGAAGGTCAGCGTCGCGTAGACCAGCGGAAACGGCAGTCCGCCGGAGAAGCCCAGGAAAAAGATCACGACGATCTTCTCCTGCAGGTACCACCGCCAGGGCTTCTTCTCGTCGACTACGGCTGAGGTGTCAGTCATGCGTCCAGTCGTAGTCCATCGTCAGTGGCGCGTGATCGGAAAAACGCTCGTCGCGATACACCTCGGCCAGTCGCACGACGTCCCTGAGCTTCGGCGTCACGACCTGGTAGTCGATACGCCAGCCGACGTCGTTGTCCCAGGCGCGCCCGCGATT
>CAZSIQ010000127.1:0-6683 GCA_964606915.1 uncultured Woeseiaceae bacterium | reverse complement strand
CAAAACGAAGATGCTTGCCATGCCGGGGAAGAAAATCATAGCCGATTCCGGCTACTGCCTTACCCGATACTACTACCATATTTTTTCACATACTTCTGCATATGTACGTCTGCCGCGAGGATTCGTGCTGACGTCAGCGCATCGAACCTCGGGAGCGGCCGCAGCGCTCGTTGCATTTAATCACAGAACTGGTCTTGAGGTTGTTGTTTGTTGTGGCCATACACCTACGACCATACCTACCATTACCCTATTATTGCTTGACAACAATGCTCGCTCGATCTGCTCGTCTAGTGGCTGCTCGCACGGCCGTTCGCCCCGCCGTGGGAGCCGTACGTCTCTACCACGAAAACATTGTGTAAGTGTGTCGCGGTGTGGATGTATGTATGGATGTATGTATGGTTTGATGTTTGCCGCTTTCTCTCTCACTCACGCTATCCATCACATCCTTCTACTGCGACAGTGAACACTACGAGAATCCCCGTAACGTGGGATCCTTTGATAAGAACGACGATAACGTCGGAACGGTACGTGCATAGAACGGTTGTCGTGTGTGGTGGTGGTGTCACGCAAAATTATTTATTGGTTGGGTGGACCAGAGCCGGCTCTTGTGACGGAGGAAAAGAAACCAAAGCACGCCTTATCCAAAGGCTTCTACATCCTCGTGTGGCATGTTCGACATGTTATTTCATGAAAGGAAACGAAAAATGGGATGGCAAACACGGCATGGTCCCAAACGAGAAGACCTCCGCGTGGGGGACGCGCCGCCACGTAGAACTCGCGTAGAAACTGTACCGTGACTTCAACTCCGTGACTGACCTCTTTCATTTTTTGTGTTTCCTCTCCATACTTTTCGAATACATTATTCATGCACCCACAACGTCTCTTCTTCTCATCACTCCACACAGGGCCTCGTCGGTGCCCCCGCTTGCGGTGATGTCATGAAACTACAAATCAAGGTGGACGAAAACGGGGTCATTACCGAATCCAAATTCAAAACCTTTGGCTGCGGTTCGGCCATTGCCAGTTCCAGTGTCGCCACGGAATGGGTCAAGGGCAAGACGGTCGAGGATGTCTTGGCCATCAAAAATGCCGACATTGCCGCCCATCTCAAATTGCCACCCGTCAAATTGCACTGCAGCATGTTGGCCGAAGACGCCATCAAGGCGGCCGTCAAGGATTTCAAGGAGAAAAAGTCCAAGGCGGCCGTGGCGGCCAAGCAAGCGGTGGCCTAGTTCAGGAAAAACGTCCGCACTATCATATGGTTGGTACTCGTCTCGTTTGATTAATATTGAGTCTGTACACACTTCTGCACTGGCGCGCTCCGCCAACAACCCTGCATAGTTGGTCTGTCCATTACTACCTTTTTTCATTTTAATTCCTAGTGGTAGTACGATAGTAGAACATTTATTTGTGTATCTGATGAAACAAACAACTCACAACAACAACTCGTCTGTGTCTTCAAAAGTGGGTGCTTTAACATGTTTACATACTAAATATATATATATTGTCTCGTATGTAAGGCAAACAACGTGGTCGGCCGCCGACCGACATACCACAAAAGTTCACCTTTTTTGCCTTATTTGTTGGGACGAGATCCCCAGACACGCTGGAATAGACTCAAGGCCGGAGTGGTGGCCGGGGCATCACCATCATCATCACCATCATTGCCCGAGTTTTGGTCGTCGTCCTTTTCGTTTTCTTCGGCGCTTTCGTTCACATCGTCGTCAGACTTGGCAGATTTCTTGACAGTCGTCGTCCACTTTTGGAACCAACTAATTTCACCACCAGCGCCGTCTTTTGTGTCGTGTGCTTGGTTCAATACGTCGTCACCTTTATCCCTTGCATGGGTCTCCTCTTCTTGGACGGATTGGTGTTGACTCGTACTGTCCACGTCCCAGGCACCAATAATATGGGGCGACTCACTTTCTTCATCCTCTTTTGAGGACGACTCGTCGTCGTCGTCGTTTTCTTCCTCCTGGATGCTCAAGGAAGCTTCGAGATGAAGTTTGTCACCGTCGGATGTATTCTCTGACGCGTTCGGTTTACTTTCTTTGAGACGTTTGGGTCGCTGTCGTTTGACCGCGGCCTTGAGAGTGGTATTGCCCGTACCAGTTTTTGCAATTTTTCGCAAAGCATACAAAAGTTCTGTGGGGGTAGAAAAAAAGCCAATTTCAACGTTCGACCGTGAGTCAAAAGGCTGTATAGCATCACAGAGCGCAAGAAACGACTCTACACCGTACCCTCCTCGTGACCGGCAAATTGCATCATCATTGCGGGTATATTGTAAAACTGTGGAGTGAAGAAATGGCAATGAGTTGTTCTGATTCACGAAGAATGCAATGACAAAAGTCCCATGTCATATCACCCGGTGTCTTACCTCTTCCGGAGCGATGCGCAACACCAGTGTCTCGATTTCCTCCATAATGTCGGAATCCCCAATGACGTCCATAATCACTCGGGCCGATCTCTGCAGGATAGAGTTTTCCAGGGATAACTGCAGAGAGCTCTTTTCGGAGCCTTCACCATCCCAAGAAGCGCTGCCATCCCAGTTACTGCTGCATTCAAAGACGGACGAAGCTTCGGCAATGGCATCCAAGTATTCCGCGAGGCTACCTTCTACACTTTTCCCAGAGTTTGTTGTGCTATCACCGTAGCCGTCTTCAGTGTAACTGGATGGGTCCTCATCGTCACCAGTTGCGTACGAATCATATTCTGAAAGATCTTGCTCGTTTCGCGTGGACTCGGAACGATCACTTTCAAAAATGTCCTTGCGTTCACCGGCGACAGACTCTGACATTGTGGAGGGCTCTCCCATAAACCAGGTATTGCGCACCTCTTCTTCCTCGTCAATGTCGGTTTCATCCTCATCCTCTTTGTCAAGAGGTTGCGAATGCTGCTGCGCAGTCTTGGCGGGGTCGTCATTTCTCAAAGCTTTGCTTTCCGAGTGATGCGAGCTTGTTTGACCAGATAGAACGTCTTCTTTTACATCAGATCCGGCCTTGGCAATTTCATGATCAAATACTTCTTTAGCACTCGCACTCTTGTTGGTGCCGCCGACTGCGAATTGTGAGCTAAATTCACCACCCTCGGATACCTTTCTCTCGTCGAGAGGGGCAGTGTTTTGAGGTATTTGATGTTTAACGGGTTGGTTCTCACCAGAGACGGCCCCTAAAATTTGACCACTTTCGGCCGTGTTTTGGTCGAGAAAGACTGCTGCGAGCCCGCAGAAGGAAGTGCTATCCGGTAAGCGCCCAGTTTTTGCCATAAAAGTGGCCGACACAATTTCTCTCGATAGAATTCTTGAATCTTTATGGAGATCATCCTTCAAAGACTGCCATTCTTCATCATCAATCCAGAATGACACGTAGGACGTTGGCAAGTCGCCTTTTGTATCAGTCTTTGCTTCTTTCTGTTCGGCCTGGACAACAATATTTCCAGGCGGGCAGCACCAATCGCCCTGCGTTTTCAAGAAATCCGAGGTCAAGGGAACATCAATTGGAAGATTGTCGCGTTCCTCGAACAACACTTTGGTTAGTCGAGACCATGCAAGCTCATAAGAAGCCAAATTTATGTAGTCGCATGCCGCTTTGCGATCCCAACCGACAAGCTGTAAAATGAGCGCCTTCTGTGGTTGACTTTGTCGTCGAACAAGGAAGGAAAAAACTGCTTTACTCTCCGCATAGCGAATCATTGAATGCGCACAGAACTTGAGAGTTGATGTAAGCCGGTCTCCACCGGAATTGACGACGCGGTGCTTGAATAGTCGCACAGTGTTGGCTAGTTCAACTGGCGCGACACCGATAGCAAGACAGCAGCAGCTGCATGCCACTGTCGCACCACCAACATTGTCTCGCCAATTTCGATTTCCTCTAGTAAGAGCTGGCGAAGGCGATATATCCGCGGACGTGTCATCCTTTTCTTCGCCGTAGCCAGGGATCGCGAGTACTTGAACGTTCGGTGTCACATCAGTAAGATGATACACCAAAACAGTATCATCCTCCAGCACGAGACTACGTCTCCCTGCTGTAGATGAAGAGGTGAAGTCGACACTCGGTTGACCTTCAAAGCATACCAAGTAGTCACTCATGTCGTCCCACAAACCAGATGGCAAGGACAGAACTCTCTGAATCGCTGGCTCCGCATTGTCGCCAGCTTTAACAAGCAACGCTCCACAACCTGAGCATACAATCTGATTGACGATCGCCGTTTGAGATACCTTTGTCGGCAACGATATTTCACTGTCAGTCTCAAACGAGATACGCATCGACAATTTTCCACTTTGCACAGAAACTGAATCGAGAGAATCGCGTACTTGTCCCTCCAATCGAAAAGCTATTTCTTGCTTCGCCTGTGTATTGTAGAGATGTAATATTGACATCTGCTCCTTCTCATGCGAGACACGTACGGACCAGTTTTCCACGTTGATTAAGTCTACATCTGCTTTGTTTCGTGGTTGAACATCCACTTGGTACGCAGACAACTGAGGAAGTTGCTCGATGTAAAAGTGAAAAACAGGGTGCTTTTCCGAGTGATTGTTGCCGGTGTTCGACTGCAATTTTGCCGTTTCTGGACCCAACAAGCTTTTATCCGGATGACTCTTGGTTGCGATGGTTGTCAGTTGTGGTGGAACAATTGTATCGGCACGTTCGACAGCCGGTACTCTTTCTTTCGGTAGATTTGCTGGCGGCTTCGAGTCAAGTTGTTGGACAGAGACATTCTTCTCGGATTGTTGTTGGAATGCCAACGCCGTGGATGTTTCTACTTCATTTCGCACCAGTGCATTATCAGGCGAGTGCTTCTCCTGTCGCCAAATTTCGCTTATTTCATCGTTTGCACGATGAAAAGCTTCGGTAGCTTCAGCGGTTGATGCATTCGATACGATATCTTGCAGCTCGTTCCAAGCACTGGCTGCCTTCTTCTGTTGCAGGTACAGTTCACATGGTTTTTTGTGCGTTTTCCAATCCTTCTTTTGGCACTTTCTAGAGCAATACCATCGACTTTTGCACTTCGAGCATCGCAACAGCTTCGCTCCAGATTTTCCCGTAGTAGCTTGACATACGGCACAGGCTTTGACGGTGTCACTCGATCTTGCTGTGTGCTGACTTTCTTCCTTTTTCGAAACGGCACCAGACGAGTTGTCCTTGTCTTTTGCCTTCTTCGCCTTCTTTCCCTCTTTCGTCTTGGTAGGAGCTGCGTCTTGGTTCTCGCTTGACTTGGAGACTGAAACGGACACCGCGGCATTGGCGGATTCTTTGGGATCAGATACCTTCTGGCGACGGTTTCCAGCAGAGTGTTGAGATTCAGCTTGTGTAGGTTCAAATACATCCGGAATGGCCAGACTAGAGGCTGATTCAGATTTTTCAGAAATATCCACAGTATCATGGATATCCTGGACTTCAGCACCTGCAACTCTCTTTCTACTGGAGTGGTAAGAGATTTCCCTGGTGACCTCATGAGCTTCTACAGCTGCTTCAGTCATGCCTTGGACATCCAAGCTTGTTTTTGGTCCTAATTCCTCAGGAAAATTCTCATTCACACTCTTCTTACTGCTGGTGGAGTGCTCAGATATGTCTTTGGGAATCTCCGAGTTGTCTGTAGCATCTTCAACAGTGTTTTGTATACCCACACCAGTTGCAGAATCCAATTCCTCAGAGGTTTCCTGGACATCTTTGCCACTCATTCTTGTCTTGCTATTAGCAGAAAGCTGAGGAAAGTCCTTGGCACCTGCACTCTTCACGTTGTTGGTGGAGTGCTGAGAGGTAGGATGTGCTGTCTCCATCATATATGCAGCTTCTTCAGTGGTGCTTTGAACTTCAAAATCTGTGACAGGGTCTGACTTCTCAGCTTCATCATTGACATTCACATTCATCTTACTGCTAGTGGAATGCAGTGAGGCAGTTTGAAGCTTCTCCATGGGCTCTGTTACTTCACCAATATCCTGGATCTCAAGCCTTGCACCAGACTCTGACTTCTCACTTATCTCCCTTTCAGACACACCAAGAGGATTGCACCCAAATTGGTCTGGGGCTCCAAATATGTCTTGATAATCAGAACTATCTTGTCCACTGGTTGACTGAGAGTGCTTGGATGGTTCTTCCATGTACCACTCATTTGAAGCTTGATCTTCTGTGACAGATTGAGATTGATCTGAACTGCCAACTCCATTAATACTTTGCAAAGCACTACTCTCTGAATATGCACTGGAATGGTCAAGGGAACCAATAGCATCTACTTCATAGGTGAAATGCTCAGAAACAGATCCAGATTGCTCAAAAGAAGATTCTGATTCCTCCGATATTTCCTTGTCACCAGTGCTTATTTGCTCACTCCTTGAAGAGTGCTGTGACATGCATCTCTCATCCAGCAACAATGACTCTTCAAAAGGATCTTTGTAGCCAAACATGTCTTGACCAGTGGAAGGATCTTGGCCTTCATTTGTAGAAACAGATTCAGCATTCTTTGAGGGTTCATCAATATACCATAGCGGATCAATGCTTCCCCACTCTTTGCTAACTTTCTCAATAACACTTGAGTTATCAAAGCCACTGCCCTCCAAACCAGTGTCAAAGGCATCCTCCTCAAAGGCACCACCCATGTCAAAGCCACTGCCTGACTGCTCAGACCTCTCAGACGGGTCCTTGGCACTCACAGACCTGGCACTCACACTGTGCTTGCTGCTCCCT
>CAZSIQ010000126.1:0-6935 GCA_964606915.1 uncultured Woeseiaceae bacterium | reverse complement strand
CCCTAACGGAGCGTAACCATGATTCGCAGCCGCAGAGGCGGCCGCCGTAGAGATACGGACGCGGCCGAACTCAACATCACGGCGTTCATGAATCTGATGGTGATCCTGGTTCCGTTCCTGCTGATCACCGCGGTGTTCTCGCGACTGGCGGTACTTGAATTGTACCTGCCGGGTGAATCGTCCGAGCCCGCGACTCCGCAGGACGAACAGGTTTTCCAGCTGGAAATCACTGTTCGTGAGAACCGGATCGAGGTTGGCGATCGTAACCAGGGCGCCCTCGGTATTTACGACAACACCGAGGACGGCTACGACTTTGATGCTGTCAGCGACAAGCTTGCCGAAATCAAGGAGCAGTATCCGGAGAAGACGGATGCATCGATCCTGATGGAGCAGGACATCGACTACGAGACAATCGTGCTGGTCATGGACCTGGTCCGCGTCAAGCAGGACATCGAGGACGGCGCCATTGTTCGCAAGGAACTGTTCCCGAACCAGTCGATCGGTGATGCGCCGGTGCTCGACGGAGGTGCTGGATAATGGCTATTTCGAAACGCGCCATTCGCATGGAGAAACACCACAAGCGCAACAAGGCGAATGGTGGTCTCAACCTCGTGTCGCTGATGGATATCTTCACGATTCTCGTGTTCTTCCTTCTCGTTAACTCCTCTGACGTGGAAGAACTGCCGAACCAGAAAGATATCCAGTTGCCGGAGTCGATCGCCGAGCAGAAAGCCTCCGAATCCGTCGTGATCATGATCGGGGACGAAGACATCCTCGTGCAGGGTGCCGTCGTGGCCAGCGTCGCAGAAGTCATGGCGGCTACGGGTAACGACATCCCGGCCGTTCGTGAAGCGCTGAAGTCGCAGAACGACCGCGTGCTGCGCCGTGAAGCCAATGACGACATTACGCAGCGCGAAGTCACGATCATGGGTGACCGGGAGATTCCGTATCGTCTGCTGAAGAAGGTCATGGCGACCGCGACGCAGGCCGACTACGGCAAGATTTCACTGGCTGTACTGCAGAAGAGCTCTGACCAGCTCGACGAACTGCAGGCCGCAAGGTAGCCGACGTAAACGCAGGAGAAGGTAGTGGATTTACCGTTCTACAGAGAGTTCGACCTGCCGTGGACGTCGGAGGCGAACCAGGACAGGAAGTTCCAGAAGCTTCTGGGCACGATCTTCCTGGTTACGCTGACCCTCGGACTGGTATGGCCGTTCATTCCGGTACCTGAGCCGGACCCCTATGAAGTGGAAGAGATTCCGCCTCGCATCGCGCAGATTCTCCTCGAGAAGAAACCGCCTCCGCCTCCGCCGCCAGAACCGGAGCCTGAGCCGGAGCCGGAAGAGCCCGAGATCGATGATCCCGAGCCGGACCCGGTCACCGAGCCCGAGCCGGAGCAGGTCGTCGAGGTTGAGCCCGAGCCGGAACCCGAGCCGGAGCCGGATCTTCGTGAAGAAGCGAAGCAGCAGGCCCAGGCAGCACTGATGCCGTTCCAGGAAGACCTGGCGAGCCTCGTCGACCAGTCTCTGATCGAGACCGTCGCCGATAATCGCGAGCTTTCGCAGACGGTGGGTGAAGCTGCGCGTAACGAGCGTTCGATGATCACGTCGAAGGCCGGTACCGCATCAGGTGGCATCAACACAGCGAACATGAGCCGAAACACGGGCGGAGCCGGATTGGCTGAGCGCGTTGCGACTCGCGTCGAAAGCCCGGTGGCAGGCCTCGCGCCGGCCGGCGGCACGGCGAGCCGCACAGGCACGAGTGGCAAGGCGTCACGTTCACGTGAAGAAATCGAACTCGTGTTCGACCAGAACAAGGGCGCGATCTTCGCACTGTACAACCGCGCGCTGCGCGTTGACCCCACGCTGGAAGGCAAGCTGGTGCTTCGCCTGACGATTGCGCCGGACGGTTCGGTTACGTTCTGCGAAGTTGTTTCCAGTGAACTGGGTGACCCGGAGCTCGAGCGTAAGCTGGTTATGCGCATCAAGCGCTTCAAGTTCGAAGCGCGTGACGTGGAACCGATTACGACCGAGAAGCCGATCGACTTCTTCCCGGCCTAGCAGCCAGGACAGTGACAGCAGCCCGCCGGCGTCCGCCGGCGGGCATTGCCCCTCCCGACGCGACTGCCGTATCCTGCGGCTCACCGGACTCACGGGGCACCACCATGAAACGATTATTTCTTGCGGCCTTGCTGGTCGTTTCCGCGCCTGTCAGCGCTGATATCACGATTGAACAGTTGATCGCCGAAGCCGGTCTGCGCGAAGGCGGAGAACCCGTGAGCGAGCACCCGGGATGGCGTAAGCCGCAGAAGATTGTGGCCCCGGCATCGATTGCCGATGCGATACGCGCCGCGTTTCCTGGTGTCGAGGTTGTGACGGCAAGCCGTAGCGACGCGTCGCAACAGATCGATAACGCCGACATCCTGTTGGGCTACTGCTCCAACGATATCGTCTCGTCGGCAGACAGCCTGCGCTGGGTACAGATCTTCAGCGCCGGTGCCGAGCGCTGCATGTCGACCGACAGGATCCTCGATGGCAGCGTTTTGCTGACCAACGGTCAGAAGATGACATCGCCGGCCATCGGTGAACACGCTGTTGCGATGACGCTGAGCCTGTCGCGCAACCTCGTGCAGTACGCCAAGGCGATGGAAGACGCGCCCTGGGAGCGGGCCAACTCCATCGAGACCATCGACGGCAAAACAATGCTCGTCGCGGGCCTCGGCGGCATCGGCAGGGAGACAGCGAAGCGCGCTCACGCGCTCGGTATGCGCGTGATCGGTACCCGTAACAGCTCGCGTGAAGGTCCGGACTACGTCGATTACGTGGGGCTGTCGGACGAGCTTCTTGAGCTCGCTGGCGAGGCAGATGTGATCGTCAATGCACTGCCGCTGACGGAAAAGACACGCGGGCTGTTCAACGCCGAGTTTTTCGATGCGGTGAAACCCGGTGTCATCTTCGTCAACGTCGCCCGAGGCGGCAGTGTCGTACAGGACGACCTGATAGCCGCACTCAATGACGGGCGCGTCGCCGGCGCAGGCCTCGATGTGACGGACCCGGAGCCGCTGCCGGCTGATCATCCGCTCTGGCAAATGGATAACGTCCTGATCACGCCGCACATCGCGTGGGCCGGTGCCGATCGCCAGCGTATCGCCGTGCTGGCCATCGAGAACATCCGTCGCTATATCGCCGGTGACCGACTGCTCAACGTCGTCGATCCGGCACGGGGCTATTGAGTGAAGCGTGCTGCACTGGACGGTGCTGACCGTCGCAGGCTGTACCTGTTTCGTCACGGCGCCGTTGACTATGTGCACCCGGACGGCAGCTGGGTGGAGGATCCGGATGCGGTGCCGCTGAATCCGCGCGGCAGGGAGCAGGCGGCGCACCTGGCCGAGGCGTTTGCCGGCGTAGCCATCGACAAGGCCATATGTTCGGGTCTACCGAGAACGAAAGAGACTGCGACCACGGTGCTCGGAGACCGGGGCTTGGCGATCGGTGTACACCCGGAGCTCGAGGAGATTCGGCCGGCCAAGGGCGAGCAGTCCGGTGGTTACGACCCGGTGTCGGATGTCGCTTTCTCGCACTGGCGAGCCGAGGATCCTGAATCCACGTTCCTCGGCGGCGAACGCTACGGCGACTTTTACGCAAGAGTGACCGCCGAGATCGAACACATCGTGGCCGACGACAGTTGGCACAACCTGGCGGTGTTCGCGCACGGCGGAACCAATGCGGCCGTGCTGGGGTGGGTTACCGGCCTGGGCGTCAGTGCGTTCGGGATGTTCGACCAGCAGACCTGTTGCCTGAACGTGATCGATTTCGACGTGCGTGACGGACTGGTGCTGCGCAAGACGCTGCGAGCCGTGAACATCACGTCGATGGACCCGATGAAATCGGAGCGCCACGCCGGCGATATGGAGTTGCTCGCGAAGCGCCTGATCCAGATGGGCGTGGCCTAGGCCGGGATGGCGACCGCAGCCGGTATCCGGGAGGCGCTGCAGGCGCTTGCGGACCCCGACATCGCCGCGCATTCCGCCGGGTTCTTCAAAACCGGGCCCGGTGAGTACGGTGAGGGCGACCGGTTTATCGGGGTCCGTATTCCGAAAATCCGCGACCTGGTAAAGCATCACCGCGATTTACCCGAGCGGGACGTCTTATCGCTGCTGCGCTCGCCGGTTCACGAGGAACGCATGTTCGCCGTGCTGGTCTTGGTCGAGCAATTCAAGCGGGCGAAAGGCGAGCGGCGTGACCACATCGCGACGGTGTATCTCGAGCACCGCGCGTTCGTGAACAACTGGGACCTGGTCGATTCCTCCTGCCACAAGATCCTCGGGCCCTGGCTTTTCGACAGGGATCGTACGCTGCTCTATGAACTTGCGAATTCTGACGGGCTCTGGGACCGGCGCATCGCAATGATGACGACCTACTACTTCATTCGACGGGACGACTTTGACGACGCATTGGCGCTTGCACGAATGCTTCGTGACGATGAGCACGACCTGATACACAAAGTGGTCGGCTGGATGCTGCGTGAGATCGGCAAGCGCGACGTCGCTGTTGAAGAGGCCTTCCTGAAAGACCACTACCCACACATGCCGAGAACGATGTTGCGGTACGCGATTGAGAAACTGCCGGAGCCGAGACGCAAGGCCTTCCTGGAAGGCCGTGTCTGACGCCGCGTCCTCGGGGTTTCCGCCGATCGAGTCGCGAGGCGCGCGCATACTCGTACTCGGCAGCTTACCGGGGCAGGCGTCCATCGATGCCAACCAGTATTACGCGCACCCACGCAACGCATTCTGGCCGATCATGGCGGAGCTTGCGGGTGCGAGTGGAGACTATGATGCACGCTGTGAAGCGCTGATGCGTCGCGGCATCATGGTCTGGGACGTGCTGGCCCGGTCGGTTCGGCCGGGGAGTCTCGATTCGGCCATTCGGATGGACACCGCAGTCGCCAACGACTTCGCCGCGGTCTTCGAGCGACAGCCGGGCATCCAACTGGTTGCCCTGAACGGCAGGAAGGCGGCCGACATGTTTCGCCGGTTCGCGACACCGCCTGAGCATGTCCGCAGCGAGACACTGCCCTCCACGAGTCCGGCGTATGCTTCACTGAGCGTCAGCCAGAAGCTCGAACGCTGGCGTGAGATTCTTCTACCCGTTCTCGACAAGGAGTAAGCCATGATTGCCTACACGATGGTTGGTACCAATAATCTCGATGCTGCCGCTGCATTTTATGATGCCTTGTTCGACGCGATCGGCGTCGGTCGCGTATGGAGTAGCGAAAGCGCGGTCGGCTGGGGGCCGAGCATGAAAGTCCCGACGTTCGCAGTGACGATTCCCCGCGATGGTAACCCCGCGACGGTCGGCAACGGTGTCATGATTTCATTGGCGCTGCCGGATACTGCGACCGTTGATCGCCTGCATGCGAAGGCACTTGAGCTTGGTGCCATGGACGAAGGCGCTGCCGGTCCGCGCGGCGAACAGTTCTACTGCGGCTACTTCCGCGACCTTGATGGCAACAAGATCAACGCGTTTGCCATGCAACAGTGAACAACGCGATTTTCGGGCCGATGCTGGCCCTTATGGTTTTGACCTTGCTTGTCTGGACCTGGATGTATCACAAGCGACTGAGCTTCATCATCCGCAACAAGGTCAGGACGCGGGACCTGAAGACGCCGATGCAGGGTGCCAGGGTGTTTCCGGAAGACGTCATCTATCCCGGCCTCAACCTGACCAACCTGTTCGAGCTGCCGGTGTTGTTCTACGCGCTGTGCCTTTACCTCTATGTGACGGGAAACGTCGATCAGCCCTACGTCATTCTCGCCTGGGCGTTTGTTGCCGGCAGGGCCGTGCACAGTCTTGTGCACGCAACCGTCAACAACGTCAATGTGCGGTTTATCGTCTACATGCTGGCGGCTTTTGTGCTGTGGGCTATGCTCGGCAGGGCGGTTTACCAGTACCTCGTGGCGGCGATGTAACTTTTTGATCCGGGCACGGTCAGAACACCCCATGACCGAGCAAACCGTTTCGCGCCGCAGGCGCCTGTTTCGTGAGGCCCTGTCACTGGCAGGCCTTATCCTCCTGGTACTCGCGGCACGTTCGTCGCTCGCCGATCATTACTACGTGCCCAGCGGTTCGATGGAGCACACGCTGCAGGTGGGTGATCGTGTCGTCGTTGACAAGCGCGCCCACGGCCTGCGGTTGCCGTTTACCCTGAGCCGCGTCATTCACGGGGATCCGGTGGAGCGGGGCGAGATCGTTATTTTTGATTCGCCGGTGAACGGCAAGCGGCTGATCAAGCGCATTGTGGCTATCGGCGGTGATGACGTGCTCATCGTTGACGGCCGGCTGCGCATCAACGGCGCTTCGCTGGAAGACGGAATCGATCTCGAACGTTTCGGCTCGCGCGTCGCTGAGCTCAAGCTGGACAGCGGCGGTGGTCCGGACATCGCCGGAACCGTTCCGGAGGGCATGCTGCTGGCCGTTGGCGATCACCGCGGCAACAGCCTGGACGGCCGGGCTTTCGGGCTCGTGTCCGAACGGGATATTTACGGCAAGGCCGTGGCGGTCTACTACCGTCGCGGCGAAGGGATTACCTGGCGGCCCTTATAGAGCGCCTTCGCCGGTTTCGCCGGTACGAATACGCCATACGTTGTCCAGCGGCGAGACGAAGATCTTGCCGTCACCCACCTTGCCTGTCTTGGCGGCGTCGATAATGACTTCGACGATTCGTTCGACCTGGTCGTCGGCAACGGCAACCTCGATCCTGGCCTTCGGCAGGAAATCCACAACGTACTCGGCGCCCCGGTAGAGCTCCGTATGGCCGCGTTGTCGGCCGAATCCCTTAACCTCGGTCACGGTCATGCCATTGATGCCGGCTTCGCCGAGGGCGCTGCGGACATCATCGAGACGGAAAGGCTTTACGATCGCAGTAACGAGTTTCAT
>CAZSIQ010000125.1:0-6942 GCA_964606915.1 uncultured Woeseiaceae bacterium | reverse complement strand
GGACATCATTGCGGACTACCAGAGTGTCGGGCTGACGTTGCGGCGCCATCCCCTGTGCCTGCTGCGCACGCGGCTTGATCGTTATGACTACCGTACCGCGGAGTCTCTTACCGGGCTGAAAACCGGGGTGGCATTGAATGTTGCGGGTATCGTGACAACACGACAGCGGCCGGGCACCGCGAGTGGTGTCACGTTCGTCACGATGGAGGACGAGACCGGCTACGTGAACCTGATCGTCTGGAAGCGGATTGCCGATGAGTTTCGCAAGGAGTTGTTGAACTCGCGGCTGCTGGGTGTGCAGGGCGAATTACAGCGAGACGGCAAGGTGATACATGTCATCGCCGAGCGCCTGTTCGATCACTCGGACATGCTGGGTGACCTGCAGGCCAAATCCCGGGATTTTCACTAGCTACAGCGGCTAGTAATCGTCGTCGAGACTGATGTTGTAGGTACTGTCGATGCCTTCCGACGCAAGCTTCTGTTCATTGAGCTCATCAAGCCGGCGACGCACTGCGCGCTGGCGTTCAATGTCAGTCTGCTTGTCGATCTTCGAGACAATCTCGTCGACGTTGATTTCCGATGTGGCGTCCACCGCGTCATCGTCCTCGATCATAAGATCCTCGGAGTCCTCGTTTTCTTCGAGGTCTTCAACGTCTTCCGAGACTTCACCAATGTCACCGGTCATTGCTTTGCCCTCTTGCAATAAACAGCGTATCGAAAAATTGCCGAAAATCTTGAGTTACGAGTTCACGATATACCGTGAAAAAAACGGCCGTGCAAGAAGCGATTTCGCATAAACAGGCCGTGCTCCAGCGAGAAGCATCCAACCGCTGTATGACAGCGACGTTACTGGATCAGGTTGTTGATTTCGAAGATGGGTAACAGGATGGCGAGAACGATGGTCAACACGATTCCGCCCATAGCGACAATCAGCAACGGCTGGAGAATGCCCAGCAGGGCCGCGATCAGCCCGTCCACTTCGCGTTCCTGGCCGACGGCAGAACGCGTGAGCATTTCCTCCAGCTTGCCACCGGCTTCGCCACTCGCGACGAGGTGGATCATCATTGGCGGAAACAGCCGGCTCGTTTCAAGCGACTTCGCGATGGAGCCGCCTTCTCTGACCCGTACGCTGGCCTCCATGACGGCTTCTCGCATCGGCAGGTTCTCGACCACTTCTGCGGAGATTTTCATCGCGTCCAGGACGGGTACGCCACTTGCTGCAAGGATGCTGAATGTGCGCGTGAAGCGCGCCGTGTTGATGCCGCGTGTCAGTTTGCTCGTCAGCGGCAGCCTGAGCAGCAGCCGGTGATACTGGCGTCTCGGACCTTCCTTCTGCAGCAGCCACCAGAGGCCGTAAACGGTAGCGGCAATGCCGATCACCAGCAGTATCCAGTCCTCGCGAAGGAAGTCGCTCATCGCGATCATCGCGCGGGTCAGGCCGGGAAGTTCTGCGGCGGAGTTTTCAAACACGGTCACGATGCGCGGCACGACAGATGCCAGCATGAAGCCGACGATCAAAGCTGACATGACCACCAGCGACATCGGGTAAATCATGGCATTCGTGATGCGCTGCTTGAGCTCGTGGCGAGCCTCGGTGTAGTCCGCGAGACGCTCGAGGATCAGGTCGAGGTGACCGGACTGTTCACCGGCTGCAATCGTGGCACGAAACAGGTCGGGGAAAGCCTGCGGAAACTCGGCCAGGCCCTCGGCCAGCGAATGACCTTCCATGACCTTGCCGCGCACGCCAAGCAGGATGCTCTTGGTCTTCGGTTGCTCGTTTTGTTGTGCGACAGCCAGCAGGGCCTCTTCCAGTGGCATGCCGGACTGCGACAGGGACGCCAGTTGCCGCGTCACCAGCGCAAGCTCTGCAGCGCTCATACCGCGTCGAAGGGTCAGGTTGCCCGTCTTGCGGGCTTCCTTTTCAACAACCTCGGTAACCTGCATCGGGACAAGGCTGCGTTCACGCAGGAGCTGGCGAACGTGTTTGGGGGTGTCCCCCTCAATCACGCCCTTGGACTGTTTGCCAACCTTGTCGAGTGCGACGTATTCGAATGCGGCCATGAGAGCCTGCTACCTCTGCCTAGTCTTCCCGGGTAACGCGAAGAACTTCCTCGAGCGTCGTGATTCCGTCGAGGACTTTACGGCGCCCATCGGCACGTATGCTACCGCTGGCCTTGCGCGCATGACGCTCAAGATCCTGTTCGCTGACCCCGTCATGAATCATCGTACGCATCGCTTCATCGACGGCGATGAGTTCGTAGATGCCGGTGCGCCCGACAAAGCCCTTGTCGTCGGCTGCGCGATACAGCGTCGGGGGGTTGGACGCGTCGACCTGCAGCAGCTTGCACTCGTACTCGGTGGCCGTGTAGGGGATCTTGGTCGCGTCGTCGAGTACACGCACGAGGCGTTGCGCGAGCACGCCGATCAGGCTCGACGACAACAGGAACGGTTCGACGCCCATGTCGCGGAGACGCGTAACCGCGCCGGCCGCGGTATTCGTATGCAGTGTCGACAACACGAGGTGACCGGTGAGACTGGCCTGTACCGCAATTTCCGCGGTCTCAAGGTCTCGGATCTCGCCGACCATGACGACATCCGGATCCTGTCGCAGGATGGCCCTGAGGCCGCGCGCGAAGGTCATGTCGACCTTGGTGTTGACCTGGGTCTGGCCGATTCCGTCGATGTAATACTCGATCGGGTCCTCGACCGTCATGATGTTGCGTTTGTTGTCGTTGATGCGTTCCAGCGAGGCGTACAGCGTGGTCGTCTTACCGGAACCCGTCGGGCCGGTGACCAGGATAATGCCGTGCGGCTTGTGGATCAGCGTGTCCATCGTCGACTGGGAGTCGGCCGGCATGCCGAGCGAACCAAGATCGAGTCGACCCGCCTGCTTGTCGAGGAGGCGGAGTACCACGCGTTCGCCGTGCCCCGACGGCATTGTCGATACACGCACGTCAACCGCCCGGCCGGCGATGCGCAGGGAAATACGACCGTCCTGCGGCAGGCGCTTTTCGGCAATATCGAGTTTTGACATGACCTTGATACGCGAGACAACGAGCGGCGTCAGCGCCCGGTTCGCCTGGAGGATCTCCTGCAGCACACCATCAATACGAAAACGCACACCGAGCCGATTCTCGTACGGCTCTATATGTACATCCGACGCGTTTTCCTTGATCGCTTCGGTCAGGACCGCGTTGATGAAGCGAATAATCGGTGCGTCATCGTCGCTGTCGAGCAGGTCCGAAGGCTCCTGCAACTCCTGGGCGACGCGGTGCAGACTGAACTCGTCATCGAGCCCGTCGACCATCTCCATCGCTGCCTGGCTGCCCTGTTCGTAGGACTGCTGCAGCAGGTTCTCAAAGACCTCGTCTGACACCCGGGACAGGGTGACGGGAACGCCGGCAAAGCGGCGGACCTCGACGAGACTTAACGGCGACGTACCGGCCTTGTAGACGGCGTCCGCCGCGTGCTCGTCGATCTCACGAATCAGCACGCCGTGTCGACGGGCGAACGAGAAGGGCAGCTTGCGGACAAGCGTCACCGCTTCCCCGGCGTCCACTGCTCCGGCAACAGCGTTGGTCTCCAGGACGATGTCGGTTTCGGTTTCCATTACGGCTGTGGCATCTCTTCCAGTGGCGGAAGGACAGGGCGTTCGGCGCCCGGAATCAGAGCGGGATCCTCGTTCTGCGTACCCTGCTGGATCTGCCGGATCAGGTCGTATTTCTGGTTGGTCTCGATCGCCGTCGACACGGAATCCCGCAGGATCTTCGGCCGGATGAAGATCATCAGGTTGGTTTTGACGGTCTCGGTCCTGCGGCTGCGGAACAGGTTGCCCAGGATCGGCATACGTCCGAGGACCGGCACCGCCTGGTTGCTCTCGATCAGCGTGTCCTCCAGGAGTCCGCCAAGCACGAGAATCTGCTCGTCATCGACAATAACGGTAGTCTCGACGATGCGTTCGTTGGTGATCAGGTCGACAGCACTGCTCGCCGATTGCGAAACGCTCGAAATCTCCTGCGAGATCTTCAAAAGCATCGAGTCGCCTTCGTTGATCTGCGGCGTGATCGACAGTTTCACACCGACCTGCTCACGCTGAATGGTCTGGAACGGGTTAACGGCGCCGCCGGTTCCGGTGCCGGTGTTAGTGAATGACCCGGTGACGAACGGGACTTCCTGGCCGACGTTAATGCTCGCTTCTTCATTGTCGGTCGTGACGATCGACGGTGTCGAGATAATGTTCGTGTCGCCGCTGCCTTCGAGCGCGTTCAGCACCGCCGCGAAACTGACACCGGAGTCGCTGATACGACCGACGCCGAAGGTGGCGCCTGCACCGATGGCGCCGACCGCTGCCGCCGGGTTGTCGCCGCCGGCTGCCGCTGCAAGGTCAATGACGTTGGCGCCGGATCCCGGGAAGTTGGTCACGCCAATGGGCGTGTTTGAGCCCGAGCCCTCGATGGCCCAGGTAATGCCCAGCTGGGCCTCCTGGTCCGCGCGAACTTCGACGATGATGGCCTCGACCAGCACCTGTGCGCGCCGGATATCCAGTTTGTCGACAATCTGCATCATCGAACGCATGGTTTTTGGCGGCGCATTGAGCACCAGCGCATTGGTCTGCGTATCCGCCCAGACGCTGATCTGCCCCGTTGTCGGTGGCGCCGCTCCCTGTCCGGCAGGTGATACCGCCGCCTGGGTGAACTGCGTCTGCAGCTTGGTGGCGAGGTCCTCGGCGTCCGCGTAACGCAGGTAGCGCACCTGGGATTCACCGCCGTCTTCGAGCGGCGTATCGAGATGCGCGACCAGCGTGCGGACTCGCAGACGTTCGCTCTTGTCGCCACCGATCAGGACGCTGTTAGTCCGGGCATCGGCGACCAGGGTGATGGATACCGGCGCTCCGTCCGCGCGCGGTGTCGCGGTCAGGCTGGTCAGCACGCGGACAATTTCGGCGGCTGACGCGTGCTGTAACGGTACAACCTCGATGTCGCTCTCGCTCGACATGTCGATGCGTTTCACGATCGTCAAGATTCGATTCACGTTGGCCGCGCGGTCGGAAATAATCAGCATATTGGAGCCGGCATGGGCGACGAGGTGACCGAACTGCGGTACCAGCGGGCGAAGAATCGGTACCAGCTGCGATGCACCGACATTGTTGACAGGAATGACCTGCGTAATGATGTCGTCGCCACCACGGGCGCCGCTTGTGCCGATCGGCTGAACACCCTGGCGGGCGGTCGCGTTCGGGATAATCTTGATGACATCGCCCGACGTGATCGCAGCGAGCTGGTGTACTTCCAGCACCGACAGGAAGGCCTCGTAGAACGCATCCGGACTCATCGATGTCGACGAGATGATCGTCACGTTACTGGCGTTCACGCGCGGGTCGATGATGAAGCTACGACCGGTGACCGCCGCGACGGCCTCGATGATCTCCCGGATATTGGCATCCTTGAAATTCGGCGTCGTCATCGACTGCTGCGCCGACGCCGGCGAGAACACCAGCAGGGCGACCAGCAGCGCGCTAAGGCTGCGTAAAAATGGATTCATCAAGACTGGCGTCCTTTTAGTAGTCATTTGCCATCTTCGTCGGCGACGTTTCCGACATCGAGTTGTTCGGTCTTCAGCACGATGGTCTCGGGTGTCCCGTTGCGTTCGACGGTGACCGTGACCTGCTGGGCGTTACCCAGCGACTGGAAAATCTGCATCGCCTGCTGCGGGTCAGACAGGGACTGGCCGTCAATGTCCTTGATCAGGTCGCCGGCCTTGAGACCCAGTGCGGCGAACTGACGACGGTCGCGACCGGGATAGACACGGTAGCCCTGTTGCTGGCCGTTAACGAAGTAGGGTGTCGGACGAATCACGTCCGACAGCCGCGCGGCGTTCTGTGAGACCACCGACTGGATACTGCGCTGCGGCGTCGTCCTCGTTGTCGCGGCGCGCTGGCGTGTCGTCGGCGAGCGCCGGGCCGGCCGGGCGGCGGTCTTGAAGTCTTCCGGCAGTTTCAATTCGGTGAGCTGGCCGTTTTCGTTCAGGATCACCCGGCGATTCTCGATCGCCTGCAGACGCGCGCCGTTGGTGACCGTGTTGCCAATGACGAAGACCTGGTCGTCGCGTGGGCCTACCTGGATGATGGCCGCGGACTGGGATTCCACGTTCGAGGCGATCGTGCCTTTCAGCGTCAGGTTGAGTTTGGTTTCGACGGTCGTGTCGATCAGTATCGGTGCCTGTTCCGCGACAGAATCCCCGGGGTCGGCCTTTCCGAACAGGCTGGCGTTCGCGATGGACTGCACGTCGGCGCTGCCGCCACCGCTGTCCGGTGCTGATAGTCCCGGTGGTACAACGATGGCGTCACCGGTCGAGGAACCCGGAATGAACGACCACACCACGCCGGCGAGCTGCCAACCGATCAGGACGACCAGCAGCAGGCTGACCCAGAAGGGCAGCAGGTGGTTCGCGGCGGCGACCGTGCGCGCCGGCTCGCCGCTGGCCAGGTCGGACCATTTCGGATCAGTACTCATAGTGGAATAGCAGGCCTGTTTTTCCGGTTCTTATTCTTCTTCAACGCAACAGGCGGATGATAAGGGTTGAAACAATTCCCGAACAACCGTCTTCGAAGGCATTTTTTGCTTAAATTCCCGGTATCTACGAATTACCGGCCGTCACGCCGCCTTGCATTTCGACCGTTCATTCCAAAAAAGATGCATTGAACGGCTGAAAATGCTCCGGGTGGCCTTACTATAATAGCCTGCGGGCACGAGGAATACGTCCGTATGGGACAAACGGAAAGGAAAACGTGAGTAACGACGAACCTGAATTTGAACGCGGTGAGAGTTTTGATCTGGCGGTTGAGGAAGCCCGGCCAAAGCTGAAGGAACCACCGCTGTACCGAGTGGTTCTAATCAACGACGATTACACGCCGATGGAGTTCGTCGTGCACGTGCTGGAGTC
>CAZSIQ010000124.1:224-6958 GCA_964606915.1 uncultured Woeseiaceae bacterium | reverse complement strand
ATGCACGTTTGTGTTGGTGGTATGATGGCCTGGGTGTGGTAACACCATCATTCTAACTACCATAAGCCTTAGGTAGAATCATCTTTTTCACCCAAATAATTGGTAACAGCATATGGTGGTATGGTATGGTACCGGTATGGTATACCACCACACCACCATATCCATCATTATCCATCATTTTTGTCATTCCCCTGCCTTTCCCGATACTACTACCATATATATTTCACATACTTCTGCATATGTACGTCTGCCGCGAGGATTCGTGCTGACGTCAGCGCATCGAACCTCGGGAGCGGCCGCAGCGCTCGTTGCATTTAATCACAGAACTGGTCTTGAGGTTGTTGTTTGTTGTGGCCATACACCTACGACCATACCTACCATTACCCTATTATTGCTTGACAACAATGCTCGCTCGATCTGCTCGTCTAGTGGCTGCTCGCACGGCCGTTCGCCCCGCCGTGGGAGCCGTACGTCTCTACCACGAAAACATTGTGTAAGTGTGTCGCGGTGTGGATGTATGTATGGATGTATGTATGGTTTGATGTTTGCCGCTTTCTCTCTCACTCACGCTATCCATCACATCCTTCTACTGCGACAGTGAACACTACGAGAATCCCCGTAACGTGGGATCCTTTGATAAGAACGACGATAACGTCGGAACGGTACGTGCATAGAACGGTTGTCGTGTGTGGTGGTGGTGTCACGCAAAATTATTTATTGGTTGGGTGGACCAGAGCCGGCTCTTGTGACGGAGGAAAAGAAACCAAAGCACGCCTTATCCAAAGGCTTCTACATCCTCGTGTGGCATGTTCGACATGTTATTTCATGAAAGGAAACGAAAAATGGGATGGCAAACACGGCATGGTCCCAAACGAGAAGACCTCCGCGTGGGGGACGCGCCGCCACGTAGAACTCGCGTAGAAACTGTACCGTGACTTCAACTCCGTGACTGACCTCTTTCATTTTTTGTGTTTCCTCTCCATACTTTTCGAATACATTATTCATGCACCCACAACGTCTCTTCTTCTCATCACTCCACACAGGGCCTCGTCGGTGCCCCCGCTTGCGGTGATGTCATGAAACTACAAATCAAGGTGGACGAAAACGGGGTCATTACCGAATCCAAATTCAAAACCTTTGGCTGCGGTTCGGCCATTGCCAGTTCCAGTGTCGCCACGGAATGGGTCAAGGGCAAGACGGTCGAGGATGTCTTGGCCATCAAAAATGCCGACATTGCCGCCCATCTCAAATTGCCACCCGTCAAATTGCACTGCAGCATGTTGGCCGAAGACGCCATCAAGGCGGCCGTCAAGGATTTCAAGGAGAAAAAGTCCAAGGCGGCCGTGGCGGCCAAGCAAGCGGTGGCCTAGTTCAGGAAAAACGTCCGCACTATCATATGGTTGGTACTCGTCTCGTTTGATTAATATTGAGTCTGTACACACTTCTGCACTGGCGCGCTCCGCCAACAACCCTGCATAGTTGGTCTGTCCATTACTACCTTTTTTCATTTTAATTCCTAGTGGTAGTACGATAGTAGAACATTTATTTGTGTATCTGATGAAACAAACAACTCACAACAACAACTCGTCTGTGTCTTCAAAAGTGGGTGCTTTAACATGTTTACATACTAAATATATATATATTGTCTCGTATGTAAGGCAAACAACGTGGTCGGCCGCCGACCGACATACCACAAAAGTTCACCTTTTTTGCCTTATTTGTTGGGACGAGATCCCCAGACACGCTGGAATAGACTCAAGGCCGGAGTGGTGGCCGGGGCATCACCATCATCATCACCATCATTGCCCGAGTTTTGGTCGTCGTCCTTTTCGTTTTCTTCGGCGCTTTCGTTCACATCGTCGTCAGACTTGGCAGATTTCTTGACAGTCGTCGTCCACTTTTGGAACCAACTAATTTCACCACCAGCGCCGTCTTTTGTGTCGTGTGCTTGGTTCAATACGTCGTCACCTTTATCCCTTGCATGGGTCTCCTCTTCTTGGACGGATTGGTGTTGACTCGTACTGTCCACGTCCCAGGCACCAATAATATGGGGCGACTCACTTTCTTCATCCTCTTTTGAGGACGACTCGTCGTCGTCGTCGTTTTCTTCCTCCTGGATGCTCAAGGAAGCTTCGAGATGAAGTTTGTCACCGTCGGATGTATTCTCTGACGCGTTCGGTTTACTTTCTTTGAGACGTTTGGGTCGCTGTCGTTTGACCGCGGCCTTGAGAGTGGTATTGCCCGTACCAGTTTTTGCAATTTTTCGCAAAGCATACAAAAGTTCTGTGGGGGTAGAAAAAAAGCCAATTTCAACGTTCGACCGTGAGTCAAAAGGCTGTATAGCATCACAGAGCGCAAGAAACGACTCTACACCGTACCCTCCTCGTGACCGGCAAATTGCATCATCATTGCGGGTATATTGTAAAACTGTGGAGTGAAGAAATGGCAATGAGTTGTTCTGATTCACGAAGAATGCAATGACAAAAGTCCCATGTCATATCACCCGGTGTCTTACCTCTTCCGGAGCGATGCGCAACACCAGTGTCTCGATTTCCTCCATAATGTCGGAATCCCCAATGACGTCCATAATCACTCGGGCCGATCTCTGCAGGATAGAGTTTTCCAGGGATAACTGCAGAGAGCTCTTTTCGGAGCCTTCACCATCCCAAGAAGCGCTGCCATCCCAGTTACTGCTGCATTCAAAGACGGACGAAGCTTCGGCAATGGCATCCAAGTATTCCGCGAGGCTACCTTCTACACTTTTCCCAGAGTTTGTTGTGCTATCACCGTAGCCGTCTTCAGTGTAACTGGATGGGTCCTCATCGTCACCAGTTGCGTACGAATCATATTCTGAAAGATCTTGCTCGTTTCGCGTGGACTCGGAACGATCACTTTCAAAAATGTCCTTGCGTTCACCGGCGACAGACTCTGACATTGTGGAGGGCTCTCCCATAAACCAGGTATTGCGCACCTCTTCTTCCTCGTCAATGTCGGTTTCATCCTCATCCTCTTTGTCAAGAGGTTGCGAATGCTGCTGCGCAGTCTTGGCGGGGTCGTCATTTCTCAAAGCTTTGCTTTCCGAGTGATGCGAGCTTGTTTGACCAGATAGAACGTCTTCTTTTACATCAGATCCGGCCTTGGCAATTTCATGATCAAATACTTCTTTAGCACTCGCACTCTTGTTGGTGCCGCCGACTGCGAATTGTGAGCTAAATTCACCACCCTCGGATACCTTTCTCTCGTCGAGAGGGGCAGTGTTTTGAGGTATTTGATGTTTAACGGGTTGGTTCTCACCAGAGACGGCCCCTAAAATTTGACCACTTTCGGCCGTGTTTTGGTCGAGAAAGACTGCTGCGAGCCCGCAGAAGGAAGTGCTATCCGGTAAGCGCCCAGTTTTTGCCATAAAAGTGGCCGACACAATTTCTCTCGATAGAATTCTTGAATCTTTATGGAGATCATCCTTCAAAGACTGCCATTCTTCATCATCAATCCAGAATGACACGTAGGACGTTGGCAAGTCGCCTTTTGTATCAGTCTTTGCTTCTTTCTGTTCGGCCTGGACAACAATATTTCCAGGCGGGCAGCACCAATCGCCCTGCGTTTTCAAGAAATCCGAGGTCAAGGGAACATCAATTGGAAGATTGTCGCGTTCCTCGAACAACACTTTGGTTAGTCGAGACCATGCAAGCTCATAAGAAGCCAAATTTATGTAGTCGCATGCCGCTTTGCGATCCCAACCGACAAGCTGTAAAATGAGCGCCTTCTGTGGTTGACTTTGTCGTCGAACAAGGAAGGAAAAAACTGCTTTACTCTCCGCATAGCGAATCATTGAATGCGCACAGAACTTGAGAGTTGATGTAAGCCGGTCTCCACCGGAATTGACGACGCGGTGCTTGAATAGTCGCACAGTGTTGGCTAGTTCAACTGGCGCGACACCGATAGCAAGACAGCAGCAGCTGCATGCCACTGTCGCACCACCAACATTGTCTCGCCAATTTCGATTTCCTCTAGTAAGAGCTGGCGAAGGCGATATATCCGCGGACGTGTCATCCTTTTCTTCGCCGTAGCCAGGGATCGCGAGTACTTGAACGTTCGGTGTCACATCAGTAAGATGATACACCAAAACAGTATCATCCTCCAGCACGAGACTACGTCTCCCTGCTGTAGATGAAGAGGTGAAGTCGACACTCGGTTGACCTTCAAAGCATACCAAGTAGTCACTCATGTCGTCCCACAAACCAGATGGCAAGGACAGAACTCTCTGAATCGCTGGCTCCGCATTGTCGCCAGCTTTAACAAGCAACGCTCCACAACCTGAGCATACAATCTGATTGACGATCGCCGTTTGAGATACCTTTGTCGGCAACGATATTTCACTGTCAGTCTCAAACGAGATACGCATCGACAATTTTCCACTTTGCACAGAAACTGAATCGAGAGAATCGCGTACTTGTCCCTCCAATCGAAAAGCTATTTCTTGCTTCGCCTGTGTATTGTAGAGATGTAATATTGACATCTGCTCCTTCTCATGCGAGACACGTACGGACCAGTTTTCCACGTTGATTAAGTCTACATCTGCTTTGTTTCGTGGTTGAACATCCACTTGGTACGCAGACAACTGAGGAAGTTGCTCGATGTAAAAGTGAAAAACAGGGTGCTTTTCCGAGTGATTGTTGCCGGTGTTCGACTGCAATTTTGCCGTTTCTGGACCCAACAAGCTTTTATCCGGATGACTCTTGGTTGCGATGGTTGTCAGTTGTGGTGGAACAATTGTATCGGCACGTTCGACAGCCGGTACTCTTTCTTTCGGTAGATTTGCTGGCGGCTTCGAGTCAAGTTGTTGGACAGAGACATTCTTCTCGGATTGTTGTTGGAATGCCAACGCCGTGGATGTTTCTACTTCATTTCGCACCAGTGCATTATCAGGCGAGTGCTTCTCCTGTCGCCAAATTTCGCTTATTTCATCGTTTGCACGATGAAAAGCTTCGGTAGCTTCAGCGGTTGATGCATTCGATACGATATCTTGCAGCTCGTTCCAAGCACTGGCTGCCTTCTTCTGTTGCAGGTACAGTTCACATGGTTTTTTGTGCGTTTTCCAATCCTTCTTTTGGCACTTTCTAGAGCAATACCATCGACTTTTGCACTTCGAGCATCGCAACAGCTTCGCTCCAGATTTTCCCGTAGTAGCTTGACATACGGCACAGGCTTTGACGGTGTCACTCGATCTTGCTGTGTGCTGACTTTCTTCCTTTTTCGAAACGGCACCAGACGAGTTGTCCTTGTCTTTTGCCTTCTTCGCCTTCTTTCCCTCTTTCGTCTTGGTAGGAGCTGCGTCTTGGTTCTCGCTTGACTTGGAGACTGAAACGGACACCGCGGCATTGGCGGATTCTTTGGGATCAGATACCTTCTGGCGACGGTTTCCAGCAGAGTGTTGAGATTCAGCTTGTGTAGGTTCAAATACATCCGGAATGGCCAGACTAGAGGCTGATTCAGATTTTTCAGAAATATCCACAGTATCATGGATATCCTGGACTTCAGCACCTGCAACTCTCTTTCTACTGGAGTGGTAAGAGATTTCCCTGGTGACCTCATGAGCTTCTACAGCTGCTTCAGTCATGCCTTGGACATCCAAGCTTGTTTTTGGTCCTAATTCCTCAGGAAAATTCTCATTCACACTCTTCTTACTGCTGGTGGAGTGCTCAGATATGTCTTTGGGAATCTCCGAGTTGTCTGTAGCATCTTCAACAGTGTTTTGTATACCCACACCAGTTGCAGAATCCAATTCCTCAGAGGTTTCCTGGACATCTTTGCCACTCATTCTTGTCTTGCTATTAGCAGAAAGCTGAGGAAAGTCCTTGGCACCTGCACTCTTCACGTTGTTGGTGGAGTGCTGAGAGGTAGGATGTGCTGTCTCCATCATATATGCAGCTTCTTCAGTGGTGCTTTGAACTTCAAAATCTGTGACAGGGTCTGACTTCTCAGCTTCATCATTGACATTCACATTCATCTTACTGCTAGTGGAATGCAGTGAGGCAGTTTGAAGCTTCTCCATGGGCTCTGTTACTTCACCAATATCCTGGATCTCAAGCCTTGCACCAGACTCTGACTTCTCACTTATCTCCCTTTCAGACACACCAAGAGGATTGCACCCAAATTGGTCTGGGGCTCCAAATATGTCTTGATAATCAGAACTATCTTGTCCACTGGTTGACTGAGAGTGCTTGGATGGTTCTTCCATGTACCACTCATTTGAAGCTTGATCTTCTGTGACAGATTGAGATTGATCTGAACTGCCAACTCCATTAATACTTTGCAAAGCACTACTCTCTGAATATGCACTGGAATGGTCAAGGGAACCAATAGCATCTACTTCATAGGTGAAATGCTCAGAAACAGATCCAGATTGCTCAAAAGAAGATTCTGATTCCTCCGATATTTCCTTGTCACCAGTGCTTATTTGCTCACTCCTTGAAGAGTGCTGTGACATGCATCTCTCATCCAGCAACAATGACTCTTCAAAAGGATCTTTGTAGCCAAACATGTCTTGACCAGTGGAAGGATCTTGGCCTTCATTTGTAGAAACAGATTCAGCATTCTTTGAGGGTTCATCAATATACCATAGCGGATCAATGCTTCCCCACTCTTTGCTAACTTTCTCAATAACACTTGAGTTATCAAAGCCACTGCCCTCCAAACCAGTGTCAAAGGCATCCTCCTCAAAGGCACCACCCATG
>CAZSIQ010000124.1:0-124 GCA_964606915.1 uncultured Woeseiaceae bacterium | reverse complement strand
AGACGGGTCCTTGGCACTCACAGACCTGGCACTCACACTGTGCTTGCTGCTCCCTGTGGCAGACTGGTGGCCACTGCCCTCCAAACCAGTGTCAAAGGCATCCTCCTCAAAGGCACCACCCATG
>CAZSIQ010000123.1:0-7192 GCA_964606915.1 uncultured Woeseiaceae bacterium | reverse complement strand
GCCACGGTGTCCTCGACAACAATGACGTTGGCGCCCGCGTTTTCAAGCGCTGCGACGAGGCCGTCGAATTCGCCGACGGCCAAAGCCTGCTCCTCGTCCGCCGTCCGGTCGATGGCTTGCATAAACGCGTTCGACGCCGCTGCGAGCGGATTGCTGTGGAAGTTGACCGGCCTGATCATCAGGACCGTTGATGTCAATTGCGGTTCGTGCAGGTCGAGCATAGCGGGAATCAGGCGTCGTTGAAATTCGCCTCGCGTTTCTCGAACTTGGCCATCGCGGCCTCGCGGGCGTTAGGCGACACCAGTATGCCCGCCTGGATCTCCGCTTCGAGTTTCAGTGCCTCGGATTCCGACAGGCGCCAGGCCTCGTTGATCAGCTTTTTGCCGCCTCGAATGGCGTCCGGCGACATACGAGCGATAGCGCCCGCAAGCTCCGCCGCTGCCGCATCCGGGTCTTCGCTGAGGTCGGTCACGAGACCCAGCGGCAGGGCTTCGGCGCCGGACAGAATCCGGCCGGTAAAGACGAGCGCCTTGACCTTGTCGACCGGCATGATGTCGCGCAACGTCGTGGTGATGGCAAGGTCCGGGATTAAGCCCCAGTGCACTTCCATGATCGACAGTTTTGCGTCGGGCGCGGCAAGACGAATGTCAGCGCCGAGTGCGATCTGCAGGCCGCCGCCCAATGTGTTGCCCTTGACGGCGCAGATCACGGGCACGCCCAGCTCCCGCCAGACGTAGGCCGGCTTCTGGAAAAAGTTCGCGTTCGAATCCGGCAGCTTCCGGAGCAGCGCCGGGTCGACGTCACCGCCCTGGAATACGCTGACGTCCATGCCCGCACAGAAGTGATCGCCGTCCGCACGCAGCACGACGGCACGTACGGACTTCTCTTCCTTGAGCGCGTCACCCGCCGCGGAGATCGCCTTGAACATGTCAAAATCCAGCGCGTTCTGCTTGTCGGCGCGACTCAGCGTGACCGTGGCAACATGATTTTCAATCGTCGTGACTACGCGTTCACTCATCGGGGGTCTCCACTCAGGCTCTCAGCACACACTTGCCGTTCTTGATCACGACGGTATCGCGTTCCTTGACGGCACACTGGAAGGAAATCTCGTTGCCATCCTGCCACATCTCCGTCGTGATCGTGTCGCCCGGCAGGACCGGCGCGGAAAAGCGTGCGTTGAACTCACTGATCAGCGTCGGATCGTAGTCGCAGATGGTCTTCAGGATGGCGTGGCAGGCGATACCGTAACTGCATAAACCGTGCAGGATCGGTTTTTCGAATCCGGCCGCCCTGGCAACCGCAGGGTCGGCATGCAACGGGTTCCAGTCGCCGTTCAGACGGTACAGCAGCGCCTGCTGCTCGCTGGTCGGAATATCGCAGCTCAGGTCCGGTTCTCGACTCGGCGTCTTGTGCGGCAGTGGCCCTTTGCCTTTCGGCGCACCACAGCCGCCATCTCCACGCGCATAGATGGTGCTGCCGAGACTAAAGATCACCGTGTCGTCCTTGGCAAGCCTGCCCTCGGCTTCGAAGAGCACATAGGCACCACGGCCCGAACCGCGGTCATAGATTTCGCTGATGCGCTTGTTGATCATCAGCGCCGCACCGGCAGGCAGCGGCCTGAACAGCTGCAGGCGCTGGTCGAGATGCAGTACTTTCGCGTAATCCCATCCGAGGTCCGGCGGGAACATGTCCGGCACCAGCACGGACGCCATGGTCGGAACCGTTGCAACACCACCGTGGTTCTCATAAAGGAATCGCAAACTCTTCGCGTCTTCCAGGCTCTCGCCGAGACTGACACCCAGCGCGTACAGGATGCTGTCCTTGTCGTTGTAGCTGAAAGGGATATCGCGATGCTCCGTTTTCAGGAGCTCGTCTACATTGAGGGTCATCGTTTTCCTTTAACGTCGGCTGGCGAAGTGCCATCCCAGGTCGGCCAGCGGCTGTACCGCTTTGACGGCCTGCGCTGCATGCGCGCTCGCCGCGGTACCGTCACGCACACGCCCGGCAATCCCCTGCAAGATAGCGGCCAGCCGGAACAGGTTGAACGCGAAATAGAAATCGAGATTGTCGATACCGTCACGGCCGGTGCGTTCGCAGTACAGCCGCGTGTAGGTATCCGCGTCCGGGATACCGAGCGTATCAAGATCCTTGCCTGCGAGGCCTATCGAGCCGATGCCGATTTCCGGCATGTGCCAGATCATCAGGTGGTACGTGAAATCGGCAAGCGGATGGCCGATGGTCGACAGCTCCCAGTCAAGAACGCCGATCACTTCCGGTTTGTCGCGATGGATGATCATGTTGTCGAGGCGGTAGTCGCCGTGCACGATGCTCGCCGACTCGTCGGCCGGGATATTGTCTGGCAGCCACTCGATCAATGCGTCCATCGAACGGACAGGATCAATTTCGGACGCCCGATATTGCTTGGTCCAGCGTGAAATCTGGCGCTCAAAGTAGTTGCCGGGTTTGCCAAAATCCTCGAGCCCCATGGCGACGTAGTCGAAGTTGTGCAGTTTGGCCAGCGTTGCATTGGCGTTGTCGTAGATCGCGCGTCGCTCGTCAGGTTCGACGTTGGGCAGGTCCAGCTCCCAGAAAATGCGGCCATCCAGGAACTCCATAACGTAGAACTCCGTGCCGATGACCTCCGCGTCCTTGCAGTACACGTAGGGACGCGGCACCGGGAAATCGGCGCCGTACAGCGCGCTGATGATGCGAAATTCACGGTCAACGGCGTGTGCCGATTTCAACAGCTTGCCAGGCGGCTTGCGACGCAGGACGTATTGCCCGGTATCACCGTCGATCAGGTAGGTCGGGTTGGACTGGCCGCCCTTGAACTGGCGAACCTCGATTTCGCCCTGGAAGCCTTCGACGTGGGACGACATATAGTCGTGCAACGCACTGGCGTCGAAACGCAGCGCCTCGCGAACATCGGTTGTGCCGGTGTTTTGTTCCTGTCGCGATGTCATCCGCCGATCATAACCTATCGCGCCGGGCGAACTTACATGCGGAAGACACCGAACGACGACTCACCGTCGTCCGGATTGTCACAGGCGGTCGCCAGCGCCTGCGCCAGGACAGAGCGGGTGTTCACCGGATCGATGACGCCGTCATCCCAGAGCCGGGCACTGGCGTAATACGGGTGGCCCTGCTCTTCGTAACGCGCACGAATGCCCTCCTCGAAAGCGGCCTGGTCCTCGTCGGACCAGTCCTCACCGCGAGCCTCCAGCCCGTCGCGCTTGACGGTCGACAAGACCATGGCTGCCTGGTCGCCACCCATGACGCTGATGCGGGCGTTCGGCCACATCCACAGGAAGCGCGGGCTGTAGGCGCGGCCGCACATCGCGTAATTGCCGGCGCCGAACGAACCACCGATAACGACGGTGAATTTGGGCACCGTTGCGGTCGCCACCGCATTCACCATCTTCGCCCCGTCCTTGGCGATACCGGCATGTTCGACGCGCTTGCCGACCATGAACCCGGTGATGTTCTGCAGGAACACGATCGGGATTCGCCTGCGATCGCAAAGCTGGACGAAATGGGCGCCCTTCTGGGCCGATTCCATAAACAGGATGCCATTGTTCGCGACGATACCGACCGGGTAGCCGTTGATATGGGCAAAGCCGCAGACAAGTGTGTTGCCGTACAGCTTTTTGAACTCGTGGAACTCCGAGCCGTCGACGATGCGTGCGATGACCTCGCGGACATCGTAGGGGAAGCGGTACTCCCGTGACACGATGCCGTAGATGTCGCTGGCCGCATAATCCGGCTCGACCGGCGGTTTCATCGCCAGCGAGCTCTCCCGTCGCACATTGGTATTGGCGACAATTTCACGGGCAATCGCCAGGGCGTGCTTGTCATCGTCGGCCAGGTGGTCGGTCACGCCGGAAACCCGGGAATGCACCGAACCACCACCGAGAGTCTCTGCATCGACGACCTCGCCCGTCGCCGCCTTCACCAACGGCGGGCCACCGAGAAAGATCGTGCCCTGCTTACGGACGATCACGGCCTCGTCGCACATGGCCGGCACATAGGCGCCGCCTGCCGTGCACGAGCCCATGACCACGGCAATCTGCGGAATGCCCCTGGCGGACAACCGCGCCTGGTTGTAGAAGATCCGGCCGAAATGATCGCGATCCGGGAAGACCTCATCCTGGCGCGGCAGAAACGCACCGCCTGAGTCGACAAGGTAAATGCACGGGAGGCGATTCTCCTCGGCGATTTCCTGTGCGCGCAGGTGCTTGCGAACCGTGAGCGGATAATAGGTACCGCCCTTCACCGTCGCGTCATTGGCGACGATCATGCAACGCACTCCGCTGACCGTACCGACACCGGCAATGACCCCGGCCGCCGGTACGTCGTCATCGTAGACGTCGAAGGCCGCAAACTGGCCGATCTCGAGAAAGTCGCTGCCGTCATCGAGCAGGCCGCGCACGCGGTCTCGGGGCAACAGCTTGCCGCGGGACAGGTGCTTGTCACGGGCGCGCTCGGAGCCACCTTTTTCGATGTGCCGGAGCTTGGCGCGGAGGTCGTCCGCGAGCGCCTTGTTGGTCGCGTAATTCGCGGCCCAGTCTTCGCTTTTCCTGTCGATCTTGCTGTCGATTTTCGGCATTGCGTCTACGCCGTCGCGTTGAAGAGTTCTCGGCCGATGAGCATACGCCGAATCTCGCTGGTACCGGCACCAATTTCGTACAACTTGGCATCGCGCAACAGTCGTCCGGTCGGGTATTCATTGATGTAGCCATTGCCGCCAAGGACCTGGATGGCTTCGAGCGCCATCTGCGTGGCACGCTCTGCCGACAGCAGGATACAGCCGGCGGCGTCGAAACGCGTCGTCTGGCCACGATCGCAGGCGGCAGCGACCGCGTAAACATAAGCGCGAGTGCTATTCATGCTCGTATACATGTCGGCGATCTTGCCCTGCATCAGCTGGAACTCCCCGATGGGCGTGCCGAACTGCTTTCGGTCATGAATGTAGGGCATGACGACGTCCATGCAGGCCTGCATGATGCCCAGCGGGCCGCCGGCGAGCACAACGCGCTCGTAGTCCAGGCCGCTCATCAGGATCGCAGCGCCCTGCCCTTCGAGACCCAGCAGGTTGGCGGCCGGTATCCGGCACTCCTCGAACAGGACTTCGCTGGTATCGGATCCACGCATGCCGAGTTTGTCGAGCTTCTGCGGCGTCGACAGGCCGGCCGTGCCGCGCTCAACCACAAAGGCACTAACGCCCTTGTTGCCGGCGTCCGGATCCGTCACGGCGTAGACGATCAGCACATCGGCGCCCGGCGCGTTGGTAATCCACATTTTCGAGCCGTCCAGCACGTAGTCATCGCCGTCACGACGTGCCCGGGTCTTCATGCCCATCACGTCCGAGCCCGCGCCCGTCTCGCTCATCGCAAGCGAACCCAGGTGTTCACCGGAAATCAGCTTCGGCAGCCATTTTGCCTGTTGTGCTTCGCTGCCCCAGCGGTGCAACTGGTTGATGCAGAGATTGGAGTGCGCGCCGTAGGACAGGCCGACAGACGCGGACGCACGGCTGACTTCTTCCATCGCGACGACGTGGGCAAGGTAGCCCAGGCCTGTCCCGCCAGCGTCGTCACTGACCGTAATGCCGTGCAGCCCCAGGTCGCCAAGTTCGGGCCACAGGTCGCGTGGAAACTCGTTGTCCCGGTCAATGGCTTCTGCCCGTGGTGCGATGCGCTCAGCGGCGTAGGACGCGACGGCGTCACGCAGCATGTCGATATCGTCGCCAAGCCCGAAATCGAAGGTCTTCATCCCTTAAGGTCTCCCGTCCCCAACGGCCACTGATTTCAATGGTTTCTTATGAATCAATTGTCCGCGCGCCGCCGGGTCAGCGACATACCATGCGCGGGGTAGCGAGGATTTACGGTGTCGACAGGGTGTCGATGAAACGTGAAAAAAGCTCGTACTGCGACGTGATGCCAAGCTTCGCAAACAGGTTGCGCTTGTGGACCATGACCGTACCGGGTGCGATATCGAGTTCACGCGCGATGGACTTCGTGGAGTGACCACGAAGCAGCAGCTGGGTAATCTCACGCTCGCGCTGTGTCAGGGTTGAGGCACCGAAATTTCGGAAGCAGTTCGTCAGGTGCTCGTGCATGCTCAAGGCGCTCGCGTCACGACTGTCATCGTCGCTTCGCTCCCACAACTTTCGCATGGCCGCGTGAAAAATCGGCTCGGCATCGACGAGTCGCGCAATGTCCGCCTTGCTGAACCGGCCCGACAGTTTTGCCACGACGAGCACCAGCGTCGCGCCATCAAGGTCGAGGAAAAAATCCAGCTCGTCTTCAAGATGGGTTCGTTCGCAGTATTGACGGTAGTACTCACTCGAACGAAAGCGATCCGGCGTGGCCTCGCGGAAACGAACATGGCTCGGCTTGTCCTGCCTGAGTGCCAGTTGATACAGCGGGTCCAGCAGGTAGGGGCCGGCGATATAGCGTTGCAGGTAGTGCTTCTCTTCTGCCGGCGCGAGATCATGAGCGAGCACGACCGGTGGCGCGTCATGGCTGAAGCCGAGCATCGCCACGCGACTGTGATCGACGACCTGGTCGATGACCCGGATCAGTGCATCGGACAGGCCGTCGGGGCCGTCCTCGGCGATGAGGCGTGCGACGGCCGCCTGCCATTCACGTGAACCGGTACTTGCTGGCATGGGTTTACTGCTGGAAGAGCGCCGATGGTGTGCCGGACGGATCACGGACCAGGCAGTAGCGACCGCCACCGTACTCGCGAATCTCGCTGAGTTTTTCGCCGCCCAGTGCCTCGCAACGCGCCAGGCTGGCATCGAGATCGTCGACGACGAAATACACGACCCAGCCCTGCGGCATATCCGCGTTGTCGCCGCGGGCATGACAGATACCCACCACGGCATCGCCCGTCGCCGGCATTTTCATCGTGAAATCTTCGTAACCACCCATGTCGGTGGCATCGACATCGAAGCCTATGACATCGGCGTAGAAATCCCGCATCTGCTCAGCATTGACGACGGTCATGTCGATCCAGCCGGCCTTGCCAACGAGTTCAGTCATGCTTGTCTCCCCCCGGGGTGTCCCTTCGAGACCTTGTACACTTACGGTGATGGTATTGCTAGCATAGCGAGGACTCGATTCTACAGGTTTGCCCATGAAACTCGTTACTGCGATCGTAAAGCCTTTCCGTCTCGATGATGTCCGCAGCG
>CAZSIQ010000122.1:0-7272 GCA_964606915.1 uncultured Woeseiaceae bacterium | reverse complement strand
GATCGTTCGCCGAAGCCGGCTGAGCACCTGGCCGCCAGAAGACTGCTACTATTCCCGAAACGCTAGCCCGGAGATCCCATGCTCGCCAGCAACCCAGAGATCGAGTCCTTCGATCCAGACCTCGCAGCCGCTATGGCTGCCGAGATGAAACGACAGGAAGAACACATTGAACTGATCGCGTCAGAAAACTACGCGAGCCCGCGCGTCATGGAGGCGCAGGGGTCGGTGCTGACCAACAAGTACGCCGAAGGCTACCCGGGCAAACGCTACTACGGCGGCTGCGAACACGTGGACACGGCAGAAGACCTGGCCATTGAACGCGCCAAGGAGCTGTTCGGTGCGGACTACGCCAACGTCCAGCCGCACTCCGGCTCGCAGGCAAACGCCGCTGTCTATCTCGCGCTGATGAATCCGGGCGACACCCTGCTCGGCATGTCGCTCGCCGAGGGCGGCCACCTGACGCACGGCGTAAAGGTCAACTTCTCGGGCCAGGTGTTTAACGCGGTGCAGTACGGCATTGACCCGGAGACGGCGCTGATCGACTACGACCAGGTCGAGGCGCTGGCGAAGGAGCACAAGCCCAAGCTGATCATCGCGGGTTTCTCGGCGTACTCGCGGGTGCTTGACTGGCAGCGTTTCCGCGACATTGCCGACAGTGTCGGTGCCTGGCTGCACGTCGATATGGCGCACATTGCCGGCCTCGTCGCGACCGGCCACTACCCAAGCCCGATTCCGTTCGCGGATGTCGTCACGACAACCACCCACAAGACCCTGCGGGGACCGCGCGGTGGTCTGATCCTCGCGAAGAAGAACGACGAGATCACCAAGAAGTTCAACTCCAAGGTGTTTCCCGGAACGCAGGGCGGGCCGCTGATGCACGTCATCGCCGCCAAGGCGGTGGCTTTCAAGGAAGCGCTGGAGCCGTCTTTCAAGGACTACCAGCAGCGTGTCGTCGACAATGCCAAGGTTATGGCGGCGGTTCTGCAGGAACGCGGCTATCCGATCATCTCCGGCGGCACGGACAATCACCTGATGCTGGTGAGTCTCGTGGACAAGGGCATCACCGGCAAGGACGCGGACGCCGCGCTGGACCGCGCGAACATCACCGTCAACAAGAACGCGGTGCCGAACGACCCGCAGTCGCCGTTCGTGACGAGTGGCCTGCGTCTCGGTACACCGGCGATCACCACTCGCGGTTTCGGCGAAGCTGAAGTTCGTGAGATGACCGGCTGGATTGCAGACGTCCTGGACAACCTCGGCGACGAGGACACCGAAGCACGCGTGCGGGAGCAGGTGATCGCTCTCTGCAAGCGCTTCCCCGTGTATGCCTGACAGGTCTGATGCACTGCCCGTTTTGTAACCACGAAGAAACCAAGGTTATCGATTCACGTCTTGCCGGTGAGGGCAGGCAGATTCGCAGGCGCCGGCAGTGCTTGAACTGCAACGAGCGTTTCACCACGTTTGAGTCCGCCGAGCTGGTCATGCCGCGTCTCGTCAAGAACGACAACACGCGGCAACCGTTCGATGAAGCCAAGCTGCGTAGTTCGATGGTCCGGGCGCTGGAAAAGCGCCCGGTATCGTCCGACAAGCTCGAACAGGCCATTGGCCGATTGATCCACAAGCTCCGAACCCTGGGTGAACGCGAGGTGCCGTCTCGCCTGGTTGGTGACCTGGTGATGGAGGAACTGCGGGCGCTCGATGAAGTCGCGTACGTGCGCTTCGCGTCGGTGTATCGGAGCTTCCAGGACGTCACCGAGTTCGAGGAAGAGATCAAGCGTCTGCAGCGCATTTCCGATGCCGCGGCTAACCGCGAGCAGATGTCACTGCTACCGGAACTCCTGGATCGTCAGAAGAACAGGGAATAGGTTGCCGCGATGACGGCCTTCTCCGCCGCTGACTCCTCCTACATGGCGCGTGCGATGCGTCTCGCCGAACGTGCGCGCCTGACGGCCGCGCCCAACCCGATGGTCGGCTGTGTCCTTGTAAAGCACGGCGAAATCGTTGGCGAAGGTTTTCACCTGCGGGCTGGCGAGGGGCATGCCGAGGTCAACGCGCTGGCGGATGCGGGTGACGATGCCGCGGGCGCGACAGCCTATGTCACGCTCGAACCGTGTGCGGTCACCGGGCGTACACCACCATGTACCGATGCACTGATAAAAGCCGGTGTGTCCGAAGTCGTCATTGCGGCGGCGGATCCTTCACCGTCGGCCGCAGGCGTCGGACTGAAGCGTCTTGAAGCCGCCGGCATCGTGGTGCGGCAGGGGCTCATGGCTGCACAGTCCGAAGCACTGAATCGGGGCTTCTTCTCTCGCGTCAGTCGCGGCCGCCCCTTCGTAAGCCTGAAACTGGCCGTTAGTGTTGACGGTGCGATCGCGATGCGAAGCGGTGAGAGCCAGTGGATTACCGGCCCTGCGGCTCGCGCTGACGTGCAGCGTTTGCGGGCGGAGTCCGCCGCAATCCTGACCGGTATCGGCACCGTGATCGACGACGACCCGTCGCTGACCCTGCGCGACGAGCGTTTCGACACCGGCCGCCAACCTCTGCGCGTCGTTGTCGATTCGCAGGCCGCAATGCCTGAAAGCGCGACAATTCTCTCTGTACCGGGCGAGGTACTGCACGTCACGGCGACGGAAGGGCGGGGCGACCTCGTCCTCGCGGCAAATGACGGCCGCGTTGATCTCGACCGACTGATGCAGGCGCTGGGTCAGCGCGATATCAACACGCTACTGGTAGAATGCGGCCCGCGTCTTGCCGGCAGCCTGCTCGATGCAGGCCTGGTGGACGAGCTTGTGATTTACCAGGCGCCCCATATGATGGGTAGCGAAACACGCCACATGGCCCGAACCCCGGGTTGGCAACAGCTCAGCGACCGTCTCGAGCTCGACATCGTCGACCGGCGCCAGGTCGGTGCGGACACCCGACTGACAGCAAGGATTTCCTGACATGTTTACCGGCATCATCCAGGCCAAGGGCCGGATCGACAGCATGACGCCCACCGGCGGAGACGTGCGACTGCGCGTCGTTTCCGATGGTCTTCCCTTCAAGACCTATTCGCTGGGTGACAGCATTTCCGTCAACGGCGTCTGCCTGACGGCCGTCGAGTTGTTCGACGACGGATTCACGATGGATGTTAGCAACGAGACCCTGCGTGTTACGGCGCTCAACAATCTTGCCGAGGGCGCCGAGGTCAATCTCGAACCGGCGCTCGCCGTGGGCGACCGGCTGGGCGGCCACCTCGTCAGTGGCCACGTTGACTGCGTTGGCAAGGTCGTCGGCCGTGACCAGGAATCGCGCTCCATCACGTTCACCATTGAGATTCCCGACGGTTACGCACGTTATATCGCGAAAAAGGGCTCGGTTTGCGTGGACGGCGTCAGCCTTACCATCAACGAGGTATCGGGCTCACAATTCGAGCTAAATATCATCCCGCACACTGCGAATGAGACAATTATTGACAGCTACAGGGTCGGTACGACGGTCAATATCGAGGTGGACCTGCTCGCGCGTTACATCGAACGCCTGCTGGGCAAAGACGACGACGCCCTGAGTCTCGCCAAACTGAAAGAGCACGGCTATGCCTGATAACACCAAGCCCATTTCCACGGGCAACTCCATGTTCAGCGATATCGAAGACATCATCGCGGATATCCGCGGCGGCAAGATGGTCATCATGGTGGATGACGAAAATCGCGAGAATGAAGGTGACCTGCTGATGGCCGCCGGGGCCGTCAGGCCCGAGGATATCAACTACATGGCGACGCACGGCCGTGGCCTGATCTGCCTGACACTGTCCCGCGATCGCTGCGCCCAGCTGCGGCTGCCGCTAATGGTCACCGAGACGGATCAGCACCACGCCACCAATTTCACGATTTCGATCGAAGCGGCAGAAGGCATCACGACCGGCATCTCGGCGCATGACCGAGCGAAGACGGTTCTTGCGGCGGTTGCGCCGAATGCCAAACCCGAAGACATCAGCCAGCCGGGCCACATCTTCCCGGTGATGGCACAGCCCGGTGGCGTGCTGACGCGCGCCGGCCACACCGAGGCGGGCTGCGACCTCGCGCGCCTTGCCGGTATGGAACCCGCCGCCGTGATCGTCGAGATTCTCAACGAGGACGGCAGCATGGCACGGCGTCCGGACCTTGAACGATTCTCGCGGGAGCACGGTATTCGCATCGGCACGATTGCCGACCTGATCCGCTATCGCCTGGAGAAGGAACGCAATGTCGACCGGATTGCCGAGCAAAAGGTCAACACCGACCACGGCGAGTTCCGCCTGTTCTGTTACGACGACCGGATTAACCGTGCCGTGCACCTGGCGCTCGTCAAAGGTGACGTGTCAAAGGTCGAAGCGCCGCTGGTCCGCGTGCACATCGCAGACACCCTGGGCGACGTGCTCGGTGTCGACAACGAGACGCTGGGCTGGCCCATCGATTCCGTGATTGAGCGGGTCGCCAAGGAAGACGCTGCCGTGGTCGTTCTGTTACGTGAACACGAGTCGTCGCGCGACGTTGTTGAGGCGGTCAAGGGTCTCGGCAAGCCACGTGACGAGGTCACACGCCGGCGTTCCGGCGATTCCGTCCTCCGCACTTACGGCGTCGGCGCACAGATTCTGCGCGATCTCGGTGTATCCCGAATGCGTGTATTATCAGCGCCCAAGCAGATGTACGCGATCTCGGGCTTTGATCTCGAGATCACGGAATACGTGGAAAACTGAGCATGCCTGACGTCCGGATCACCGAAGCCGACCTGAACGCTCGCGATATGCGTATCGCGATCGTCGCGTCCCGTTTCAACGAGTTTATTGTCGAGTCGCTGATCAAGGGCTCACTGCATGCGTTGAAACAACACGGCGCGAGCGAGTCGGATATCGAGATCATTCGTGTGCCCGGCGCTTACGAGATGCCCCTGGCTGTTTCGCGTGTCGCCCAGTCGCGTCGTTTCGACGGCATCATCGCACTGGGTGCGGTCATCCGTGGCGGTACGCCGCACTTTGACTACGTCGCCGGTGAATGCGTCCGTGGCCTGTCGTCTGCAATGAACGAACACGGTGTGCCTGTCGGCTTCGGCATCCTGACCGTCGACACGATCGAACAGGCCATTGAACGAGCCGGCACCAAAGCCGGCAACAAGGGCGAGGAAGCGACGCTCGCCGTCGTCGAGATGGTCAACCTGCTAAGACGCCTCGATTGAGCAGGCCGTAAGCATGAGCGAAAACTCGTCAAGTGGAGCTCGCACCCGTTCGCGCGAGCTGGCGGTGCAGGCGCTTTACCAGAAGCAGATTGCCGGCCACGATCTCTCCGAACTCAAGCGCCAGTTCTCCGAACAGGTGGCCTATGCACGGGTCGACCAGGCGTATTTCGACGAACTGCTGTCCGCGGTTGTCCGCAACGAAGACGAACTCGGCGCAAGCATGGACACCTACATTGACCGGCCACGCGAGCAGCTGGATCCGGTCGAGTACGCCGTATTGCTCATCGGCACCTGGGAGCTGCAGTCGCGCATCGACATTCCCTACCGCGTTGTCATCAACGAAGGCGTGAATCTCGCCAAGCGATTCGGCGCCATCGACGGCCACAAGTACGTCAATGCCTGTCTCGACAAGGCGGCGCAGGGCCTGCGCGAAATCGAGATCAAGGCGGGGATGTAACGGTAGATCGATGGACGAATTCGAGCTGATTCGTCGGTACTTCACGCGCGATGCTGGTCAAGGCGTCGCTGTCGGCATCGGCGATGACGCGGCGGTCCTCGAGCCACCTGAGGGTCATCAGCTGGCCGTCTCAACCGATACCCTCGTCGAGGGCATTCACTATCCGGCCGACCTCGCGCCCGCCGATATCGGCTATCGGCTCGCTGCCGTGAATTTCTCTGACATGGCCGCTATGGCCGCGACACCGCGCTGGATGCTGCTGAACCTGACGCTGCCCTATGAAAACGCCGACTGGCTTGAGGCGTTCGCCGAGGGCTTGTTCGAGGCGGCGGACGACCACGATGTCGTTCTGGTGGGCGGAGACACCACCGGGGGGTCGATGCCTGTTCTGACCTTGCAGGTGATCGGCACCGTCGAACCCGGCGAGGCCGTGCTCCGCCGCGGCGCGAGTGTCGGCGACGGCATTTATGTGACCGGCAATCCGGGCGACGCCGCAGGCGGCCTCGATCAGCTGCAGCTGGGCCATCCGCAGCACTCGCTGTGCCGGACGTTCCTGCGACCCGAGTCACGCGTGTCGCTGGCCCGCACTCTGCAAATGACCTCGGCGATCGACATCTCCGATGGCCTGTACGGTGACCTGGCCAAACTGCTCGAGGCCAGTGCGTGTGGTGCAAATCTATACTTCGATCGGCTGCCACTGTCGCGGGCGCTCGTCGATACCTACGGTACCGAGCAGGCTCGGCAGCTCGCGCTGACCGGCGGCGATGACTACGAGTTGTGCTTCACCGCACCGTCGGCACCGTACGCTGACGGTGTCGCAATCACCTGGATCGGTGAAGTTACTGCTGAGTCCGGCATAACCTGCTTCGACGAAGGCAAACCGGTCGTCTTTCGCGATTCCGGCTACAGGCATTTTTCGTGAAGCGGGTGCCCGCCAAAACGGTTTTTACCGATCCGGTGCACTTGCTCGCGTTCGGCTTCGGTACCGGCCTGTCACCCGTCGCACCCGGTACCGTCGGCACGCTGGTTGCCTTTCCGATCGCCTGGCTCACGCTTGACCTGGGACTCGTTTCGCAGATCGCGGTGGCCGCTGTGCTTATCCTGTCGGGTATCTGGATCTGTGGCGAAAGTGCCCGGCGTATCGGCGTTCATGATCACGGCGGCATCGTCTGGGACGAAGTGGCGGGGATGTACGTCACACTTCTGGTGACACCCCCGACAGTCACCGGCTGGGCCTTGGCATTCCTGGCTTTCCGGCTTTTCGATATTGTTAAACCGTGGCCGATCCGAGACCTTGATCACAGAATGAAAGGGGGCCTCGGAATTATGCTGGACGACATTGCTGCCGCCCTCTACGCCGTGATTTTACTGGCTTTGTACGGGTGGCTTATGAACTGAATCGCGAGACCACATGGCCAGCCCTGTCACAGAGATTTCCCGCTCGAAAGACGTGCCCGACAAGATCGGCAAGTACGTCATCATCAACAAGATTGGCAGGGGCAGCACCGGCGAAGTTTATCTGTCGCACGACCCGTACTACCGTCGCGACGTCGCGATCAAGGTTTACAACCTCGAAGAAGATTCAGATCCGCAGCGCGCGAGTGTCTCGCGCAAGATGTTCT
>CAZSIQ010000121.1:0-7319 GCA_964606915.1 uncultured Woeseiaceae bacterium | reverse complement strand
TCAACGAGCGTTGAATACTAGTTGAACGATTGTTGAAACTCAAATAGGGTTGCGGCATGGGGGACGACAAGCAAAAGACGCGCGATCGTATTCTCGACGCCGCAGAAGAACTGTTTGCCACTCGGAGCTTCGAAGGTGTTTCGGTACGACAGATCATGTCGAAAGCCGGCGCCGACGTATCCCTGGCTTACTACCATTTCAAATCCAAGCGCGACCTGTTCGACCAGGTCATGTTGCGCCGAGCGGAGATTCTCAACGAGATCCGGCTGAACGCGCTGGTCGAGGTCGAGGCGCGCAGCGGTGACGAAGCACCGACCGTGGAGGAGATTATTTCTGCCTTTACGTCGCCGTTGCTGGATCTGCTGGACCGTGAGCATGACGAATGGGCGCACTACTTCCAGTTGATCGCACAGATCAACAACTCGCCCGAATGGGGCGGCGAACTCATGACCCGTTATTTCGATCCGCTGGTCCGGCGGTTCATTGACGCCCTGAAACGTGCCCTGCCCGACTGTGACGAGGTCGACCTGATGTGGAGCTACCACATCCTCTCGGGCGCGCTGACCCTGACCTTCGTCGAGACCGGGCGAATCGACAACCTGTCCGGCGGCCAGGTGAAGTCCAGCAATATCGCCCAGATACGCGATCGCATGCCGCAATTCCTCGCGGCGGGATTTGAACGTCTTTGCAACAAGCAGGTATAGACTGTTGCAAATTGATTTTCAACGAACGTTGAACTAGTCTTCATCCAACGCTCGTTGAAATGAGCGTAAATGCACATCGCAATCTAGGGGGTAACCATGCGTACTCGACGCAGTTCGTTTTTCGTGGCAGCGGCAGCGCTCGCGCCATTGACACTCTCCGCCTTCCTGATGCCTGGCGACGCCAGGGCACAGGACAGTGCCGAGGCGGAGCTTGAGGAAATCACCGTCACCGCACGTCGACGCGAGGAATCGCTGCAGGACGTACCGGTTGCCATTACCGCCATCGGCGGCGATACGCTGGTCAATATTGGCGCCAGCGACCTGACGGAAATCCAGGCTTTCTCACCCAACCTCGTGATCTACCCCGGACGTAACCAGAGCTCCACGCTGACAGCGTTCGTCCGTGGCATCGGCCAGGCCGACCCGCTTTGGGGTGTCGACCCGGGTGTCGGCCTCTATCTTGACGATGTGTACATCGCACGCCCGCAGGGCGCGCTGCTCGACGTATTCGACGTTGAACGCGTCGAAGTCCTGCGCGGCCCGCAGGGCACCCTGTACGGCAAGAACACGATTGGCGGCGCCATCAAGTACGTCAGCAAGCCGCTGACCGACGAGGCAACCGGCGCATTCTCCTACACCTTCGGCGAACACGAGACCAGTGAAGTTCGCGGCTCGGTCGGTGGTGCATTGATCGAGGGCGTACTGCGCGCGCGCGTCGCCGCAGCGGTAATCACCAATGACGGTTACGGCACCAACCTGTTTACCGGCGACGAAGTCAACACCAAGGACACGACGGCCTACCGTTTAGCACTCGAATGGCTGCCCACAGACGACCTGTCGGTCAAGCTCACCTATGACAGGACCGACGACACCGGATCGCCTAAGGGCTACAAACGTCTCGAGGCAAACCCGTTCTGCGGCGTGTTCCTGATCACTTGCGAGCCGCTGGAGAATCCGTTCGACGTCGAAGCCGGCCTTGCGCCGACCAACGGCACCGAGTCCAACGGCGGCTCGCTCACGGCCACCTGGGACATCAACGACGCGTGGACGGCGAAACTCATCAGCGCGTACCGCGAGTCCGACACCAACAACAACATCGACTTCGATACCACGTCGGCACCCATCACCGACGTATTCGCGGCCTACTACGACGAGCAGTACACGCATGAACTGCAGGTCCTGTACGACGGCGGCGAAAGACTTGCCGGTGTCGCAGGCATCTACTACCTCGACGGCGAAGCCGGCGGCATCGTGCGCAACATCTTCTTCGGATCCATCTTCGGTACGACGAACGGCATGACGGAGACGGACTCCATCGCGGCCTACACCGACTGGAGTTACAGCCTGAATGATCGTCTGCGCCTGAATGCCGGTGTGCGTTTCATTGCCGAAGAAAAGCGTGGCATCGCGCTGAACCAGGGTTTCTCGGACGCGACGTTCTCCACCGTGACAGCGGTTACGGCAGATTACGATCAGACCGAGGACTTCGACTCCGTAGCGCCGAAGATCGGCCTGGACTATCGCGTATCGGATGACATCCTGGTGTACGGTCACGTCAGCCAGGGCTTCAAGAGCGGCGGCTTCAACGTTCGCGCCCAGTCGACCGCGTTCCCGGATTCTGCCCTGCCCTTCGACGACGAAGAACTCACTAATTACGAGTTCGGCATGAAAGGTTCGTTCCTCGACGGCCAGGCCACGCTGAATACGGCACTGTTCTGGGGCGATTACTCGGACATCCAGGTCAGCACGTTCACGGACTTCGACTCCGACAATGACGGCATCAATGACTCGTTCTTCGGTGCATTCCTCAACGCGGGTGAAGCGACCCTTTCGGGTATCGAAATTGAGTGGACGTACGCGCCCGCCGACATCGAATGGCTGCGCCTGTCCGGCAACCTGAACTACCTGGATACGGATGCAGACGTGGTTGACCTGAACGACAACGGCCTGCCGGATGTCCAGGTGATCACCAACGCGCCGCAGAAAACGGCGGCGGTATTCGCAGACATGTTTGCACCGATGGGCAACGGCACACTGAGTGCGCGCTTCGGCTTCTCTTACCGCGACGCCACGCTGATGACCAATGAAGGTGAAGGTACGGACCCGCTCGAACAGGGTGCCTACCAGCTCTGGAATGCGTCGGTCGCGTACGCGACGGACGACGGTCACTGGACGTTCGCCCTGCACGCGAAAAACATGCGTGACAAGGAATACCTCACGAACGGTTACAACATCCCGGTTCTTGGTATCAAGACCGGATCGATCGGCACCCCCCGCACTGTGCTCGCCTCGGTTGGCTACAGCTTCTGAGGCAGCCCCCGCCGAACTGAAAGGCCCCTCACGGGGCCTTTTTTTTTGCTCGCTATAGCTCTGGGTACATCGCCTGCCGAATCAGAATTCCTGCCAGTCGGTGTCAACGTCGCTGTTGGCAACGGCACCCGCAGATCCAAGAGACGTCTCGTTCCCGGGCTTCGACCACGGCCGGTCTGCCGAACGCCGTTCAACAAACTCCGCACTGTCCTCGACTGCATCGTTGCTATCACCAGTTTGGTCGGCAACGGAAAAGAAGCGAACGACCTGTCCCAACTGCTCTGCCTGCGAACTCAGTGACTCACTGGCTGATGCCGCCTCCTCAACCAGCGCAGCGTTCTGTTGGGTCAGGTCCTCCAACTGGTCAACCGCGCCGCTGACTTCCTGAATGCCGGCCGTTTGTTCGCGACTCGCTGCGGCAATCTCGCCAATGATGCTGGTCACTTCCTCGACCCGCTCCACAATCGCGTTCAGGGTCTCGCCGGAGTCGTTTACCAGCCGAGATCCCTCTTCGACTTTTCGCGTGCTGTCGTTGATCAGGTCCTTGATCTCCTTCGCCGCCGTGGCGCTTCGTCCGGCAAGATTTCGGACCTCGCTGGCCACAACGGCGAACCCGCGCCCCTGATCGCCCGCACGTGCAGCCTCCACTGAGGCATTCAATGCAAGGAGATTCGTCTGGAATGCGATTTCGTCGATGACGCCAATAATGTCCGCAATGCGGTTACTCGACTTGTTGATTTCCTCCATGGCGTTGACTGCCTGCGTCACCACGTGACCGCCAACGGCCGCCTGCTCCGACGCGGCCTGCGCAAGATCGTTGGCGGAGCCTGCATTTTCGGCGTTCTGTTTAACGGTCTCTGTCATTTCCTGCATGCTGGATGCCGTGGTGTCGAGACTGCTCGACTGCTGTTCGGTTCGCGACGACAGGTCGTGGTTGCCGCGGGATATTTCGGCCGCGCCAACTTCAACAGACTGCGACGCTGCCTGGATCCGCGACACGACATCGGTCAACGTCTCAATCGTTGAATTCGCGTCACGTTTGAACGCCTCGTAGCTGCCCTTGTAATCCGTTTCGACTTTTTCTGTCAGGTCACCGCGTGACAACGAGCTGAAGATGCGCATCGCATCGTTGAGCACCGACTCGGACACATCGAGTAACTGGTTGAACGACTCTGAAAGTGTCTCGAAGAAACCGGTCTTGCCGCCGGTATTGATGCGGTGCGACAGGTCGCCAGTCATGGCGTGGTCGACTACGCGTTGCAGCTCGTCCTGGGTTGCGATGGCCTCGCTCTTGTCCCAGAATTCAAGCACGACACCGGTGAATTCACCGGCGTCGCCCAATACCGGGTTGACGACGACAGAGAACGTCAGCTGGCCGAACTCAACATCGGTTTTTTCGGAGCGGCGCATTTGCTGAACACTGCTGTGACCGGCGGCTGTGCACCAGGGCGTGACGCTGCTGCCAATCATTCCCGCACGGTTAAAGCCGCTGATTCGCAGCGCAATCTCCGCTTCAGCGCGACCCAGTAATTCGTCAGCTGCCTTGTTGACGTAGATAACCGAAAGATCAGCGTCGGCGATGATGACGTTCCCACTAACGTTGTCCAGTGCCTTGCGAATTCGGCCGTTGGTTTCAGCAATCCGGCGCTCATCATCAATCTGTTGCTTCAGGTTTGACTGCATCGCGTCCAGTGTCGCAAGCATCTGGCCGGTCTCGTCTTTCGCCTTGACCTCGATGTCGTTGTCGAGATTGCCGTTGGCAATAGACTCGGCGACGCGCGACGCCTCGGCCACCGGTTTCACGATAAAGCGCCCCAGGACCAGCATCATCGACAACATGCCGGCCATGATGAGTAGCAGTGCCGTGTAAAAACCAAACGCTATCTGTTCCCGGGTTTCCGCCGCCATGGCCTGCTGTGCCGCGGTCAGTTCTGCGCGGTTCGCCAGCAATTCGCCGATGCCAGCTTCAGCTGCCGCGACGAAGCCTTCCAGCATCGCCGATGCCGTTCCGATTCGTGAATCAATTCCCGGGAGCTCCAGAAACGCGGCATGGTAGTCCGCCATCAGCGCTGCAATGCGTTGTTGCTCCGACGCCGGCATGGTCGAGGAGCGCAATAAATCGGCGAAGCGTTCCTGTTCAGAGGCCATACGTGCGACGTATTTGCTCTCCAGCCGCGCCATGTAGTCTTTCTCGTGACGACGCATCATGAGCATGGAGTGCGCGAGGTAGATCTGGTCAAACTCGGCCAGGGCGCCTTCAACTGTTCGGACTGACCGACGCAGGCTGCCATGCAGGCCGCTTTCATGATCCAAGCCCCGTTCAGTCCACAGTGCACCCATCTCGTCGAATTTGCCCTGGTATTGAGAGAGGATAATCCCCAGCGCTCCGGCTATTTCTGCCTCTGTCCGGTCGGCTGTTTCCAGAACGAGACTGTCGACGCGCGAGCGAGCGGCCGCCATCGTTGCGTCGAACTCACGCACCAGGTTTGCATCCTTTGTCTGCAGAAACTTCCGCTCGATGCTCTGCGCCTCTAACAGGTCGAACTCGATCTGCTTGACCTGTGACAACAACGACTGGGCTTCCGAAGCGCTGCGTGTCGCGTCTTTTTGACCGAGGTCCTGGATAAAAAACGCCAGGCCGACGACGGCGTAACCGACGCCGGTGAGGAAGGCGATGAGCAGAAATTTGTGCATGAGCCTGAGGCCCAAAATTGCCTGGATCATTACGGTAAGGTTTCCGGATACGTCTTCGTAATCGCGATCGATGTCGCGGCGCTACCTGCTCAGTAGCTATCGGCGACGTCAGGAGGTTCTTTACGGTCGATGGTCGCGATTCGGACGTGGGAAGCCACCCTGCGGATGCAATGTTTCCGACAGGTTTCGGACGGCGGGCCAAGCTACGAGACGGCAGCTTGGCCGGCGCACGAAATCAGCGCTGGAATGCGCCGAATGTCAGGCCGATCAACCGCGGCATCCGACCGGATTTCACGTCGTCGTTCGATTCAGAATCGACGCGGTGCACCATGACAAGATCGGCGCCGGGATGCACCAGCAGCATGTGCGCACCGAGCCCGGTATGCGAAAACGATGACAGCTGACCGTTGGAACGCGTCACTTCCCACATCATTCCGTAGCACAGTGAGCGTCCGCCACCGATATCGTCGTTGGTGACGGAATAGCAGTCCGTGCTCTTTTTGATCCAGTCCGACGAGATGACTTGTTGGCCATTCCAGGTACCACCGTTGGCCAGCATCTGCCCGATCAGGCCGAGGTCATGGCTGGACAGGCGGAAATGGTAGGCCGCATGACGCGACTGCTCGGGTTCGACGTAGTAAAAGCCGTCGAGCCCTTCGATAGGCAGGTCGTCGCCTTCGATGTCGGCCAGCGAGATCGACCCTATTCTGTTCCGGTAGTCGAGCATGCCTAGCGGTTCGGCAAGACGTTCATTGAAAGCGTCGTAGATCCCCTGCCCTGTCTTCTTTTCGAACAGCGTACCGACACTGTTGAAGGACCAGTTGTTGTAGTAGTACTGCTCGCCGGGCGTGTGGCTGTCGCGTTTCGGGCGAGAGGCCGACATCTGCTCCGTCTCCGCCGCTGCAGGCAGGTAGATGGCCGATCGGGACTGCAGCAGGTGAGCCACCGTCGCCTGCATTTCATTCGTCGTGAACGCCACGCCGTCCTCTTCAAGACCGAGTGTCGCCAGTGTTTCGTTGAGATCGACCTGTCCGGATTCAACGGCCGATCCGTACAGAAGGCTCATCAACGGCTTACGCATGCTGTGTATCAGGTGCGGCTTGTGAATGTCACCGTAGCTGTAGGCGACCTTGCCCTGGTACAGGAGAAGATAGGACGACGTGCCCGTGTCTTCGAAAAAGGACTCAAGACGGGCAATGCCGTCGGGTGACAGTGGAGACTCGTCCCAGGTGTCGAATCTGGATTCCGTGCTGGTTGCGCAGCCCTGCAAAATCGCGACCGCAATGAACGGAGCCGTCCAACGTAATGATCTGCCCATGAGTCTTCCCTGAGGTTTCGGGTGTTGTTAGTCCTTTGGTCGAGGAAAGTAGCTTTGGTTGCGGGCGGGATCAAGAGCTTGTTGGAGGCAGCTCCGGGATTCGGTGTAACCCGGCGCAGCGGAGAGGGTGAAATTAATCGAAACACGTTCTCGCGATCAGTCGAACCCTGTGGGTGAGAATCAACCGCCCTCTTTGTCGAAAACCTAAAAGGCCCCGTAACGGGGCCTTTTAGGTTTTTGGCGGAGAGGGTGGGATTCGAACCCACGGTACGGTACAACCGTACACCTGATTT
>CAZSIQ010000120.1:0-7349 GCA_964606915.1 uncultured Woeseiaceae bacterium | reverse complement strand
AAAAATGCACCATTGATATCCATATCGAAGGCAACAGGGCAGTGATCGACGCGGTCTGCCGGGTTACCCACAAAACCGGCGTTGAAATGGAAGCGCTGACAGCCGCCTCCGTTGCGGCGCTGACGATTTACGACATGTGCAAAGGCCTGTCACACGACATGATCATCGGCAACACGCAACTGTTGGCAAAGAGCGGCGGCAAGAAGGACTTCCAGCGCGATGGCTAGGGCACTGTCCGGATTGGTTCTCGCCGGCGGCCGAAGTCGGCGTATGGGCACCGACAAGGCGCTGCTGGTCAATAACGGCGAAAGCCAGCTGGCCATGGCTTTCCGCCTGCTGGAGGGTGTCTGTGAGCAGGTGTTCGTATCCGCACGTGCGGACCAGGCGCAGGAGCCTGAACGCGCTCGCTTCCCGCAGATTGTGGATCGTTACGATGACCTCGGCCCGGTCGCCGGCATCTTGTCGGCAATGGATACACGACCCGACGACGACTGGCTGGTCGTCGCCTGCGACCTGCCGAACCTGTCTGCAGAGACGCTTCGGGCACTGATTCACGCGCGAGACGAACATGCGCCCATGGTCGCGTTCAGAAGTTCGCAGAACGGCTTGCCGGAACCGCTGTGCGCTTTATACGGCGCCGGCAGCGAGGCGATACTGCGCCGTTACGTCGACGACGGTATCAAGTGCCCGAGAAAGATGATGATCAACAGCGATACGACGCTTGTCGACCAGCCGGAGCCCGACGCGCTCGACAACATGAATTCGCCCGAAGACCTGCAACGCAGTCAACTGGAGATTGCTTCTTGAAGACGCTAACGGTTCGATACTTTGCCGCGTTTCGCGAGCGTGCCGGCATGGAAACCGAGACACTGACGCTCGATGCCGAGACCGCCCTGGATGTTTTCGAGCACACTCGCGACCGACACGGTTCCTCGCAACCGGCGGGACACTGCAAGGTCGCAATCAACGACGAGATGGCCGACTGGTCGCATACGATCAAGGACGGCGATACCGTTCTGCTGTTTCCACCCGTGGCAGGAGGCTGACGATGACGATGCAAATGACGCGTGACCCGATTGATGCGGCCGCCCTGCAGCGCTCGCTCGCGGACCCCGCTGCCGGCGGTTACTGCGCTTTCGAAGGGTGGGTCCGAAACGAAAACGAGAACCGCGGCGTGAACCGCCTGGAGTACGAGGCGTACGAGCCTTTGTGCGAAAAAGAAGGCGAGGCCATTATCGCCGAGGCGATCGAGAAGTTCGGCGTCAGCGCGGCGAGCTGCGTGCATCGGACGGGCCTGCTCGAGATCGGGGATTGCGCGGTCTGGGTCGGCGTTGCGTCAGGACACCGTGACGAGGCCTTCAAGGCCTGTCGCTACATCATTGACGAGGTCAAGGTGCGACTGCCGATCTGGAAGAAAGAACACTATGTCAGCGGCTCGACCGAATGGGTTAACTGCGAGCGCTGTGCCAAACATGCTCCGCCCGATTCGCTGAAGTCCGCCTAGGTCACGGGGGCAAGATCCTCGGGCCGATCGATGTCGGTGGCCGCAGGTTCAAACGGTATCTCGATGCAGTCGAGTGACTGCAACAGCGACTTTGCTCCGCGATCCCCTGTCATACGGATCAACCGGCCAAACAGCGACCGTGGCAAAACCGCTGGCGGACCCAGGGTGGACGCGTAACGACTGGCGACGGCGACCCCGTCGCCGGCGGCAAAAGCACTAAGCAGCGCATCCAGGTGATCCCTGTTAACCAGCGGCTGATCGGCCAGCGTGATCAACAGGCCGTCGGCCACGTGCTGCACAGCACGCGCCGCGCAGGCAATGGATGATCCGATGCCGTCCCGGTAGCTGCTGTTTATGGCGATGCCGCGACAGTGATTGTTGCTGGCCGCGATAACCCGTGCCGCGTCGTGGCCGGCAACGAGGAGGCTGCGACCGGCGCAGGCGGTTTCAGCGTTTGCCGCCGCGCGAGCCACCAGTGTTTCACCGCCGATCTCGGCGATCTGTTTCGTTGAACCAAAGCGTCTTGACTGCCCTGCGGCAAGTACGGCGCAATAAACCTCTGGGCCCATCGCCGAAACTCCTCTGCTGAAGCGGTCAGTCTAGCGCTCCGCGGATGTAAAAACGCTATACAATACTTGCGGCGCCGGGGGCATGCGTGTATTCCTAGCGCTGTGCGGCGCCACGCCGGCAAGAATGAATGACTAGAAAGGGCACACGTTGCGCGTTATCACGTCCATCGAAGACGCCAAGGCACTTGAAGGGGAAGAGGTCGGACTATCGGACTGGATCGTTATCGACCAGAACCGGATCGACCAGTTCGCCGAGGCCACCAACGACTACCAGTGGATTCATGTCGACACTGAGCGTGCTTCGCGTGAAATGCCGGACGGTAAGACGATTGGCCACGGCTACCTGACGCTCGCCCTGATTCCGGGTCTCACCGGCAATTTCGTCGATATTCCAACACTCACACGCGCCATTAATTTCGGCGTCAACAAAGTCCGTTTCTATACGCCGGTTCCTGTTGGTTCGCGGGTGCGTGGCCGAGCCACTGTCCTGAAAGCCCAGCGCCGCGCAGGTGCTCTCCTGCTGACGTCCGAAGTTCGCATCGAAGTGGAAAACGAGCGGAAACCTGCGTGTGTTGCGGAGACGCTGGGAATGTACTTTTTCGAAGGCGCCTGACCGTTGTCTCGAAACGCCTTCAGCCGGCACGATGCGGCGCCAATCACGAATTCGAAATGCTCACGTATCCGTATACGCTGCGCTTTCGAATTCGTGATTGGCTTGCCTCGCACTCGCCTGAAGACGTTTCAAGAGACGGTCGACCGATCGCCCGACTAAGACTTAACCCTCGTCCAGGATGCCGTAGCGGACCAGTGTGCGTTGGGTCGGCGAGCCTTCTTTGATCTGGCGCGCGAGGCGGCCGTGCAGGATGTCTTCCCAGTAGTTCCAGCGCTGTATGAAGGCCCTGGCCGCTTCGTAGTCGCCTTCGTACTGGATCAACAGGACCTGCTCGAGCATGTCACTGACGATATCGTGATAGCGCTCATAGTTGATGGCCAGCGCGCCGCTTTCGAAATCCAGTTCGATCAGGCCGGCCTCCATGAAGAAGTTGAACTGCATGAGCTGCATATTGCGGTACGGCTGCGTTGGACGTGGTTTGACGTCCTGTAGCGTCCGCCGGATACCGTCTGCGTAATGCGCTCGCTGCTCGGCGTTGTCGTAATAGCCGGATTCCCGCAATGCCGGCGCTGCGAACAGCGACACGAGATCGGCTTTCAGTTCCTCGAACAGGGAGGCCGTATCTGACAGCGCGACGTCCAGGCTTCGACCGTCCGCCGTCTCTGCCGCACCCAGGTAGTGACCCACTTCGTGCCACAGGGTTCGTTCGAAGCCGCCGTCGACGGTCAGGTCGTTCTTGACAGCGTCTGACATCACGGCATCGAAGCGCTGCTTGCGTAGTGTGAATAACCCGGGGTGCGTCAGCAGATTATTGCGGATCAGGATCGTTCGGCCGTACTTGCGCGCGTGATCGGCGTCGTTGGGCAGGATCGTCGCGGTGTTGGCGCCTCGCGCCTGCCCGAAATCCGCAACCACGTTGTAGACCCCGACCGGGATATCGGAACTGACGGTTTTGCTGCCGCTGTAGGGCAGGGCGTCCTCGATTGACTGCAGGTCCCTGATGGCCTCGTTGAGTGCCTTGCTTTTCACCCGGTCTCGCACCAGGACGCTGGCGCCGAAAAACGCCTTCACACCGAACAGTGCGTCGTCATACGTCTCGTAGCTGCCGAGTTGCAGGTTCAGGTTGTCAAAGCGACCGCGAACCCAGGCTGCGTCGCCCGCCTCGTAGTCGCTGCTGAGCAGGTCTCGCGCCCGGTTCCTGAGATAGGCGGCGAAATCCGGTGAGTCCGTCGCGAGGTTTGCCGCGGCCGTGTTCAGTGCTTCACGGACTTTTCGAAGCGTAGGCGCGTAGGCGAGCGCATAAGGGACTGCGTAGAAGCCGTCTTTCGCGGTGTCGTCATCTACCAGGTCCTGCAGCGACTCCCGCAATCCCGGGTTGAGCGCGGCCACTTCCGGGAATGCGTCAAGCTGCTCCAGGTCGCTCGTTAGGTTGTCTTCATTCGCGCGACGCACGACGCTGCGAACATCGAGGATGTCGGCCCGCTTGCCGGGATGTGATGCCAGCCAGGATTCCAAATTCTCGCGTGACACGGCGTCCGGGTAAACCGTCCTGCCGGGCGTCTCTGCGGCGATGCCGGGCAACAGCGGCAGCCGGCGGTTGTCGAGCGTTGTCGCGTAGGGCCCTTTGGACAGGTAGAACAGGTCCCTGAGCTTGGCACCAAGTTCGGTACCCGCGAGTTCGCCGCTGCCCAGTCGCTGCAACGCGTCGAAGCTGTCCGGGTGACGCTGCTGAAGGTAAAGCTCATGCATCAGCTTGCCGGCAACGAGCAGCTCGGACAGCGCCAGCCTCTCGGCATCGCTCAGTTCATCAAGGTCCGGCTGCAGCAGAATGCCGTAGGTGGATTCAAGGACCTGGTTCGCCTCGTCCAGCGTCCAGGTTTCCTCGTCCTGCGCAAAACTGACAGCAGGCAGGAGCAGCAGCAGGGCCAATCGCTTCATGATCAATGGTCTTCCAGGTCTACGGTGGATTGTCGTTGCCGGTTGACGTGCAGCCGGGTCACATCGGGCCGCGAGTAGTGGCCGCTGACGTCGAGGTTTTGCCGCTCGCGACGGACGGTTGCGTGATCGATGGTGACGGTGCGAACGCATTCGATGTCCGACACGGGTTCAATAAGCCAGTCGCCGTTGGGTGCTGCGACACAGGATCCGCCGTCCGCCATGACATCATCCGCGGTTTCACGCAGAAGGTCCCCGTGTGGCAAACCGTCCGGTATGTCCGTCGCTCGCATCAGGCCTGACACAGACAGCACGTAGGAGCGGGCTTCCCGGGCGATGAAGCGGGTGATGTCGTCAGTATTGCGACGACTGCCAGGCCAGATGGCCACATGCAGATCCTCACCCTGGCCGTACAGCGATGCCCTCGCCAGCGGCAGCCAGTTTTCCCAGCAGTTCAGTCCACCCACCGTGAAGTCGCCGAGCGAATGCGTCCTGAGCCCGGCACCGTCTCCGGCGGCCCAGACGAGCCGTTCCTCGTAGGTCGGCACCAGTTTTCGATGCGTTGAACCGATCTGGCCATTCGCATCAATGTACGCCATCGTGCAGTAAAGGCTCTGGCCGCGGCGGGCGTCGCGCTCCATCATTCCAAGATAGACCGAGGTGCCGTTACGGGCGGCGGCAGCGCAAACCGGATCGAGATCGCCACGATCAACGAGCACTGACTGTTCAACATAGTGCGCATACAGGTCTTTCTGCACATCAGACTCGAAGCGGGCGCCGTCGGTCCGGTCGACCCAGAACGGGTAGCCGGGCAGCAAGGCCTCGCCGAACGCGACGAGCTGGGCATCCTGGCGTCCGGCTTCGTCGATGCTGTCGACGATCTTGTCGCGAGTCGCTGCAAAGTCCAGCCAAACGGGCGATATCTGTGCGATTGCAATGTTCAATGTGGCACTCATGCGGCGATGATACCGAAGTCCTGTGCTAAATTTACCGCCGCGCTTATTTCAACCTGTGCAGCCAAGGGGGGATCATGCAGGGATTGATGATGGACAGGCCGTTGCTCGTGTCGGCGATCGCCGAGCATGCAACGAAATTTCACGGTGACCGCGAGATCGTATCGGTCACGGCCGACAACCCGCTGCACCGCTACACCATTCGCGATGCGATCAGCCGGGCAAAGCAGCTGGCCAATGCCCTCGAGGGCCTCGGTCTCGACAAGGGGGATCGTGTTGGCACGATCGCCTGGAACGACCACCGTCACCTTGAGATCTACTACGGCGTCAGCGGTGCCGGTTTTGTCTGCAACACAATGAACCCTCGCCTGCACCCGACCCAGGTCGTTTTCATCGCGAACCATGCCGAAGACAGGGTGTTGTTTGTTGACGCCATGTTCCTGCCGCTGGTCGCCGCCGTCGCCGAGCACCTGAAGACTGTCGAGGCTATCGTCGTGTTGACGGACGAAGCCAACATGCCGGAAACCGATCTCCCCAACGTGCACTGCTACGAGACGCTCCTCGGCGGCGCGTCACCCGACTATAGCTGGCCCGATCTTGACGAAAACGCGGCGTCGTCGCTGTGTTACACGTCGGGTACAACGGGTGACCCGAAGGGCGTGCTGTACAGTCACCGTTCGACGCTGCTTCACGCGTACGCAAGCATCGCGCCGGATGTTATTTCAGTGTCGAGCACGGATTGCCTGTTGCCGGTTGTGCCCCTGTTCCACGTCAACGCCTGGGGCGTTCCGTACGCGGCGTTGATGGTGGGCGCCAAGCTTGTTCTGCCGGGCCCGAAAATGGCTGACGGGGAGACTCTGTACAACCTGCTCGAAAACGAAGAAGTCACCCAGGCACTGGGCGTGCCCACCGTGTGGCTGGGGTTGCTGAACTACTGCGAGTCGGCCGGCAAACGGCTCAACAAGCTCAAACGAACGCTGATTGGCGGTGCCGCGGTGCCGCGCTCGATGATCGAGGCGTTCCAGAAGGATCACGATGTCGAAGTCCGGCAGGGCTGGGGCATGACCGAGATGAGCCCGCTGGGCACGCTGAACGCGTCCAAGGCGGGCCTCGAAGGACTGTCGGAGGACGAGGCTCTCGACCTGGCGACCAAGGCCGGGCGCGGAATCTTTGGTGTTGAACTTCGGATCGTCAGTGATGAGGGCGACGAGCTGCCGTGGGACGGAGAAGCGTTCGGCGCCCTGCAGGTTCGCGGTCCGTGGGTCTGCAGCGACTATTTCAAGCTGTCGGGCGGCGCGGGCACGCACACCGACGACGGCTGGTTCGACACGGGCGACGTGGCGACCATCGATCCGCACGGTTACATGGCGATCACGGACAGGACCAAGGACGTCATCAAGTCCGGTGGCGAGTGGATCAGCTCAATCGACCTGGAAAACTGCGCAATGGGACATCCGGCGGTCGCCGAGGCGGCAGTCATCGGCGTGGCACATCCGAAGTGGACAGAACGTCCCCTGTTGATTGTTGTTCGCGCTGAAGGCCAGGCGCTGGAAAAAGACGACATGATGTCCTGGTTTGACGGTAAAGTAGCGACCTGGTGGAAGCCCGATGACGTGATTTTCGTTGACGAGCTCCCGCACGGTGCCACGGGCAAGGTCAAGAAAGTGGACCTGCGCAAACAGTTTGCCGACCACCTTCAGGGCGAGGGCTAAGAGAACAGCATGGCAGAACCTTTACGCCTCTACGGCATGAAGGCCGTTGTTACCCAGGCGGGC
>CAZSIQ010000119.1:0-7659 GCA_964606915.1 uncultured Woeseiaceae bacterium | reverse complement strand
TGCCCACGGCGGAATGGCCGACGGCCTGGCGCGTCGTGGATGCTCTGTGGAGTGCCAATGTGACGCCACAGCAATTGATACGCCTCATGGGGGCGACACGGGGGCGACGCGTGGTGCAACAAGCCTTGGCCGGACGCATTCCCCACTTGACCGGCAGGATGGACGACCGTGCACTCCTCCGCTTACTGGCCGACTATTTGTACCACATTACCGTCGCGCATCCGTCAGGCGAATTTGCCATGAATAGTCTGTTGCAACCCGGTTTACAACCAAACGAAGCCGGTGTCTTTGCCCGTGAGCCGTTGGCGCCGCTTTTTGAGACGCATCATTCCGGCAACCTTCAGTGGAAGGTATTGTTTGGTGACCACGATTGGATGCGCAGTGCGTCCAACGAAAAGGCTGCACAACGAGCGATGCAAATCGCCCGTGGTCGCATCTGCATTGTACCGAATGCTGGACACCACTTGTATTTGGAAAATCCGAATGCCTTTGTGGAACACATTTTGAACGATTGAATAAAAAGTACATGCGCAAGAACATCCTCCAACACTTTTGACCAAATACGTACCATACTGGCCGAGTTCAATATTGGCAAGCTTGAACAAGATGGAATGGTGACTTTATGTGAAGGGACGGCAAGAACAGGGAAAATTTAAGAAATTGATTGCAAGCCTTTTGTTGTGAGTGGTTCCTAGCATTCAGAGCTGTTCATCAAGCTGGTGGGTGGTTACAGAAGCTAATCAATCGACAACATTTGTTTCAAAAAATACAGCTTGTAGAGAGATTGGTTCCACTCGCCGCCAAGTAGACAACAACTTTCAAGGTTAGTAACGCACGTAGTCCAATCCATTGCCGTGGCCTGATCCGTGCATGGCTGTGGTTGGGATTATTATAATTATTTTTCGGATGATGATGATGATGATGATTCGTTGGTTGCCACCTGGTGGTTGGGATGATTCCTCCCCAAAAATGGCTCGGCCAGATGTTGCAAGGCATACTCATATCTGGCGGGAAAGTGGTCATGGAGCATGTTCCAAAAATCCAACGGTATACCCAGTGGTGCTGTGGCCATTTGCCGCGCGTCACAAAAATGGGACCTATAGTAGACGTGGTGATGGTCGGCTGTACATAATTTTTTGTGACCAAGTGCATCATCCTTTTCCACCACGGGTGTCAAGCAAATATTGGTGGCGGCCGGTATTTGCAAGACGGGTGCACCCGGCACTGGCGCTGGTCGTGGCAAATGCGCCAGGGCGTCGGCCCAGTGTTCCAGTAGTAGTCGCGGGTCACCCAACGTGACGAGACGCCACTGCTCGAGTCGCGACAAGGATTGTCGTTGTTCCTCCATCCACTGCAGACAGTGCAGCAAGTGTCGGACGGCATCCAGTGACAAGTAGGGTACAACATCGTGTCGGTGGACAAAATTGACCGCAGCGGTGGATGATGATGATGATGATGATGGCGGCGCCGACGCGGTGTACACGGGCGGCGACGCAAAGGTGACGCACCGCATGGCCTGGGCGTTTGGATAGCATTGCTGCGATAATAAAATGTGCAACAAATGCACCACACCAGCGCCCAAGGAATGTCCCGTCAAGACCAAGGTATAGTCGGGATACGCCTCCCACGTGCGACGTACCACTGGACCTACCGCATCCCACAACGCCGTGGCGGCGTCCGCCATGGCGGCGTGCGCTTGGCCGGTGCCGGCAAACGGCACACTGTGCGCCGTAAGGTCCGTGACAATTTCGGCCACGGTAAAAGTACCACGGACGGCCAGGACAATTTCTTCATGTCTGTGGTCCACGGCCACCAAGTGTCGCAAACAATGTTGTGAGGGATCACGGTGATGATGATCATGATGATGATGATGATGATGGTGGTGGTACCACTCTAAATTATTATCATCATCGAGTCGTCGTAGTTGTACCAGATCTTTGTGAGGAACACCGACGTGGGAACTTATGCGATGCGTGTACCATGTAGTAGTGGCAGCGGTCGTCGCCATGGTAAACAAACGCCAGTCGTCCGCAGAATAATGCGAATGATAACCACCCCATAAATCAAGTTGAACGGCCCGAATCATGGCGTCGCCGTACGTGGCCGTGGCATAGCGCATGTAACGTTGCGCTTGTTCGACAGTGGGAATGTAGCCATTGTTGTTGTTGTTGTTGTTGTTGTTGTTGTTGTTGTTGTTGTTGTTGTGTAGGACTGCGTTGGATGATTGTTTTGTTTGTGTATCTGGTGCATTACAGTGACATTTATGGTCCATCTTACACGGTCGCATTATTTTTTGCAAGCGACTCAAGAGCACCAAATTACCAAGGGCTCGCAAAGGATGTCGGCGGAGCAGCATGGTCAGTGGACGTTGGTGGTTTACCTCTTTTTCTTTATTATTATTAGCATCCCGACGCTCCAAGACGTCCACGACGGCGCGTAGCACCGTCCACGACGGTAGGGGATGCCGCCAGAGGGACGTGAGTGCACTCGCAACAAACCCACCGGCCGCTACTACTTCGCCAGCCCGTTGCCGCCAGGGACGGGTCCAATGACGGAACCAGAAGGATGATAATTTTTCTTTACTGGATGTTGACGTTGTGGTGGTGGATGATTCTTCTTTATTGGATGCTGTGAACCATCGCACCGCTGATTCTCTTGTCAAGGCGTTTCTTCCTTGCGACAAGAAGTTGTTGTGGTTGTGGTTGCTCCCTTGTTGTTGTTTTTGTTGATGATGAGGATGGTGGTGGTGGTGGTAGTACAGCGATGATGATGATGATGATGATGATGATGATACGTGAGAAAGGACGCATCGTTGACATGTTGGGATGATTATTCCTCTCCGAACGGTCCTCGTTGTTATCACAGTCAACAACATTGCTGTCTCAAATATATAGACGAGGCAGATATCTTCTTATAGTGGTATGGTGGTATGGTATGGTGGTACTATACCATATGGTATGTTCACAACACCATCCTGTTTGTTTTTTTTTGTTTTTTCGTTCGTCCGTCTTTTCTCCACTAAGGTTTTATAAATTCGTGAATAACGACGTCACACAAGACTGGATCATTGCTTTGGCGCGAGCGCACACACACAGCCTTCCACGCACTCCGCGGTGTTGCCATCATTTTATTATTATTATTATTACTCTCATTATACCATATTGCAGCAGCATCACACCATGTCCAACAACGACAACGACAACGACAACGACAATGCATCACCCCACGGTGGTAAATTCTTTACGCCGTTACAAGCGCGTCCCTTTTGGGCGCCCGTCGCTCCGTCGACAGTCGCCTTGTGTCCTTCCATGGATTTGTGGACCCTGGGGTTGGTAGTCAACCACAACCACAGCAGCAGCACCAACAACAACAATAATATTGCAGCACACGCACTGTGGCTCCACCGGAGTCTCGATTTCCATCAATTAGCGGCCGTGACGGATACCAAAACGGCTCTGTGTGCCGCTACGTGGCGTCCCGATGGACGATGGGTGGCGGTGGCGACATGTCCTGCAATCACTACTACTACTACTACTACTGATCACAGCCGCAATGCTAACAACAACAACAATAATCATAATATAATTACGCTGTACCACGTGGAAGCCATAATGACCCACGGGACCGACTTGCCAGCGTTTGTGGAATCTTCCTTGATGGGGCCCGTAACCGACAACAACAACAGCAGCAACAACAGCAACAATCCAGCTATTCTATCCACAGCCTTGACGGCGTCTGGTAATATCCTGCAGTATCCAGTGGATACTACTACAAATGCTGCTAATGATAACAACAACATCATCAACAACAACAACACACCCGACACGATACAAGCCTTGGTCTGGGTGCACTGTGTCGCTCCCACCACCGGGGCTTCGTTGTACGAACGCTTGTGGCGCCGTCAGCAGCATCATCATCACAACCATAACATGTTACCCCCCAGTGCCTACCACGCTCCACCTGATCATTGGCCCAGTTTACAACAGCAACAACAACAACCCTTGTCTCTGTTGATGGGTGTCACGGCACACGGACGTTTGTACGTGTACTTGTTGGGACATTATCCACTGTTACAGGGTGTCGCGCTGGGCAACATTCACCACCACCACAACAAGGCCGGTGACACGCAACTCGTCGCGTCCCACGATGTCACGCACACTTGGATTTATAAACGTCAAGGCAATACCACCACCACCACCACCAGCAATAAAAATAATATCATCATCACGCTCCACTCGTTGCCCCGCGCATTGGGCCTGCACCGGTACTTGTTCCAAAACCTGGCCGTGGCCTATACACACGTGGTGCGTCACTTGACCCAGTTGCCCCCGCGCTTGACCGAAGTGCGTGACACGTACCGGAGTGCGTTGACACCCCTCGACGGCAAATGGACCGCCTTGCAACGATTGTTGCGCAATTATCATCCGTTGGATGCGGCGGCGCCAGACATTCCGCAATGGCTCGTGCGTTACATTATGTGGGGCCACGGCGCAACGACGGCCACCGATGATGATAATCTGGCCAACGCCATGGATCAATTCTTTACCAGTATGCACATGAATGAGTGAGTAGTGGTATTGTGTGTGTGTGTGAAAATGTTCATGGGAGGACGTGCAGGATTTCGTTTATTTTATTTTTTTTTGTATCTCTCTCTTGTTGTTTTGAGTCTCATTATTACCTACTACTGCTTGTATATTTTTTCATCACACCACAGCCAACTCATTCAACGCATGGACCGATCCTTGACGGTCGCCGTGGCCAATGTGGAATCGCTGTTGCGCCAATTCTTGGCCGCCTGTCAGGCCTTGTTGATTCAGGTGGACGCCTTGCTCGGTATCGCCCAAGCCACGTCCACGCCCCGTTTGCTGCCGATCCACTTGGTCGCCACGCTCCACGCCAATGCCCAACGCTTGGTGTTGGCGACGGAGGCCGCTTTGACGGCCTTGATTGAATCACGTTTCCGTTTGCGCGATTGGATTGCCTGGATGCGGGCCACGGGGTCGGCCATTAAAGCCAGGGGTACGGATTTGAGTTCGGCCTTGCGCGACAATGCCAAGAAGCGGCGTATTTCGGATGCCACGCTCCACCGTGTCTTGGGCTATTTACAAGAGGCGCAGTCGGCGGCGGTGGTGGGAGCGACGACCGATCCATCGGCCACGGGTTTGTCGGACAGCATCATGGGCTTGACGGCGGCGCGGTACTGGGCACCCAACGACACCACCGTGTGGAACCGTCCCGACCTGTGGACCTTGCCCCACGCCTTGCAGGAAACGCATAGTGCGGCGGTGGCCGTCTTTGAGGCACCACAAGAATACATGACACAAGTGGGACGACGACGTCAGTGGCGCGTGGCGCTACCGTCTCGGGAGGAGGAGGAGGAGGAGGAGGACTGCTTGGTGGCCATTACCAGCCGACAGGGAGCCTTGTGGAACGGTGCCGTTGCCCTCCATAATACGTGGAAGTATCCAACCGAGAGCAATGACCAAAGTAATCATAAGGGCTGTTTTACCGTGGCGACCGAACCGCGTACGGATAAGGAACACCAGTGGACTTTGATTGCCCAAGCCCTGCCGGATATTTCGCGTGTCAATCTGTATGCACTGCCCTTGACGACTAGCATGGAAACACTCAACGACAGCGGCGAACCCGTGTGGGATGAATTTGACGACTCGGACGACGATGAGGAACCAGACAAACAAGTAAGGCTCGAATTGTCACCGGAACACTGTGACAGTCTCCAGTCGTACTACCTCACGGCCAGTTTAGAGCTGCCCGACCATTGTCGTGTGGTGGACATGGTCTTTTTTGGGGACGACGGCAAGAGTACTCTGTATACGCCCCTGGATAAACCCCTGCAGGAACAACGACAAAGCTTGGGACTTTTGGTTCGACGAAAGGGATCAGAAGGGGACGATTCTTCATTGGAACTTTGGGTCATTCCCGACTATGATGGTTGCCACTGGGAAACGCACCAAACTCCGACAGCGGTGTGGCATGGCGAAAAAGGCCAGAACGACCCGTTGTGTCGCACCCTGTTTCTGGCGGCGTGCAAAGCTGAACCGACGCCTCTGCGAGAACGTTGGAGTCCGGAAGAAGAGGATGGCGAGGAACAACCAGAAGAAATACCGTTCCAAAAAACACTGTACGCCAAGATACGCCAATTGTCCTCGTCGTCTTCCACAGCCGACCCTCGACTGTTTGTCTCGGGCTCCCGGGGCATTGCGACGGTGGTGGAAAATCAAGCCACCCATTCCCGAGTGGGTATTTGGGATTTGAATGAAGATGAAGAAGAGGACGAGGATGGAGAAGAGCCAGATGTGGAAATGGATACAGAGGATGCACAGGATTAACTACTGGCATAGTACTAGGTTACAATGATTCTTCTTAGGAAAAGCATTGGAATATCCTTCAGGGTCGTCTGGGCAGGTTCCTCCTAGGCAGAGGCGGAGCAAGGGTGTTGGTACAAAGAAGGTTTATTGTTTTATTATATGCATTGTAAGCTATGACAGTTTTGTCCATCACAATCAATACGTCGCAATGGACTGCACCTGCAGTGCAAAGTCAAAGATACCCGTTCCAAAGGTGGCCGGTGGATTGGGTCGTCCGTCACTGAGTTTCAAGGACAGCATGAGCCCAATTTCTTGCATGGATGCCGCGTCAAAGACATATTTGGATCGTTCCTCGTCGGTTGGCTGGATACGGGGTCCACCGCCAAACGAGGGTCGCAATTGATCAAAGGGGATCATGACTTCGTCCCATGGTTCGTCGGTGTGGCGTTTTGTCGTGGGCAAATCACACTGCCAACTCGGGGTACGACGAAAGGGACCTCCACGTTCCCCCGTACCCAAGAGAACCTTGTACGTTTTACCATCGCCACGGTAACGCAACTTTAATCCTTGCACTCTTGTGGCCAATGTACCGGGGGGCAGCTTGGCCCGAATGGAACAAAAGCCACCGCCGTTGGTATTAATGGTGCCCGTAAAGTGTAGAATGGGGTCACCGGTCGGGCATTCTTCTTCGTTCAGGACCACAATACTATTGTTATCCGTCACACTCTGACCCCCCATGACGCCGTCGTCGAGCCGAAACCAGTGCAACGGGGTGTTGGTGGCCTGTGGTTGGCTGGACAAGTGCAACACTTGGACGGCTTGTCGTTCATTCTGTGTAATGCTGTAGCGTGCAGCGCGGCTAATGGCGTTGTTGCCCATGATGGTTAGGATAATAGTAATAATGGTAAGGAGGTGTAACATAAGCTAGCCAAGAGGTGCATACCGTAGGGTGGTGATAGATGGCTGCACCAATCAATCGATCGATCGATAGATGAAGGATGTGACATGCGACGACTGACGACACACGGGGGGAAGTTTCTCACATATATATTCGTATCACACACATATAATTTTGGTCGCACGTTTCAAAGTGCCGGCGGCAGCAGTTTGTGGGGGCCACACACGTTGCTGAGGAATTTTTTTTTTTTCCAAACCATTCGAGGCACCACTGGTCGAACCTTCATTTCGACGTCGAACGACCCCAACCACATCTCTTGACCTAACTACCATACCACCAGGTACCTACCATTGCTACCACTACCATATCATATCATTAACCCGTCACCATGTTGTTGAATTACCACGAAATGACCATGAACGAGCCGCGCAA
>CAZSIQ010000118.1:0-7779 GCA_964606915.1 uncultured Woeseiaceae bacterium | reverse complement strand
CATGGCAGAACCTTTACGCCTCTACGGCATGAAGGCCGTTGTTACCCAGGCGGGCAGCGGTATCGGTGAGGCGATTGCCCGCACCCTGGTGAAACACGGGGCGGACGTCGTTGCCATCGACGACAGCAACAGTGGAATCGAGCAGCTGTTCCGCCCGGTCAAGGGTGTCACCGGTGTCGTGGCCAACTATCGTGACCCACGCCTGCTGCCGTCTCTGGTCGAAGAGGCCCGCGAGAAGCTCGGCGGTATCGATATTCTCGTCAACGAATTCTCGGTCCAGCCCGAGGCGCCGATGAAGGCTGTCAATGACGAGCTGCAGCGCATCCTGGATATTCGCGCGGAACTGACGCTTGCCATGTGTCGCGCCGCGCTGCCGCACATGAAACGCAGCCCGGCAGGACGCATCATCAACATCGGGTTTCTCAGGAGTCTGTTCGCCGCCGACGCCGCGAACGTGGCGTCACGCGCCGAGCAGAATCTCGCCGCACTGACCCGTGCGCTGGCCGCGGAAACCGGCAGCTTCGGCATCACGGCTAACTATATTCAACCGGGCGGTATCATGACGCCGGCGTCCCGCGAAGTGTTCCGCAAAGACAAGGAGCTCCGGGACTTCTGCATCTCGCGTTCAGCGGCCAAGCGCATTGGCGAACCGGTCGATGTTGCCAAGGTCGCCCTGTTTCTCGCCAGCGACGACGCCGTGTTCGTCAGTGGAACAGGTATAGCGGTCGACGGCGGGCGAGTCGAAAGCTGACGTGCACCCGGTTCTCGAAGACCTCATCGGGCTGCTCAGGCTTGAACGCATTGAGCTGAACATCTTTCGCGGCGACAGTCGCGACATCGGCAGTGCGCAGGTGTTCGGTGGCCAGGTGCTTGGCCAGGCCCTGTCGGCGGCGCAACACACGGTCGAGGATCGGGTCGCGCATTCGCTGCACGCCTATTTCCTGCGTCGCGGCGACATGAATGCCCCCATCATTTACGAAGTCGATCGCGCCAGGGACGGTGGGAGTTTCTCCATGCGGCGCGTGGTCGCTATCCAGCACGGCCGCCCGATCCTCAACCTGTCGGCGTCATTCCAGACGCCTGAGCAGGGTCTCGAACACCAGGCGAAGATGCCGGATGTGCCGGGGCCGGACGGTCTGAAGGATTCGATCGAGGTCGCCAAGTCCATTCTCGATCGCATCCCGATGAAGATGCGGCGATTCCTGACTGCGGAACGACCGTTCGAGTTTCGACCGGTAAACCCGATTAATTTCATGGAGCCGGAGGTCATGGACCCGGAACGGCACGTGTGGATCCGTGCAGTCTCGGAACTGCCCGACGACGTGGCACTGCACCAGAACCTTCTGGCCTACGTATCCGATTACGAGCTGCTCGGCACTGCGACCCTGCCGCACGGACTGAGCTTCGGCCATGGCAATGTGATCATGGCGAGCCTTGATCACGCCTTGTGGTTCCACCGTGAGGTCCGCGTGGACGACTGGCTGCTGTACTCGATGGACGGTCCGAACGCGGCCGGTGCGCGTGGCTTTGCGCGGGGGCAGTTCTTCACGCGGGACGGTGTACTGGTTGCGTCATCGACGCAGGAGGGACTGATTCGCGTGGTTGACGACAAGAAGAAATCGCCGCGCTCAGACCCTCGGCTGCAGGTCTAGCCTCTGTCCACGAGTTGTGCGGCGTAACGAGCCGCGTTCTTCACATACACCGCGGCGCTGAGACCGATTTTCGCGATCTCCTCGTCGCTGAGTTCCCTGGCCACTTTCGCCGGCGATCCCAGCAACAGGCAGCCGTCGGGGAAGGTCTTTCCCTCGGTAACGAGCGCGCCGGCGCCGACCACCGTGTTTGCGCCGATGTCCGCGCCGTTCAGGATGACGCTGTTGATGCCGATCAGGCTGTTATCGCCGATACGGCAGCCGTGCAGCATGACCTTGTGACCGACAGTCACGCCGCTGCCTACGACGAGTTCGTACCCGGGGTCCGTGTGCAACACGGAGCCATCCTGGACATTGGACCGCTCGCCGATCGTTATCCAGTCGTTATCACCGCGCAGAACGGCGTTAAACCAGACGCTGCTGTGACTCCGCAGCCGCACGCTGCCGATCACATCGGCGGAGCGAGCAACAAAATGGCCGTCGCCCTCAAACACGGGCGTACGGCCATCCAGTTCCCCTATCACGTAGCCTTGCCCTGCGCCGCAACGGCCGCCGCCGCTTTCGCGACCGCTTCCGGGTCGCCGAGAAATTCACGCGACTTCGGTGTCAGGTCGTCATTGAGGTCGTACTCGATCGGTACACCGGTCGGGATGTTGAAGCCCGTGATCTCGTCGTCGGACATGCCGTCCAGCATCTTCACGAGAGCACGCAGACTGTTGCCGTGCGCAGCGATCAGCACATTCTTGCCGGCCTTCAGGTCAGGGGCGATGGATTCCTCCCAGCAGGGCCGAACGCGATCCAGCGTAATCTTCAGCGATTCGGTTGCCGGCAGTTCGTCGACGCCGCGGTAACGCAGGTCGTGCGACGGATGACGTTCGTCATCGGCGTCCAGCTCTGGCGGCGGCACATCGTAACTGCGACGCCAGATGTGCACCTGCTCGTCGCCATACTTGGCGGCTGTTTCGGCTTTGTTCAGGCCTTGCAGCGCGCCGTAGTGGCGCTCATTCAGTCGCCAGTCGCGGTGCACCGGTAACCACATGCGATCCATCTCGTCGAGTGCGAGCCACAGTGTGCGAATGGCGCGTTTCAGCACCGACGTGTAGGCCACGTCAAACTCGTAGGGCAGGGCGGCCAGCAATTTGCCGGCATCCTGCGCTTCGGCGATGCCCTGTTCCGTCAAGTCTACGTCGGTCCAGCCCGTGAACAGGTTTTTCAGGTTCCAGTCACTCTGCCCGTGTCGGCACATGACAAGCTTGCCAGCCATGGAGTCTCCCAGGTTGTTAGTCGTTTAAGAGGTCCTGCAGCTCCTGGGCTGCAACGGACAATGAAGCGAAATCTACCGCATTTCTGAGTCGCATTTCTGACAGCATCTCTTTGAAGCGCTCGACGTCCTCATCTCGCTGTGACAGCCAGTCGTCGACCAGCACGGCGACGTCCTTCCTGCTGCGTTTCTTCAGAAGCTGGGCCGCGAGGTCGCGGCGGATGTGATAGAACCGGTCGCGCAGGTTGCCGCGGGCAATCGCCTGCCAGCGTCCGCGCACCTTGAGGTCCTCAGCCCCGGCATGCAGCCACGCGAGCCCCAGGTTTTCATTGAACGCCGAGTAGACTCTCGCCGTTTCCAGCACGTCCCGCTTGTACTCCGCCGCGAGGTCCGCAATATCCAGCGCGGCTCGCGTCAGCTTGAGCGTGGCCATGCGATCCGCGAGGTTATCCGGCACGCCGATGTCGACGTACTCGGCAACGGCGCGAGCGTGGCGTTCTTTTGCGGCGGTCGACAGCACCGCGCTGGTGCGTGTGTAGACGGTGGTCATGCCTTCCTTCAGGCGCTCGACCAGCGGCTCGATCTGCATATCGTCTTCGAACCGCTCGATCAGCCAGTAAACCGCGTGTCGTTGTGTCCTCGCGACGTCGAACATCATTGCCGTCTGCGCCGCGGCCGGAATCTCGTTGTCCATCGACTCGATCGTCCGGTTCAGGTGGCCGGCCCGGGTGATCTGGCGCGCCACGGTGTAGGCGCGAGCGATGGTGACAAAACTGGCGCCGGTGTCGAGCTGCACGCGTTGTGTGAACGCCGGGCCCATGCGATTGACGATGTCGTTCGCAATCAGGGTCGCGAGAATCTGTGGGCTCAGTCTGTGACCGGGGATCAGGTCGGCGTAGCGCCTGCGCAGGACTTCGGGGAAATAGCGCATCGGATGCACGACCAGCAGGTCCTCGAGGGTCTCCTCGGCGTCCATGAGACCGTTGTACAGATCAATCTTTGCGTAACTTAGGATAACGGCGAGTTCCGGGCGCGTGATGCCCTGTTTGCGGGCCTTGCGATCCTCGATCTCCAGGTCGTCCGGCAGGAACTCAAGTTCGCGATCAAGCAGACCGGTTTGCTCAAGACTCGTGATCACTCGCGCTGTCTCGTCGATGCGCTCCAGTGACCGCACCTCGCTCATGCTGATCGCCTGCGTCTGCAGGTAGTTGTTCCTGAGCACCAGCTCTGCCACGTCGTCCGTCATGGACTCCAGCAGCGCATCGCGTTTGGGCCGGCTCATGCCGCGGCTTTCGGCAACGTCACTGAGCAGGATCTTGATATTGACCTCACGGTCGGAACTGTCGACGCCGGCGGAATTGTCGATGAAGTCCGTGTTGATGCGGCCGCCGTTCAGGCTGTATTCGATACGCGCAAGCTGGGTCAGGCCAAGGTTGCCACCTTCGCCGATGACCTTGCAGCTTAGCTGGCTGGCGTTCACCCGGACGTTGTCGTTGTTTCGGTCGCCGACTTCTGCATGACTTTCGTTGCTGGCCTTCGCATAGGTGCCGATACCGCCGTTCCAGAGCAGGTCGACGTCCATTTTCAGGATCGTGTGTACCAGTTCGTCCGGCTTCAGTGACGTCTCCTCGACGCCCAGCAGTGCGCGAACTTCGCGGCTGAGGTTAATCGTCTTTGCGCTGCGCGAGAAAATGCCGCCGCCCTTCGAGATCAGTTCCTTGTTGTACTCGTCCCAGCCGGAAGAGCCGGCACGCTTGAACAGGCGGTTTCGCTCGCGGAAGCTCGTAGCGGGGTTCGGATCCGGGTCGAGAAAGATGTGCAGGTGATTGAAGGCGGCCACCAGCCTGATTTTCCGGGACAACAGCATGCCGTTGCCAAACACGTCGCCACCCATGTCACCGATACCGGCCACCGTGAACTCGTCTTTCTGCACATCGAGACCGCGCTCGCGGAAGTGACGCTGTACCGCGACCCAGGCGCCGCGCGCCGTGATGCCCATCTTCTTGTGGTCGTAACCAGCGGAGCCGCCGGAGGCGAAGGCGTCATCCAGCCAGAAGCCATACGACTGTGAGATGCCGTTGGCGATATCCGAGAATGTCGCTGTGCCCTTGTCGGCGGCAACAACGAGATAAGGATCCTCGTCATCGCGACGGACAACGTATTTCGGTGTCACGACCTTGCCGTCGACCACATTGTCCGTGATGTCGAGCAGGCCGCTGATGAAGGTGCGGTAGCAGGCGACGCCGGTCTCGAATATTTTGCTGCGATCGTCTTCCGGCAAGTGCTTGCAAAAGAAGCCGCCCTTCGCGCCGGAGGGCACGATAACTGTATTCTTGACGACCTGTGCCTTCATGAGCCCGAGGATCTCGGTGCGAAAGTCTTCGCGTCGATCCGACCAGCGCAGGCCGCCTCGAGCGACGTCGCCGCCGCGAAGGTGCACACCTTCAACCTGCGTCGAGTACACGAATATTTCGAATTTCGGTCTCGGCAGCGGTGCTTCGGGAATGTCGCGCGTGTTCAGCTTGATCGAAATATACGGCTTGCCCGATTCGTCGTGTCGCTGCTGGTAGAAGTTGGTTCTAAGCGTGGCGTCGATGGTGCCGGCGAAGGCGGTCAGGATGCGGTCTTCATCGACATTCTTGGCTTTCTCGACTTCGCGTCGAATGGCGGGCAGCAGCCTGCGAAGGCGATCCTCCCGCTGCTTCGCGTTCAGCGCAGGATCGAACTGTGCCTCGAACTGCTCGATCAGCAGACCGACCAGTGTCGGGTGTTCGAGCAGAACCTCTTCCATGTAATCCTGGGAAAACGGCATGGCGAGCTGCAGCAGGTATTTCGTGTAACAGCGAAGCAACGAGACCTGGCGCCAGTCGAGTCCGGCAATCAGGACGAGGCGATTCAGTCCGTCGTTCTCCGCATCGCCGGCGAGAACCTGCATGAAGCATTCTTCGAAACGGGTCGATACGGCCTGCACATTGATTTCGTGGCCGGCCGTATGTCGCAGGTGGAAATCCTGGATCCAGAACCGGTCGCCGCTAGGCATGCGAAGTTCATACGGGTGCTCGGTGTAAACGTCGACCCCCATGTCTTCGAGGATGGGCAGCGTTTCTGACAGCACCATCGGTTCGTCGTCGCTGAACACCATGAAGTGCATGTGGCTGGGTTCCGAGCCCATCGGTCGGAACAGCTCGACCTTGCGCAAGACGCCGTCGCGACGCATGGCGTCGATATGGTTGATATCGCTGCAGGCATCACGCGGCACCGTGTCTTCCTGATAGCCCGCCGGAAAAATCTCGCCATACAGGCGGAACAGCTTGTTGCCTTCGGCGTAGCCGAACGAGCGGCGCAGGCAGTCGCGCAAGCGGTCTGTCCAGCTGATGATCAGCTCGTCAATCTGCTCCTCGATTTTTTGGATGCTGATGCGCGGGCGCTCGCCGGGGTCAACGTGAATGATGATGTGTATACGGGCCAGCGGTGAATCCGTCAGCTCGACGCTGGACTCCGCAGAGATGCCGTCGAAGGAGTCGAGCAGCAGCTTCTCGAGGGTTTCGCGGATGCCGCTGATGTACTTCTCGCGAGGTACGTAGATCACGCAGGAGAAGAATCGCCTGAACGCGTCGCGTCGCAGGAAGAAGCGCACGCGCTGGCGATCCTGCAGGTTGAGTATGCCAAGGACCGTCCGCGCCAGGTCCGGGACCGTACCCTGGAAAAGTTCATCGCGCGGAAAGGTATCGAGGATATGCAGCAGCGCCTTGCCACGATGGCCCGTGGGCTCGACGTGGGTTCTTGCGACGACACGTTCGATCTTGTGTCGCAGCAGCGGAATATTTCGTGGGCTCTCGTTGTAGGCCGCTGACGTGAACAGCCCGATGAATCGTCGCTCGCCGACCGCTTTGCCGTTCTTGTCGAAAATCTTCACGCCGACGTAGTCGAGGTAGGCGTTCCGGTGCACGGTTGACCGCGAATTCGCCTTGGTGATGATCAGCCAGTCTTTCGCACGAGCCAGCCGTCGCATGTCGCTGGTCAGTTCAACGGTTTCGTGGCTGGTGTTATTTTTCGCCAGCAGCCCGAGACTGGTGCCTTCAACCGGCGTGATGTAAACCCGCTCGCCGCGGTATCGCAGCTTGTACTCGCGGTAGCCGAGAAAGGTGAAGCGGTCGTCCACCATCCAGCTCAGGAGTTCGCGACTTTCCTCTCGCAGACGGCTGTCTGCGCCGGCCGGACCTTTGTCCAGCGTGTCGCGAGTTTCGCGCATGATGTCGCGCATCTTCCGCCAGTCGCGAACCGAGATACGCACGTCGGCCAGCACGGAGCGGATTTCTGCGATCAGCGACTTCAGTCTCGCCGCGTCCGTTTCCTTGTCGATCGCAAAGCGGACGAAGGACTCAAGTCGACCTTCATCGCTGTCGCGGTCGTGCACAGCCAGCAGTTCACCGTTGCGATCCCGGCTGACGCGCAGTACGGGGTGGACCGTCATCAATACGGTCAGATCGTGCCGGTTGATCGCGGCAAACACGGAGTCGACGAGAAACGGCATGTCGTCGTTCACCATTTCGACGTATGTGCGGTCAGCCTTGTAGCCGTCAGCGCCTTCGCTCGGGTTCAGCACGCGCACCAGGGGCTGGCCTCGCCGACGTTTACCGGCGAATTCGAGATGCGACAGGGCGATGCGTGCGAGCGTGTCTGCACTGCGTTCAGCGAGGTCCTCGGCGGGTACGTCGCTGTAATACTGTTTCAGGTAAATACTGCGCTGGCGGCTGTCAGGCAGGATGTTTGAATCAATGTCGGAAGACACGATCGCGTCAAGGATCTGCTCCCTGACGTCGCTTGAGCGACGGAGTTCTTTTCGCGGCACTTTTGATCCCCGGCCAG
>CAZSIQ010000117.1:0-7894 GCA_964606915.1 uncultured Woeseiaceae bacterium | reverse complement strand
GCAGGCGCTCGCGGTTGCCTTCCTTGACCTTGACCTGGACGACGACCGTATCGCCCGGGGCGAACTCGGGGATGTCCTTGTCCATCTGTTCGTGTTCAATCGCTTCAATCAGTTTGCTCATCGTTCTCTACCTGCAGGCTCACGCCTGGTTGTCCGGCTCGTTGCCGAGGTTTGCAATGTACTCTTCAAGCAGCGCCTTCTGCCCTGCCGTTAATTCCAGTTTCTCCAGCAGGTCCGGGCGTCGTTGCCACGTCCTGCCAAGGGACTGCATTTCGCGCCAGCGCGCGATTTTTGCATGGTCACCCGACAACAGCACGTCAGGAACCCGTTGTTCGCCGAGCGTTTCCGGCCGGCTGTAGTGCGGACAGTCCAGCAGGCCGTTCATGAACGAATCCTGCGTTGCCGATTCCGCGTCACCCAGCGCACCGGGTATCAGCCTGACCACCGCATCGATCACCGTCATGGCGGCCACTTCGCCACCGGACAACACAAAGTCACCCAGCGACAACTCCTCGTCGATGTCGCGCTCCATGAGTCGCTCATCGATCCCCTCGTAGCGTCCGGCTACGAGGACAAAACTCTCAAGCGATGCCAGTCGCCTGGCCTCGGCCTGGTCGAATACACGACCTGCCGGGCTCAGGTAGATGACCGGTCCGCTGCCGCCCGCTTTCGCCTGCGCGATTGCTTTGCGAAGCGGTGGCACCGTCATGACCATGCCGGGGCCGCCACCGTAAGGGCGATCATCCACCGTTCGGTGAATATCCTCGGCAAAGTCCCTCGGATTGACGCACTCCAGTGCCGCCAGACCCGAGTCCATCGCCCTGCCGACGACGCCAAACGCCGCCAGCTGGCTGACCTGTTCCGGGAACAGGGTGACGACGCCGATACGCATCATTCCCATTCCCAGTCCGCGATGATCGACTTTTGGTCGACATCAACGCTTACGATCACATCATTCATCACGAACGGTATTAGCCGCTCGATCTCGCCCTCGACAACCAGCACGTCATGGGCGCCGGTCTCGAGGACCCTGGCCACGTTGCCGAGCGTCTGTCCGCCCGGCGTGACCACGTTGCAGCCCTCGAGGTCAGTCCAGTAGAAGCTGCCCTCGTCGGGTTCCGGTAACGCATCGCGATAAATCGCGATATCGCTTTCTATCCATTCTGCGGCGGTATCCCGATCGTCGATGCCCTCAAGCCTCGCAATGACCGTTTTTCCCTGCCGCTTACCTTCCAGGATTGCTTTCCTGGTCCACGAACCGTTGCGTTTCAGCAACCACTCGTCGTAATCCAGGATGCCCTGTCGGGGGTCCGTGTAGGAATGGACCTTGACCCACCCCTTGACACCGAAGAGACCGACGATGCGGCCCATCAGTAATGTGTCCTGATCGCCCGCCATCGGCGTTCGCGCAGGCGATCAGTTCGCTGCGGCGGCCTTGCGGTGCGTCTTCAGCAGCGCTGAAACGCGGTCGGAGGGCTGTGCGCCCTGGCCGATCCAGTAGTCGACGCGCTCAAGATCAATACGCAGGTTTTCTTCCTGCTCCTTGCCAACCGGGTTGAAGAAACCGACGCGCTCGATGTAACGGCCGTCACGGCGGTTACGGCTGTCGGTGACAACCAGGTGATAGAAAGGACGTTTTTTCGCGCCAGCGCGCGAAAGACGAATGCTAACCATTTGAATTCCAAAGTGTTTTCGTGGAGGGCGGGCACAGCGGATGCCGGGGCCCCGCCCGAACAGACCGCGCATTGTACCGATTTAGCCCGAAATGTGAAGCGATTTAGCGGATGAAAGCTGTTGATTCTTGGGCAGTTGTTGCGGCTTCCGGGCAAGCCGCCCAGCCGGTCTCAAACCGGCGACTTCCGGCCCCCGCTGGCCGAAGCTACCGAAGTCCGGGCGGCATACCGCCACCGGGCATCCCGCGCATCATTTTCTTCATGCCGCCGCGGGACATCTTCTTCATCATGCGCTCCATCTGCAGGTGCTGCTTCAGAAGCCGATTGACGTCCTGGATCTGCAGGCCGGCGCCCTGCGCAATGCGCTTCTTGCGCGATCCATTGATCGTTTTCGGGAAACGGCGCTCCGCCGGTGTCATCGAACAGATAATCGCGATCTGGCGACGGATCTGTTTCTCGTCGACGCCGTCTTTCAGCGCCGCCGTGTTGACGTTGCCCGGCAGTGGCAGCTTGTCGAGCATGCCGGACAGGCCGCCCATATTCAGCATCTGCTCGAGCTGGTCGCGCAGATCGGACAGGTCGAACCCTCGCCCTTTCTTGAGCTTGGTCGCGAGTTTCTGCGCCTTATCCTTGTTGACCTTCTCCTCGATCTCCTCAACGAGCGTCAGGACATCACCCATGCCGAGGATTCGGGATGCCATGCGATCAGGGTGGAAGGCCTCCAGTGCATCGACCTTTTCGCCGACACCGATAAAGCGCACCGGTTTTCCGGTGACTTCGCGAACCGACAATGCAACACCGCCCTTGGCATCGCCGTCGGTTTTGGTCAGCACCACACCGGTCAGCGGTAGTGCCTCATGGAACGCCCGGGCTGCATTGACCGCGTCCTGGCCGGCCATGCTGTCGACAACAAACAGGGTCTCGGTGGGCCCGGCCTCCGCGTGCACCGCGACCACCTCGTCCATCATGCTGTTGTCGATGTGCAGGCGACCCGCGGTATCGACGATCAACACATCCGCATGCGAGCGTCTCGCTTCGTCCAGCGCACGCCGCGTGATCGCGACCGGCTTCTCGCTCGCGTCGCTCTCCGCGTGCAGAGCACCGACCTCCCCGGCCAGTGTCTTCAGCTGGAGGATGGCCGCCGGTCGATGGACGTCGACGCTGACCATCATCACGCGCTTCTTGTCCTTGTCGATGAGGCGCTTGGCGAGCTTCGCGGCCGTCGTTGTCTTACCGGCGCCCTGCAGGCCTGCCAGCAGGATAACGACCGGGGGTTGCGCCTTGAGATTCAGCGGTTCGTTGCCCCCGCCAAGAATCTCCACCAGTTCTGTGTGAATGATTTTGACCAGGGCCTGGCCGGGCGTAAGACTGGTCAGGACTTCTTCGCCGACAGCCTTCTCACGAATCCTGTCGATAAATCCCTTGACGACCGGCAGTGCCACGTCGGCCTCCAGCAACGCCAGGCGCACTTCGCGGAGCGTGTCCTTGATGTTGTCTTCGGTGAGACGGCCTTTGCCGCTGAGTTTGTGTACCGCGTCGCTTAAGCGGCCAGTGAGATTTTCAAACATGGTGCAAGTGTATCGGAACTGCGGACAGATTTTGGAGAATGCACCGGTCTGTCGACGGTCGGGCGGTCAGACGGTCAGTACTGTGCCCCGGGACAGCATCTGGATATTTCGGCTGGGCTCAGCCCTCAGCACCTGCTCAAAGATCTGTTGTTCTGCTCCAGGCTTCATGCCGGTCAGCCAGATATCCGGCGTGTGCCGCAGTCGTTTCAGGTCGCGTGTCAGCGTCTTCGGGCAGTAGTGCCCGGCCTCGGCTGCGAGCTCCTCCAGCTCATCGGGAAAGGACACCTCGATAACGAGTACGCGCAAATCGTCAATGGCGTTCAGTGCGGGCCACAGTGTCTCGTTCGTCTTGGTGTCACCGCTGACCCCGAACGCGCCCTGCGCATTGTGGACGGTGAAGCCCAGGGCCGGGACGCTGTGAGCGACGTTGACCGCGCGGAACTGACGGTCGTCTACCGGGACGATGTCACCGGCATCAAGCTCGACGAAGCGAAGTATCGGGTTGTCCGGCGACGGCAGCTTGCGAAAATCCGGCCAGATAATGTCATTGAACATGTGCGCCTGCAGCGCATCGAGCGTTTCACGTCGGCCGTACACGGTGAGAGGAACCTCAAAATTCTCGTCGAACAGGCTGTCAACGAGCATCGGCAGTCCGGCGATGTGGTCGAGGTGAGCATGAGTGAGGAAGACGTGCCGAATGGCATTCAGGTCGGCAAGACCCAGGTCACCGATGCCGGTGCCGGCATCGATCAGCACATCGTCGTCGACCAGCATCGCGGACGTTCGCGATCCGGCGCCGATTCCACCACTGCATCCGAGTACTCTTATGCGCATAGGTCTGACCTCGCTCTTGGCCGCTGACTGCGCAGGTTTCGCTCTGTGTTCGGTGCTCCGCCGAACGCTTCCAGTCATTCTACAACGGCTGGCGCCATGCAGCAGCAGCCGGTGGCCATTCCCCAAAAACCCCCAGAAAAAACAGGGTTCTATTGCCCGTCACCCTATGGGATCATAGGCGCAGTTGACACTAGGCCATGACCTCACGGGTTTCTGTGTTTCAAATCACAATTCTTTTTCTGTACGTCGGCGCCGCCTTCGCCCTCGCCTATACTCGGACATCACCGGGTGACGACAGGCTTAAACAACTCCTGATTGCCGCCGTCACCCTGTCGGTGGCTGCGATCGCGGTGCATATCCTGATGCTGCACCGTGCCGTGATGATCAACGGCACGTTCTCGCTGACACTGACCAGCGCCTTGTCCGTTATCGGGCTGCAGCTGGCACTGATTGCAGCCATGGCCGCCTTTGACCGCACGCTAAGGGGCGTCTCCGCGATCCTGTTCCTGATTGCCGCGTCACTGGGTTCGCTGACCTACGTCTACGCCGGCACGTCGTCGCCGGCACCGCTCACCTGGCAGATCCAGACCCATATCGCACTGTCGATGTTCGCTTACGGTCTGCTCACGGCCGGCGCTATTGTCGGCGTTCTCGCGATCATCCAGGACCGGCGCCTGCGATCCGGCCAGTTGTCGCCCCTCAATCGTCTGTTCGCGCCACTGGAAACCACCGAGAGATTGCTGTTTGGCGTCGCGACGGCGGGATTCATCGTGCTGCTGATGTCGGTGCTGAGCGGCATCATGTTTGTCGAAAACCTGTTCGCACAGCACCTTGTGCACAAAACCGCCTTGTCGCTGCTGGCACTGGTGATGTTCGGTGTACTGGTTATAGGTCGGCAACTCGCAGGATGGCGCGGCAAGAGCGCCGTCTACCTTTACCTCGGTGGTTTCGTCCTGCTGGGTCTCGCCTACTTCGGCAGCCGCTACATTCTCGAAGAACTCCTGAACCGCAGCTGGGGCTGACGCATGGAGGGCGAGATACCTTGGGGACTGCTCGGTCTGCTGGGGTTGCTCCTGGTGCTGTCAGCGTTTTTCTCCGGCTCCGAAACGGCGCTGATGAGCCTCAACCGGTACCAGCTACGGCACAAGGCACGGGAGGGCCATCGCGGCGCAATTCTCGCTGAGCGGCTGCTGAAGAGACCGGATCGGCTGATAGGCCTGATCCTGCTCGGCAATAACCTCGTCAATTTCTCGGCGGCGTCCCTGGTAGCGGTCAAGGCGGAAGAGATGGGCGGCGATCCCGCCGTTGCGGTCGGCGCCGTTCTTTTAACGCTTGTTGTTTTGATTTTCGCTGAAGCCGCACCAAAGACGCTGGCGGCGTTGTCACCGGAGAAGCTCGCGTTCCCGGCGTCGCTGATCTACTACCCGCTGCTTAAGATCACGTATCCGTTCGTTTGGCTCGTCAACATGTGTTCGAACGGTGTCCTGTACCTCGTCGGTGTTCGCGAATCCGGCAACGACCTGCAGTCGCTTAGCCGCGAAGAACTCCGCACGCTGGTCAACGAAGCCGGCAATCGAATTTCCAACCGCTATCGTCGCATGCTGGTCAGCATCCTCGACCTCGAAAAAGTTACCGTGGACGACGTGATGGTCCCGCACAACGAGATTCAGGGCATCGATCTGTCGGAAACCGAGGAAGACATCAACCGCATTCTTCACGAGAGCGTTCATACGAGACTGCCTGTCTACACGGACAACATCGACCAGGTCGAGGGTGTATTGCACTTGCGGCGGCTTGCCAATCTCGCCGAACAATCGGTCAGCCGGAAAGCTATCCGGGATATTTTGTCGGAGCCCTACTTTGTTCCCGAAGGCACGCCGCTTAGCACCCAGCTGATCCAGTTTCAGCGGCGCCGTGAGCGCATCGCGCTGGTCGTGGATGAATACGGTGATATCCAGGGCATCGTCACGCTGGAAGATATTCTCGAGGAAATCGTCGGTGAGTTTACGACGGATCCTGCAGACGACGTACTGGATGTCGTTCGCGAATCCAGTGGCAACTACCTGGTCGATGCGTCCGCCAATATCCGCGACCTGAACCGGTCACAGGGATGGGACCTGCCCACAGACGGCCCGAAAACGCTTAATGGGCTGATCCTCGAACTTCTTGAGGAAATCCCGGAGCCGATGTCGAAACACACGATTCACGGCTACCCGATTCGGATTATCTCCGTTGAAGAAAACCGGATACTCGAGGTACGTGTAGGCAAAAGGATTGCCGACAACGACGACCCGGAAGAGGCGTAAACTCAGAACGCCAGGTCCAGCGCCTCCGCCAGTGTTTTCACGGCCTCGATCCGGATTCCTTTCGGCGGCTTCTTCGGCATATTGGCGGCGGGGACGATGGCCGTCTCAAACCCCTGTTTTGCCGCTGCCGCGATTCGCTCGGTGCCGAATCTCACCGGCCTGACTTCACCGGCCAGCCCGATCTCGCCGAAACTGATCAGCCGCTCCCGGCACGAACGATCACGAAAACTGGAGACGACAGACAGAAGCGTCGGCAGGTCAGCCGCCGTTTCGGAAATCTTCAGGCCGCCGACGACGTTGACGAACACATCGTCCTGCGCCAGTTCGACGTCCCCGTGTTTCTGCAGCACGGCGAGCAACAGCGCCAATCGGTTCTGCTCGATGCCCTGGGCAAGACGCTTGGCGTAACCACCGTTGCCGTCGGCGACCAGCGCCTGGATCTCGACCAGCAGCGGACGGCTGCCCTCCCAGGCGACCGAGATAACACTGCCAGGTCCTGCCGCGGTTTCTCGCGACAGGAAGATAGCGGAGGGGTTGCTGACTTCGCGAAAGCCACTTTCCGTCATCGCGAACACGCCCATCTCACCGCTGGCCCCGAAACGATTCTTCACCGATCGAATCATGGAGTAGCGACTCGCCGGATCGTTTTCGAAATACAGCACCGTGTCCACCATGTGTTCCACCAGCCGAGGCCCCGCGATCGTACCCTCCTTGGTGACGTGACCGATCAGGAACACGGAGATATCGCTTTGCTTCGCAAACTGCACAATCCGGGCAACGCACTCGCGCAGCTGCGCCACCGAGCCGGGCGCCGACGGCGATGATTCCACCGCCATGGTCTGCATCGAGTCGATCACCAGCACTTTCGACGCACCGGCCTTGGCCAGGATGGCATCCAGCGACGTATCGGCGACCAGGCTCAGGTCGGCAGAGCCCGCATCGATTCGGCCGGCCCGTTGCGCCACCTGTTTGAGCGACTCTTCGCCACTCGCGTACAAGGTTGGCTGACTGGCGGCCATCCGTGACGACACCTGTTGCAACAGCGTGGATTTGCCCACGCCGGGGTCGCCCCCGATCAGCACGACGGAGCCGGGCACGAGACCGCCGCCGAGTACGCGGTCGAACTCGTCAAATCCGGTGGCGTAACGCCTGTCCGCATCGTCGGTCAGCTCTGACAGGTGTACTGCCTCGGCCGGCGCGGTTTTGGTGGCAACACTGACCTCGACCAGCGTATTCCACGCCATGCATTCCGGGCACTGGCCCGCCCATTTCGCGCTGTGCGCGCCGCAAGCCTCGCAAACGTACGCCGTCTTGCTCTTAGCCATCCGGTAAAGCTCTGATATTAATGATTATTTTTGCCTGGCGGGCCCGCTGTTCACGGCGCCGAAGGGGCGAAAGTCTAGCACTGACACAAGCTCACGTATTACATAAAAATGCCAACCCTTTCTCATTAAGAACCCTTGCCTTTTCCTATACTTTCGCCCGTTAAACGGGAATTTGAACCTTGGACATC
>CAZSIQ010000116.1:0-7903 GCA_964606915.1 uncultured Woeseiaceae bacterium | reverse complement strand
GGCCGAAATACTGTGCGGCCTTGATCGCAATCTCGAGCGACGGCATGAACTCGCCTCGCTCGATGTAGCCGATGGTCTGGTAGTGCACGTCGAGTACCTCGGCGAGTTGCTTGCGCGACAGGCCGCGTTCGGCCCGCAACATGGGAAGGCGCGTATGGATCTTCGTGTCCTTCGACTTTCCCATCGCCCTATTCCTCGTCCGAACTTTCGTCCGGCAGGCGCAGAGCGAGCAGCCCCGCAGGCAAGCCGATCAGGCCACCGAAAACAATCGCCCCGACAGCGCTGAAGCGAAAGATGTAGACGGGACTGTCTGCGCCGCGCAGTTCGCTGAAGAGCACGGCGGTCCAGATGCCCGCTATCAGCGCCAACACGATGCCGACGTAGTACGCGTCGTGAAACGCCTTCATTCGCATCTGCGCGAGACGGTCATCGAGGTGCGACAACGGAATTTCCGTCACACCGCGGACCGACATGTTGATCATTGAGGCCATCGGGAAGAACAGCAGCAACAGCGGCCCCCAGGCCCACCACGCCGTCGGCATCCAGGTGACCAGGACAATCTGCACGACCGTCCATGTGAGCATGACGGCCACCAGCCGGCGGCGGGTTGACCGCGCCTGAAAACGCTCGACCAACGGGCTCGAAAAGGTGTCCGACATGAACTGTCCATAGCTACGTTTTTCCATCATTCACTCCATCTGAAAGCACAAACGATGCGTAATGTATAAAATATTATACTTTTATGCGCAAGTTTATTGTCTGCTGAGAAGCCATCTATGCGCCAAGTCGTTGATTAATCAGGAGCTGTACGTGTACTCGAAGCGGTTTTCGTCGCGGTTCTTGCGCACGTCTGCGGCCGGAAACACCTGCCCGCTCATCGCGATATAAACGCCCGGAGGGCTCACCTGCACCGCAGCAACCGCCAGGCCGACGTTGAATGTGGCATCCGAGCTGCGAAAACGCGCGGGGCTCAGCGCGCCGGTGAGGACAATGGTCTTGTCGTTGATACCGTCGAGGTAACGCGCGGTTTCCGGCATCGTGTCGGTGCCGTGGGTGATGATGAAGTGTCGGCCCATGTGAGACTCGATGTGTTCGCGGATCCGCGCACGATCATCGTCCGTCATTTCCAGGCTGTCCTTCTGGAACAGGGCCGTCATGTCCCAGGGAACCTGCACCAGCCCCTCGGCAAGAATGTGCTCCAGCTGGGACTCACCCACCTCGAACTGGCTCAATGCATCGAAGTAGATCTTGTCGATCGTTCCGCCGGTCGTCAGGAAATGGATGGTCATGCAGGAATTCTAATACGAATCCTCGCGCCCCCCAGCTCCGAATCCTCAATCGCCAGTGAGCCGTTGTAGGAAGAGACGATGTCCTTGACGATCGCCAGCCCGATTCCGTGTCCCGGTGTGGCTTCATCCAGCCGGGCACCCCGCTTCAGCAGGCCGTCGCGTGCCTCTTCGGGAATCCCGGGGCCGTCGTCGTCAACCACAAGCTCGATGCCTTCGCCACGGGAGGCAAGCGTTACCTGGACATGCCGCTCACACCACTTGCACGCGTTATCGAGCAGGTTGCCGGCGAGCTCGAGGTAGTCACCCGTGTCGCCTTTCAGGCTGGCGCCCTCGTCCAGTCGCTTTTCGATGGTGACACCCTTGCTCGCGTAGACCTTGCTCAGGCCGTCCACCAGGCGGGCCGTTTCCCCGACCACATCCACCGTCGACAGAACCAGCGCATCGGTTTCAACCGACGCCGGTTTTCGCAGCTGGTAGCGCACAATCTCGTCCATGCGTTCGATCTGTTCATCGAATCGGCGCTGCTGCTCACCATCGATGCCACTGTCGCTGAACAGGGCGCGCATGGCCGCCAACGGCGTCTTCAGGCTGTGCGCGAGATTGTCCAGGGTCTTGCGATACCGATCGGAACGGCCGCGCTCCGTGTCGATTAGCAGATTGAGGTTGCGGGCGACACCGGCAAGTTCGGTGGGCAACTCGCCGGACAGGGCGCTGCGGTCTCCCTGCTCGATTTCGCCGATCTCGGTCTCGATTCGACGCAGCGGGCGCATCATTCGGCGAAGCAGCACGCCGATTGCTACGAGCAACAGCGTGGCCAGTGCCGCGAACCACGTGAACAACTGCCGCCGAAACTCGGCGACCTGCGCGTTAAACGAGTCGAGGCTTTCCAGCACCTCGAACACGTAGCTCTCCAGCGTGCCGTCCGGAAACTCCCACTCTACCGCGAGGCTAAGCGTCAGCAGCGGCGTGCCGTCCGCAAGAGACTCTCGATCGAACACCTGCACGCCCGGCGCGGGCGCGTCATTGCGCGGCAGCGTCAGGCCGAGGGCCGAACGAGACTGCCAGATGACGTCGCCACTGCCGTTTCGCAGTTCCCCGTAGAGTCCGGAGCCTATGCTGCCAAAGCGAGGCTCGGGCAGGTCCGGCGGCATACCGAGACCGCCTTCGGGGCCGGGCTGCGCCGCGGCGAGCAGCTGCATCAGGTGGCCGTCGAGAATGCTCTCCTGGGCTTCTTCGCCGGCCGAGCGGAAGGCGTTGTCCAGGACAGCAATCGTCAGGCCAAAGAACAGCACCAGCAGCAGGCTGACAGAAACCAGCAGCCTGGCGCTGAGTGAATACATGTGGGGCTGGACTACTCGCCTGCGCGCTCGAGCGCGAACCGGTAGCCACGACCTCGCAGGGTCTCGATGGGTTTCAGCGTGTTGTCCGGGTCCAGCTTCTTGCGCAGCCGGCCGATAAACACCTCGATGACGTTGCTGTCACGCTCGAAGTCCTGGTCGTACAGGCGCTCCGTCAGCTCCGACTTGGAAATCACCTGCCCGGCGCGAACCATCAGGTACTCCATGATCTTGTACTCGAAGCTGGTCAGGTCAATCGAATGACCTTCAACCTGCACGTCCTGGCGCGCCATATCGAGTTTGACCGGTCCCGCCGTCAATACGGACGAGGCCCAGCCGCCCGAGCGTCGCAGCAAGGCGTTGACGCGCGCACTGACTTCCTCAAAGTGGAACGGCTTGACGACGTAATCGTCGGCGCCGGCGCTCAGGCCGTCGACCTTGTCCTGCCAACGGTCGCGCGCTGTCAGGATCAGGATCGGGTAGGTCTTTCCGTCTTCACGAACCTGGCGAATGATGTCGAGTCCCGACACCTCGGGCAGCCCGAGATCGATGATGGCCAGGTCGACCGGGTATTCCTGCGCGAAGTACAAACCCTCGCGCCCATCTGCGGCCTGCTCCGTTGCAAAGCCCGCGGCGCCCAGCTGTTCGACCAGTGAATCCCTTAAGACCTGGTCGTCCTCAACGACGAGTACGCGCATGACGTCTCCTCCATCGGCTATTGACGGCGGCCCGGGACTTTTGCCGTCCGCACCTTGCCGTCCTTGGTCATGTAGCGAATGTGATGTACTTCCCGGCCGCCCTCGACGCGTGTGTTCGCACTGACAATGCGTTCGACGTTGCCGCGTCGACGGACCGACTCAACCGCCTGGGACAGCGTCATACCGCGCTCCTGCGCCGCGACCAGCACGGTGGCCGGTTCGCCGGCTCCTGTTGCGAGCCCGGCGAGCGTCTCCTCGAGTTCGAGGGCCGACGCAGACCCGGCGACGAACAGTGCCGCGGTGATGACGATGTTAGTCAGGCTTTTCACATTCAGTTCCCGTATTGCGGAGCGCTCATGACCGCCGGCAAGTGTCCTTGGTCTGCCTGCCGATTGCAATTGAGCGCTCCACGCTTTCCTTACTGGGCCGGCCGCACGTCGACACGGACCCGCAGGCGATCACCCGGATCAAACGGCATACGGGTCGAGTACCGCTGGCCGTTGTACCGGTATACGACGCGGTAGCCATCGATGCGTTCTTCCTGCGTCTCGGTAATCGTCGTTTCGCAACGCTCGACCGGACGTTCGTAACGAACGACCTCGCGATGTCCCTTGCCGTTGGCGTTGCCACCGGCCGCCGCACCAATCAGGGCACCGGCGACCGTTGCCGCGTCATTGCCTCGACCGCTGCCGAACTGGTTTCCGACGACGCCACCGATGATGGCACCCACGAGAGCACCACCGGCGTCGCGCTGGCGTCCGCGGTGTTCGGTGACGATTTCTGTGTCCTGCCAGCACTCACGTCGCGGCGTTTTCACCGTGACCAGGCGAACAATAGGGTCGGCGCTAATGACCTGGGCGTAGTCGTACTGCGCTTTGCCCGAGCGGCGGTGATCGTCCGCCATTGCCGTACCGGCGAATAACAGGCTGGAAGCCGTAATCGATGCAAGAAGCAGTTTGGAGTTCATGGTCTTGTCCTTTGGTTGACACTGGCCCTGTGCCAGCTTGGGGACAAGATTAGTCAGGTGGCAATGAACGCTTCCTGAACGGGATTCAGCTTTCGTCGAGTTGCTTCTTGGCGCGACGCCAGGCCTGCTCCATGGCCTCCAGCGTCATGTCCTGCAGGCTCTCGCCCTGGTTCGCCGCGTCCTTTTCCATAAGACGGAATCGCGCTTCGAACTTGCGGTTGGCAACCGTCAGTGCCTGCTCCGGGTCGATATCGAGATGCCGGGACAGATTGACGACGGAATACAGGAGGTCGCCAAGCTCTTCCTCGATCGCCGCCCGGGACCGCGTACCCACGGCTTCTGTTAGTTCGTCCAGTTCTTCGCGGATTTTGTCCTCTACACCGTGGGTGTCCGGCCAGTCGAATCCCACGTTCGCCGCTCGTTCGCCGAGCTTCTGCGCCCGTTTCAGCGCCGGTATTGCCTTCGTGACGCCCGCCATCGCGCTGGTATCCGCGTTTATCTCGCCGTGGGCTGCGCGCTCCTCGGCCTTGATGCGCTCCCAGCTGCCGGCCTGCGCACCCGCAGCGCGTTCCTCGTCAGTGCCAAACACATGCGGATGGCGGCGCAGCATTTTCTCGGCAATGCCGCCGGCGACCTCGTCGAAATCAAAATGCCCTGCTTCTTCCGCCATGCGGGCGTGAAAGACAACCTGCAATAACAGGTCCCCAAGCTCGCCTTTGAGGCCGGGGAGATCCTGCTCCGCGATCGCTTCTGCGACTTCGTAGGCCTCCTCGATGGTGTACGGCGCGATCGTCGCGAAGTCCTGCTCGAGGTCCCAGGGGCAGCCCGTCTGTGGATCCCTGAGCGCAGCCATTATCTCAAGTAATTTCTCGATATTACTCATTAGACGTTGTTTTTTATTATCTTTATGAACCGAGATAGCATAAACGCGGTTGCGCCCCAGATGCGTTCACCCGCGTAGTTGACCTCGATAACCGGGAAGCGCTGCCCCTGGAATTCACGCTCCGCCTGCGTGTAATTGCCACGATCAAGCAGGTAATCCAGCGGCACCTCAAAGGCGGTTTCAACTTCGGAGGCATCGATGTTCAGCGGAACGCCGCCGTCGATCAGACCGATGGTCGGCGTAACCGCGTAGCCGGTAATGGTCGGTGTCGGTCGGAGGTAGCCGATGACGCTCACTTCGTGCGGCGGAATACCGACCTCCTCGTGCGTCTCGCGCAGCGCGGTGACCGCGATGTCGCCGTCCGTCTGCTCCATACGACCGCCGGGGAAGCTGACCTGGCCCGCGTGATGCTTGAGCTCGGCGGAGCGCCGGGTCAACAGGATGCTCATGCCCTCGCTCCGGCTCATCACCGGGATCAGGACACCGGCGGGCTTAAGCGTCGAGGCAAGCTGCGCCGTCAGAAACGCAGGCCAGTGCTCGCTGCCACCGGGCAAATCGACACGCGTCGGATCCTCCGGAAGCCGCGTATCGCGAAAACAATCCTGGAGCTTCGCCCGGGTCAGCGTCACGAGCGACTCAATTTTTGATACCGCCCTCGGTCAGCGACGCAGGATCCAGCAGGCGATCGAGCTCCTCGTCGCTGAGATCGGTCATGTCCCGCGCGACATCCTTGACCGGACGCCCCTCTGCATACGCCTTCTTGGCGACGGCCGCGCCGAGTTCGTAGCCGATAACCGGGTTCAGTGCCGTTACGAGAATGGGATTCCGGTCCAGCGCACGATTGATGTTGTCCTGGTTCACGGTAAACCCGGCGATTGCATCCTCGCCAAGAACCTTCGATGCATTGGCGAGAATCTCGATGCTCTGCAGCAGGTTGTAGGCAACGACCGGCAACATCACGTTTAGCTGGAAGTTGCCGGACTGGCCACCCATGGCGATGGTTGCATCGTTTCCGATGACCTGTGCACAGACCATGGCCACCGCTTCCGGAATGACCGGGTTGACCTTGCCCGGCATGATGCTCGAGCCCGGCTGCAACGCCGGCAGCGCAATTTCACCGATGCCCGCCAGCGGCCCGGAGTTCATCCAGCGCAGGTCGTTGGCGATCTTGGTCAATGCGACGGCAAGCGCACGAAGCTGTCCGGATACCTCGACTGCAGCGTCCTGGCCGGACAGCGCGTCAAACTTGTTCGCGTTTGATGTCAATGCAAGACCGGTCTGTTCGGACAGCAGTACGGCAACCTTGTCGCCAAATCGGGGATGGGCATTGATGCCGGTACCAACAGCGGTGCCGCCCTGGGCAAGCGCCGAAATTCTCGGCAGGCTGTCGCGGATACGCGCCGCAGCGTTGTCGACCTGCGCACGCCAGCCGTCCAGTTCCTGGCCAAGCGTTACCGGCATGGCATCCATGAGGTGAGTACGGCCGGTCTTGACGACACCGCGAACCTCATCAGCCTTGGTTTCCAGCACCGATGACAGCCCTTCGAGGGCCGGCAACAGCTGGTTCTGCAAGGCCATTGACGCCGACAGGTGGACACAGGTCGGAATGACGTCATTGCTACTCTGGCTCATATTCACGTGGTCGTTCGGATGAACCTCACGACCCAGTGCCTCGGTGGCCAGGTGCGCTATGACCTCGTTGGAATTCATGTTCGAACTGGTGCCTGACCCGGTCTGAAAGACGTCCACCGGAAAATGCTGATCGTGAGCGCCGCCGGCGACGTCCAGCGCTGCTTTCTGGATAGACATCGCAACGTCGGTCTTCAAAAGCCCGAGCTCGGCATTGGCGCCCGCCGCGGCCCATTTGACGAGACCCAGCGCAGCGATGAACTGGCGCGGCATTGTCAGGCCACTGATCGGAAAGTTCTGTACAGCTCGCTGCGTCTGCGCGCCCCAATGGGCGTCGGCGGGAACCTGGAGCTCCCCCATGCTGTCGTGTTCGGTGCGGTACGTGTTGTCGGTCATCTCCTGCCCCTGTCGTCCTGGCCCCATTCGCCATTCGTGTATGATTCGCGGCGGACAAGAGTCTACACCGCTTTACGCTGCATACAGGTTTACACCTCATGAAAGTCTCCACCCTCCGAGCCCTGTCCCCGGCCGATGGCCGCTACGCTTCCAAGGTCGAACCCCTCCGGGACATCTTCAGCGAGTACGGACTCATCCGGTACCGTGTGCGAGTCGAGATCCGCTGGCTGCAGTGCCTGGCGGACGAGGCATCGATCCCCGAATTCCCGCCGCTGTCGTCGGTCATGAAGGACGTGCTGAATGGCATCGTCGACAACTTTTCGACCGAAGACGCCGAGCGAATCAAGGAAATCGAGGCCACCACCAATCATGACGTCAAGGCGGTCGAGTACTTCATCCGCGAACGCGTTGGAGATGGCCCGGAGACCCAGGTCATCAAGGACTTCCTGCATTTCGCCTGCACGTCCGAGGACATCAACAACCTGTCCTATGCACTGATGCTGCGCGCCGCACGACGCGACGTTTTGCTGAAGCAGATGCGCGAACTGCGCCTGAAGCTGAAGTCGCTCGCGTCAGAGCACGCCAACTTGCCGATGCTGTCTCGCACGCACGGCCAGACAGCGAGCCCAACAACGCTGGGCAAAGAACTGGCGAACGTGGTCGCGCGTCTGAAAAGTGCCCAGGAGAGCTTCTCGGCGAGCGAG
>CAZSIQ010000115.1:0-8140 GCA_964606915.1 uncultured Woeseiaceae bacterium | reverse complement strand
TCGCGCCGCGGCAGTCACCGCGCTTGGTGACGAAGTTGTAGATGCCGCCTTTGCCTTCCTCATCGCCCGGATACCAGTTCTGGACCGTCGAATACTTGATTTCGGCGTCCTTCAGGGCGACCAGTTCAACGACGGCCGCGTGCAGCTGGTTCTCGTCACGCATCGGCGCAGTGCACCCTTCGAGGTAGCTGACGTAGCTGCCTTCGTCAGCGATGATCAGGGTTCGTTCGAACTGTCCGGTATTCGCCGCATTAATGCGGAAGTAGGTGGACAGCTCCATCGGGCAACGCACGCCCTTGGGTATGTAAACGAACGAGCCATCGCTGAACACCGCGGAATTCAGTGCCGCGTAGTAGTTGTCGCGCTGGGGTACCACGCTACCGAGGTACTTTTTCACAAGCTCCGGGTGTTCCTGGACGGCTTCCGAAAAGGAACAGAAGATGACGCCCGCATCGGCCAGCTTGTCCTTGAAGGTTGTCGCAACCGACACACTGTCGAATACGGCATCAACCGCAACACCCGCGAGACGCGCTCGCTCGTGCAACGGAATGCCCAGCTTGTCGTACGTCTCCAGCAGTTTCGGATCCACTTCGTCGAGGCTCTTCGGTCGATCCTCGTCAGACTTGGGCGCGGCGTAGTAGGAGATCGCGTCGAAATCGATGGGCGGGTAGTGGACGTGAGCCCAGTTGGGCTCCTTCATATCCAGCCACTGTCGGTAGGCCTTGAGACGCCATTCCAGCATGAACTCGGGCTCATTCTTGCGAGCGGAGATCGCGCGGATGACATCTTCATCAAGGCCCGGGGGCAGGGACTCCGTTTCGATGTCGGTAACAAAGCCGTGCTCGTAGCGCTTGTTGACGAGGTCGTCCAGTTGTTCGTTTTCTGTTGCCATTGTTTTTCCGTAATGAAGAACGCCGATCAGATCGTGCGCTCTACCGTGATCGGCATACCGCCGAACTCCATGACCTGCGGCCGACTTGCATCCTTTGAAAGCTCCATCAGCGAGACCTCGCTGAGCGCAACGCGAATGGCCGTGTTCACGCTCCGCCAGGCACTGCAGGGGCTGCACTGATGTTCGTAGTCGCAGTGGCTGTCGTTGGAAAGGCACTCGGTAATCGATACCGGACCCTCCAGAGCTTCAATAATGTCGCCCGCACTGATCCGCTCCGGGTCGCGCGACAATCGATAACCACCGTTCGCGCCACGCGTCGACTCGACCAGGCCTGCCCGCGCCAGCGTCTTCAGCAGCTTGCTCACCGTCGGCAGTGAAATGTTGGTGTGGCCGGCTATCTCCGCCGCGCTGACGACCTTGTGACGGCTGGTCACAAGGCTCGCAAGAACCACGGTTCCGTAGTCGGTGAGTTTGCTAATTCGGAGCATGAGTTGCGCGTTGATTCAAATCGGGACCATTTTAGTACTATTTGCCGCCCGAGGCTACGTTCGCAAGCGTCGGTTACCCTTTGTCACAGAACCGGCGGTCAGGCCCGATTAATGACTTTTGGCTAGTTTGAGTTGCGGTGATATTTGCTATCCTTCGCGCTCGTCGCCCACCGGGATAGGCATGGCCTCTACGTCTGACAACATAATCGAGATTCGCGACCTGCATTACTCGCGCGGACAGCGCCCGATTTTCAAGGGCCTGAACGTCGATATTAAGCGGGGCGAGGTCACGGCGATCATGGGTCCCAGCGGAACCGGCAAGACGACGCTGCTCCGCCTGATCACGAGGCAGCTGATCCCGGACCAGGGCCACATCCTGGTCGGTGGTGTGGATATCGCCAAGCTCAACACCGAGGAGCTCTACAAGCTCAGGCGCCGATTCGGCATGCTGTTCCAGAACGGCGCGCTGCTAACCGATATTTCCGTGTTTGAGAACGTCGCTTTTCCGCTGCGCGAACACACCAACCTGTCAAACCGCCTGATACGCCATGTCGTGCTGACGAAGCTCCACGCGGTCGGATTGCGCGGTGCGGCCGACATGATGCCGTCGGAACTGTCCGGCGGCATGGCCCGACGTGTCGCGCTGGCACGCGCCATGGTCACCGATCCTGACATCCTGATCTATGACGAGCCGTTCGTCGGTCTCGACCCGATTTCGATGGGTGTCATCGTGCGCCTCGTGCGCAAGATGAATGATGCGCTAGGTATCTCGAGCATTCTCGTCAGTCACGACGTGCAGGAGATCTCGACCGTGTCCGACTGCAGCTACCTCATCTCTGATGGGACCGTCGCGGCTAGAGGCACACCGGAGGAACTCAACAAGACGAGTTCCGAACTCGTCAAGCAGTTCATGCACGGCATGGCGGACGGCCCCGTGGCTTTCCACTTTGCTGCCCCGGACTACGCAGAACAGTTGCTCGGCAAAGACGCGGAATAAACAGGATGTTCAGAGAGATCTACTACCAGTTGATGGAGTTCGCTCGCACGTTCGGCGCGTTCGTCCTTTTCTCGCTGAACCTGTTCCGGCATACGCCGAGGGTGCTGTTCCGTCGTTTCGGGCTGGTCGTGGCGCAGGTCCACAACTCCGGCAGCCTGTCGCTGATCATCATCATGGTCTGCGGCTTTTTCGTCGGCGCAGTGCTCGGCCTGCAGGGCTTTGCAAACCTCGCACGATTCAATGCCGAGGATTCAGTCGGTGCCGTCGCCGCCTTGTCTCTGGTCAAGGAGCTCGGTCCGGTGATCACGGCGCTGCTGTTCGCCGGTCGTGCAGGCACCGCGCTGGCGTCTGAAATCGGCCTTATGAAGGCCACTGACCAGCTGTCCGCGATGGAAATGATGGCGGTAAACCCGGTGCGTCGCGTCGTTGTCCCGAGATTCCTGGGAGGCGCGATCTCGATGCCGTTGCTGGTGGCTATATTCACCAGCGTCGGTTTACTGGGCGCTTACCTGGTTGCGGTCGAGCAGCTGGGTGTCGATATCGGTGCGTTCTGGCAGCAGCTGCAGAACGCTGTCGAGCCGAAAGATGTGTATGAAGGCATCACCAAGAGTGTTGTTTTCGGGATAGCGGCGAGCCTGATCGCCGTTTGGGAAGGATTTAACGCCATACCGACGGCTGAGGGCGTCGGGCGAGCGACAACGCGTACCGTTGTCATAACCGCGATCAGCGTTCTTGTCCTGGATTTTATGATCACTGTGTACTTCCTGTACGTGCTGTAAGGTAAGGCTTATGCAACAGACGCGAAGTGTGGAACTGAGTGCCGGCTTGTTTGCTCTGCTCGGTATTGGGGCCCTGTTTTTCCTGACAACCAAGGCGACGGGCGGCAATGATTTTTCATCCGTGGAAACGTATACCGTCGAAGCGCGATTCGAGAATGTCGGCAGCCTGAAGAAAAGGGCGCCGGTATCCATGTCGGGCGTCACGATCGGCCGGGTGAGCTCTGTCGAATTTGACGCGGACACGCTGGAGGCGGTGGTGCTGTTCGAAATCGACAGTCGCTACGACCAGATACCGGAAGACTCGGATGCGAGCATCCTCACAGCTGGCCTGCTCGGTAGTCAGTACATAGGCTTGCAAGCGGGCGGATCCGACCTATATCTGGAAGAAGGCAGCGAGGTGTTCTTTACCCAGTCTGCCATTGTTCTGGAAAACCTGATCGGCAAATTCCTGCTGAACGCGGGATCCGAGGATTCAAGTAGTGATGAATAAAACCATGACGACAAGCGGCGGTCTCGCCGGGCTTGTTGCCTCGCTTTTACTGTTCGTAGCCCCTGTTGCAGAGGCGTCCCCAAACACCGTTATCGAAGAGGCGGTCAGCCTGCTCGCAGAACAGCTTGACGGCCGTAAGGACACGCTCGCCGACGATCGGGATGCGCTCTACGCTGTCATCAATGACATCCTGCTGCCGCGCTTTGATCGTCAGCTGGCGGCACAGCTGGTACTTGCGAAACACTGGCGCACCGCGACACCGGAACAGCAGAACCGGTTCATCGACGCCTTCTACAACAACATGCTGCACCGGTACGCGGATGGCGTGCTCGAGTTTGATGAGGACAAGATCGAAGTACTGACGTTTCGTGGCGACGACACGAAACGACGTACACAGGTGAAGACCATCGTCCAGCTCGCTGACGGCACTAAAGTTCCGGTCAATTACGACCTGGTGCGCCGCGGCGAAGGCTGGAAGATGTTTAACGTCACGATTGAAGGCGTGTCCTACATCCGTAATTTCCGCGCTGAAGTCGATTCAGAGATCCGTGCGAGCAGCCTGAACGCGGTTATCGAACGCCTCGAGAACGAAACGGGCACCGCCGTCAGTGAGTAGTTACACGCTCGAAGACCGGGGCGATGGGCGTTTCGCTCTGGCCGGGGAGATGACCTTCAGCACCGTCGAGAACATCCTCGACGAGAGCGAGTCCCAGTTCGGGCAGCACACTCGCCTGGAAGTGGATCTCTCCGGTATAACCGGCTCTGACTCGGCCGGCCTCGCGCTGCTGCTCGAGTGGATTACCTGGGCCAACCACACCGTTCGTGAAATTCGTTTTACGGAGATGCCCGAACGCGTGCTTGCCATCGCACGCACCACCGAAGTCGATGCGCTGCTGACGCGTGGCGAGCGCTGGTCCGGGTTCATCGAATCGCCCGACGCCTGACACTGACCGGGCATTGACCGGGGCTGTCGCCCCGACAGCACGACTACAGTTCTTCCTCGTCTTCGAAGAACTCGTTGAACAGGTCGTCTTCTTCCTCTGACGCCGGCGGATTACCGTCATAGATCTGGAATTCGCGGTTCTGCAAATACGCTTCGCGAATGGCGATGTAAGGGTCTTCTGAATCCTCGATAAAGCCTTCGGCCGCCAGCAGCTGGGCGCGAATGTGAATGATGTTCAGCACCCTTAGCTTGTCTTCGGTCCCGGTATCATTGATGTGGTTCATCGGGTTCGCGTAGAAATCGAAGGGTCTCGCGACGACGTCCAGCGCCGTGCTGGGCCCGAGGAACGGCAGGTAGATGTAAGGCCCGGAGGGTATACCCCAGGTCGCAAAGGTCTGGCCGAAGTCTTCAGTCTGGGCCTCAACACCGCTCATTTCGGAAACATCAATCAGCCCGCCGAGTCCGACCGTGCTGTTGAACACGAATCGAGACATCTCGGACATGCCGCGTGACGGCTTGCCCTGCAGGAAGTTGTTCAGCGATGAGCTTGGCGTCGCCAGGTTCTGGAAGAAGTTGGACACGCCACGGCGGGCAAATCTCGGAACGACTTTTCGATAGACCTTTGCCGCCGGTTTCAGGCTGTATCGATCCACGGTTGTGTTGAACGAGTTTACGGACCGGTTAACGCCTTCGAAGGGGTCCTCAGTCTTTGCTGTTGACGGTGAGCCGGCACAGCCGGCGCCCAAGGTGCATACCACGGCCACCACCGCAAATCGTCGGATAGAGTTCATTTGGAATTCCGTTATTGGTTGAGCGACGCCGCGACCCCGGGCTGGCGACCTCGTTGCAGTTGGCGAATCTGTTCTTCTGTCATGAATTCGCGGATGAAATTGATTCTGGCCTGGAAGCGGATTCGCTGGATCTCGTCCAGTTCCGGCAGGGCAAGCGCCCGCTGAAGCATGTTGATGCCACCCGGCAAGTCACCGGTCATGAGTCGGTATTCCGCGAGGTAGTACAACGACTCAGCGCGTTCGCCGGCATCGTTGGCCGCGCGAGCGATCAGGCGAACCTGGGCTGGTGTCGGCGGGACGGTGTTCAGCAGGTCAAGGAGCATGGCGTGTGCTTCTTCTGAACGCTCGAGGCGAACAAGCCATTCGGCGTAACTGATCACGAGTGGCACGTTTCTCGGGAACAGGGCGAGCGCTTCATCGAACGTCTCGAAACCCTCCCGGTTACGTTCCAGGCCCAGCTGGGTCTCGGCCAGTCCCATACGATAGGCGATGACCGTGCGGTCCTTTTCGGCCAGCGTCTCGAACAGGGGCAGGGCGTCCCGGAATCGCTCGTCGCGCTGGTAGGCATAGGCGCGGCCGTAGCGGTCTGCATCGGTTTCTCGAAGCAGTGATTTGCCTTCGAAGTAGGCCACGGCGTCTTCGCTGCGTTCAAAGCTCGCCACCTTGGCACGAGCCTTGGCGATGCCGTAGTCGACGGAATCTTCACTGTCGATGCGCGGCATGTCCCGGGCGCGGTTGCGGGCCTCGGAAATGCGCTCAGTGGTCACCGGGTGGGTGCGAAGGAACTCGGGCAAACGCATCCGAAGGTCTGCCGGCTGCTGCCGGGACAGGACCTCGAAGAAGGTTGCCAGCCCGTGCGGGTCAAAACCGGCATCCGCGAGTGCGCGAATGCCGATGCGGTCGGCCTCGTGTTCATTGCTGCGCGTGAAGTTGATGCGCTGCTGGGCTGCGGTGCCCTGGGCGACGGCTATGCCACCCTGAACGGCATCGGCGCCGGCGCCTGCTGCGCCCGCGACGATGGCGCCGAGCATGATCGCGGTGGAGAGCAGGCTCTGGCGCTGGTTCGCATGTATCGCCCTTGCGATATGTCGCTGCGTTACGTGCGCGATTTCATGGGCGATAACGCCGGCCAGTTCGTCTTCGTTGCGCGTGGCCTGCAACAGGCCGGTGTGGATGCCGATAAATCCGCCGGGCAGCGCGAAGGCGTTGATGCGGTGGTTATCGACGACGAAAAACGAAAACGTGTGGTTGCCGTCGTTGGCGTGCGCGCCGATGCGCGCGCCAATGTTGCTCATGTATTCGGTGATGAGCGGATCTTCGACGACTTCGCCACTACGGCGAATCTGCGCCATGATCGCCCGGCCTATGCGGTCCTCTTCCGACTTGGGAAGCACGGCATCGGCGGGGCTGCCCATGTCGGGCAGCCGGATATCCTGGGCTGCAACACCGCCCGACAGCAGGCAAAGCAAGCTGCCCAGCGCGATTGTTTTCTGCAGTGTCCGCATTCAGTCAGTCCGGGTTTCCGTATCCTGTTAGGACTCCATGCCGCCTGTGGCGTTCCGTCAGCGGGCCTACAGTCCCCTGGCGGCCTCCAGTACGGCCTCGGCGTGTCCTTTGACCTTCACTTTGCGCCACTCCTCGCGCAGTTTGCCGTCGGCATCGATCAGGAAGGTGCTGCGTTCGATGCCCATGTACTTCTTACCGTACATGTTCTTCTCTTTGATGACATCGAATTTCTTGCACAGTTTTTCGTCCGGGTCTGACAGTAGGTCGAACGGAAACTGTTGTTTTTCCTTGAATTTCTCGTGAGAAGCGATGGAGTCCTTGGAAACGCCGAAGATTACTGTGTTGGCTTTCGAAAAACTCTTGTGAAGGTCACGGAAGTCCTGGCCTTCCAGGGTACAACCCGGGGTCGCGTCCTTCGGGTAGAAGTAGATGACGACGTTGTTGCCGCGAAGTTCCTTCAGGCTGATGGTCTTGTCGCCGGTCGCTTCAGCCTTGAAGTCACCGACAACCCGGTTCATGCGAGGTCCGCTCATTGCTTCAATCTCCGTATTGATCAGGTCTTGACGGGTTCGAGTATCGCGTCCAGGTTCAGCCGGTCGCAGAGTTCGAGAAATTCTTCGCGCATCTGGGCCACGTGCAGTTTGCTCGGAACATTGACCGCCATCTGTACGGCGAACATCGGCGCGCCGGTATGCGCTGCCGCGTAGCTGCGCGTCGCAACGTCGGCAATTTCAATATCCCGGGCCGAGAAGAAGCTGGCCAGCTCGTAAACGATACCCTGCTGGTCGAGACTGATGACATCAACTGCGTAGGGCATACGGTCTTCCTTGACCGCCGTCTGGCTGGTCTCGCGAATACCGATGGTCAGCCCGACGTCGCTGCCGAGCTTTTTCAGGCCAGACTCGAGCTTGTTCAGGGTGTGCCAGTTACCGGAAACCAACATAAGCACGGCAAACTCGTTGCCAAGCGTGGTCATCCGGCTTTCTTCGATGTTTCCGCCGCAGGACAGGATCACCTTGGAGATGTCCTGCACGACGCCGGGACGATCGCTGCCGATCGCTGATATGACAATAAGTTGTGACATGTTGTTCGCTAGAGGTGTTGTCGTTTTGCCGCGTGCGGCTCATGACTGGCCGTACCCATGGTGGCGGGGCTGTTTGCCGTCCGGCTGGCTTGCCACGTCGGGCCCCGAACAGTAACATCGCCGCCTTATTTTTGGCGAGTAAATCCTTTGTTTAACGGTAGCTTGGTCGC
>CAZSIQ010000114.1:0-8215 GCA_964606915.1 uncultured Woeseiaceae bacterium | reverse complement strand
GATGCCTGCTCTCTGCCACCACCTTTGGCGCGGACTCGACGATGTACCTGAGCTCTATGCTTGCCGCCAGCGAGGAACGACTCGCCGCGGTCAGTGATTCACCGCGACTCGACGCGGAACTTCTGCTGGCCTCGGCGCTGGGCACCAACCGCACATGGCTGTTTACACACGGGGATGAGCCGCCGCCCGATGCGGCCGTTTCCAGTTTCGAGACGCTGATGGAACGCCGGCTGTCCGGCGAGCCGGTCGCCTACATCCTTGGCAACCGGGAGTTCTGGTCGCTGTCGCTCACCGTTACGCCGGCGACGCTGGTGCCTCGGCCGGAAACCGAGCGCCTGGTTGAAATCGCGCTCGAACTGCTGCCGCGCCGGCACACACAACGTATCGCCGACCTGGGCACCGGCAGCGGCGCGATCGCGCTGGCCATCGCCAGCGAAAGGCCGGATTGCCAGCTCGTCGGCAGCGACATCAGTGAAGCCGCGCTGGCCGTCGCCGAGAACAATGCGCGTAGTTTGGACATCGACACGGTCGAGTTCGTGCACAGCGACTGGTGCCAGGAACTGCACGGCAAACCCTTCGACCTGGTTGTTTCCAACCCGCCGTACGTTGCCGAGGGTGACCCGGCGCTGCACAGCCTCGCCGCGGAGCCGCAGGGGGCGTTGGTATCAGGGCCGCGCGGGCTTGACGATATTGAACGCCTGGCCTCGGAAGTGCGCGAGATTCTCAAGATCGGCGGACACTTTCTCGTGGAGCACGGTGCCGACCAGGAAGACGACGTGCACGAAATCCTCGAACGGCATCACTGGAAGGAAATCCACTGCTACAAGGACCACGCGGGCAAGCCGCGCGTGACGTCCGGCATCTTCCGCGGCTGACCGGACGCGCAGGGTGTGATAAAACGCCGCCTTTATCGACTTAGCAGGCTCCCATGATCACGATCAAAACCAACCACGGTGACATCCAGGTCGAACTGTTCGACGACAAGGCTCCGATCACGTGCGAGAACTTTCGCCAGTACGTGAAAGACAGCTTCTTCAACAACACCGTATTCCACCGCGTCATCCCGAATTTCATGATCCAGGGTGGCGGTATGGACGCCGACATGAACCAGAAGGCGACCCGGGAGCCGATCAAGAACGAAGCGGACAACGGCGAGAAGAACCTCCGCGGCACGCTCGCCATGGCGCGTACGGCGGACATCAACAGCGCAACGGCGCAGTTCTTCATCAACCTGCGTGACAACGATTTCCTCGATCACGGTGGTCGCGACTTTGGCTATGCCGTCTTCGGCCAGGTCGTCGACGGTATGGATGTGGTCGATGCGATCGCTGCAGTCCCCACCGGCAACAAGGGTTTCCACCAGGATGTGCCAGTGGAAGACGTGACCATTCTCGACGTCACGGAAGACGATTCAGTCTAGATCGAGCTCGATCTTCAGGACGGTCGGACCTGTCAGGCCCTCCGGCAGGCTGTTGTCCTTGTCAAAGCGGTTCCAGTGGCTGTTGGCGACGAGATAGAAGTCGTCGTTAACGACCTGGCCAAGGTTGGGCTCGTCAAAAGCCGGATGGTTCATCAGCAGGATGCGGGACTGCGTAATCGACAGGCCGTCCTCGGCAAGTCGGTGAGCCGTTACCCTGTGCGGCGTAATGCCGTTTTGTATAGTGATCAGCCAGTCGCCGTGGCGGTACAGGCCGTCAATACCGTAAAGGCTCGCATCGGATGCCAGTCTTTCAGGTGCCGCGTACCCGTCGAGCCGGACCCGGTAGACGCCGCCGCGGTAATCCGCCACGTAGAGATTCTCGCCGGACGCATCGACCGCCAGTCCCTGCGGCGAGATAAATTCGCCCTTCTCAACGACGGTACCCCACTGCTCTGAATCAGGGTCGAAAACGTAGACTGGCCCGTCCGTCTGGTCAGCCGTGTAGATCAGCCCGTTAATTTCGATCAGGTCGCCCAGTGTCTGCCACGCAGACTCGCGCGCCGGGAGTGAAAAGCACTCGGGCGCCGGTGATTGCAGATTGAGCGTACACAGGCGGCTGCCGGTGAAGTCGGGCCGATGACTAAGCTGGTCTGTCGCTGCCGTCACGTAGACCAGTAACTTCGCGTGGCGACCGGCGTGGGCGAGCCGCATACCGTAGATGCTGCCCGTGTCAGCCCTGCCGGGCTCGAGCACAGCACTCGTGCCACTGTCGTCAATGCGGTCGATACTGCCTCGCCGGATGCTGCCCAGGTAAACGGCATCGCCGTCGATAGCGATACCCTCGGGGACAAAGCTGCCGTCATCGCCCTGCCAGGCAATGTCTGCGCTACCAACCGGGCGCCGCAGCGCGGCTATCCGCGACGTCAGTTCCGACCAGCCGTCGACGGCGTGAAGCGACTCGAATGCCGGATTACTGTCGACATCCAGGTCGACGTGCAGCGCTGTCAATCGCTCCAGCGTCGCCAAGGCCGCCCGATGGTCGCCGGCCAGGGTTTGCGCGAATGCGAGGTTAAACAGCCCACCCGGGTACTCCGGTCGAGCCAGCAGCGACTCCTGCGCTGCCACCTGCATCGCATCGAAGTCGCCGGCCTGGTAGGCCTCGATGAGTTTCGCGCGTGCGGTGCCGTAGCTGTCGGCGTGAGCCGCAAAGCTCACGAACAGCAGGATACTAAGCAGCGTCTGCCTTGTTCGTATTCGGGTCATAGCCGAGGTTAGGAGACAACCAACGTTCAGCTTCGACAAGACGCATACCTTTACGTTCCGCGTAGGACTCAACCTGGTCGCGATCCACCTTGCCGACCGAGAAATACTTCGCCTCCGGGTGCGAGAAGTAGAAGCCGCTGACGGCCGCCGTCGGAAACATCGCGTAGGAGTCCGTCAGTGACAGGCCAATGCTGGCCTCGACGTCCAGCAACTCCCAGAGTTTGCTTTTCTCCGTGTGATCGGGACACGCCGGATAGCCCGGTGCCGGACGAATACCGGCATACGCCTCTGCGATCAATGCGTCGTTGTCCAGCGCTTCATCCGGCGCATAGCCCCAATGCTCCTTGCGAACCCGCTCATGAAGGTACTCTGCAAGCGCCTCAGCCAGCCTGTCGGCCAGTGCCTTGAGCATGATCGAGCTGTAGTCGTCGTGGTCCGCCTCGAACCGGGCGACGTGTTCATCAATGCCAATGCCGGCAGTGACGGCGAACGCGCCGATGTAGTCGTCGCTGCCTGAGGGTGCGACATAGTCAGCCAGGCAGTGCTGTGCCTGCCCTTCCGCCTTGGCTCGCTGCTGTCGCAGGTGACAAAGACGCATCGTCGCGTCGCGACGCTGTTCATCACCGAACACGAGGATGTCATCGTGGTCATCACTGTTCGCCGGGTAGAAACCGAACACGGCGCGGGCCTTCAGCCAGCGCTCGCTGATGATCTTCTCCAGCATCGCCTGCGCATCGGCATAAAGCTGCGACGCGGACTCGCCGATGACCTCATCGGTCAGCACAGCCGGGAATTTGCCGTGAAACTCCCAGGCGTTAAAGAACGGCATCCAGTCGATGTAATCCGTCAGCACTGACAGGTCAATGTCGTCCAGCACTCGCTTGCCAGTGAATGACGGCACCGGCGGCGTGTAGCCGGACCAGTCGATGCCGTGCTTCTGGTTTCGCGCCTGTGGCAGGCCAACCTGCGGGACCAGTCGCGACTTGCCGGCATGTCGTTCGCGACGCTTCGCATGTTCTGCGCGCGTCTTCTCGACAAAGGCCTCCCGCGTCGACGGTTCAATCAGCGCCTGTGCAACGCCGACAGAGCGGGATGCGTCTTTCACGTAGACAACGGCACCGTCGTAGTTCGGCTCTATCTTCACGGCCGTGTGTGCCGGCGACGTGGTCGCTCCACCAATCAGCAGCGGCATCTCAAAGTCGAGACGGTTCATCTCACTGGCCACATGCACCATCTCGTCCAGCGACGGCGTGATAAGCCCGGACAAACCAATCATGTCGGCGTTCTCACGACGCGCAGCGTCCAGGATCGCCTCGCAGCTCACCATGACCCCGAGATCAACCACCTCGAAGTTGTTGCACTGCAGGACGACGCCGACAATGTTCTTGCCGATGTCGTGCACATCGCCCTTGACCGTCGCCATGATGATCTTGCCGTTGGAGCTGTGGTCGCCGTCCTTCTCGTCTTCGATAAACGGCACGAGGTGGCCGACCGCCTTCTTCATGACGCGGGCGGACTTTACGACCTGCGGCAGGAACATCTTGCCGGCACCAAACAAGTCACCGACGACGTTCATGCCCGCCATCAGCGGGCCTTCGATGACATCCAGTGGCCGGCTGGCCTGCTGGCGGGCCTCTTCCGTGTCATCAATGACGTACTCGTCAACGCCGTTGACCAGCGCATACTCGAGTCGCTTGTCGACGGCCTCGCGTCGCCAGGAGTCATCCTTTGCTTTTGCCTCGCGGCCCGACTTGTGGTCGCGGTACTGGTCGGCGATCTCCAGGAGGCGTTCTGTTGCATCGTCACACCGATTCAGCACGACGTCCTCAACGGCCTCGCGCAAGTCCTCCGGAAGGTCCTCGTAGATCGCCAGCTGTCCGGCATTGACGATACCCATGTCCATGCCGGCACGAATCGCGTGGTACAGGAAGACCGAGTGAATAGCCTCGCGAACCACGTTGTTGCCGCGGAACGAGAACGACACGTTGCTGACACCGCCCGACACCATGGCGTGCGGCAGGCTATGCTTGATGTCGCGCGTGGCTTCGATGAAATCGAGGCCGTAAGACGCATGCTCTTCGATGCCGGTCGCGACCGCAAAGATATTCGGGTCGAAGATGATGTCGGCCGGGTCGAAGCCGACTTTGTTAACCAGCACATCGTAGGAGCGTTTGCAGATCTCGACTTTGCGCTGGATGGTGTCCGCCTGGCCCTTCTCGTCAAAAGCCATGACGATGACCGCCGCACCGTAGTCGCGGACCTTCTGCGCATGTTCGATGAACTCGTCCTCGCCTTCCTTGAGACTGATCGAGTTCACGACCGCTTTGCCCTGCACACACTGCAGGCCCGTCTCGATGACACTCCATTTCGATGAGTCGATCATGATGGGAAGGCGAGCCACATCGGGCTCGGCGGCGATCAGGTTCAGGAAGGTCCTCATGGCCTGCTCGGAGTCGAGCATGCCTTCGTCCATGTTCACATCGATGATCTGCGCACCGTCTTCCACCTGTGCACGCGCCACCTGCACGGCCTCTGCGTAGTCGTCCGCTTCGATCAGTTTACGGAAGCGCGCCGAACCAGTGACGTTGCAGCGCTCACCCACGTTAACAAACAAATCGCCAGCAGAAATATTCAGTGGCTCAAGGCCTGACAGGCGGCAGCTGACCGGACGTTCCGGGTGTTTGCGCGGTGCCAGGCCATCGCAGGCCTCGCGGATAGCGGCAATGTGCGCGGGCGTTGTGCCACAGCACCCGCCGGCGAGATTCAGGAAACCCGATTCGGCGAATTCGCCGACAACCGTGGCCATCTGCTCGGGCGTTTCGTCGTATTCACCGAAAGCATTTGGCAGGCCTGCGTTCGGGTGCGCACTGACTCCCGTATCGGCAACGCGGGACAGCTCCGCAACGTAGGGCCGAAGGTCGCTGGCGCCCAGCGCACAGTTAAGGCCAACCATGAAGGGCTCGGCATGGCGAACCGAATTCCAGAACGCCTCGGTAGTTTGCCCGGACAGCGTACGTCCGGACGCATCGGTGATCGTGCCGGAGATCATGACCGGCAGGGATTCACCGAGCTCAGCAAAGGTGCGTCGAACGGCGTAGATCGCCGCCTTGGCGTTTAGGGTGTCGAAGATTGTCTCGATCATCAGAAAATCGGAACCACCTTCGATCAACGCGCGTGCCGCGTCGGAATATGTATCGACGAGGGCGGCAAAGCTGATGTTGCGAAAACCGGGATCATTGACGTCCGGCGATATCGACGCCGTACGGTTGGTGGGGCCAAGCACGCCGGCAACAAAACGGGGTTGGCCCGTTGTTGCCGCGACGTCGTCGGCGCACTGCCGCGCCAGCCTCGCAGAGGCAAGATTCAGATCAGTAACCAGCGATTCCATCGCGTAATCCGCCATCGACGGATCGTTACTGTTGAAGGTGTTCGTCTCAATGACGTCTGCGCCGGCCGAGAGAAACTGGTGGTGAATATCGCGAATGATGTCCGGCTGGCTCAGCGTCAACAGGTCGTTGTTGCCTTTCAGGTCTTGCGACCAGTCGGCAAACTGCTTGCCGCGATAGTCCTCTTCGGTCAGTCCGAAGCCCTGGATCATCGTACCCATCGCGCCGTCGAGAATGACGATGCGCCGGGATAACACCTGCTTCAGGTGCTCAAGTCGTTGCTGTCGGTTCATGGCTTTCTCAGGCGGCGGCCTGGCCCGCGCGCACGCCGAGCGCGTGGCAGATGGCGTAGGTCAGTTCAGAGCGATTCAGCGTGTAGAAATGAAACTCGGACACGCCTTCCTTGCGTAACGCGTGCACCTGCTCGATCGCGACGCCAGCGGCAACCAGCTGCCGGGTCTGCGCATCGTCTTCCAGGCCCTCGAACTGATCGCTGATCCAGTCCGGAATCGTGGCGCCGCAGGCTGCTGCAAACTTCGTCAACTGGGGGAAGCGTGTGATCGGCAGAATGCCCGGCACGATCGGCGCATCGATGCCGGCGAGTACGCATCGATCGCGAAATCTCAGGAAGGTTTCGGCGTCGAAGAAAAACTGCGTAATCGCACGTGAGGCGCCAGCGTCCAGCTTTCGCTTGAGGTTGTCCAGGTCGAAGTGTGCGCTGGGTGCCTCCGGATGCACCTCGGGATACGCGGCGACCGTGATGTCGAAATCCGCAACCTGTTTCAGGCCGTGCACGAGATCGCTTGCATACGCGTAGCCATCAGCCAGCGGCACATAGCGCTCCGCTTCTTTCGGCGCATCGCCGCGTAAGGCAACGATGTGACGAATGCCGAGATTCCAGTAGTCCTCGGCGATCGCGTTGATCTCGTCCCGGGTTGCGCCTACACAGGTCAGGTGCGGCACCGGCGTCAGGTTCGTCTCACGAATAATGCGCTCGACGGCGGCATGCGTTCGCTCACGCGTCGAACCGTCTGCGCCATAGGTCACGGAGACAAAGCGCGGTGACAGCGGCGCGAGATGCTCGATGGATTGCCACAGGCGTTCGTTCATCGACTCGTTCGCCGGCGGGAAAAATTCAAAAGAGACTTCGATCGGTGTTTGGGTCATGGTCCTTTCCACGTCAGGCGGCGACGCCCGCCTGTTCGGTATGGGTTGCGACAGCAATCAGCCATCGGGGCTCGCTCGCCGGAATGGCGCGGGGTGGCGATAAGCGCAGGCCGGCATCGGCACACCACTGGCCAAGCTGCTCGGCGTCCGCGCGAACACGGCGGCTGTCTGTCGTACTGAGAAACACGAGGCGCCCGCTACCCACGCGCGACGCTTCGCGAACGGCGGCTACCGGGTCATCGGCCGCCTGCAACGTGTCATCCAGAATGACGGTGTCAAATTCGTTTTGATCGAACGGCAGCTGGTACATGTCGCCCTTGCGCAGACTGCAGTTTGGAATACCGGCCGTCAGCAGCTCCGCACGCGCCAGGCGACGAGCCTGCGGATCGATATCCACACCGACGGCGCGGTTGGCGCGGCTGGCCAGCAGTTTCAGGACATCGCCACGTCCACAGCCGATGTCCAGCAGGTCACCGAGCGGTGCGGCGACACTCAGGTCGACGAGGTGTCGATACAGCATCCGATCATCGTCACCCGCCGCCGTGTCGGCCACCGACGTCGCGTCCGAACGCAGCCCATGAAGACGCGCCAGGTCCGTCGCGAATGCGTCATCGTCATGCACGAGTTCCAGCAGTCTTCGCCGCAGGGTTGCCTCCGCGCCCTCGCTGACGCCGCGGTAGTAGACGAACTGGCCGTCGCGAAAGCGCGTCAACAGGCCGGCATCGCACAGCGCCTTGAGATGCTGTGACACGCGCGGCTGGCTCAGGCCCAGGACCTGAGTCAATTCGGACACGGCGCACTCTCCGCTGCTGCAGAGCGCAACGATGCGCAGGCGCACCGGCTCGGCGAGCGCTTTAAACGCGTGGACCAGTTGTTCGTTCGCTGGCTGCCTAAATATATACATATTTCTTTATATTTATAGGCGAACAGGCTATCACCCGTAGCACCGGGTGACCAGTGCAGGAATGCAACTGTTTGA
>CAZSIQ010000113.1:0-8365 GCA_964606915.1 uncultured Woeseiaceae bacterium | reverse complement strand
GCATGTTGGCAGAGATTCATCTGCCCGTGAAAGACGCGCACGACTGACAAGCCAATCAAAAGAGGAAATCGGTCATGTCGAATACGAGAGACAAGATCCTGATGTGTCCGCCGGATCACTTCACCGTCGATTACGTCATTAATCCATGGATGGCCGGCCAGGAAGGCGTGCTGGACAAGGACAAGGCCCACGAACAGTGGGGCACACTCAAAGACATCATTTCGGAGTACGCAGACGTTGTCGTCATGGACCCGCAACCCGAGCTGCCGGACATGGTGTTCACAGCCAACGCCGGCGTTGTTCTCGGCAACAAGGCGATTGCCAGCCACTTCATGCCGATGGAGCGTCGGCCGGAAGAGCAGCATTTCAAGCGCTGGTTCTCGGAGAACGGCTATGACCTGCTGGCGCTGGACGAAAAGATCGGCTTCGAAGGTGCGGGAGACTGCCTGTTCGACCGGGGCGGGGAATGGCTGTGGACCGGCTACGGTTTCCGTACCGAGATCGAAGCACACGCCGAGATCGCGAACTATTTCGATGTTGAGGTTGTGTCGATCAAGCTGACTGACTCACGCTTCTACCACATCGACACCGCATTCTGTCCGCTGGCTGGCGGCTTTTTGATGTACCACCCGCCGGCCTTCGATTACGACTCACGAATTGCGATCGAGAGCCGCATCCCGCCGCACAAGCGAATCATTGTCGATACGATGGATGCCGGAAACTTTGCATGCAACGCGGTCAACATCGGTGACACCGTGATCCTCAACCAGGCCTCGGAACCGCTGAAGGCTCGCCTCATGATGTACGGATTCAAGGTCCGTGAAGTCAACCTGTCAGAGTTTTTGAAGGCGGGTGGCTCGGCGAAGTGCCTGACACTGAAACTGACCGAGCCACCGGTTTCCTGACCGGATTCTATTGCAGGACAAACGCCTTCTGGATGATCTTCCACTCGTCATCGATATAGACGAGCGTCAGTGCGTCGTAGAAGCGGTCGGCTGACTTGAACATCACGACGGCAATGCGATCGTCGACGATATCCATCGACAGGATCTCGCCCTTTCGCTCGGTGCCCGGCGGGTTCTCATTGGCCGACCAGTTGGCGAGCACTTCCGCCATGTCTTTCCATGCACGGATTGTCTCGTTGCCTTCGCGGTCGCGCGTAACGCCAACCATCGTGGCGGACTCCGCGGCAAAGGCGCGGTTCAGGCGCTCCGCACTGGCCTCGCCCTGGCCGTGGAAGTAGTCAAAGACGGCAGCTTCAATAGCGGCCTTGTGTTCCTTGCCGTGATCGTGAGCGGTAACTGTTAGCGGCGCGAGGCCGATGATGACCAGTACGGTCAGCAGTTTGATACGCATGCGTGTTATCCCCTGTTTGTCTCTCCCATGCACACAGGACGTGTGCCACTGGATCGACCCCCGGCTGACACATTAGTTCCGCATAAAAAAACGCCAGGCGGTTACGCGACCGCCTGGCGTCGAGCGCTGAGGCTGTGGGGGAGGAAGCCTCAGGCGAGGTCGAAACGATCCGAGTTCATCACCTTGGTCCAGGCGGCAATGAAGTCATGAACGAATTTCTCCTGGTTGTCGTCCTGGGCATACACCTCGGCGTAGGAACGCAGGACAGAGTTCGAGCCAAACACCAGGTCGACGCGCGTTGCGGTCCACTTCACATCGCCGCTGCTGCGCTCACGGATTTCGTAGCGATTGTCATCAACCGGCGCCCATGAGTAAGCCATGTCCGTCAGGTTGACGAAAAAGTCATTGCTCAATACGCCTGGCCGCTCCGTGAACACGCCGTCCTGGCTGCCGCCATGGTTGGTGTTCAGCACGCGCATGCCGCCGAGCAGTACCGTCATTTCCGGCGCCGTCAGGTTCATGAGCTGCGTGCGCTCGAGCAACAGTTCCTCAGGGCTGAACGGGTAGTCGCCCTTCAGCCAGTTACGATAGCCGTCGTGAAACGGTTCCAGTTCGGCGAACGAATCACCATCGGTCATGTCCTCGCTGGCGTCACCGCGTCCCGGGGAGAACGGCACCGAAACATCAAAGCCGCCCTGTTGTGCCGCCTGTTCGATACCCAGGTTGCCGCCGAGAACGATGACGTCGGCCACGCTGGCGCCGCTGTCAGCGGCAATGCTCTCCAGCGCGTCCAGCACTTTCGCCAGCCTTTCCGGCTCGTTGCCGGCCCAGTCTTTCTGCGGCGCCAGGCGAATACGCGCGCCGTTTGCACCACCGCGTTTGTCGGAATCACGGTAGGTACGTGCACTGTCCCAGGCCGTTGTAATCAGTTCAGCCGTTGACAGGCCGCTGTCGGCGATCTTCGCCTTGACGGCATCGACGTCGTAGTCCGTGTTGCCCGCCGGAACCGGGTCCTGCCAGATCAGCTCTTCATCCGGGATATCCGGGCCGATGTAGCGGACTTTCGGGCCCATGTCGCGGTGCAGGAGTTTGAACCACGCACGCGCGAAGACCTCCGAGAAGTACGCCGGATCGGCGTGGAAGCGCTCGGAAATTTTGCGGTATGCCGGGTCGACGATCAGCGCCATGTCGGCGTCTGTCATCATCGGCATAACGCGTATCGACGGGTCGTCAACATCCACCGGCTTGTCTTCGTCGGCGATGTTTTTCGGCTGGTACTGCTGTGCACCGGCCGGGCTCTTGGTCAGTTCCCACTCGTGGCCGAACAGCATGTCGAAATAGCCGTTGTCCCACTGCGTCGGGTTGGTCGTCCAGGCGCCTTCGATACCACTGGTGACGGTTTTGCCGCCGATCCCGTTACCGCCGAGCCAGCCGAAACCCTGCGCCTCGATGCCGGCGGCTTCCGGCTCCGGACCTACGGTGCTGGCATCGCCATTGCCATGCGCCTTGCCTACCGTGTGTCCTCCAGCTGTCAGCGCGACGGTTTCCTCGTCGTTCATTGCCATGCGGGCAAAGGTTATGCGCATGTCCTGTGCCGTTCGTGCCGGATTTGGTTCACCGTTAACGCCTTCCGGATTCACGTAAACGAGTCCCATGAGCACGGCTGCCAGCGGGTTGGGCAATGATTCGCGATCATCGCCAACGTAGCGGCTCGACGTCAGCCACTCCTGTTCAGAACCCCAGTTGACGTCTTTTTCAGGGTGCCAGATGTCCGGGCGGCCAAATGCAAAGCCGAAAGTCTTCAGGCCCATGGATTCGTAAGCGATATTGCCGGCAAGCACTATCAGGTCCGCCCAACTGATCTTGTTGCCGTATTTCTTCTTGATCGGCCAGAGCAGGCGGCGTGCCTTGTCGAGGTTGCCGTTGTCCGGCCAGGAATTCAGGGGGGCAAAGCGCTGGCTTCCCGACCCGGCGCCGCCGCGTCCGTCGGTTGTGCGATACGTACCCGCGGCGTGCCACGCCATGCGGATCATCAGGCCGCCATAGTGACCGTAGTCAGCCGGCCACCACGGCTGGCTTTCCGTCATGAGCGCATGTAAATCACGCTTCAAGGCTTCGACGTCCAGCGTTTTTACTGCCTCGCGGTAGTCGAAACCGTCGGCCATGGGGTCGGTTTTCACGTCCTGCTGATGCAGGACATCAAGATTCAACGTCTGTGGCCACCAATCTTCATTGGTGGTCGGCGGAGCGGTGTCGCCGTGCATAACCGGGCATTTGCCGACGGCGCTCTCTGGGGATGCTGCCATGATGGTCTCCAGTTTTTCGGGAATACGTAGTCCTAGCACCTGAAAATGACACTAGTGCGGACGCAATCGTTCACTAAAGCGAGCCAGGAAATGCTCGCGACTTCCGTTAGCTGCGCGAAATCGTCGCATTCCGGCGCTGACGCGGCGAGTCAGTTCTCATGGAACTCACTTTAGTGGATCTAATTCGAGCCCTCGGAATCCCACGATTTCGGTCATTCCGCAACTTTCCTAAGGTGTATCGCAGCTCGCTCCACACGTGACGCCGGGCAGGGACCGTGTGTGCGGGGCCTGGCGACACTGAATCGGACCCAGCCAGGAGCAATGACGGGTCGCCGCCACGGGGCACGACGATGGAACACGAATCAGGGGATGGTTTCCTGCTTATCACGCTCGGCGTGATTCTCATGGGCGTTCCCGCCGTAAAAAACTTCTGTCGCAGGCTGGGCATACCGACATCGGTCGGTTTCATTTTTCTTGGCCTCGCCATTGGGGCGATACTTCGGCCCGTCGCAGGATTGTCGTCGCCCGTATTCAATGGTGCACTGTCGGTGCTGGCGCAGCTCAGCGTTGTAGCTCTGCTTTTCCGCGTCGGCCTGCGCAGCCATACCAGTGCCCTGCTGGAAAAGCTGCCCGACGCGAGCCTGATCTGGATCGGCAATGCGTTAGGAGCCGCCGCGGTCGGTTTTGTCGTTGCTTTCTACGGCCTTGGCTGGTCGGTCGAGACGAGCCTTGTTGTCGGCACAGCTTTCAGTGCAACCAGCATCGCCGTGTCGTTGTCGGTTTGGGACGAGTTAGGATTGGCCGACTCGGATACCGGCGCCACTCTGCTCGACGTGGCGGAACTCGACGACCTGTCGGCGGCCGTCCTGTTGGCGGTGCTGATCGGTACCCTCCCGGCACTGATGAACGGGCACGACGACCTGTGGGTGACGGCGGGGATCTCTACCGTCTGGATCCTCGCCAAGCTCGCTGTTTTCATCGTGGGTTGTTACCTGTTCGCCCACTACTTTGAGAAGGGTTTCACCTCCTTCAACCGTCGGATGAGCGACTCGCCCGCATCGCTGACCCTGTCAATTCTCGGCGCGGGGCTCGCAATTGCGGCGATAACCGATTCGCTCGGTTTCTCGGTGGCCGTGGGTGCATTGTTTGCGGGTCTTGCATTCAGTCGTGATCCGGAAGCGGTCAGGAACGACGGTAACTTTTCCTACGTCTACGAGTTCCTGGCGCCGTTTTTCTTTATCCAGATCGGTATCCAGACGGAGTTTGCTGTCCTGATGGGGGCCTGGGAGGTTGGCCTGCTGCTGCTCGTTGCGGCCGCGCTGTCGAAGATTGTGTTCACCTATCTGCCAGCGATCCGCACGATGTCTTCCCAGGATGCCATGAACCTGAGTGTCAGTATGGTTCCGCGCGCTGAGATCGCGTTGGTCGTGGTCTACGAAGCCCGTCTGATTGACCCCCGCATCGTACCCCCGGAGGTATTCGCCGGGATGGTTGTTGTGTCGATCGGCACGAGCATCCTGTCGCCTGTCGTGTTGAGAAGAATGCTCGCCGAACGGGCTGCATGACGCCCGCATCCGTCCGCTTTCCGATTTCGCAAGCGGAAAATTGCCTGTATGGTGGGCGCTCAGCCATTTCAGAGAAAAACAAAAAGCGGGGCGTGTTATGAGCAAGTTGCAAGCGGCCAAAGAATTCTTCGATGCCTGTGAAACGGGCAAGGGCTGGGAAGCCTGTAAACCGTATTGCCACGCCGAGGCGACCTTTTCGGCGCAGGCACACGCGCTCGACGACGTCACCACGCTCGCGGCCTATTGCGACTGGATGAAGGCGATCGCGACCACGATGCCCGACGCCAGCTACGACCTGAAGTTCTTCGGTGCCGATGAGTCGGGCAGCTCAATTGCGGCCGTCGCGGTCTTCAAGGGAACGCACACCGCGGAGGGCGGCCCGGTACCGCCGACCGGGAAATCGATCGCTTCTGACTACGCGTACCACATGGTCTTCGATGGCGAACAGATCAGCCACATGACAAAAGTCTGGAACGACGGTGTGGCACTTGAACAGGCTGGCTGGGTCTAGCTCCCCGGGCCGTATTGCCGTCTGACCACATATCTCTACGATGGAGTGAATCTGGCGATGTTGTCACGTGACGAAGCCGAGCAGGCCGCCGATGGACTGATGAAACCCTCGGCTGATCGCCTTGCCGAGCGAAAAGAAAGGCTCGAGCAACGCAGGCGAGCTGCAGCCAGGCCTTTTTCTTTCCTTGTGCCGTCAGCAGTTGCCGCGGCGGCTACGGCTTTTTCTTTGGTTTACGTCGAGGTGCAGCCGCTGGTCGCGGTCATGTTCGGAGCCTCGATCGGTTGGTCACTGAGCGGCTTGTTCAACAGGAAGTAAACGCCCGGGGATTCATGGACGAGCAGGACATCTACAGCCCGCCGAACGCGGCAGTGGCGACCAAAGACCACCCAATCAGTGGTCTGTATTCTCCTGTCCAGACCGGGGTAGCCGCATTTATCGGTGGCCCGCTTGCCGGATGCTGGTTGCTGGCGACCAACTTCGCGATGCTTAGTAAGCCGGCTGCACGCACCAGGACGATTATCGTTGGCGTTGTCGTGACGGTGTTGGTGTTCGCGCTGTCACTGTACCTGCCAGAGGACTTCCCCAACCTGATCATCCCCTTTGTTTACACGGTTGTCTTCCACCAGGTGGCCAAACAGTTGCAGGGCGACGAATTCAGCCAGTTTGTCGAAGAAGGCGGGCAGCGGTTTTCTCACTGGCGTGTTGTCGGTATTTCGTTCCTGGCCATCGTCGTCTTCTTGGCAGCTGGCTTCGGCATCGTACTGGTTGTCCCTGATTTAATACCCTCGTAATCCCACGCGATAATCCGGCCTGACAGTCGTTCGATTTCTCCTTTCGTGCGGGAATCGAACATCTACGGTGGCCGGAAACATCGATGTCCAAAGATCATTCAATCTGCGGCGTATTCATCCAAGGCGCTAGCAATGAGGCCCATGGCCGGCGCTGAACACCAGCAGGTTGGACTGAAGCGGCGACTGACGCTGCCGCTGCTGGTCTTCTACGGACTGGGCACAATTGTCGGTGCCGGCATATACGTGTTGATCGGTGCGGTGGCGGACCGTGCCGGAATTTATGCTCCCGCTGCGTTCCTGTTGTCGGCGCTGATCGCCGGGCTTACCGCGCATTCCTACGCCGAGCTGTCAGCACAGATGCCCAGGAGCGCGGGCGAGGTCGTGTATGTCAGGCGTGCGTTTCAAAAACCGCTGCTGGCCACCGTGACCGGTATCGCGGTGGTTGTGACAGGTGTTGTCTCCGCGGCAACGATCGCAAACGGGTTTGCGGGCTACCTCGGCGTATTTCTCGATAACCCGACCTGGCTCGTTATCACGGTGTTTGTCGCTGCGCTGTGCGTGGTTGCCGTTTGGGGAATTCTCGAGTCTGTCATGCTTGCGTCGTTGATCACCCTGTTGTCGATCATCGGCCTGCTGATTGTTGTGGCTCTCTCGGGCGACGTGCTGCTGACGCTGCCGGACCGCTGGCCAGAGTTGCTGCCACCGCTGGAAAGCGGCGTGTGGGCCGGGATCACCTTTGGCGCCTTCCTCGCCTTTTATGCCTTTATCGGCTTCGAAGACATGGTCAATGTCGCCGAGGAAGTGAAGGACCCGCGACGCACCATGCCGCTGGCAATCTACACGGCGCTCACGTTGGCGGCGATTCTCTACGTCCTGGTCGCCGTCGTCGCCGTACTGGCTCTTGACGTCGATGCGCTTGCGGCATCCGAAGCGCCGTTGGTGGACGTGGTTGCTGCGGCCGGTAATCAGCGGGCCGGCGGAATGATCGCTCTTTTCAGCCTGCTGTCGGTGACCAACAGCGCACTGGCGCAGGTCATCATGGCGTCGCGCATTCTTTACGGTATGGCGCGCGACGGCGCATTGCCGGCATGGCTGGCGGCAGTGTCGCCGGGCACGGGTACACCGGTGCGAGCGACGCTCTTCACGGGTCTCATCGTGCTGGTGTTTGCGTTGGCGCTGCCACTGGTGACACTCGCCGAGATAACGAGTTTCGTCATCATCGTGGTCTTCGCGCTGGTGAACGCGGCCTGTTTCAAACTTCGCCTCGCCGGCGGCAGACGAATCGCAGTCATACCGTTGGTCGCAATGCTGCTTTGCCTGTCGCTGCTGGCGGTGCAGAGCTACCTTCGCCTGCTGGCGCAGTGACGAAGTCGAACCCAACCTCGCGGTAGGTTAAGCTGGTCTCTCGGTCGGAGAAACACATGAGCGATGAAAATAACAACAACAACGACAACCTGGCCTTGTACATCGGTGTCGGCGTGGGCGTGGGTGCAGGCATTGGCGCCGCTCTCGGCGTGGTTCTCGACAACATCGCACTCGGCGCCGGCCTCGGCCCTGCCTTTGGAATCGCTATAGGCATTGCGATCTGGGCTGCCCAGTCCGGTGGTCGATCCGAGTAAACGCGAATAACCGTTGCCTGACGCCGCCTGTCGGCGTCCTGATTATCCTGATACTTCCCTGATTGTTGCCCGTACGCGCTTGTATGCGTCGATTACGGTCGTAAGACTGTCTACGTACATCACGCAGGGGATCACCGAATCCCCCGGGATATACTGTTTAAACATGCACGGGAGGTCGGATGCGACGGCCGCGTAGCGGTTCGATAGCATCGACGCG
>CAZSIQ010000112.1:0-8559 GCA_964606915.1 uncultured Woeseiaceae bacterium | reverse complement strand
GCTGATCAACCACCCGCTGGACTGCCCGATCTGTGACCAGGGCGGTGAGTGCGAGCTGCAGGATCTCGCTGTCGGTTACGGCCGCGACGTCTCGCGCTACAACGACGGCAAACGCGTCGTCAAAGACAAGGACATCGGTCCGCTGGTCTCCACCGACATGACGCGTTGCATCCACTGCACGCGCTGTGTGCGCTTCGGCGAAGAGGTCTCCGGTATCCCTCAGCTCGGCACGACCGAGCGTGGTGAAAAGATGAAGATCGGTACCTACGTCGAACAGAGCGTGGACCACGAGCTGTCCGCCAACATCATCGACCTGTGCCCGGTTGGCGCATTGAACAACAAGCCATACCGCTACAGCGCGCGTGCCTGGGAGATGATCCAGAACGCGACGGTGTCGCCGCACGATTGCGTTGGCTCAAACCTGTACGCACACACGCTGCGCGGAACGTGAAGCGCATTGTTCCGCGCAACAACGAGTCAATTAACGAGACCTGGATCGCCGACCGCGATCGTTTCAGCTACGAGGCGATTTACTCGCCGGATCGCCTGCAGCAGCCGATGGTGAAAGAGGGCGGTGAATGGCGTGAGGCCGGCTGGGAAGAAGCGCTTGAGAAGCTCGCGGACGTGTTGAAGTCGGCTGGCGACGATACCGGTATGCTGGTTAACCCGAGCGCGACGCTGGAAGAGGGCTATCTTGCGGCGAAGCTTGCTGAAGCGCTGGGCGCAGCCAATATTGACCATCGTCTGCGCCGGCGTGATTTCTCGGACCAGGATGCCGATCCTGTGTACCCGTCGCTCGGCATGGAAATCGCGGATATCGAATCGCAGGATGCGATCCTTGTTGTTGGATCAAATCTCCGTCACGAAGCACCGATTCTCGCGCACCGCGTGCGCAAGGCGGCTCTGGCGGGCAGCAAGGTCAGCTTCGTCAACACGGCAGACTACGATTACCTGTTCGACCAGCACGTGGCTGTCACCGGCGGCGGGCTCGTTGAGATGCTGGCTGGCGTTCTGGCAGCCACCGGCGCGTCCGTACCGGCTGGCGTCAAGGCGCTGGTTGACGGCGTAAAGCCGTCGGACGATCACAAAGCCATTGCCGAGTCGCTGAAAGATGCGGACTCGGGCCTGCTGTTGCTCGGTAACGTCGCCGGACGCCACGGTGCGTTCTCCGCGATTCGTGCGCTGGCAGCAGCGATTGCTGATGCTACCGGCGCCACGCTGGGTTCGGTGTCCGAAGGTGCCAACTCCGCAGGTCTGTCGCTCGCGGGCGTTCTGCCGCATCGCGGTCGCTCCGGCAAGACGGCGGCCGAGATCATTGCGGGAAGCCTCGACGCGCTGGTGCTGCTTAATGTTGAACCGGACGCCGATCTGGCCGGTCGCGAGCTCGGTGATCACAAATACATCGCTGCGCTGACACCGTTTGTCTCCGACGCGCTGAAGGAAACAGCCGACCTGCTGTTGCCGATCGGTACCTGGGCGGAAACCTCGGGCACCTTCGTCAACGTCACCGGAACCTGGCAGAGCTTCAAGGGCTTTGCGAACCCGGTGGGCGAGGCGCGGCCTGCCTGGAAGGTGCTGCGTGTACTTGGCAACCTGGTCGATGCCGAGGGCTTCGACTACGTGACCAGCGAAGACGTGCTGGCCGAGGCGAAGCACGCCATCGGCGATGTGTCGGTAACGGCGTACGCCGGTACGGCAACTCACGCGAAGCCGAATGGTGAGGACGCCCCGTCGGCTGTCGTCGATACACCGATCTACTCCGTCGACGGCCTGGTGCGCCGCGCGCATGCGCTGCAGCAGACGGTCGAGGCGAAGCGTGCACGGGAGGCCGCTGAATAATGGACGCTCTAATCGGACTCTGGGAATCGCTGGATCCGATGTTCCAGTACCTGATCGTGTCGACGTTCAAGATTCTGATCGTGACCGTCGGTGTGATCCTGGTCGTCGCCTTCTCGACCTATTTCGAACGCAAGGTCATCGGCAGCATGCAGTCGCGCGTCGGCCCGAACCGCGTTGGCCCGATGGGCCTCGGGCAGCCGTTCGCCGACGTCATCAAGCTGCTGATCAAGGAAATCGTCGTCCCGTCGAAGTCGAACAGGTTCCTGTTCGTCATCGCGCCGCTGTTGACGCTGGTACCGGCACTGGCCACGTGGGCCGTGATGCCGCTGCATCCGGGATTCGTCATCGCGGACATCAACGCGGGGCTTCTGTACGTGCTGGCGCTGACCTCGGTCGGTGTCTACGGCGTCATCCTCGCGGGTTGGGCAACCAACTCCAAGTACGCACTGCTTGGCGCCATGCGCTCGGCCGCGCAGATCGTCGCTTACGAGATCGCGATGGGCTTTGCTCTCGTCGGCGTCCTGATGGCGTCGCGCAGCCTGAACCTGGGTGACATCATCGAAGCCCAGTCCGGTGGCGCCAGTAACTGGTTCCTCTGGTGGCTGTTCCCGCTGTTTATCGTGTACTGGATCTCCGGTGTCGCGGAGACCAACCGCGCACCGTTCGACGTCGCTGAAGGCGAGTCGGAAATCGTCGCCGGATTCCACGTTGAATACTCGGGCGTCGCGTTTGCGCTGTTCTTCCTCGCTGAATACGCGAACATGGTGCTGATCTCCGGCATGATCGCGATCTTCTTCCTGGGCGGCTGGGCGTCACCGTTCGCCGGCTGGGACTTCATGGCAAATATCCCGGTGCTTGGCGTCCTGACCCAGGACGGCTTCCCGTGGCTGTTCGCCAAGATAGCCTTCTTCATGTACTCCTTCTTCTGGTTCCGCGCGACCTTCCCGCGGTACCGCTACGACCAGATCATGCGTCTGGGCTGGAAGGTGTTCATCCCTGTCACCATTGTCTGGATCGCCGTAGAGGCGGTCGCGGCCTGGGCCCAATGGGGCCCGTGGTCAGTCTCGTAGGGGCGCCGGCACATGGCTCAACTGATCAGTTACGTCAAGACGTTTGCACTGTGGGAGCTCCTCAAGGGGCTTCGTGTGACGTCGAGAAATTTCTTCAAGAAGAGCGTCACGCTCGAATACCCGGAAGAGAAGACGCCGCAGTCGCATCGCTTTCGTGGCCTGCACGCCCTGCGTCGCTACCCGAACGGTGAAGAACGCTGCATCGCTTGTAAACTCTGCGAAGCGGTTTGTCCGGCGCTTGCCATCACGATCGAATCCGACGTCAGCGAAGACGGGACACGTCGCACCACGCGTTACGACATCGACCTGTTCAAGTGCATCTACTGCGGTTTCTGTGAGGAGGCGTGTCCGGTCGATGCGATCGTCGAGACGCGCATTCACGAGTACCACATGGAGCTGCCCGGCGAGAACATCATGACCAAAGACAAGCTGCTCGCGGTCGGTGAGAAATACGACGCCATGATCTCTGCCGACAAGGCAGCGGACGCCGCGTACCGATAGGCCAGACGATGATCTCCCAAGCAATACTCTTCTACCTGTTCGCGGCGGTCCTGCTGGGTGCAGCCTGTGGCGTCGTGTTCTCGAAGAACCCGATTCACTCGATCATGTTCCTCGTACTGACGTTCTTCCAGAGCGCGATTCTCTGGCTGATGGCCGAGGCCGAGTTTCTCGCGATCGTACTGGTGCTGGTCTACGTCGGCGCCGTCATGGTGCTTTTCCTGTTCGTGGTCATGATGCTCGAGGTCGACGTGGAGGCCGTGAAGCAGGGCCTGACGCGGTATGCGCCTCTCGCGCTGCTGATTGCTGCCGTCATGACGATCGAGCTGATGCAGGTCATCTGGCTGCGCAGTGGCGGTTCCGAGGTGTCCGGTGGTTTTGCGCCGCTGCCCGAAGGCTATGACAACACCAAGGCGCTGGGCGAGGTCCTGTACACCGAGCACGTTTACGCCTTTGAGATTGCGGCTGTCGTGCTGCTGCTCGCCATTGTCGCGGCGATTACCCTGACGATGCGCAAGCGGCCGAACCTCAAAGTGCAGAACATTTCGGCGCAGGTCGCCGTCCGCGCCAAGGACCGCGTCCGCGTGGTGCAGATGGATCCGGAGGAAAAACAATGATCGGCCTCCAGCACTACCTGACGCTGTCCGCGCTGCTGTTCGTGCTGAGCATCGCCGGCATCATTATCAACCGTCGCAACCTGATTCTGATCCTGATGTGCATCGAGCTGATGTTGCTCGCGGTTAACTTCAATTTCATCGCGTTCTCGCGTTATCTCGGGGACGAACTGGGGCAGGTGTTCGTGTTCTTCATCCTGACCGTCGCCGCCGCCGAGGCAGCTATCGGGCTGGCGATTCTTGTTGTGCTGTTCCGCAACAAGCGATCGATCAATGTTGAAGAACTCAACACGATGAAGGGATAGGGGATGTACAACTTTTACCTGACCATCGTCTTGGCGCCGCTGATTGCGGCGATCGTCGCTGGTCTGTTTGGCAAGAAGATCGGCCGGGCCGGTGCGCACTGGCTGACGATTCTCGCCGTTGGCCTGTCGAGCGCGCTGTCGTTCTACGTGCTTTACCAGATGACGGTCGGTGGTGCACCGGCCGAGAACATCTCGGTGTACACCTGGGCTGTCACGGACGGTCTGCGCATGGAGGTTGGCTTCCTCGTTGACCGACTCACGGCGCTGATGATGTGTGTCGTGACCTTCGTGTCATTGATGGTGCATATCTACACGATCGGCTACATGCACGACGACCCGGGTTACCAGCGCTTCTTCAGCTACATCTCGTTGTTTACTTTCTCGATGCTGATGCTGGTCATGTCGAACAACTTCCTGCAGCTGTTTTTCGGCTGGGAAGCGGTTGGTCTTGTGTCCTACCTGCTCATTGGCTTCTGGTACAAGAAGGAAACGGCCATTTTCGCCAACCTGAAGGCGTTCCTCGTTAACCGCGTTGGTGACTTCGGCTTCCTGCTGGGTATCGCCGGTGTGGTCATGATGACCGGGTCGCTGGATTACGCGACCGTGTTCGGCCAGGCAGAGTCGATAGCAGCGCAGGACATCGAGGTCATTGGCGGTTCGCCGTGGAATGCGATGACCGTCATCTGCATCCTGTTGTTCATCGGTGCGATGGGTAAGTCGGCGCAGGCGCCGCTGCACGTCTGGCTGCCAGACTCAATGGAAGGCCCGACGCCGATCTCCGCGCTGATCCACGCCGCCACCATGGTAACGGCGGGTATTTTCATGGTGGCGCGCATGTCGCCGCTGTATGAGCTGACGACGACGGCGCTGGCGGTGGTCATCATCATCGGTGCCATTACGGCGTTCTTCATGGGCCTCCTGGGCATCATCCAGAACGACATCAAGCGCGTCGTTGCCTACTCGACCTTGTCCCAGCTGGGCTACATGACCGTCGCGCTGGGTGCGTCGGCGTACGGCGCGGCTATTTTCCACCTGATGACGCACGCCTTCTTCAAGGCGCTGCTGTTCCTCGCGGCGGGTTCGGTGATCATTGCGATGCACCACGAGCAGGACATTCGCAAGATGGGTGGCCTGAAAAAGTACCTGCCTATTACGTACTGGACCTCACTCGTCGGTTCCCTGGCCCTGATCGGTTTTCCGGGGCTGTCCGGCTTCTTCTCCAAGGACCTGCTGATCGAGGCCGTGCACTACTCGCACTGGCAGGGGCAGGGCGCCGTCTACTGGATCGCCTACCTCAGCGTCCTGCTCGGCGTGTTCATCACGGCACTGTATTCCTTCCGCATGTTCTTCCTCGTATTCCACGGTGAGGAACGCATGGATGCAGAAACGAAATCACACCTGCACGAGACGCCGTGGGTCGTTACCGGTCCGCTGATTCTCCTCGCAATCCCGTCGGCTGTGATCGGCTGGATCACCGTGGAGCCGATCCTTTTCGGCGGCTATTTCGGCGACGCGATCCAGGTCAGTGCTGCCAAAGACGTTCTGGCCACCCTGGGTACGGAGAAATGGGAGTCCAGCCTCGCGCTGCTGCTGCACGCGCCGATGACGCTGGCCTTCTGGTTCGCGCTTGCCGGCGTCGCTGTTGCCTGGTTCCTGTGGCTCAAGCGCCCGGACATTCCGGAAGCCATGTACGAGAAGTTCAAGGGCGTCTACATGCTGCTGGAGCGCAAGTACTACTTCGACGACCTCTGGATCCGGGGTTTCGCGGGCGGCGGCCGCAAGATCGGAAATTTCCTGTGGGAGCGGGGCGACCAGACGGTGATCGATGGCTGGCTGGTCAACGGCACGGCAAACACCGTTGGCCGTATCGCAGCGGTGGTGCGTAACATCCAGACGGGCTACCTGTACAGCTACGCATTCGCAATGATTATCGGCCTGGCAGCGATTTTGAGCTGGCTGGTCTGGTTACGCTGAGGACGACGACATGGAATTTTCTCATCTCCTCAGCATCCTGATCTGGCTGCCGGTCCTCGGCGGGGCAGCTTTGCTCGCCATCGGCGATGACGGTGACGCTACGTCGTCACGTGCCGGCATCATGCGGATGGCGGCGCTCGGAATCGCCGTGCTGACCTTCCTGCTCAGTATTCCGCTGTACACCGGCTTCGACAGCACGACGGTGGCCATGCAGTTTGTCGAGCGTGTGCCCTGGGTTCCCAGCCTGGGTGTGGACTATTTCCTCGGCGTCGACGGCTTCTCGGCACCGCTGATCCTCCTGACCACGTTTATAACGCCGCTGGTGATCGTAGCGGGCTGGGACTCCATCAAGAACCGGCCGGCGCAGTATTTCGCCGCCTTTCTGATCCTCGAAGGCCTCATGGTCGGCGTGTTCTCAGCGCTCGACGCCGTGCTGTTCTACGTCTTCTGGGAAGCGATGCTGGTACCGATGTTCCTGATCATCGGTATCTGGGGCGGCAAGCGCCGTATCTACGCAACGATCAAGTTCTTCCTGTACACCTTCCTCGGCTCCGTGCTGATGCTGGTCGCGTTCATCTACCTGTATCGACTGACAGGCTCCTTCGACCTGCTGAGCTTCATGGACGCGGAGATCGGGCTCACCGCGCAGAAGTACATTTTCCTCGCGTTCCTGCTCGCCTTCGCGGTCAAGGTGCCGATGTGGCCGGTACACACATGGCTGCCGGACGCGCACGTCGAGGCACCAACCGGCGGTTCCGTCATCCTGGCGGCCATCATGCTGAAGATGGGCGGCTACGGTTTTGTGCGTCTCGCGCTGCCAATCACGCCGGACGGCAGCCAGTACTTCGCCGGGCTGATGATCGCGCTGTCGTTGATTGCGGTGGTCTACATTGGCCTCGTCGCCCTGATGCAGCGGGATATGAAGAAGCTGATTGCCTACTCATCGATCGCGCACATGGGTTTCGTGACGCTGGGCTTTTTCCTCGTTTGGTTCCTGGCCGGCGAAAGCGGCTCGGTGCTCGGTATGCAGGGCGGCATGATCCAGATGGTGTCGCACGGACTGATCTCCGGTGCGATGTTCCTGTGCGTCGGCGTGCTGTATGACCGCGTGCACAGCCGCGAGATCGCCGACTACGGCGGCGTCGCAAACACGATGCCGATTTTTGCGGCCTTCATGGTGCTGTTCTCCATGGCCAACGCCGGCCTGCCAGGCACATCCGGATTTGTCGGCGAGTTCATGGTGATCATTGCCAGCTTCAAGGCGAACTTCTGGATTGCATTCCTCGCGGCGACCACGTTGATTCTCGGCGCCGGCTACACGCTGTGGATGGTCAAGCGCGTCGTTTACGGTGACATTGGCAATGAAAAAGTTGCCGCACTCAAAGACCTGAATGCGCGCGAGTTTGTTGTCCTGTCGATCCTGGCCGCCTCCGTGCTGATGTTGGGGCTCTGGCCCGCGCCGCTGGTCGACATGATGAACGTAACGATTGAGAACCTGGTTGCCCAGATCGGCCAGTCGAAACTGTAAGGCACTATGGAAACGATTAACTTTCTGGCTGCTCTTCCCGAAATCGTCCTGCTGGGACTGATTTGTGTCGTGCTGCTCACGGACCTGTTTATCGACGAGGATCGTCGCGTTGTCACCTTCTGGCTGACGATCGCAAGTCTCGGCGCCACGATGTGGGCCCTGCTGGCGACGGCACCGGAGGCGCGGACGCTGACATTCTCAGGGTCCTACATATCCGATCCGTTCTCGCAGATTCTGAAGGTCGCGGCTGTCGGCTTTGTCGGCGTGTGCTTCGTCTACGCTCGCGATTACCTTGCGGCAAACAAGCTGCACAAGGGCGAGTTCTACCTGCTGGGCCTGTTCGGCCTGCTGGGCATGATGATCATGATCTCGGCAAACAGCCTGCTGACGATGTACATGGGCCTGGAAACACTGTCGCTGTCCCTGTACGCGCTGGTGGCCATCGATCGCAACAGCGTGACGTCGGCCGAATCGGCGATGAAGTACTTCGTCCTCGGCGCAATCGCGTCCGGCGCACTGCTGTACGGCATTTCGTGGGTCTACGGTGTGACCGGCGCGCTTCAGTTTGACCAGATCGCCGCCGCAATCGAAGCCGACCCGTCGATCAATGGTTTGCCGCTGTGGTTCGGCATCGCGTTCCTGGTTGTCGGTATCGCTTTCAAGTTTGGTGCGGTTCCGTTCCACATGTGGATTCCGGACGTCTACCAGGGCGCCCGCAGCCCGATCACGCT
>CAZSIQ010000111.1:0-8703 GCA_964606915.1 uncultured Woeseiaceae bacterium | reverse complement strand
ACAAATCAACCCAGTCAACTAGATAGTCATCGAAGTCTTAATACTAGGCATATGGCTGATGAGTACCACAAGATTGTCGCCTCGATTTCTGATTCGCTGGATTTCCTCGAGACGGTGTCCGGCAGCCCCGTACACAAGACGCGCAGGGCGGACATATACGCCGCGCATGAGGGCCTGCACCTGCACTACGAACAGGCACAGACCCGCTACCTCGATCGACGCGAGCGCTGGTACGACCTGACCACGCACTTCCCGTGGATCGGGATGCGCACGGCCGAACTGGACGGTGCACACGTCGAATTCTTCCGCGGCATCTCGAACCCGATGGGTATCAAGATCGGCCCGGGCATGACCCGCGCCTGGCTGCAGGACCTGATTCGTGTGCTGAACCCGAACAACGAACCCGGCCGCCTGACGCTGATTCATCGCTTTGGCGCCAAATCCATCGATGAGCATTTGCCAGAGATGATCTCTGCGGTGAAGGAAACCGGCTCGCCGGTACTCTGGGTCTGCGACCCGATGCACGGCAACACGGAGAGCACGGCGGACGGGGTCAAAACGCGCCGCTTCGATAACGTTGTCGCCGAACTGGAAGCGTCGTTCCGGATTCACGCGTCGATGGGCAGCCACCTCGGCGGCGTGCACCTCGAGCTCACCGGTGACAACGTCACGGAGTGCACGGGCGGTGCTCGTGGCCTGACCGACGCCGACCTGGCAAGAGCCTACAAGTCGACAGTCGATCCACGACTGAACTACGAGCAGGCCATGGAAGTGGCCATGCGCATCGCGGGCCTGCACAAATAGGTTCAGGCCCCGCGGATGGCCTGCCAGGCGTCTGCCAGCTCAACTGAACGATTCGCGCCCGGCGCGAGCTCCTCAACCGTCCAGGGGCCGATGCGTGTTCGAATCAGCCTGAGCGTTGGCAGGCCAACTGCCGCGGTCATTCGCCGCACCTGCCGGTTTCGGCCTTCAGTGATCGTGAGTTCGATCCAGCTGTCCGGGACGCTTTTTCGCTCCCGGATCGGAGGCGTCCTCGGCCACAGCCAAACGGGTGGTGCCGCTGCCTTTGCTCGCAGGGCGCTCGCCGGTCCGTCTTTGAGCGACACACCGTGCCTTAGCTTGTCCAGTGCGGCGTCATCGGCGATGCCTTCCACCTGGGCCAGGTAGGTTTTCTCGAGCTTGTGTTTCGGGTTGGCGATGGCCGATTGCAGCTTGCCGTCGTCGGTCAGCAAGAGCAGTCCCTCGCTGTCGTAGTCGAGGCGCCCGGCCGGATAGACACCCGGCAGTTCGACGAATTCGGCGAGCGTGCGCTTGTCGCCGTCGGTGGTGAACTGGCTCAGGACCCGGAACGGCTTGTTCAACAATATCAGCGGCACTTCGTTACACTTGGCGGAATCTTGTCGCAGACTATCACGATGCACTATCGCCACATCGACGAGCCCGCCGACGGCGAGGCGATCATTCGCCGAATGCAAAACCACTGAGGCGCAATGACATCGTTTTCCACGGACTGCAGGCTGTGCCCGCGGTTGGCTACATTTCTTGATGACACGAAGTCGAAGTACCCGGACTACTTCTGTCGACCCGTGCCGCCGTTCGGTGACGATGCCGCACGTCTGCTCATCGTCGGGCTCGCGCCTGGTATGCACGGCGCCAACGCGACTGGTCGGCCATTCACTGGCGATTACGCCGGTGTGCTGCTGTACGAGACGCTGCACCGGCACGGCTTTTCGTCGGCCGCCGTCTCCGAATCGGCAGACGACGGCCTGACGCTTTCGGATGCACGAATCACCAATGCGGTGAAGTGCCTGCCACCGGAAAACAAGCCGGTCGGCGCCGAGATCAATACCTGCAACGCCTACCTCGCCGAGGAACTCACGGAGCTCGGTGAAGGATCCGTGATCCTGGCGCTCGGCGGGATCGCCCACCGCGCCGTGGTCAAAGCGCTGGGCGGCAAGCAGAAGGACTACGTCTTCGGCCACGCTGCGAGCCACAGCATCGCGGGCTTCATGCTGCTCGACTCCTACCATTGCAGTCGCTACAACACCAACACGGGCCGCCTGACCGCCGAGATGTTCGACCAGGTATTCGCGATGGCGAGAGACGCGCTGGAGTCCGGCCGGTGAGCGACAGTTTTGACATCAAGACCTTCCTGAAGACGCTGACGCACAAGCCCGGCGTATACCGCATGCTCAACGAGAAGCATGCAGTGATCTACGTCGGCAAGGCGCGCGACCTGAAGAAACGCGTATCGACGTATTTCCAGAAGCGTCATGACTCGTCAAAGACTGCGGCCATGGTCAAGCAGGTCGCGAAAGTCGAAATTACGGTGACCAATACCGAGGCCGAAGCGCTGCTGCTCGAGTACAACCTGATCAAACAGCACAAACCGCGTTTCAACATCCTGCTGCGTGATGACAAGAGCTATCCGTACATCTGTGCGACGACCAAGGACAGGTTTCCACGACTGCGTTTTCATCGCGGCGCTCGCAAGCAGCCTGGACGGTACTTCGGCCCGTACCCGAGCGCCGGCGCCGTGCGCCAGACGCTGAACGAGCTGCAGAAACTCTTCATGATCCGGCAATGCCGAGACAGCTATTTTGCCAACCGCACGCGGCCCTGCCTGCAGTACCAGATCAAGCGCTGCACTGCGCCTTGCGTAGGGCTGATTTCCGAAGACGATTACGCCGAGGATGTTGGCGCGGCGATCCAGTTTCTCGAAGGCAAGAACAAGGCGGTCATCGACCTGTTCGTCCGTCGCATGGAGACCGCGTCTGAAAACCTGGAATTCGAACAGGCCGCTCGCTATCGCGACCAGATCACCAAGCTGAAGAAGGTCGAGGCGTCGCAGCTGATGTCGAAAACGTCGGGCAACGATCTCGACGTCATTGGCTTCGCGTCGAACAATGCGATTCACTGCGTGACGGTATTGTTCATTCGCAACGGTGCCGTGCTCGGCAGCCGGGACTTCTTCCCGAAAGTGCCCGGCGAGATCGACCAGGCGATACTGCTGAACACCTTCGCATCGCAGTATTACCTTGGCGGGGATGCGCCGCGCGAAATCGTCCTGCCCTGTGACATCGAAGATGCCGAGCTGCTGTCGTCACAGCTCAGTGAACGCATGGAGTTCAAGGTAGAGATCCGCCACAAGGTCCGCGGCGACCGTCGGCGCTGGCTGGAGCTTGCACAGGCCAACGCGGAGCAGGGACTCAACCTGAAGGTCGCCAGCAACGCGACGATCCGCAAGCAGTTTGAATCGCTCGGCAAAGCGCTGGGCCTCGACGAGCCGCCGGAGCGCCTCGAGTGTTTCGATGTCAGCCACACCTCGGGCGAGGCGACGGTTGCGTCCTGTGTCGTCTTCAACGGCGCGGGGCCGCTCAAAAGCGACTATCGGCGGTTCAACCTGAGTCCTGCGTCGGCGGGCGACGACTACGCAGCGATGGCCGAGGCGCTCAGGCGTCGCTATGAACGGATCAAAAAGGGCGAAGTGCCCGTTCCGGACGTGTTGTTCATTGACGGCGGCAAGGGCCAGCTGGCGGAAGCCATGAAGGTGCTGCGTGAGCTCGAACTGGACTGGATCAACGTGGTTGGTGTAGCCAAGGGCAGGGCGCGCAAGCCCGGCGCTGAGCGCCTGTTCCTGCCCGGCGAGTCAACACCGTTCCAGCTGCCGGCGGATTCCGGCGCGCTGTTGCTGATTCAGCAGATTCGTGACGAGGCGCATCGTTTTGCGATCACCGGCCACCGGCAGCGACGGGCAAAGGCAAGGAACACATCGCGACTCGAAGAGATCCCGGGTCTCGGGCCAAAACGGCGGCGGGAACTGCTCAAGCAATTCGGTGGTCTTCAGGGTGTCGTCGGTGCCAGTGTGGACGATCTTGCGCGCGTACACGGAATCAGTCGTGGTCTCGCTGAAACGATATACAATGACCTGCACAACGACGGCTGAACCGTCGGACACGAATTCATGAAGCTCAACCTCGCCACGATCCTGACCCTGTTTCGCATAGCGGCCATCCCCGTCGTCGTTGTTTGTTTTTATGCCGACTTCGAAAACGCCCGGCCGGTTGCAGCCGTCATTTTTGGTATCGCCGCGATCACCGACCTGATCGACGGCTGGATCGCCCGCCGCTTTAACCAGGAGTCCCGTTTCGGCGAGTTCCTGGACCCGGTAGCCGACAAGCTGATGGTCGTTATCCTGCTGGTCATGCTGGTTCAGGCGCAGTCCAGCCTGTGGGAAGACATCATCGCGATGATCATCATCGGACGGGAAATCACCGTGTCGGCACTGCGTGAGTGGATGGCGACGATTGGTGAGCGCGCTACCGTCAAGGTGCAGTTTTCCGGCAAGCTGAAGACCACACTGCAGATGTTCGGCATTGGCTTCATGGTTTACCAGCAGCCGCTGCTGGGACTGGATATCTACAAGATCGGCTATTTCCTGCTGATCGGCGCTGCCATCCTGACTATCTATTCTATGATGGCCTACCTGCGCGCTGCGTGGCCTTCCTTGAAAGCCGGCACCACGACCTGATCCGGGCGAGCGCGCTAGTTTCGTAACGATGCGAGCAACGCTTCGTCCTTCGCATTCCAGCCTTCGCCGGCGCTGTTACGCAGGTCCGTCATCAGCTCGAGCGCCCGATCGTTTCTTCCCTGGGCTTTAGCAACACGTGCCTGCAGGCGCATGTAGTCGAGATCCGTTGACGCGATTTCGCGGACTTCTTCCAGTAATTCGGCCGCTCGGTCGGGTTGTTCGGTAGCCAGGTAGAGCTCGGTGAAAGACGACGTGGTGTAGCGCTGGAGATTCCTGTCGCCTTGCAGCAGGGCGTAGTCGCGGGCTTGCTGCAGAAGCTCACGCGCGTCGTCGAAACGCCCGTCGTAAACCGCGACATGGCCAAGCAGCCACGTGCCACGCGCCTGTATGGCCGGGCTGCCTGACTCCCTGGCCGACTGCATGTAGTCGCTGGCGACCTCGTAGGCCGCATCGACCTGCCCAAGTTCGAGGCGTGAAACCACGATGCCGATTTTTGCAGCGCGTATGCCGATAATGTGCCGACGCGTCTTGAACAGGTCGATGGCCGCGCCGTACTCGGCGATCGCCGCATCGTGTTCGTCAAGATTGGCCTCGATATAGGCGCTTTGCATGTAGCCATCGCTCAGCAGCACGATGTCGTCTGCGTCCCGGGCCTTTTCGATAACGTCTTTCGCATTCAGGCGGCCGCGAGTCAGGTCGCCGGTCTCCCGGAGAACGGCGGTCATACCGGACTGTGCATGGATAGCGCCGCTGTCGTCACCGATACTGTTGTAGATTTCCATCGCGGCGCGGTGCTTCTCAAGCGCGCCGTCGAATTCCCCGAGGCGCCTCAGGATATGCGCCAGTCGATTTGTTGTCCTGGCTTCGGAGCGCCTGTCGCCCTGCGTCCGGAACCCTGCGACGGCGCGCTCTGACATTCCCCGAGCCTCGTCAAGCCTGCCGATACGCAGCATTAATCCGGCGTAGTTGTTCAACAACCCAGGCGGCGGCGACTCCCCCATGTCCCGGTAGATCGACACCGCATCCTCAAAATGCACGCTGGCGGCTTCCGAGTCGCCCAGCCGTCGATCGACAAGCCCAAGATTGGCGCTGACGATGGCCTGTCGTTTCGGCAACCCACGCTCGGCGGCAAGTCCGAACGCTTCCAGCAACATCGCGTCGGCATCCTCGAAGGCATTTTGCTGCAGCTTCAGGATGGCGTAAGCGTTCAGTGTAGACACGAGGGCACGGCCGTCGGCGAGGCCGCGCGCTTCTTCAACGAGGTCGCTGAACAGACCGTCCGCCGCGTTGATTTCGCCCAGCTCGCGCGTTGTTATGGCGATCTCATAGCGTGGCCAGAACAGTTCCGGCTCCTGCGTAGCGACCAGCCTGAACATCTCGCGGGAGCCCGCATAATCACCCTGTAGCGTCAGGCCGAGCGCGCGGGCGTACATTTCGTTGACAAACGGATCGGTGGACAACGAGTCGGCGCGTTCGTGCATCGGCCTGCCGACCGTCTCGATCATGCCGGCCAGCGTGTTCGCCATGGCCATGGCAAGCTCCCCGGCTGAGTTACCGACGATGACGCGCCGGGCACGGACGCCGTCCGAGTTGGTGATTACGGAGGTGAGCTCAAGCAGCGTTCCCTGTTCGGCCAGCGTGGAGTGAACAACCACGTCAGCGTCGAACTGGCGGGTAAGTGTCGTGAGCTGCGCCGGGTCCGGCGGCAGAGCGAATCGTGACTCGCCAAGCAGACGGATAACCTCCTGTGACGGACTGACCAGCACATCGGCGTCTTCCAGGCTCTTTTGCATCAGGCTCATCATGCCCAGCTCGGCCCACTCGAGTTCCGGATCGTCCGCGGCATAGTGAATCGGCAGGACGACGACGCGTTTCGCCTCGAAGGATTCACCCATCGTCTCCAGGAAGAAAAACGCGGCGATACCGATAGCGACGATGCCCGCGGCGACCAGGTAGCTGTAGGTCCTGGCTGAGCCGGTGGGCTTTGCCGGTTGCCGCCGCTCCTCGGTTTCTCGAGGACCTTCGACGAGTTCGCCGACGAACTGGTATCCGTGACCGTGCACCGTCCGGATCAGCGCCTGGCTGCCGGATTCATCGCCCACGGCGCGGCGAGTTTTCATGATGCAGCGGGTCAGGGCGGTCTCGGTCACGACCTGCGATGGCCAGATCGCATCGAGAAGCTCGTTCTTGGTCACCGCGCGCTCACGGTTTTCGACCAGGAACAGCAGCAGGTCGAAGGATTTCGGTTCGATATCGACTCGCAATCCGTCGTGAAGGAGTTCACGAGAGGACGAAATCAACTCGAAATTGCCGAATCGATAGCTCAAATCAACGCTCTCCCCACAGGAAAATGCCCTGTAAGCGCTTGTTTTTATTGATGGTCAACAAATGGTCACAATAGGGTCCCGCCCCGGTCAGGACCGTCATCGAGTCTACGCCCAAGATTCGCCCCAAGCCAGTCAGCCACAACGCGTGGCCGACGCTTCACCTTAGGGAGATATCCATGAAACGCTTGACCATTTTTGCCTACGGCGTGCTGAGCTACGGCTTCTTCTTCGCCGTGTTTTTGTACGCCATCGGCTTTATCGGCAACCTCTGGGTGCCAAAATCCATCGACTCAGCCCCGGTCCTTCCGCTGCTGGAATCACTGTTGATCAACCTCGGGCTCCTGACCGTGTTTTCCGTGCAGCACAGCGGCATGGCGCGACCGGCCTTCAAGAAGTGGCTGACACGCTATATCCCGGCGGCGGCGGAGCGGAGCACGTACGTCCTTCTCTCGTCAGTCTGCCTTGCTGTGCTGATGTGGTTCTGGGCCCCGCTGGGCGGAGTAGATCGGAAGAGCACACGTCCTTCTCTCGTCAGTCTGCCTTGCTGTGCTGATGTGGTTCTGGGCCCCGCTGGGCGGAGTAATCTGGGATTTCAGCAGCGTGCCTGTGGCCTACTGGGCGCTGACCGGTCTGTACTTCGCCAGCTGGGTGTTCCTGCTGTACTCGTCGTTCCTGATCGACCACTTCGATCTGTTTGGCCTTCGCCAGGCGTTTTACGCCCTGCGTGACAAGGAGATGCCCGACCTGCCGTTCGTGACGGACTCGCTGTATCGCTTTGTGCGCCACCCGATCTATGTCGGCTGGTTCGGTATTGTCTGGTTCACGCCGACGATGACGGTGACCCACCTGGTGTTCGCAGCCGCTTGTTCTGCCTACATGCTGGTCGGCGTGAAACTCGAGGAAAAAGACCTCTCGGACATGCATCCCGAATACGAGGAATACAAACGCAAGGTCCCCGCGCTGGTTCCCAGCATGACCCGGCGCCTGAAGCGCAACAGCGTTGTGCAGTCGGTTTGATCGAAACTCCCGCCCGGGCTTGTTCCGGGCGGGATTACCCCCCAACTCTCATTTACAAGAGGCTTTTGCCATGAATATCGCAACCTGGACCGGAAACAGGCCCTGGCTTGGAAGAATGGGCGCTGCGGCGTTTCTTTTCTTTCTTGCAAAAGGCTTGCTCTGGCTTGCGGCACCGTTCGTATTTTTGCTGATCACGTGACTTGACAGCCTGCTGCGAGCCGCTAGAATGCACAGCCCTTCGCGGGAATAGCTCAGTTGGTAGAGCGCAACCTTGCCAAGGTTGAGGTCGCCAGTTCGAACCTGGTTTCCCGCTCCAAATACGAAAAAGGGCCCCTCTTCGAGGGGCCCTTTTTCGTATTCGAAACAGACCAGGTTAACGCATGTCCTCAACTTTGCTCGATGGTAGTGGTTCATCGCGTTACCGGTCGCTTTCCCTCGATTTATCAGCGTCTAACGCGCTGGGTTTCCCGCTCCAAATACGAAAAAGGGCCCCTCTTCGAGGGGCCCTTTTTCGTATTCGAAACAGACCAGGTTAACGCATGTCCTCAACTTTGCTCGATGGTAGTGGTTCATCGCGTTACCGGTCGCTTTCCCTCGATTTATCAGCGTCTAACGCGCTGGGTTTCCCGCTCCAAATACGAAAACGGCCCGTCTTCGAGGGGTCCTTTTTCGTATTCGAAACAGACCAGGTTAACCTATAGCCTCACGGTTGCTCGATGGTGGTGGTTCATCGCGTTACCGGTCGCTTTTCCTCGATTTATCAGCGTCTAACTCGCTGGGTTTCCCGCTCCAAATACGAAAAAGGCCCGTCTTCGAAGGGTCCTTTTT
>CAZSIQ010000110.1:0-8822 GCA_964606915.1 uncultured Woeseiaceae bacterium | reverse complement strand
CCGGCGGCACGAACCGGTACGAACGGCAGCTGCCCGTAGACGGGCATCATGGTTTCAGCTTCGCGCATTCTTGGGTCGTTCATCGTTGTCTCACGTCCATGCGGGGGCGACGGCTTCCAGGCCGGTCGAATCGGGAAGGTCCCAGAGGCGGTTCATCCACTGCATGGCGCCGCCGGCGGCGCCTTTGACCAGGTTGTCGATCGTGCTCATGACCAGCACAACATCGTCGTCCACGGCGACGCCGATTTCTGCGTAGTTGCTGGCCACCACATTCTTGATGCGCGGAGTGCCATCGACAACACGAACGAACGGACAGTCCCCGTAGGCCTGCTGGAAATGATCGCGAACCTCGTCCGCGCTGGCCGGCTTGAGCAGTCTCGCCTGAACGTTGGCATAGATCCCGCGGGTAAACGGACCGGAGTGCGGTACGAAGTGCAGTTTCGGTTCGACGCCCGTGGCCGCCGTCGCCATTTCGGCGACTTCCGGGGCGTGGCGATGTCCCAGCGGTTTGTAGGCGTACAGGTTGCTGTGTCGCTCCGGGTGGTGCGTGCCGTCCGACGGCGAGCGCCCGGAACCTGTGCTGCCGGTGATGCCGGTGATGAACAGGTGTTTGTCGGTCAGGCCGCTGGCAAGCAGCGGTACGGAAGCCAGCAGCATGGCGGTAGCGAAGCAGCCCGGGTTACCGACGTGCTCCGCAGGTTTGCCGGTGACATGTTCGGGCAGCCCGGACGCGAACTGTCCAATCAGGTCCGGAGCGCCGTGACCCGCACCGTAGACGGCTTCGTATGCGTCAAGGCTTGCATAGCGGAAGTCTGCCGACGCATCGACAACGTGTGCAGTGATGTTTCGCGCCGCCAGTCGTTCGAGTGCATCCGCAATGGTCGCCGCCGATTTTCCGTGCGGCATGGTCGAGAACACGGCGACGTTGCTGCCGGCGTCCAGGTTCTCGGCCCAGTCAGCGTGTGCGGCGAAGCGCGTGTCGCCCACCTGCGCTGCGAGATGTGGAAACGTTGCGGCTATCGGTTGCCCGGCGCGGCTGTCCGACACGGCGGCTGCGAGTTCAAATTCCGGGTGCGCGCCGAGCAGGCGAAGTGCTTCCCCGCCCACGTAGCCCGTGGCGCCCAGGATGGCGGCTGGAATGCTCATGCGTGTTTCGCCTCCACGGCTTCGGCGACGTGATCGCCCAGCGCGACACCGTTGGACAAGGCGTTAATCGCCGGCAGCGACGCCTTGTGTGCGATCTGGCCGACTCCGACCGCGTTGTCCGTTGCCGGACCCGTAACGACTGACGGCTCTATGCCGTACTCGTCTCGCAGTATGCGGGCACCGCCCCAGGCGGACACCGGGTCGTTGGCACACAGCACGACGACGCTCAGAGCCTCGCGTATTGCATCGTCCGACAGGATCGCGTCCACCCCGTAGTCGCCGAGCAGGCCGTCACCAAGTTCTAGCACGATCACGTCCGGCTTCTTCTCGGCGAGTGAGCCGAGCAGGGCACGGGTCAGCTGCGGTCCGTTGGCTTTTGTCGTTGTCACGATACCGAAGTCCGAAAAGATCATGGACCGCTCGGCACCGGCATCTTCCATGGCGAGAATATCGCGGCGCAGGGATACGCCGGTTGCCTTGCACGCGGCCACTTTCATACCGCGGTGGCGGAGCCGTCCGACGATAGCGCAGGCCGCCGCTGTCTTGCCGGCGTCCATGCAGGTGCCGGCCAGCGCCACGACTGGCACGCCGCCGGTCGTGAAGCTGCTCCCGTCCTCGAGCGGAAACTCGCCGACCTTCGCGGGTACACCGATGCGCTCGCCGAGGTAGGGGAAGTGCAGGACGGTGCCCAGCACTTCGCAGTTAAACGGCGGGCCGACATCCGGATTGGCCGAGTCGCAGTTGCCCATAACACCGCCGATGTTCAGCAGCTGTACTGTGTCACCGACCGCCAGCGCCTCCGGGAGGGTGCCGGAGTAACCACGAAGTGCTTTGCGATGCCCGAGCGCGCCGACGATCACGTCACCCTGGTTGACAGTCGCCATTCGCCCCGACGTCAGCTCGAGCTGGTTGTAACGCGATTTGTTGTTCAGGACCCGTGCCGCTACCAGCACGCCTTCCTCGCAGGGGATATCCGGCGAGACGCGCAGTTCGTTCCCGAGTTCGCTGTGTTGAGCGACTGAAGCGATCTTGTCGACGACGACCGTTTTCATGAGCCTGCCCGCGTTTGCAGTGAGCCGGTGAGCGATAGGATTTTGGCGTATCCCAGCGTGTCCACCGCCGTCCATTCACCGGCCGATTCACCGTAAACACCCTTCGTCGCCGCCAGCAGGGAGTGCGGTGACTCGACGCCATCGACGAACAGGCTGCCGGGCTTCAGCGTGATATGCACGTCGCCGGTGACGCGGCGCTGCGATGATTCGAACAGCGCCTCGATGTCCCCGCAGACCAGGTCGAGCTGCTTGCCTTCGTGCACGAAATCGCCGTAGCTGGCGGCCACGCCGTCCTTGATGCGCGCCTGCAGCGCGCTCAGCACGAGCTTCTCGAGTTCGCGGTGCGCGGTGATCAACGTGATGGCGGCCGGTGCTTCGAACGCAACACGTCCCTTCGTTCCAAGCACGGTGTCGCCGAGGTGAACACCCCGGCCAATGCCGTAGCGTCCGGCCAGTACCTCGAGCTTCTCGATCAGGCTGACCGGGTCGAGTGCCTCGCCATCGATCGCGGTCGGGATGCCCTGCTCGAAACTGATCGTGTGGGACGACGCGTCGGCCGGTTTGCTGAATGCGTCCGGCGACAGGACCCAGGCCTCTTCCGGAATGGAACCCTCGGAGGTCAGGGTCTCACGACCACCGATGGTAATGCCCCACAGGCCGCGATTTATTGAGTACGCAGAGCCCTGTGCCGGCAGAGGCATGTTGTGTTCTTCAAGGTAGGCAAGCTGGTCTTCACGCACCCACGCGTTGTCGCGGACCGGAGCGAGGATTTCCAGGCCCGGGTTCAGCGTGCGAAGCGCGACCTCGAAACGCACCTGGTCATTCCCCGCCGCCGTGCAGCCGTGCGCAACCGTGGTGGCACCCCGCGCGGCGGCAATCTCGGCCAGCTTCTCTGCCTGCAGGCCGCGTTCAGCGCCGACGCACAGGGGATAGGCATTACCGCGCAGCACGTTGCCGTAAATCAGGAAGCGGATCACTTGCTGGAAAAAGTCTTCCTTGCAGTCGATCAGGACGTGCTCGACGGCGCCGAGTGCCATCGCGCGCTCCTCGAGCAGCGATGCCGCGTCGGCGTCGATGCCGCCGGTGTCGACGGTCGCGGTGATTACATCGCGGCCGTAGGTCTCCTTCAGCCACGGAACACAGAAACTGGTGTCGAGTCCGCCGGAGAAGGCGAGAATGATCGGGGAGTTATCGTTGTTCACGTTGTTACCTGTTCGAGTCTGGCCAGCAGGTTGCGCTGTGCCTGTGCGGATTCCGTTGCGACGAATACGGTATCGTCGCCGCCAATATTGCCGACCATCTCCGGCCAGTCTGCGCGATCCAGCGCCAGCGCCACGCGCTGGGCGGCGCCAACCGCTGTTCGAATGACAAGCAGGTTGGGTCCTGCGGGACGCATGCTTCGGATAAACTCTGCGACCTCGTCAAAGATGGATCCCGCCGTTGTCTGCGCGGCGGGCAGCTCGTAACCCCTCGGCGTCTTGATGGCGCCAATGCTCTTCAGGTCACGGCTTACCGATGACTGCGTGGCCTCAAGATCGAGGTGCCGCAGGGCATCGACCAGCGCCTGCTGGTTCTGGATGGGGCCCTTTTTCAGCAGCGAGCTGATGGCCTCCCGGCGCTGCAGGGATTCGGATAATGCGGGCATGGATCAGTACTGAATAAATATGCGCATATTTTCGTTATAATGCACATAGTTTGTCAAGCACCTTTTTAGCAAGGAGAACCACCAGCATGAGCCTGTCCTGCGTTGAAGTTGAAAGCGGCGAATCACCGTCGGGAAGTGTTATCTGGCTGCACGGATTGGGCGCCGACGGCCACGACTTTGAACCCATCGTGCCGGAGCTGCGGCTTCCGGAGGGACTGGCCCTGCGGTTTGTCTTCCCGCATGCGGAGGTACGCCCGGTTACGCTGAATGGCGGCATGCAGATGCGGGCCTGGTTCGATGTCACGTCACTGGACAAACACGGGCCCGCCGACGAGACGGGAATAGAGGGCAGCTGCGATGCGATTGACGAGCTTATCGCCCGCGAGGTCGAGAGAGGCATTGCGCGTGACCGGATTGTGATCGCCGGTTTTTCGCAGGGTGGGGTTATCGCCCTGCACACGACCTTGCGTGCAGAAGAGCCGGTTCGCGCGTTAATGGTCTTGTCGAGTTACCTGCCGATGGCGGCTCGCCTTGGCAGCTATCCGCATCAGACCGGTTTGCCGGTTTTCCTTGCACACGGCGATTTTGACCCGGTGCTGCCGTTGGCGCTCGGCGAGGAAATTCGTCGGCACCTGCTGCAGTCCGGTTACGAACCAGAATGGCGCAGGTATCCCATGGCGCACGGTGTGTGCCCCCAGGAAATCGAGGACATCAGCACATGGCTCAAGGGCGTGTTCGCCTAACGCGCTATCGACAGGCGCGATTCTCCGGCGGGTTGCCCTGACGGCGAGAATCGTCGCTCGTTGAGATCGACATGCCCGTCGCGTTGCAGCCGGACCACGGTGGTGCAGCGCGTGCCGTAGCGTTCATTAACAATGAAGGGCGCGGTGAGCTGGTGGGCAAACTCGGCATCGAGGTCAGACGCCGGTACATCGGACAACGCGGCTCGCTTGTCGCTGTGCAGCAGGTCAAACAGCGCGTCATCGTCAGGCAATCCGCCTGCCAGCAGGCCGCGCAGCGCCTCCCGCGCGTACTCGACCTTGTGCCACGGCGTATCCAGCACGGCGTTGCTGACGGCGTAAAGGCCCGGTTCCAACAGCCGCGGCGGATCAAGGCGGTTGCTGCCGTAGGCAACCGTATCGCCGTCGCTAAGAACGAGGTTGAAGCCGGCGTAAGCCGAACCGTCGAGCTCGTCCAGCCACTGCATCGGCGTCAGGTCGGACAGCAGAAAGTCCGTTACGAGGAAGCCTCGCGAGCGGAACTCAGGTGCCGGGGGAACGGCGTCGCGCGAATTGGTGACCGTCGCAAATCGACCTCCACGTCTCGCGGCAAGCCAGGTCCCGCCGGCCTTGAGGTCGCGGCCACCCGCGACACCGTCCTGGTCGTCCCAGGCGGCCAGCGGACTGGCCGGGCGTCCGTGAAACTCATCGCGGTTACCGGCGAGTAGCAATGTCGTGCGCTCATCCGGCGCTACGGCGAAAACGACCAGGCACACGGTTCAGTTGTCGCTCGCGTGCAGCCAGTGATCGACCAGGCGCCGCGCAATGGAGATCCTGAACGGCAGCTTCGGGAATTCAGAGCGCAGTTCATCACGCGTGAACCATCGTGCGTCCTCGAGTTCGGCGTCGTTCAGCACGATGTCATCGGAGAGTCCCTCGGCGTGAAAACCGAGCATCAGGGAGCTGGGAAACGGCCACGGCTGCGAACTGTGATAACGCACATCGCCGACGTGGATATTGGTTTCTTCAAATACCTCGCGCCGGACCGCATCCTCGAGACTTTCGCCGGGCTCAACGAAGCCGGCAATGGTTGAGTAGCGGCCCTCCGGCCACGACGGCTGGCGCCCCAGCAGGCATCGATCACCTTTCGATACGAGGACGATAACGGCGGGATCCACCCGCGGAAACATCGTGTTGCCACAGTTGGTGCAACGCCGGGCATTACCGGCTGCATGCGAACTAGCTTTGCCGCCGCAGAGTCCGCAATGGAGCTGTGACTGGTGCCAGAGTACAAGCGCGCGGGCATGCGCGGCGAGGTTGGCCTCGTCCGGCGAGAGCTCCGTTCCGATCGTTCGCAGGTCCTTGTACTCGCCGAGTTCGACGAAGGGAGGCTCTGCGTCCCGGGCAACCACGAAAGCGAACACGGGCTGATCGCGAAACAGGCCGAGGAAGATCAGTTCGTCGTGATCTATCAACTCGCGCACGCTGGCGTGCGGCAGCAGGCAGCATGCGGGAACCTCGGTGTTAACAAGGCAGCGGTCGCCCCAGACCGGCAGGAACAGGCTGCTTTGCGCGTTCACTGCGTCGGCCAGCCATTCCGGGTCCTTGCGTCGTTCGCCGGCACGATCGACGAAGGCGCCGGCGAACACATTCTGGTTCTGCATCGATGTCTCGCTGAATCGCAGGTCGGGCCGCGAGTTTACCCGATGCGGTTTCAGTGCACGATCAGGCCGGTTTCGCAGGCCGGACAAAGGCCGTTATCCAGCGCGTAGGCGTCCTGGACGTAGTGACTGCCGCAGGCCGCGCAACGGTAAACAACGAGTTCGTCATTGAGGCAGATATTGATGTACAGGCTGTACGCCCACTCAAAGTTGAACAGCCGTTGCGGGTGCAGCAAACAGTAGGTTTCGTACGCCCGGCACAGGCGGTGCCCGACTTCGACATCGGGCCTGGGCCAGCAGCTGCGGACTTCGTGGTCGGGTTCGATCCTGACGAGTCGACCGGCATGAAACAGCGAAACGAGACTCATCGCCTGCGATCGGTGTTCCGGACTCTTGATGAACCGCTGCACCTGTCGTGGCGACTTACCGCGCCGCCGGCGGACACGACCCTCGCCCTGGGTCCGGAAGTACGTGGAGTAGATCTTGCGTATGCGGTCGTCCGACAGGCCGGTGCATTCGCGGATGGTGTGGGTTCTCGCCTCGTGGCCGATCATGCGCATGGCCAGTTGAAACTGCGCTTGCTCGCCAGAATAGCGATCATCGGTAAATCGCATTTCTGCTCCTTTTATGACCAAAATTAACCATATAAATTGTCATAAGGCAAAATATAATGAATATTGGTCCATAGATACCTTCCCATTTCGGGTGACTGGCCAGAGATTTACGCACAGAACGACAATAACCATGGGGATACGCAATGCCTTACCACTGTCCGCAGCCGGCTGATATCGCTGATGTACACGCGCTCAATCGCGAGTTTCTTTCCGACCTGCTGTGCCAGCAGCACAAAGGCCTGCAGGACCTTGACCGGGAGTCCGGCGACGCACTGACCCGCATCGCCGCGGCGCCGTTCCTGGTTTATGAGCTGCGCTCGCCGGACCCGGGTTTCTGGGACCGGACCTTTTCCGGCGCAAGCGACCTGCTCGATTCCGTGAACACCGGCAGCGCCCGCGATGCCGGGCAGGTGGCGTCAACACTCGGATTTCTCTGGCACCTGTCGCGGCGTGATGTGCACGCGGCAAGGCTGTTTACGGGCAGTTCCCGTGACTGGTGTGAGCGGCTGGCCGACACACCGCTGATTCATGTCATCAATCGTGCGCTGGGCGCCGGAATCCGCCCATCCCTGCGAATGAGGGACGATGATCCGCGCTGGCGATCCATGGTGCGGGCGGCATCGGCAAGCGACAAGGCTCACCAGCTTGTCGCTGTCATGCGGGTGTTTCATGCGCTGCTGGTCGAGGGAGCACCGACATCTGCGGTCGCGAACGCCGCCTGTCGCTCACGCTCGCCCGCGAGACGATTTGCCGTGCGTGACAGGCCGTAAACGAGTGGACAGGGGCATATCACCGTGCGCGGCGCGTCGGTACAATACGCGACCTTATGAAAGCACTGTCCCTGAAGAACGTCCGAAAAACCTACTCGAACGGCAATGAAGCGCTCAAGGGGATCAGCCTTGACGTTGAAGCCGGCGAATTCTGTGCACTGCTGGGCCCGAACGGGGCGGGCAAAACCACGGCCATCGGCATCATCAGTTCGCTGGTTAACAAGAGCAGCGGTGAGGTCGAGATTTTCGGCAACAGCATCGATACGCATCTCGAAGCCGCGAAAAGCTGCCTCGGCCTCGTGCCGCAGGAAATCAACCTGAACCTCTGGGAGAAGGTCGGCAATATCGTCGCGACACAGGCCGGGTATTACGGATTACCCGGCAGGCTTGCGGCTGAACGCACCGAGAAATACCTGAAAGCGCTGCGGCTCTGGGACCGGCGCAATGACATAGCGCGTTCCCTGTCGGGCGGCATGAAGCGTCGCCTGATGATTGCTCGGGCACTGGTGCATGAACCGAGGCTGTTAATCCTCGACGAGCCGACCGCGGGCGTAGACATCGAAATCCGTCGCTCGATGTGGGAGTACCTGCGTGAGATCAACGACGCCGGGACGACGATTATCCTGACAACCCACTACCTGGAAGAGGCGGAGTCCCTGTGCCGCCACGTGGCCATTATTGATGGCGGCCAGATTATCGAGGATGCGCCGATGATGTCCGTTCTGCGCAAACTGCAGCGCGAGGTGTTTGTGCTGGATGTTGAGGGCGAACTCAGCGAGGCACCTGAACTCGCCGGATTCGAAACGTTTCTTCGGGACGATGGTGAGCTCGAAGTGACTACGGACAAGAAGCGCCAGCTCAACGAACTGTTTGCCGAGCTCGACCGCCAGGGCATCAAGGTGCAGAGCCTGCGCAACAAGGCAAATCGTCTCGAGGAGTTGTTCATGGGGTTGGTTGAGAACAAGGCGGGTGTGGCATGAACGTCGCGCTGAACCTGGTCGCCATTCGAACCCTGGTGCGAAAGGAGATGATTCGCGTCTTTCGTATCTGGGTGCAGACCATTGTGCCGCCGGCCATCACGATGACCCTGTATTTCATCATTTTCGGCAACCTGATCGGCAAGCGCATCGGCACGATGGAAGGCTACGACTACATGCAATACATCGCGCCGGGCCTGATCATGATGTCTGTGATCACCAATTCCTACGGCAACGT
>CAZSIQ010000109.1:0-9120 GCA_964606915.1 uncultured Woeseiaceae bacterium | reverse complement strand
CGACCTGGTAGTCGATACGCCAGCCGACGTCGTTGTCCCAGGCGCGCCCGCGATTCGACCACCAGGTGTAGACGTGATCGTCCGGACGATGATGACGGAAGGCATCGACCAGCTTCACGTCATCGAACACAACGTCCATCCATGCGCGCTCCTCCGGGGTAAACCCCGAGTTTTTCCGGTTCGCGCGCCAGTTCTTCAGATCGATCTCCCGATGCGCGATATTCCAGTCACCGCAGATGATCGTCTGCGAGCGCCGTCGTTTCACCTTGCGCAGGTGCTCTTCGAAGGTTTCGAGGCAACGGAACTTGGCCTCCTGGCGCTCGTCGCTGGACGATCCCGACGGCAGGTAGACCGAGGCGACGTTCAAGCCACCGAGCTGCACCTCCAGGTAACGGCCCTCTGCGTCGAACTCGGGATCCCCGTAACCGCGGATGACCTTTTTCGGCTCATGGCGCGTATAGATAGCAACACCGCTGTAGCCTTTTTTCTCGGCGTCCTCGTAGAAACAGTGGTAGCCCTCGGGCCGGAAGACGGGATCCTCCAGTTGATGAACCTGGGCCTTGGTTTCCTGGATGCAGATGACATCGGCATCCTGCTTTGGCAACCAGTCGAAAAAACCCTTGCGGGCAGCGGCGCGAATGCCATTGGCATTCAGGCTGATAACACGAAACACGGGACTCCTTATCGCTCTATGCAGGAATGCGGGCTGTGTCATACTGCGACGCGCCGCGACCGCGCCATAATACAAGAGCCCAATCAAAGACCAAGCCATGGCAGCCTACAAAAACGAATTCATTGACCTCGCACTCGAGCTCGGCGTACTCCGGTTCGGCGAGTTCACACTGAAGTCCGGCCGCAACAGCCCGTATTTCTTCAACGCCGGGCTGTTCAATACCGGCTACGCCGCGGCTCGACTGGGGCGCTACTACGCACAGACAGTTGCGAAGTCCGGTATCGAATTCGACATGCTGTTTGGTCCCGCCTACAAGGGCATACCGCTGGTGGCCCTGACGGCGGCGGCGCTCGCTGAGCATCACGGCATCGACGTCCCGTACGCCTACAACCGCAAGGAAGCCAAGGCACACGGCGAAGGCGGCATGACGGTCGGTGCGCCCGTCGAAGGCCGGGTGCTGATTGTTGATGATGTCATCACGGCCGGGACCGCCGTGCGCGAAGCCTATGAATCGATCAAGGCGTTGAATGCCGACGTCGCGGGGCTCGTGATTTCACTGGACCGCCAGGAGCGCGGACAGGGCGAAAAGTCTGCTGTGCAGGAACTGAAGCAGGCGCTCGATATTCCGGTCACCAGTATCATTCGACTCGACGACCTCGTCTCACGGCTCGAAGGCAGGTCGGATTATGGTGAGTTTCTTGAGCCGGTGATGGCGTACCGTGAGCAATACGGCGTTGACTACTGAGTCACAGTTTTTTTCCGTTCACTCCAGATAGGCTTTTTTTCCCGGCTAAACGTTAACTGCGTCGCACTTTAGCGACAGCTTCATGGCATAGTAAGCGCATGGACAGGGGACTCATCACCACGCTCGCCGCGTTGCTCGTTGTATCCACCGTTGCCGAAGGCGCCACGCCGACGGGCAAGTACAAGTGGGAAGACGAAGACGGCAACATTGTCTACAGCGACAAGATTCCAGCGAGTGAAGCTGAGAAGGACAAGGAGATCGTCAACGACTTCGGCGTCACTGTCGAAACACTTGATGGCAAAAAGTCCGAGGCCGAACTCCGCGCTGAACAGGAGCGCATGGAACGCGAGGAGGCCTTGCTGGCCCAGCGTCGTGCCGACCAGGCCCTGCTAAACACCTACCTGACGATCGAAGAGATCATGCTGCACCGCGATCGCCGCGTGGAGTTGTGGCAGGCGCAGGCGCGTGTCACCGAACTCTACCTGCGCAACCTCAAACGTGAGCGTGAGCGTCTTCGCAAGCAGGCCAGCGTTTTCGCGCCGTACAGCGACGATCCGAACGCGCAGATGATCGATCCGGACCTGATGAAACGTCTGAACGAGACTGAAGGCACGATCGAACGCCACCTGCAGAACCTTGAAGACTACAAGGACGAGGAGCAGGAGATCCGCGCGCGATTCGAAGGCGATATTGAGCGTTTCAAAATGCTCAAGGGACTGAAGTAAACGCTAGCTCGTTCCCGAGCTGCCGAAACCACCGTCACCACGATCCGAGGCGTCGAATTCCTCGACGACGTTGAACTGCACCTGTTCAACCGGAACAAACACCATCTGCGCGATTCGCTCGCCCGGCTGCACCTCGTAGGCCGTGCTGCTGCGATTCCAGCAGGAGATGAACACCTGGCCCTGGTAGTCCGAATCGATCAGGCCGGTCAGGTTGCCCAGCACGAGACCGTGTTTGTGGCCGAGCCCGGAGCGTGGCAACAACACCGCCGCGAGAGACGGGTCAGCGATGTGGATTGCCAGCCCGGTCGGCACCAGAGCCGTGTCCCCCGGGTTTACCGTGAGCGACTCGTCGATGCAGGCTCGCATGTCGAGGCCGGCAGAACCGTCGGTGGCGTAGTGCGGTAAGGCGATGCTGTCCCCGATCCGCGGGTCGAGGATCTTCAGTTCAATCTGGCGCAAGAAATCAGTCCTTGGAAGCGATAACACTGAGCGGGGAAGGACGTTCGTCTCGCGCCTCGAATTGCCGGGCAACCAGCTCTACGAGCTCGCTGGCAAGCGAGCGTTTGGCCATCTTCTCGAACGCGGCTTCGCCGCCGTGCCAGTAAACCTCAACGCAGTTCTCGTCGCAATCGAAGGCGAGCCTGTCGCCAACCCGATTGGCAATAATCATGTCGAGGTTTTTCTTCGTGAACTTGGCCATGGCGTGCTCGCGCAGCTTTTCCGTTTCGGCGGCAAAACCCACGGTGAAGGGTGCCTTTGGCAAACCGGCCACCGTTGCGAGGATATCGCGTGTCTTGCTCAGCTCGAGCCGCATCGTGTCGGCTTTCTTCTTGATCTTGTTCTCGGCAAGTGTTGCCGGCTGGTAGTCCGCGACCGCCGCTGCACCGATGAAGATATCGGCCTCGCCAACTCGTGCCAGAGTCGCCTCGTACATATCGGCGGCCGTGGTGACGTCGATCGTCTCGACGCCGACAGGTGCAGGCAGGGAAACAGGACCGGTCACCAGGATAACGTTGGCGCCGGCTGCTCTTGCCGCTTCGGCCATCGCGTAGCCCATTTTCCCGGAGCTGCGGTTGGTGATGTAGCGCACCGGGTCGATCGGCTCACGCGTCGGGCCGGCCGTAATCAGCACCGTTCGTCCATCGAGACTGCGTGTAACCGCGGACCCGGTGACGGCATCGGCAATATCGACAGGCTCGAGCATCCGGCCGGGGCCGGTTTCGCCGCAGGCCTGGTCACCGGACGCCGGACCCAGTACGCGGACACCGCGCTGCTCCAGCACTTCCCGGTTTGCGACGACCGCGGGGTTCTCCCACATGACGTTGTTCATTGCCGGCGCGATCGCGATCGGCGCACGCGTCGCGAGGCATAGCGTGGACAGCAGGTCAGAAGCGGAGCCGTTCGCAAGGCGTGACAGGAACTCAGCGGTCGCGGGTGCGACCAGCACTAAATCGGCCCAGCGCGCGAGTTCGATGTGGCCCATCGCCGCCTCAGCCTCGGGATCCCAAAGGGTCGACCGCACCGGCTTGCCGGACACGGCCGCCAGCGCGGTCTCGGTGACAAACTCGGTGGCGGAACGCGTCATCACCACCTGCACGTCCGCGCCGCGTTCCCGCAGGCGCCGGACGAGATCCGGTGTTTTGTAGGCGGCAATGCCCCCGGTGATGCCAAGCAAGATGTTCATAAGGTCAGTCTTTGTATTCCGAAACCAAATTATGGCCCCAAAGTGCCGCCTTTACAGCCGTTTGGCGCACATCAACCAGACCGACTGGCTATCTGCTTATGCACATCTCAACGCGCTTGCGTCAGCGATCGCCATGCCGATGCGGGCGCGTAAGCCGGTCCACCGTCGAATCCCGGGGTGTCGGTCAGCTGCGTGAGCTCGCCGGTTTCGACATCGAGGATCCACAGATTCCAGTCATTATCGCCGGTATCGGCAGCGAACACGACTCGGCCATCCGGCAGGTAGGCGGGCTTCAGGTCATTGCCCAGCCGCTCGGTCAGCCGACGAACCTCGCCGCCCACAAGCTCAACCGTCGCGATTTCCGCCTGGCCGTCATACGTCCGGTCGAAGACCAGCGAACGGCCATCCTGTGACCAGGCCGGGTGTCCGACGTATTCGCCGTCGCTGGTGATCCGGCTGACTTCCCGCGACTCAAGCGCAATGACGTGTAGATCCCAGCCCTTGCTGTCCCGACGCGCGAAAGCGATGCGGTCACCGCTCGGCGAGAAGACCGGGTACCGATCGGTGTAGGGGCCATCCGTCAGTCGACGCTCGCTGCTGCCGTCGACCGTGGCGAGGTACAGGTTTTCGTTGCTGTCGCGCTTCGCGCTGTAGACGAGATAGCGTCCGTCAGACGACCACGACGGTGGCGCATCGCCGTTCGGGTCGCGCATCAGTCGCCGACCGTTGCTGTAAAGCTCGGCGCCGTTGTCAGAGAAGACCTGGTAAACAATCCGGTTCCGGCCGGCATCCCAGGTTGCGCCGCCCTCCGCGTCCGGCGTTGTGATCAACGGGCTGACTGCGCCGGTATCGGGATCGATCGCAAAAATATCGCCGTCGCCGGACCGCTGCGACACGAACACAATGGACGGCTCGACCGGCCCTTCCACCGGTGCTTGCGTAGCGCAGGCGGACAGCAGTCCAACCGCGAGCATCGTAACCGTCCATCGACCGTGGGTTTGTAGTCTCATTTCTAATGACCCCTCGCGCTTCCGGCGAGTCTTCGTATCTGCGACCGGGGTGTCCCTGGCAGGTTCCGTCCCGGTGGTTATTCGTATTCCGCCCAATGCGCTGGCCGGACCCGGGGTCCGCTGTTCATCTTGCCAGTCGAATGATGGTTTAGCGCAAACGGTTGCTGTCAAATCCGAATCCTGTCCAGCACTTTTCGAGTGAGTGAACACCGTTCGCGGAGAGGCGTTGGGTAACCATTCACCGTGTTCACGGTCGCTACTCAAGCAGCACACTCACCAACATCTCGATGAGCGCAGCGCCAGCCCAGGTTAGCGGAACGATGACCGCGTAACTGCCCAGTCGCAGAACAGCGCCGACATCGAAAGGCCAGATTGGTAGTCGGCTCAGCTCGCGCCGCAATGTAAGCGCTACCGACTGCCTCGCAAGCGCTTCTTCGTTGGCAGGCCGGGCTTGACGTGCCTCGCGCAAGGCCAGCTGTGCGTCATCGATCGCCGCCTGCCGCTGCACCTGCAACAATCGATGCAGGGGCCAGACCGGCAGCAGCAGTAACAGAACGACGAGTGGCGTAAAGATCACCAGAGCCGGCAGCGTAGTCCACCAGTTGACGGGGCCGCCGAGCCACATGATCGCCAGCAGAGCCATGGCACCCAGGACCACCAGCGTGGAGGTAACGGCCATGCTGCCGATTGGCAGGTAACTGCCGGGTTCAAGAATGTCGACGTCAAGATGCGGGACAAGTCGTCGGAAGATGAGTGCATTGTTAAACAGGGCACTCATCGCTACGTTCATGGTTAACCAGACAAACAGGGGCGAAACGTCGAAGGTAATCATGACGAAGCCCATCTGTACGCGTTCCCACATTTGTTCCCAGCTTCCCGACAGCAAGCGACTCTGAAGCAGCCACAACGCTATCGAAACAAGTGTTGTGCGAACGACCCAGCTCGCGGAGCGACGATCAATCGCATCGTGCAGCTCCGGCAACCGTCCAGCGTCCTTGAGATGCGGTTCCAGCGCATCAAGTGCCTGGTGCGTGCGCTGCGTGATGTAGTGGAACATCGGCACGATGTAGGCAACCGCGGCGGCAAAAAATAGCGTTATGGACCAGGGAAGGCGTCCGAAGTAGCCCGGGTTTTCCGCCACCCGCCACGCCGCAAGTCCGTACACGGCGCCGCCGACCACCAGAACCGTGAGCGCCGTCCACCAACGCCCGAAGCGACCGCCGGGCACCAGCGACAACATCCAGATGCGGTACAGTTTTGGTTTACTCACAGACGCATGCTCACGAGAATCTCGACCTTCGTCAACGGCGCCGTTTATTCCGGCGGATACTTGTCGAACCACGCCAGGATGTGATCGATTTTGGTAATGAGCTGACTCGGGCGACCCGCAATGTTGTGCGGTGCGTCCGGCACTTCGACCAGAACCGTATCGATGCCGCGGATCTTCAGGGCACCATACAGTTGCTTCGATTCCGAGATCGGCGTACGCAGGTCTGCGGTACCCACCATCACCATCGTCGGGGTCTCAACGTTTCCGACCAGGCTGATCGGCGAGAACTTCATGTACGTTTCGATGTTTTCCCAGGGTTGTCCGGGATACCGGTAATCGGCATACATGAAGTAGTTGTCAGCGATCAGGGTCTTCGAGATCCAGTTCAGGATTGGCTTGACGACAGCCGACGCACGGAAACGATTGTTTTTGCCAATGATCCAGGCGGTCATGATGCCCCCGGCGCTGCCGCCGGTCACGTAAAGACGGTCCTCTGTCGTGACGCCGGACTCGATCAACGCGTCCACGCCGTCCATAACATCCTGGTAGTCGTCGCCCGGATAGTCGTGGTAAAGGAGGTTTGCAAACGCTTCACCGTAACCCGTACTGCCGCGAGGGTTGGGGTAAAACACCACGTAACCGGCCGCCGCGTACAACTGGACCTCCGGAGAAAAGCGCGGGCCGTAATTCGAGATCGGTCCACCTTTGTTCTCGACAAGCAGCGGGTAAGGTTGGGATGGGTCGTAGCCGGGCGGCGTTACAATCCAGCCCTGCAGGTCGCGGCCGTCCACGGATGACGTGTACCGGATTTCCTCGACCTGCCCCAGGTCTCGCCACTGCAGCAAGCTGCTGCTAAACGATGAAATGATCGACGGCTCGTCGTCACGTCGCTCGACGATGGCCAGTTCTGCCGGCCTGTAAGGCGTTACGTGCGTATAGGCGATCGTGTCATTGCCACCCACAGAAAAAGAACCACCGCCGTACGGCCGACCGATGGTTGTACCGCCCAGGTTTTCGGCCACCGTTCGCGAGCGCCCGCTCAATGTGGTGAAGCCGATCTTCGTGTCACCATACTCGTCGAACTGGTAGAAGATCCCGCGACTATCGCCCTTCCACGCGAGACCCGACACGGACCGATCGAACTCACTCAACAATTCGCGCTTGTCCGAGCCGTCCGCATTCATGACGTTAAGCTTCGCTACCTGGTAGGTCTGAACCTTGTCCTCATAGCTCCACCAGGCAATTTTGCGGCCGTCGGGCGAAACGACAGGGCCTGAGTCAGGTCCGTCCCTGTCTGTGAGCGGCGTAACCTCACCGCTGTCGATATCAACGCGGTAGATCTCGGAATTGCGAAACTTGATCTCCCAGTCGTCGTTTCGGTTGCCGGAGAAAACAAGCGCCTTGCCATCCTGCAACCATTGCGGCTTGCCGCTGTGTCGGTAATTTCCGCCGGTCACTTGGCGTGGCGCGCCACCCAGCGCGGAAATCACAAAGAATTGCTCGGCGCCGGGCTCCATGTAGCCGGCACCATCGGTCTCATACTTCAGCCGCGCCGTGACTCTCGGTTCTGCGGCCCACTCAGCGTCGTCCGGTTTCTTGGGCGCGGTTACAAGGACCACGGGGTTCTCCGGCACCAGCATGCGAAAGGCGATCTGTGAACCGTCCGGCGACCAACTCAGCCCCTTCGGCGTCCGGTTTAGCTGTGTCAGTCTTGAAAGCTTTCCGGTGTCCACCCACACCACAAAGATCTCGGTACCGTGTTCGGTCTTGCTGGTGAAGGCGACCCGACTGCCGTCCGGTGACCAGGCGGGATTAGACTCATTGATGTCGCGACCGGTCAGCGGGACATTCTCACCGCCATCGACGTCGGCCAGCCAAAGCCGCGTCCACCTGCCGTCGGTCATGACGTCCATGCCGTTTCGGAGATACACCACGCGCTCGCCGTCCGGCGAAACCTGCGGATCTGACACCCATTCCAGATCAAAAACGTCCATACGCTCGAACGGACGCAGCTCTTCGGCGAATAACACAGCCGGACCGAGAAGCAGAAGAGATGTGAGGACTGAGAGAGAGTGCTGCATGGAGAAGACCGTCATTGTCTGATAATGACTGGCAGTGTAGCCGTAAGGGGATAGGGGAGACACTCGGACCGCAGGATGCCGACACCCGCTCGATCGAGGACGGGGCTCCGACGCTGCATGCCCGGATTCTGCAACAAGCACCGAGTTAATGATCTCGCCGTTCCTCGGTTCGACCAGCATGATCAGGTTTTTTGCAGGCACCATCATGGACGATGCGCAACTGCTGTCCCGCGTAATTCGCGTCGGGCGTGACGATCAACGCTCCGTTGACGTCTGCCACGCGCTGCTGCGCCAGTTCGGCAGCCTGCGAGATGTCTTGCAGGCCAGCCGTGACGACCTGCTGGCGATACCGCAGATTGGCAACGTGCGTGCCGACACCCTGCTCGCCCTACCCGCTATCGCGAGACGCTACTACGAGTGTTCCATCCGCATTGGCGAGTCCATCCATTGCCCGTCGGACACCGAATCGTTCCTGGCCGCCCGGCTCTCTCATCTCGGCCACGAAGTCTTTTGCTGCCTGTACCTCGACAATCGACACCGGGTACTGCGCTTCGACGAGTTGTTTCGTGGCACCATCGACGGGACGTCGGTCTACCCTCGTGAGGTCGTCAAGGAGGCCCTGTCGGTGAATGCCGCGGCCGTCATTGTCGCCCACAACCACCCCAGCGGCGTCGCAGAGCCGAGCGGTGCCGACGAACGCATTACCCGGCGCCTGAAAGCGGCCCTCGAACTGGTCGACATCCGGCTTCTCGACCATTTGGTCATCGGTCACGGCGTATCGGTATCGCTGGCCAGCCGCGGACTGGTCTGAACAGGCCACAAGAACAAATTCTATGGACTTGAAGCGGGTGCTTGTAAATGCCGGGCGGTGCTGGTTTAATATCGCGCTCTTTGCCCGCACGTCGCGGGCAGTTTTATTAAAAATCAGAGAC
>CAZSIQ010000108.1:0-9264 GCA_964606915.1 uncultured Woeseiaceae bacterium | reverse complement strand
AATTCGCTCACATTGCCTGATGACATCTCATCTCCGTGCGTACCGAAACGGTACGGGAGGGGATACTACAATATGTAGTGCTGGAAAGCGACAGGCATACAAGATGTAGAAGTCGGCTGAAAAAGCAGACCAAAGTCACTGAAAACGGTAGGCTGTGCCGCTTTGAATCGGCATTTAGGGGCGGGTTTTGACGGATTCGACGATGATGCAGCCACGCGCGGGCTACCAGAAAGTTGGCCTGGCACTGGGGCCGGCGGTTGCCCTGCTGATGATTTTGCTTGGCGCACCGGAGGGTCTCGAAGCGCCTGCCTGGCGTGTTGCGGCGCTCGGCGTCTGGATGGCGATCTGGTGGGCGACTGAGGCGGCGCCTATCGCCGTTACCGCCCTGCTCCCCGTCGTTTTATTCCCGGTGTTCGGCATCGCGAGCGTTAAAGAAGCCAGCGGCGGGTACTTCAATGCCACCGTCATGCTGTTCCTCGGTGGTTTCATCCTTGCCTTCGCCATCCAGCGCTGGAACCTGCATCGGCGAATAGCCCTGAATGTTCTTGCCTACGCGGGCAAGAACGGCCGCTCCCTTATTGGCAGCTTTATGGCTGTCGCCGCCCTGCTCAGCATGTGGATGATGAATACGTCGACCACGATGATGCTGCTCCCCATCGCTGTATCCATCATCACGGTCATCCACCAGTCGGTGAAGGACCTGAGTGACAAGGCGCGCGATGATTTCCAGTGTGCCCTGCTGCTGGGTGTGGCCTACGGGGCGACGATCGGTGGCATGTCCACGCTGGTCGGTACAGCACCGAACGCGCTGTTTGCCGGATTCATGCAGGACAACTACGACGTCCAGGTCAGCTTCGCCAAGTGGATGATGGTCGGCGTACCGCTGTCTGTCACGCTGTTGCCGCTGTGCTGGCTCGTGCTCACACGCTTCGCCTTTTCTGTGGATTTTCGCATGCCGCAGGAGGCCATTTCGGAATTGCACCAGCTGCGCGAAGAGCTCGGTCCGATGACCGTACCGGAAAAACGTGTTGCCATCGTTTTCGCCATCGTGGCGCTGTCCTGGATGACGAGGCCGTTGCTGCTCAAGGTGCCGGGGCTCGGGATGCTCGAGGACGCGATGATCGCCATCGGTGGCGCTATCGTCCTGTTCCTTCTGCCCAGCGGCGACAAGTCCGATCCGGTTCTCCTGCGCTGGCGGTACGCCGAGAAGCTGCCCTGGGGGGTGCTGGTCCTGTTTGGCGGCGGATTGACGCTCGCGGCCGCGGTAAACAACACCGGTCTCGCCGTCTGGCTGGGTAACAACCTCCAGGCGCTGACGGAGCTTCCGCTGCCGGTCCTGATTGCCGCCACGGCCACCATGATTATTTTCCTGACGGAGCTGACCAGCAATCTGACGACAACGACCACGTTCCTGCCGGTTGTTGCGGCGGTTGCCGTCAGTGCCGGTGTGGACCCGATTCTGTTGACGGCGGCGATCACAATGGCCGCGAGCTGCGCGTTCATGTTACCGGTCGCGACACCACCGAACGCTATCGTGTTCGGTTCCGGACTGCTGACGATTCCGAAGATGGCGAAGGCGGGTTTCCTGCTGAACCTGGTCGGTATCGTCGTTGTTTCAACGGTCGCTGTTACGCTCGCGCCGCGATTCCTAAACTAGGACGGGGTGAGGCGAAAGCCTGAGTGCTTCGCCTCAAGCTCGAGCAACGCGACCTTGGTGTCGATACCGCCGCCGAAGCCCGTCATCGACCCGTTGCTCCCGATGACGCGATGACAGGGAATCACGATGGGAATCGGGTTGCGGCCGTTGGCTGCACCTACGGCGCGCACCGCCTTCGGACGACCAACGCGGCGTGCGATATCCGCATAGGACACCGTCTCGCCGTAGGGGATTTCCTGCAGGGCCCGAAGCACATCCAGCTGGAATGCGGTGCCGTCCGGACACAGCGGCAGGTCGAAGTCCAGTCGATCGCCGTCGAAGTATTCGCCCAGTTGTCGCCTGACGTCAGCGAAGGCAGCATCATCCTCAACCCAGTCCTCGTCAGGCTCCCGGTGGCCTTTTCCTTCGGGAAATCCGATAAGCGCCAATCCGTCTTCGTCGCCTGCCAACAACAGGCGACCGATCGGTGAGTCCATCCAGCAATACTTCATGTCATCCTCCGGCAGCGGAGAGTCGCCACAAGCGTAACGCGGCGTAAGCGCGCCACGGCCGCCAGGCCTCCGCGTGATGTTCAAGTTCTTTCGGTTTCATGCGTCGACCCGCAAAAGAGTCCATACCTTTAAGCAGTCCAAGATCCGATGACGGAAACGCATCGGGATCCTTCAGCGCACGCATCGCGATGTACTCGGCTGTCCACGGGCCGACGCCGCGTATGCGGGTTAATACCTCACGCAGCTTTTTCGGATCGGCGTCTTCCGCGAGATCGAGCTCACCACGGTCAACGCCACGAGCAATCGCGCGAATCGTTTCGATTCGGCTGGTCACGAGACCGAGGTTTTTGAAGCGCGCGCGAGCCAGCTTAGCGGCGGTCGGAAACAACCGATGTACGCCGTTTACCGTGGGCATGTCGACGGTATCGCCGTAGCGTTCGACGATCCGACCCGCAATCGTCGTTGCGGCTGCCACCGAGATTTGCTGGCCAAGCACAGCGCGCACGGCAAGCTCAAACCCGTCCCAGCAGCCAGGCACTCGCACATCGTCCGTGTCGGACAGGCGAATCGCTTTGTCGCGATCGAGCCAGTCATTAATGTCCTTCATCGGTGCATCCAGGTCGAACACGGACCGGACTCGCTGGACCACCGTGACCAGCCGATTCGTGTCGAGCCCCAGCAGCCTGACCGACAAGGCACCGTGGATGTCGGCCACTTCGACGATCCCCGCCTCGTCATCCACGCGCAGCGCACGCCGATAGGTCCCGTTGGTAATCTCCTCGACCCCCGGAATTGCTCGATTGCCGAGGAAGCCAAGCAGCGACGCCGCGTCGTAGCCGGGCGGGTACGGCAGGCGCAGCTCAAAACCGTCATCCGCGTCCACACCGCGACGGCGCTTGCGCAACTCCCGAGGTGAACGCTTGTAGGTCTTCGAAAACGTGTCGTTGAACCGGCGAACGCTGCCGAAGCCGGACAAAGTCGCGACTTCCGAAAGCGGTAAGCCTGTCTGGTCGATCAGCCGTTTCGCCAGGTGCAGGCGCTGGGTATGGGCTACGGCCAAAGGGCTGGCGCCGAGAATCTGCTGGAACAGGCGACGAAGATGTCGGGAGGTTACGCCCAGGCGTTCCGCGAGCGATTCGACGTCGCCGTCGTTCAACGCGCCTGACTCGATCATGCGCAACGCACGTCGGACCGTCGTCGACGTGCCCTGCCAGGCGGGCGTACCGGGCGCCGTTTCCGGGCGGCACCGAAGACAGGGGCGAAAGCCGGCTTCTCCGGCTGCTGCGGCGCTCGGATAGAAGCGAACGTTTTCGCGTTTCGGGGGCGTCGCCGGACAGATGGGGCGACAGTAGATGCCGGTCGTCACCACGGCAATGAAAAACCGACCGTCGTAACGCGGATCTCGCGACAAACGCGCCCGTTCAAAAACGTCGGTGGTGTGTTCGGGGGTGGTGACCATGAGCGCAGTATACGCGCGCGGGAACGCTCAACTAGCCACTTTCGGACCTCTATCTGCAAAGGCCCAGGTATCGGTATTTGAGTTACCGCCGCCTGTCAGGGTCGGAAAAGGTCCGGTCCGGGAGGATGCGTTCGTTCTCGGCTTGCGGAACGTCAGCGGGGGACAGGGGGATGGGGAGTCTCCCGGACCGGAGGGGGATGCGGCTTAGGCGGCTTTGGCCGTCTTGCGCGTCTCGAGCCAGGCTTCGAGATCTTCGGCGCCACCGATGTGCCGACCAGCGACGAACACCTGCGGGTACGTGGTCGCACTCGCGACGGCGCGGAGTGTGCGGTCCGTGTAGTCGGTGTTCAGCACCAGCTCTTCAAACTCGATGCCGGCGTCGCGAAGCAGACCCTTGGCCTTGGCGCAGGACGGGCAGCCACTTCGTGCAAAGACGGTCACGTCCAGCGGCGCTTCGGCATTCGGGTCGAGGTACGCGAGCATCGTGTCAGCGTCAGATGCGACGAACGGATCGCCGGGCTGTTGCGGCTCCACGAACATCTTCTCAACGATGCCGTCTTTGACGAGCATCGAGTAACGCCATGAGCGCTTGCCGAAGCCGAGGTCTTCCTTGCCCACGAGCTGGCCCATACCGTCCGTGAAGTCACCATTGCCGTCCGGCAGGAAGGTAACGCGATCAGCGTTCTGTGCGAGCTTCCACTCGTTCATAACAAACGCGTCATTGACCGACACGCAGATGACGTCGTCTACGCCCAGCTCCGCGAACTTCGGCTGCAGCTGGTTGTATCGCGGCACATGTGACGACGAGCACGTCGGCGTAAATGCACCCGGCAGTGAAAAGACGATGACCGTCTTGCCCGCAAAAATATCGTCGGTCGTTTTCTCGACCCAGTCACTGTCTTCACGGGTCTTGAACGTAACCTGCGGCAGTGTCTTTCCTTCCATCGTGGACATATCCTGTTTCCTTAAGATGTCGTTTCGGTTCAGGCCAGCATGCTTCTCAGCATCCAGGCATTCTTTTCGTGTATCTGCATGCGCTGCGTCAGCAGGTCTGCGGTCGGCTCATCGTTGGCTTCATCGGCGAGTTCGATAACGCTGCGCGCCGTACGGGCAACGGTTTCCTGGCCGATGACCAGCTGGCGGATCATCTCCTCAGCCGTCTCGTCGCCGCTTCCCTCCTCGATCGAGGTCAGCTCGGCATAGCGGCTGTAGGATCCCGGCGCTTTGACACCGAGTGCGCGAATACGCTCAGCGACCTCGTCGACCGCGGTCTGCAGCTCCGTGTAGTGCGTCTCGAACATGAGATGCAAGGTGTTGAACAGCGGACCCTCGACGTTCCAGTGGTAGTTGTGCGTCTTCAGGTACAGCGTGTAGCTGTCTGCCAGCAGACGAGACAGTCCCTCGGCAATAGCGAGGCGCTTCTCTTCGGGAATTCCAATGTCGATCTGCATGATTGCTCTCCTTGGTTGGCGCAATATTAGGGCTGTCCTATAAACAAATAAAATGGTTTAATTCGAATATATTGTTCGATTTTTTGAATTTATGAGATTACCGACCACACGGCAGCTTCAGTACTTCATCGCGCTCGTGGAGGCCGGCCACTTTGGCCGTGCCGCCGAGCAGAGCCATGTCTCACAATCCGCGTTCAGTAACGCGATCCGGGAGCTGGAGAATACGCTGGGCGCCCAGCTCGTCGACCGGACGAACCGACAGGTCACGATTACCGCTATCGGCCAGGAAATAGCGACCCAGGCCAGGCTGTGCATTCGCGACCTCGAGGATCTCGTCGAAATCGCCGACGGTGAGCGAAACCCGCTTAGTGGAGAGCTGCAGTTGGGCGTTATCCCGACTATCGCGCCGTTCGTATTGCCCAACCTCTTGCCGAAACTGCGCCGCTCCTACCCCGAGCTCAAGCTGTACCTGACGGAAAACCAGACGTCCCAGCTGTTCGAGAAACTGGCCGCCGGGGTACTCGATGTCCTGTTGCTTGCGCTGCCCTGCGAGATGCGTGCGGTAGAGGTTCTGCCGCTCTATGACGACCCGCTTCTACTCGCCTACCGCAAGGGGTCAGCCCGGGTCGATCCGGAGAAATTTCGCGTGAGTCGACTCTCGGCCGACAGCGTGTTGTTGCTTGAGGACGGGCATTGCCTGCGCGACCAGACACTGGCCACCTGCAGACTCAAGGATCTGCAAAAGGTGCGCAGTTTCTCGGCGAGCAGCCTGCTCACGCTTGTCGAGATGGTCGACGCCGACCTCGGCGTGACGTTTCTGCCGGAGATGGCGATCGGTTCTTCCATGTTGAAATCGACGAAAATCGAAACGCAGGACACCAGCGAGGGCGGCAACCGGACCATTGCCCTCGCCTGGAGAAAGGGGTCTGGCCGCAGTGATGAGTTCCGCCTGCTCGGCGACTTCATTACTGCGCAGTGCGCACCCGGCAAGGACAATTAGGCAAGGACCATTAGACGGGGTACCCGGTACCCCCTAGAATCCGGAGCAGGGATGTAATGGCGATCGTGTTTTGACTGACCTGATCGAAGAGCTGAAGCAAAGGAACGTGCTGCGAACCGGTGCCGCTTACCTCGTTGTAAGCTGGTTCATACTGCAGTTCGTCGAAGTCGTGTTCCCGATGCTCGGGCTGGACGACGAGGTCCTTGGTCGAAACATCCTAATTGTTCTCGCCATCGGGCTGCCGATCATCCTGCTGTTGTCCTGGCTGTTCGAGATCACGCCGCAGGGCATCAAGCGCGAAACCGAGATCGATCGCGAAACCGAGATTTCGCCCAATCGCGGTCGCATGATGGATCGGGTCATCATCGTCGTACTGCTGGTTGCCGTTGGCCTGTTACTGGCTGACCGACTCATCATTGATTCAACACCCGGCACGGACGAAAGCGCAGAAACAGCAGCAACCACGTCCTACACGTCTGTCGCGGTCCTGCCGTTCATCGACATGAGCGAAGGCGGCGATTCCGCGTACTTCGCCGATGGCCTGACCGAGTCGCTGCTGCATCAGCTCGCACAGGTACCGAGCCTTCGCGTACCGGCTCGAACGTCGGTGTTCGCGTTTCGCAACAAGGAGGTCGATGTTCGGGAAATCGCGAACAGCCTGAACGTTGAAACCGTTCTCGAGGGCAGCGTCCGCTACTCCGGCAACCGCATCCGGATAACGGCCCAGCTCATTGAGGCAGACACAGGCTTTAACCTGTGGTCGAAAACGTTCGACAAGACGCTGGACGATATCTTCCAGGTGCAGGACGAAATAGCGAACAGCGTCAGCAGTGCGCTGGTCGTGACCCTGATGGGGGAGCAGGTCCTGCCCGAGGTGCATCTCGCCGGCACGGACGGTCGCGCTTACGAGCTTTACCTGAAGGGGCTCGAACAAAAGAACATCGCGAGCTACAGCTCACTTCCGCAAGCCGAGGGACTGTTCAAGGAAGCGCTGGTCGTTGACCCCAACTTTCTCGATGCGAAAGTCGACCTCGCGCTGGTTTACTACCAGCAAGCTGAAACCGGGCTGATCACGTGGGGGGCAGCGGATGCGCAGGCGCGACCGCTGCTCGACCAGGTTGCCAGAGATGACCCGGACAACCCCCGTGCGCTTGCACAGCTCGCCATTGTCGAATGGCAGGCGTTAGCGTTCAGCATCGGACCCAATGATCCTCAAGCCCTGGAAGCAGCCGCAGCGATGGAGGAGACCATTGAGCTGGCGCCGAATGTGCCCGAGTTGTTTGCGACCCTGTCGGTCGCCGCTGCGCTCGGGCAACGCAACGACGATGCGCTCTACTGGCTTGAGCAAGGGCTTGCCGTCGATCCATTGTCCGCGCGGTTGCTGTTATCAAAAGGTCGAATCCTGCTTGGCGTGCTCGGCAGGCCCGCTGAGGCTGCCAACGTTTTCGCAAAGGCGCGCGAAAGCGCGCCGGAGTGGACCGCCATCGATCTTGCCGCCGCCGACGCAGCGTTTGCGATGGATGACATTCTAGCCGGCGTTCGATTTTATCGTCGCGCCATGGACATGGACCCGCAGGATCATGAAATACCGGCGATGACGGTGCGCGTCTATTCCGGCCTTGGCATGGACGAGGAGGCCGATGTCATGGCGCGGCGGGCATCAACGATCGCGCCGGCCGCACCCTGGACCCGGTCAATGGTTCTTGCGCGCCAGCTCGCCGCTGGCAACCTCGAGCGGACGGCCGTTTTGGGGGAGCAAATGCTGCGCGACAACATCGAGGATCGAGGCTTTGCGTGGGGAATGGCCGCGTTTGGCTATGTCAGCGCAATGATCGACCTGGGTCGTGCCGATGATGTCGGTCCCTTCCTGGAGTCCATCCGCGAAGGTGTCACCGACGAGGCCTATCGGCCGACCGGCCTGAAGGAGATCTCGCTGCGTTTCGCCTTCCTGCATGCCCTTGTTGCACTGGAGCGCTTCGACGAGGTGCAGGTCATGAGCGAAGCGATGGAGGCCCACCTGGACCAAACATTCCCGGGCTGGCGCCAGAGCGACTACCTCGCCATGAACGTTTACCTTTCACGCGGGGACATCGACAAGGCCATTGAGCACGCGGAAGTCGACCTTTCATTGAGTCTCGGCAGAAACCTGTCCTGGCGCTTCAACTACCTGTACTTCGCCTGGATGCGCCCGCTCCTGAACGACCAGCGCGTCAAGCCGCTGATCGAGGCGCTTGAGACTCAGTCAGCACAGGCCGCCATCGAGGTTCGCACCATGCTGGCCGAGGAGTTTCCGGATACCTGAACGGTTGTCGGGCTAGTCGAGGAAGCGGAGTCGTTCCGATCGAACGATGGAGCCAAGCTCGCGAAAACCCAGACCGTCAACCAGCACCGTCGTGTGCGCAGAACGGATGGCTTCGAACTCTTGCGCTATATCGGAATAGCCCTGGTCGCCGAAGTACTCCACGGCAACGATGAAGTCCCATTCGGGTTCACCTTCCTCACCGGATCCAAGATTCTCGATCAGCCGGTAGCTCCTGAAGAGACCGCGCTCCACTGCAACTGCGTCCATTGCAAACCAGTTGGCCTCAATGAACTCCCGGAGCCCGGCCGCCTGCGCGTCCCGTGCCTTGATGTAGGTGAACGTCCAGTTGGTCTGCGACCCCGGCGTCGGTTCAGCGCGGGTTTCGTGGGTGAATACTGCCGCGAGGACGATCGTGCAGAGAATGACAACAAAGGGTTTCATGGCGGTTCCAGGTCTGAGCCAGAGTCAGACTACGTAGACGCTGGCAGCATGGCTGAGTTCCACCCCCCATAAAACGTCGGCCTGCCTGAATGATGCCGGGAGCAGAAATCACCCATCCTGACCCAGCAAGCACCAGCGCATCCCGTCAGGATCATTTGCGATAAGCCCGCCGGGGTGGCTTCTTGGGGCAGCGGCAAATGCAAAAAGCCCCCTAATGGGGGCTTTTTGCTGTTTGGTGCCGGCACGAGGAGTCGAACCACCAGTCGTATCCCAGCCAGAGCCTGCCTATCCCGATCGGATCATTGGAGTCTTCACCGTCGCGACCGATTCTTGCTAGTACGGAACGAAAAAAGGCCCTCGTAAAACGAAGGCCTTTCTAATTGGTGCCGGCAGCAAGAATCGAACTCGCGACCTGATGATTACAAATCAACTGCTCTACCAACTGAGCTATGCCGGCGAAATG
>CAZSIQ010000107.1:0-9350 GCA_964606915.1 uncultured Woeseiaceae bacterium | reverse complement strand
CTTTCGGTGGCTGCACCTGGATCGCCCTGCGCGGAGCCTGGACCGCTTCGGGCATCGTGGGCGCCGGGGCAAACTGCATTTCGGCAGGCTGCGGACGCTCGTCCGCACCACACATGACACGATAATGCGCGGCGACCTGGCCTGTCGGCTTCGGTGACAGCACGTCCAGGCGATACCAGCCGGCAAAATCGTGTGGGTCGTTCGAGCCTGCGCCGCCCATGCTCAGCGTCGTCGCCGCATTCGGCTTGTTGTACGTGGTGCGCCAGTCACGCGTCTTGCGTGTGCCGGCCTTGTCGAACTCAAGCTTGTAGACCGGTGACTGCGTACCGTCGAACTTGGTGTAGCGATACTCAACCGTGCCTGCGCGATTGGACGTCAGCGTGCCGTTGAACTGTACGCTGACCGGGCAGTCCCCGGTGTGCACCTCGGGTGACGCCTCGAACGTCGCCGCGCGCAGCAGCGGTTTCAGCCGTGCCGGTTTGATCGTGGCGCGCTTGGGCTTCGGTTTGTCCGGGATCTTCTCGGCGGCCGCTGGTGAGGCAAGACAGCGAAGCTTGGTGTTGGAATTGACGCTCTCCGAGTCGAGGTCAGTGCGTCCAATGCCCGTTGCGTTACAGCGGAACGCGTAGGTCGAGCGCAGCCCGGCCGGGTACGTGAAGTTAAAGCCCTTGGCCATGATCTCGTACTTCGACTTGCCGGACGTGGCGACTCGTTTGTTGAGTTCGTCGTTGCAGGCCTTCACAGCGTTGAACGGCTGGTTACCGTCGCCGCCGAGGCGAAAAACGGCTGAGGCCTCGTTCGAGTGCGGGATCAGGAAATTGGCCGGGTTCTTGGTGCCGACCCGGGTAAAGCCGGCCATCTTGAGCTCGCCCTTGTAGGCCTTGTTACCCCGACCCGCGAAGCGGCACTTGGCACTGAGATTGACCTTCACCTCGGTCATATGGATCGGGTCGATGGTGGTGTAGCGTTCGCCGTTGTTCGAGAAAACCACGACAGTGGGCTGGTTCTTGGCGGACACGTTGAGGCGCGTCACCTTGTTGGCCAGCGCGTCGAACGAGACAAGACAGAGTGCCGCGGCAACCGCGGCTAAACGGAACAGGTTCATGACTCTCCCCCCAGTCACTTCCAGATGCGGGAGGATTATACGCGGGTTTTTTGACCCCGGCCTGAACGGTCTCAGGCGTAGGTGGAACCGCAGTTCCAGCAGATTGCGAAGGTCCGTTCGTTCTTTTCCTTGCAGACCGGGCAAACCCAGGGCTCCTCCGGACTTTCATCGGTGATGCTGTCGTCGATCAGCTGCTTCGCGCGATCGTGATCGATGTCGTTGTGAACCCAGAGTTCGGGCCAGGTCTCGGCGAACGGCATTTCACCGAGCACCGAGCCCAGGTGCTGGTTACGTATCTCGCAGCCAATGCCCTCGGACTCGAGGACATTCTTGTAGTGATTGATGAGAATCAGCGAATCCGCTGACGTCACCTTTTTCATCGATTCAGCAACTTGTCCAGGAACGCTTTCGGGTCCTCACCACGCTCCAGCACTTCGACCAGCGCGGAGCCCACGATGGCGCCCGACGCGTGCGCGCCGACCGCGGCGACATCCTCTGCAGCGCGAATACCGAAGCCCGCGCAGACCGGCAGGTCGGAAACGTCGCTGACGGAGTCCAGGTAGCCGGCAAGATCGTCCGGCAGTCCAACATCACCACCGGTAATACCGGTAATGGTGACCGCGTAGACGAAACCGCGCGACGCATCACAGAGCTTCTTCAACCGCTCCGGCGGGGTAGCCGGCGTGACCAGTTGGATCAGGCCCAGGCCCTCGGCCTCCAGTGCCGCTCGCAGCTCCTCGCTCTCCTCGAAGGGCAGGTCCGGAACGATAAAGGCGCAGACGCCGGTCGCCTTTGCCCGGCGAGCAAGCTCTTCGTAGCCGTACTGCAGCAGCGGGTTGAGATAGGACATCATGACCAGCGGTGCATTGATGTCGTCTTTCGCCTCGTCGAGACGATCGAAGATCCACGCAACGCTGACGCCCTGTTTGAGCGCTTCGAAACTCGAGCGCTGGATCGTCATACCGTCCGCCATCGGGTCCGAAAACGGGATACCGAGCTCAACAACATCACCGGCGCTGGCAACTTCCTTCAGCGTCGCAATGAACTCATCCGCTTTCGGGTAACCGGCCGTAATGAACGGCACCAGCCCGGCACGGCCCTCGTCGTTTGCCGCGTTGACCGCGGCCGTCACTCGCTCATGCGGCTGCATGGTTGTGCACCTTTGCCGGGTACTTGGTCAGTGTCGGCATGTCCTTGTCTCCTCGTCCCGAGTTGCCGATCAGGATCAGCTTGCCGGGGTTTTCCTTCGCCCATGCACGGGCTGCCACGAACGCGTGTGACGTCTCCAGCGCCGTCAGGATGCCTTCCAGTTCACACAACTCTTCAAGCGCAGCCAGCGATTCGTCGTCACCGGCCGATACATACTGCACGCGGCCGATCGCTTTCAGGAACGCGTGCTCAGGGCCCACACCGGAGTAGTCGAGGCCTGCCGAGATCGAGTGCGTCTCCTGCACCTGGCCGTCGTTGTCCTGCAGGATCATCGTATACGCACCCTGCAGCACCCCGGGCGTGCCGGTCGCAAGCGTCGCCGCGTTCTGGCCCAGGCCGCTGCCGGTCCCGCCGGCCTCGACACCGATGATCTCGCAGTCGTCGCCGAGCATCGGGTGGAACAGGCCAATCGCGTTGGAGCCGCCGCCGACGCAGGCGAACACGGCGTCGGGCAACGCACCTGCCTGGTCGATCATCTGCTGGCGAGCCTCGCGACCAATGCAGGAATGCAGCTCGCGGACGAGGTACGGATACGGATGTGCGCCGACCGCGGAGCCGAGAATGTAGAAGATGCCGTGCGGGTCCGACACCCACTCGCGCAGCGCCTCGTCGATGGCAGCACGCAGGGTCTTGTCACCGGACTGAACGGCGACGACCTCGGCACCCAGCCTTCGCATACGGTCCACGTTCGGTGCCTGGCGCTCGATATCGACGGCTCCCATGTACACGGTACAGGGCAGGCCGACGCGGGCGCAGGCTGCCGCCGATGCGACACCGTGCTGCCCGGCACCCGTCTCGGCGATAACGCGCTTGGCACCGAGCTTCTTCGCAAGAATCGCCTGGCCGATCGCGTTGTTGATCTTGTGCGCGCCGGTGTGGGCGAGATCTTCACGCTTCAGCCACACCTCGGCACCCCAGCGCTCACTGAGTCGCGGCGCAAACGTCAGCGCCGTCGGCCGACCCACCCAGGATTTGAGTTCGTTGATGAACTCTTCTTGGAACGCGTCGGTGTGCAGGTGATCCTTGATGCCCTGCTCGAGGCGTTCGAAGGCCGGCACCAGCGTCTCCGGCACGTAACGGCCGCCGAACGGGCCAAAACGGCCGCGCTCGTCGGGCAGTTCGCCGGCGATGGATGCCTTCAGAAGCTGTTCGGCTTCTTCCGGTGTGAAGATCGATGTCATGACTCTTTCTCCGCGGCCCTGGCCGCTTTCACAAATGCGAATATCCTGTCCCGGTCTTTGACGCCGGGCGCTGACTCAACGCCGGACGACACGTCGACGCCCCACGGCTCAACAGCCTCGATCGCGTCCGCCACGTTGTCCGGCGACAGGCCACCCGCGAGGACCATGTCACCGCGCGACGTCATGGCTTTCGCCTGCTGCCAGTTGATCGTCTGCCCGGCACCGCTTTTCGGCCCCTCGTACAGGAACGTGTTTTCGTCACCCGGCTCACGGCCGCCTTCGCGATAGACCGGCCAGGTCTGTACCGACGTCGGGTAGACAAGGCTGTCCAGGTCGTCGGCATCGGTCTGCAGGACGTCGGGCCCGAAAATCGCCATGACGTCGTCGACCAGCGCCTGTGACGGGTGCTTCATCACGGCGACAGTGCGCACGCCGTCTTTCAGTGTGGTGCAGGCCAGCTTCGCCTCGGTCGGCGTTACGCGACGTACCGATTCGGCAAACACAAAACCGACCGCGTCTGCGCCGGCATTGCATGCGTTGGCGACATCAGTCGGATTCTTCAGGCCGCAGATCTTGATCATCATGCCGCCAGCGCCTGAGAGCCGGCTGAACGCATACCGGCGACCAGCGCGGCCGGGTCGTCGCTGCGCATCAACGCCGTGCCGACGAGCGCTAGACGATAGCCCCAGCCCGCCGTGCGCCCGGCATCGGCCGCGGTCTTCAGGCCGCTCTCGGCCACGTTGAACCCGATCGGTAACATCGGCGCGAGACGCTCCAGTCGATTCGGGTCCACCTCGAGTGTGCGCAGGTTGCGCGTGTTCACGCCGAACAGGAGTCGACCGCTGTCGACGTCGTCGGTGTAGTGCTCGACCAGCGCCCGGCTGCGTCGCAGGTCGTCTTCATCGAACGACTCCAGCAGCACGAACATGCCGTGCTCGAAACTGGCATCGAGCATGCTGCGCAGGACGGTGTCGTCGAGCATCGCCGCGATCAGTAACACGCCGCTGGCGCCGGCCTTGCGAGCTTCGAGCACCTGCACCGTGTCAACGAGAAAGTCCTTGCGCATCACCGGCGTTTGCGGGCACGCGGACGCGACTTCGTCGAGATGCGCAAGGTCGCCGTCGAAGCGGTCGGGCTCGGTGAGAACGGATATCGCTGTCGCGCCCGCTGCAGAATAGGTCTGCGCCCGGCCGACCCGGTCGGAGTCGATGCTCGCCAGCGCGCCCTCAGCCGGCGAACGCTGTTTTATCTCGGCAATCACGCCGAAGCCGTCGAGCGACAGCGGCACGACCGGCCGATCAAAATCGGCGTCGCTAAATGCGTCGGCCGAATCCGCGCGTGCGCGACTCGACGAGGCCATCCCTGCGAGAAAATCAGCCATTCGCGAAGTGCGTCCCGAAGGCGTCCAGCAGGCGGCTGGCATCACCGTTGTCGATCGCGGCGTTCGCAATTGCGACACCGTCGACGGGCTTGTCCACGATGCCCTGCACCTCGAGCACCAGTGACGTGCCCATCGTCAGTGCGTCGCGGTGCGGACCTTTGTCCTCGCCGGAAAAAACGCGACGCAGTTCGCGGGCGTTGTGCTCGGCATCGCCGCCGGCGAGGTCTTCGGGGGTACAGCGCTCAAGGCCGTAGTCTTCGGGTGTGCGTTTCTGCTCCACGACCTTGCCCGGTGTCACGTCAAATAAAACAAAGTCACCGCAAGGCGTCGCCTCGTCCCAGCCCGGTTCCCCGTGTACGACGAAGGCGCGTTCGATCGGAAGGCCGGACAGGGCGTCCGCCATCAGTTTCGCGGCATCGACGCTCCAGGCACCGATAAGCTGGTAGGGCGGCGCGGCCGGATTGGTCAGCGGGCCGAGCATGTTGAAGACCGTGCGGACCGCCAGCGCACCGCGCACCGGAACAACGGCCTTCATGGCCGGGTGATAGGCCGGCGCAAACAGGAACGTGAAGCTGGTGGCTTCGAGGCAGGCAACCGCCTCCTTTTCGTGCAGCGGCAGCGTCATGCCAAGGCACTCGAGCATGTCGGCGCTGCCGGAACGGCTGGAGATGGACCGGTTGCCGTGTTTGACGACCCGGGATCCACAGGCGGCCGCCAGCAGACCGGTACCGGTCGACAGGTTCAGGCTGCCTGAGCCATCACCACCGGTACCGACGGTGTCGACGGTTGGCTTGCCGTCGGGGATGACCGGGTGCACAGCCAGCTCACGCATCGCTGACGCAAAGCCGCGTACCTCCTCGGGCGTTTCACCCTTGGCGCGCAGTCCGGCCAGCAGCGCACCGGACAGGGCCGGCGGCATATCACCGTCCGCGAGCCGGTTCATCAGGCTGTAGGCTTCCTCTTCGCTTAGCGACTGGCCGTCCAGCAGCCGGTCCAGCATTGCGCTGTATTCCCTGGTCATGAACTCATCCGCATGAAGTTTGCCATCAGGGCATCACCCTCGGGCGTCAGTACGCTCTCGGGGTGAAACTGTACACCCTCGAGTGGCAAGGTCTTGTGGCGCACACCCATGATCTCGCCGCGATCCGTCTGCGCCGTCAGCTCGAGGACGTCCGGCAGGGTGTCCTGCTCCGCACACAGCGAGTGGTAGCGACCAACCTCGAGCGCGTCGCTCAGGCCCTCAAAAAGCTGCTTGCTGTCGTGGCTGGCCGTGGACGTCTTGCCGTGCATCAGGCGCGGCGCGCGCACGATGCGGCCGCCGAAATGCTGGACCAGGCACTGGTGGCCGAGACAGACGCCGAGCACGGGCACCTTGTCTTCGAACGCCGCGATCATATCCAGCGACACACCGGCGTCGTCCGGGTTGCCGGGGCCGGGCGAAATCACCAGGTGTGTCGGCTCCAGCGCCAGCGCCTCATCGACGGTGATCTCGTCGTTGCGATGCACGATGACGTCCGCACCCTGCGCGGCAAACGCCTGCACGAGGTTGTAGGTAAACGAGTCGTAATTGTCGATCAGCAGCATGCGCACGTGATCAAAACGTTCCGCGGTCACAGTCCGTCTCCTGCCATTTCGAGGGCCCGGCGCAGGATTGCGCTCTTGGCCAGTACTTCCTGATACTCGCGTGCCGGTACCGAGTCGGCGACGATACCCGCGCCGGCCTGGAAACTGTACTCGTCACCGGAGAACACCAGCGTCCGGATCGTGATGGCCTGATCCATGTCGCCGCTGGCGCCAAAGTAGCCCGCCGTCCCGGCGTAGAGCCCGCGTCCGACCGATTCCATTTCCTCGATGATTTCCATGGCACGAACCTTCGGCGCGCCGACCAGCGTGCCGGCCGGGAAGCTCGCGGCAAACAGGTCAAACTGGTCGTAGCGAGGATCGAGTTCGCCCTTGACGCCGCTGACGATGTGCATGACGTGGCTGTAGCGTTCGATCGAACGATAGGGATCAACATGAACGCTACCGGCACTCGCGACGCGGCCAAGGTCGTTACGTGCAAGATCCACGAGCATGACGTGCTCCGCGGCTTCCTTCGGATCGGCAAGCAGTTTCTCTTCGTTGGCCACGTCCTCGCCAGGTGTTGCGCCGCGCGGCAGCGTACCGGCGATCGGCCGCAGCGAGGCCGTTGAGCCATTTAGACGAACGAGGGCTTCCGGCGACGAGCCGACGACCGACAGGTCATCGAAACGGAAGAAGAACATGTACGGCGACGGGTTAATCAGGCGCATCGCACGATACACCTCGAACGGCGAGACATTGGTCTTGCCGCGGAACAGCACCGACAGAACGATCTGGTAGATATCGCCAGACGCGATGTACTCCTTGCAGGCGTCAACCCGCTGACAGAATTCCTCTTCGGTGAAGCTCGCCTCCGCCGCGCCGATCGTTACCTCACCCTGCGGGCGCGGCACCGGGCCGTTCAGCCTGTGAATCACCTCGTCGCGCAGCGCGCGGCGCTCCTGGTCACTGCCGGCATGCAGCAGCGCAACGCGACGGGTCAGGTGATCAAACACCAACAGCGAACTGGGCGCCGTGAATGCTGCGTCCGGCACGCTGGTCTGCTTGTCGACCAGCGTCGGCAGGCGTTCGAACAGGCGTACGACGTCGTAGCCGGACACACCCACCAGGCCGCCCTTGAACGGCAGGCCGTCAACATCCGGCGCCAGTGGCGGCACGCGGGTCATCGCGTCGCGTAATGCGTCGAGATACGCCTGCTGTGACTCGGGCCGCTGCCGCGTCTCACCGTTGATCGTCAACGCGTCACTCGTCATGCGAACCTCGAGCGCGTCGCCGAAGCCCAGGAAGGAGTAGCGCGCGAGGCGCTCGCCGCCCTCGACGCTTTCCAGCAGGAACCGCGGGTTCAGGCCCTCGAGCTTTAAGAATGCCGACACCGGTGTGTCGAGGTCGGCGGCTATGTCAAACGGCTCATGCATCGTCGTTGCATCGTTTCCGGATAAAGAAAAGCCCGTCTCCACTCAGGCGGAGACGGGCTTTCGTTGTCGTATGCTCACGCTACAGCGTTAAGCGCCCACCTCCATGTCGGGGCACCACCACCAGCTTTGCGCGAACTGAATGTTCATACCTGACTTGTACCGGGCAGTCCGGCGCCAGTCAAGGCTGCCCGGGGCCTATAAGTCATAAAGTACCGGCAACAGCAGTGAGAAGCCGGCCCACATGATGATCGTCAGCGGAATGCCGACCCGCAGAAAGTCGGAAAACTTGTAGCCGCCGGCGCTTAGGATCAGCAGGTTGGTCTGGTAGCCGTACGGCGTCGCGAAACTCATGTTGGCGCCGAAGATCACCGCCAGGATAAACGGATCGGAGCTGACGCCGAGCTGGTTGGCGATGCCGATAGCGATGGGCGTTCCGATGACCGCCGCCGCGTTGTTGGACACGATGTTGGTCATGATTGTCATCAGCAGCAGGAACAGCGACAGGATGACCGGCACCGGCAGCGCGGAGGTCGCACTGACAAAACTCTGCGCCAGGTACAGGGCCATGCCGGTTCCCATGAGCGCGACACCGAGGGCGAGGCTGGTCACGATGATCATGATCACCGGAATCGACAGCGCACCGGAGGCATCGCGCCAGGACAGGCAGCCGGTAACGAGCATCAGCCCGAGACCGATGATCGCGCTGACCGAGATCGGCAGGATACCCAACGCGGCCGCGCCGACCACAAAGCCCATGACCGCCAGAGCGCGCCTGGCCTTGTCCGTGTGCGGCAGGTCGGTCGTGCCGTCAAGCACCAGCATCGTGCCGCTGTCTTTCAGCTTGGTGATCGCGTCCCTGGCGCCTTGAACGAGCAGGACATCGCCGGCGCGCAGGCGGATCGAGTTCAGTTCACTGGTGATCTGCGAGCTGGGCGCACGCGCGCGATGCAGTGCGAGCGGCATCAGGCTGGTACTGGCCGAGAATCGTGCCGTGGTCAGCGTGCGCTGGTGCAGTGGCGAACCACGAGTCACGACAACCTCGGCGAGCTGCTGGCCACCGGCCTCCAGCGGCGTGTCGTCATCGATCGGGTGTTCCGTATCCGAGAGGTTGTACAGCGTGGTCCCGAGCAGGCTCTCGTAGTGCTTCAGGTTGTCCGGCGTGTCCTTGACGAACAGGCGGTCGCCGGGCAGCAGCGTGACGGACGGCAGCTTGGCGAGGAACAGCGAATCGCCGCGCTGGATCTTGTCGATGCGCAGGTTGCCGTGCGCCTTGGACAGAATCTCCGAGAGCTTTTTGCCGTCAGCAAAGCCGCCCTCCTTGATGTGCATCTGCGCGGAGAACACGCGCGGACTGGTGTCGGCCATCGGTGGCGCGCGATCGGGCAACAGCCTGGGCGCTATCAGCCACAGAAACAGGATGCCGGCACCGCCGACGCTAGCCACGGGCAGGACCCAGTCGAACAGGCCGAATTCCGGAT
>CAZSIQ010000106.1:0-9443 GCA_964606915.1 uncultured Woeseiaceae bacterium | reverse complement strand
CAGGCTCTGGTGACCGTCACGCAGAACGATCTCGGTGATACCCAGTGGGGTCGATGCGCTCATAAAGCTGAATCCCGTGAATTAACGTTGGCGGTGCCGATTGACAGCGGCCGTGATGGCGGCCACCTCATCGGCGGTTATGTCGTCGCTCACGACCGGCTCGGGCTGGAGTCGCTTCGAGATGCCGGACATCAGGGACATGGCGATGACCAGTGTTGTCAGGAATACAAACACCGTGCCCATGCCGACCAGCATGAGCGTTAATCCCTGTTGCAGAAGATCGCCTTCCATGATGACACGTCGTGGTGATAGGTCGGGCGATTATAGCGAAAGCACCGGCGAGAACTAGGCGGTCCCGCCGGGCAATCGGTTACTGCGGAAAGTATCGACTCACAGGTGGTTCTGGACGAATTCACTGATCGCTTCGAGCGTCGCCATTCGAGACGCCGGGTAGCTCAACCAGTGGTCCTCGCCCTTTAACTCGACGTATTCAAACTCCGCGTCCGCTGCGCGAAGCGCTTTACGCATCCGCCGGCTCTGGTCAACGGGAACAACGGTGTCGTCCCTGCCGTGAATGAGCAGCACCGGTATGTCGATGTTCTCTGCGTGTTTTGCCGGCGAAATGGCGTCCAGTATTTTCCTGTCGATGCCGTCGGTTCCGTAGAGGTTTTGCCAGTAGCTGATCACCCAGTGATCGCGCCCGTAGTCCCGGCGCCGGTCGAGAATCATCTCGCGGAGATCGAATACGCCGTTAACGGCCACAGCGCATTGATAGATACCATCGCTGAACGCGGCAGCTGCCATCGCGGCGTAACCGCCGTAACTCGCGCCGACAATGCAAACCCGGTTCGGATCGACCAACCCGGACGCGGTGAGATGGGCTACGCCATCGTCGAGGTCGAACTGCATCTTGCGCCCCCACTCGCCGCGTCCGGCCGCAATAAAGTCCCAGCCGAACCCGTCAGAACCCCGGAATTGCGGCTGCAGCACAACGTAGCCACGACTCGCGAAGTATTGCGCCTTCCAGTCAAAGCCGAAAGCATCGTAAGACTCAGGCCCGCCGTGCGGAAGCACGATGAGCGGCGCTTTGCCCTCTTCCCGAATTTCAGGCGACACCGTAACCAACGCGGGAATCTCCAGGCCGTCGCGCGCCTGATAGGCGGTTATTTCGGTCGGGACCACCGCACTGTTGGGAACCAGCGGCCTTTCCGCTGCAACCACCGCAGGTTCAGCCTCGCCCCGGGTAAACAGCAGAAAAGCACCGGCATTCCATCCACCTGTCACCTGCACAACAAGACGGGAAAAATCATCGCTCCAGCTGTGCAGCCTGACCGCGGTATCGGGAAGTGCTTTCTGGATCGCATTGATTCGCCGGTCAAGCGTTTCGTCGAAAAACTGGTAACTGGGCTTGAAGCCTGAGTACTGCACGCCCAGCACGATTCGATTGCTGTCCAGGAACACACGCTCGATGTTTCGATCGTCGCGCGACAGAATCGGCCCGTCGGTCTCCCCGGTTTCCATCGACAGGGTGAAAAACTGCAGCTGGTTACCGTTGTAGGCGCGGTACACGATCGCCGAACGATCCGGAAGGAGGCCTTCCGGGCTCATAAGTCGAATTTCGGACTCGTACTCATAAAGTTTTTCACGCGATTTACCGTCGATGCGCCAAAGCGTATGCGTGTTGGACTGGTTGTCGTAGTCCTCACGAATGATCGGCTCGCCGTTTTCATCGACGAACCAGTCGACGGTGTGCGCGGTGCCGGCACGCTTGAGGCGTTCGCGCTTGTTGGAAACGCCGACTTCGAACAGGCTGTACTTCGGATCGTAGGTCGCCGATTCGGACTCGAAGGCCGGCATGTACAGCTTGCTGCCGTCGGCCGCCGCACCAACGATTCGGCCCAGGCCTGACTGGGCCGACCAGAGGTTCCTCGCGCGCGTCAGGAGCTGGCGAACCTCGCCGGTGTTGGTATTCATTACGAAAGCCGCCGAGTAGTCGAATGCACCTCGTACAAAAAACAAGCGGGTTGTCTCGCCAACAACCAGCAGCAGCGCTTCGTCGCTGATGAAGCGCAGGCTCCGCGGATTAGTGGCGGACACATCGACCGCGGCGGTTCGCTCTCCGGTCTCGAGGTCGATAATCAGCACGACATCCATGCCGTCCTGCGTTCGCCGCATGGCCAGCCGCTTACCGCTCGGTGAGACGGCGACCAGGTCGACATTCGGCAGACTGCCGTAAGCTTCGATCGGCGGCGGCTCACTTGCGATCGCCGGCATTGCGAGCAGTGACCACGCAAACACACACCATCCAGCCAGCTTCATTGCACTGTTTGTCACGAGACACCCCGTTCGTTCGGTCCACGCTTACCGCCACGCAGATCGGCAAAAAAATGTCAGAGATTGGTCTTGAGAAAGGCGTCGATCTGCTCAAGCGCCTCGGTTCGAGAACCCGGGTAACTTAACCAGTGGTCCTCGCCTTTCAGCTCGATAAAGTTATGCGCCACGTCGGCCGAACGCAATGCTCGACTCAGCTTACGACTCTGATCGATCGGAACAACCGTGTCGTCGATACCGTGGATCAGCAGCACGGGTATATCGATGTCCTGCGCATGGCGAGTTGGTGAAATAGCGTCGAGACGAGCCTTATCCACACCGTCGGCGCCGTACAGCCTCTCCCAGTATTGAACCACCCAGTGGTCACTGCCATAGCTGCGCCGTTCGTCAATCAGCATCGTACGCAAATCGAACACGCCGTTTACTGCCACGGCGCACCGGTAAATGCCGTCACTGAAAGCGGCGGCGGCCATCGCCGCGTAGCCGCCATAGCTGGCGCCGACAATGCAGACCCTGTTGCTGTCAATGAGACCCGAGTCGGCCAGGTGGGCTACGCCATCGTGCAGGTCGGTCTGCATTTTCCGTCCCCATTCACCGCGGCCGGCCACTTTAAACTCGTAGCCAAAGCCGTCGGAACCGCGAAACTGCGGTTGCAGAACGACATAGTCCCGACTCGCGAAAAACTGCACGAGCCAGTTGAACTCGAACTGGTCGTGCGACTCCGGGCCGCCGTGCGGCAACACCACCAAAGGCGCGTTGCCGCTTTCCCTCGCGGTCTTGGACGCGGTTACCAGCGCCGGGATAGTAAGACCGTCGCGGGCCGCGTATTCGATAATCTCGGTACGCGCGACGGACGCATCCGGTACCGTCGGTCGCTCGACCGCGAGCAGCTTGGGCTCGTCATCACCTTCAGTAAAAACGATGAAAGCGCCGGAATTCCAGCCGCCGGAGATCCGAAAGACTATTTTGCCGAAGTCGCTGCTCCAGCTTTCCAGCCGCGCGGACGTCCCCGGCAGCCGTAGCTGCTTTTGCCGAACCGTTGTCGCAAGCTCTGCATCAAGAAAGTCATACTCGGGCGTGAAGCCTGAGTATTCGACACCAAGCACGACACGATCACTGGTCAGAAGAACACGCTCGATGTCCAGGTCATTGCGAGACAGGATGGGACCGTCCACCTCGCCGGATTCGATGTCCATCGTGAACAGCTGACGCTTGTCGGCCACGATCGCGGTGAATACCAGCGCGCTCCTGTCCGGCAACAGGCCAACCGGCACATTGCTGCGAATCTCGGCTTCGTCCTGGAAGAGCTGCACGCGCTTGCCATCGTCGAACCGCCACCACGTGTGCAGATTGCTGCCGTTGTCATAGTCTTCACGGATCAGCGGTGATCCGTCTGCGTCGAGAAACCAGTCGATCGTGTCGGGATGACCAACGTGCCTGACGACCGCCTTTTTCTTCTCGACACCCACCTGCCACAGGCTGTAGGCAGGCGCCTCGAACTTGGTCGCGATGGAAAATGCAGGCATGAAAATCGACTGCTGATCTGACGCGATGCCGACTATCTCACCAAGCCCCGACTGCATCGGGTAGATCTTCCGCGATCGTTTCAGCAGCTGACGCGTCTTTCCCGTTTTGACGTCCACAACGAACGCGGCAGAGTAGTCAAAGGGATTACGGATGGCGAAGTACCGGGCGGTGCCGCCGGCAACGATGAGCAGCGTGTCGTCATCGATGAACACCAGGTTACGGGGGTTCGTTTCAACAACATTAACCGATGACAGGCGTTGCTTGGTATTCAGGTCCAGAACAGAGACGACGTCGTAGTCAGCTGTGGTCTGTCGAAGGGCCAGCCGGTTACCGGACGGCGACAACGTCGCCAGGTCGACCTGCGGCAGGCTCCCATAGGCCGACAGGGGCGGCGCCTCATCAGCATGCGCAACGCAAGCGGTGAACACGAGAACGACACATGCGCTGGTGAAAATCCCTCCAATCATGCGGATGACGCTGCCAACGGTCACCAAACCACCTCCGGGAAATCAGCGCACTCGAAAACCGGAACGCGTTCGCTTGCAAGCACCCGTGCGGCGAGTAACAGTATGAGCGTAAAACGACGAAACAGGTTCATGAGCTTTAGCACCCCCGCGTGGCTCACTGTGCGACCCCAACTTTATTTACAGGATTCCTGTGATAGTTTGCAACCAACCATGCCGTCCGTGATGTTTCGTCGCCTTTTCCTCTTGTCGGTGCTTGTCACAGGGCTGCCGGCCTTCGCTGATGACGCAGTGAAGCTCGACGATGCAGAGGCCGCCGGTGTCATCATCGGCGAGATACGACTCGACAAGCACAACGTTTTCGACACCGACAACCCGGATGAAGACAACGCGCTCTACCGCTTGCTCAATCGCCTGCACATCGTCACGCAGGACAAAATCATCCGGAAGCAGCTGCTGTTTCGCGAAGGCGAGCCGCTGGTCGCCCGCGAGCTGCGAGAGACCGAGCGCATCCTGCGAAGAAACACCTACCTGTTCAACGCATCGATCGACATCGACCGGGTTGAAGATGGTGTTGCCGACCTGACTGTCATGACGCGAGACGTCTGGACGCTGATACCGGACATCTCCCTGTCGCGCAGTGGGGGTGAAAACAGTTCCCGGTACGGCGTCGAGGAGGCCAACCTGTTCGGACGCGGCCAGTTAATCCGCCTGGTTCGGGACGAGAACGTAGACCGGGAATCGACGCTGTTCGAGTTCGAGGACGAACACCTGGGCCGCTCATGGACCACGCTGAACCTGCGTCTTGCCAACAACTCGGACGGCGACCTGCGCCAACTCATCGCGCGTCGACCTTTTGTTGAGCTGGACTCGCGGTGGGCGGCCGGCGGTAGCTTCATCGATGACGATCGCCGCATCGCGCTTTATCGACTCGGCGACGAAGCTGCAGAATTCCAGCGCGACATGCGATACGCGAGCGTGTTTCGTGGCTGGTCCGCAGGCTTCCGCGACGGATGGGTGCGCCGCTTCACACTGGGCGCCATCTACGACGATCGGCAGTTCGGAGCCGTCAGCGACCCCACTCTGCCGGCGCTGCTGCCGGAGAACCGGACCCTCGTGTATCCCTATGTGGGGATACAGATACTGGAAGACCGATTTGAAGAGTCGGCGAACAGCAATGCGATGGGACGAACCGAGGACTTCTTCCTGGGCACACGCATTGACGCCACCATCGGATATGCCAGTGAGTCATTCGGTTCGGATCGTGACGCCTGGATTCTGGGCGTTGACGGCAGCAAGGGCTTCGGTTCGATGGAGTCGAATGCGCTCCTGACGCGATTTTCGCTGAGCGGCCGTATCGAAGACGGCGACAGCAAAAACGTCCTCGCTTCGGCCTCGGCCACCTGGTACCAGAGACAGTCGGAAAAATGGCTGTTCTTCGCGTCCGTGAGCGGGACCTGGGGCGAGGAACTGGATCTCGACCAACCGGTGCAACTTGGCGGCGACACGGGTCTGCGCGGTTACCCGCTACGCTACCAGAACGGTCCCTCCAAGCTGCTGTTCACAGTTGAACAGCGCTATTTCACCGACTGGTACCCCTGGCGCTTTTTCCGAGTGGGTGCTGCGGTGTTCTTCGACGCCGGACGAAGTTTCGGTGAGAGCCCGCTGGGCGAAGACAGCGCCGGCTGGCTGAAGGACGTCGGAGTCGGACTGCGTCTTGCGCCGACGCGCGGTGGGACCAAGAAAATTGTGCACATCGACCTGGCGTTCCCCCTGGACGGCGACGAAGACATCGATGATGTGCAGATACTTCTGGAAGCGAAGCGAAGCTTTTAGAATAGAGCAACAGACAACAACAGGAACACTGCCATGCCAAACGTGTTAATCACCGGAGCGAATCGCGGAATCGGCCTTGAGCTTACTCGCCAGTACCAGGATGACGGCTGGAACGTCACGGCATTCGTGCGCAGCAGCTCTGACGGGTTGGACGAAGTTGCCGCGAAAGGAAACGTGCAGGTGGTTACGGCTGACCTCACGGACGACGCCGCACTAAAGACAGCGGTAGACACCGTCGAAGCCGAGTCTCTCGACCTGCTGATTAACAACGCCGGCATGATGGGTAGCTCAAAATACGCCGGCACCGACAGGGCGTGGCAGCCTTTTGGCACGTTCGACCGGGAAGAATGGCACGAAGTCTTCGACATTAACGTCTTCACGCCGCTGGCGCTGACGGAATTGCTCGTCGACAAACTGCGCGCCGCGGAGAAGCCGGTGGTCGCGATGATGTCGAGCCAGCTCGGCAGTATCGACAACAACCTGTCTGGCGGTTTGTACGTCTATCGGTCGAGCAAGACAGCCGTCAACGCGATCATGAAGTCCCTGGCGGTCAATCTGAAGGATGACGGCATCACCTGCGTGTCGCTGCACCCGGGCTGGGTAAAGACGGACATGGGCGGACCGAACGCGGATGTCCCGGTCAGTATGTCGGCATCCGGGCTACGCAACGTGTTGTCAAAAGTGTCCATCAAGGACAGCGGGCGCTTTGTTGCTTTCGACGGAAGAGACCTGCCCTACTGACGGGCGTCTTCGGTCAGCTGGACTCCGGCGCCAAACCACGTCCCGATATCGGCTATGCGCCAGTCGAGAATACCCTGTCGGATAGCGCCGCGATCGCCCTCGGCGATGCGTGCAAGGCTCGCGTCCAGGTCGTCAACGCCGAACGACAGCAGGAAGAACCCCTCACCGTGTTCAGACAGGTATTGCCCGGGGACAGACTCCGCGTCGTACGGACAAACGAGAACCAGGTAAGTCTCACCCACGCGGCTACGCGCAATCCGTGATCCGCGTACTGCGTGATCGACGGTCTCGAACGGAGGCAACCCGAGCTCCTGCTCGAAGCGACGCGTTGCAGCCTCGAGATCCCGCACCACAAAGTTGATGTGGTGCAGGCGCGAGACGCTCATGCGGCCTGGCCGGAGGGAAACCCGCCTGCTTTCGGCAGTAAAGCGGGCACACCGCGACCCAGCGTTTCCTGCAGCCAGCGACTGGCGTCGATGATCTTGTCGAGGGATACGCCAGTTCCTATGCCGGAGCGATCCAGCAGGTAAAGCAAGTCATCCGTCGGGATGTTGCCCGTCGCCGCGGGTGCAAATGGGCAACCGCCGATGCCGCCAATGCTGGCGTCGAGAGAGGTGACGCCGGCATCGACCGCAGCCTGGGCATTCGCCAGTCCGGTATTTCGGGTGTTGTGGAAATGACAGCGCAGCGGCAGGCCCGGAGCGAGTTCCGACAGGCGGCCGAGCAGCTCCGTCACCTGCCCCGGTACGCCAACACCGATGCTGTCCGCAATACCGAGCTCGGCCGGTTCAGCCTCCAACACCTGCTTGGCGATTTCGACGACGTGGTCCACCGACACCTCGCCTTCGAAGGGGCAACCAAAAGCAGCAGATAACATGACGTTTGCGCGTTTGCCGCCCTGTTTCGCACGAACTGACAAGCGTTGCCACGCGGAAACAGAGTCGCGGGTTGGTACGCCCTGGTTTCGCTGGTTGTAGGTGTCCGTGACAACGACGACCATACCGATCTCGTCGACCCGGGTGTCCAGGGCTCGATCGAGACCACGCTCATTCATGATCAGGCCAATCGTCGAGACATCATCGCGCTCGGGCAGTCGCTCGATCAGCGCCTCGGCGTCCGCCATCTGCGGCACGCGCTTCGGGTGCACGAAGCTCGCAACCTCGAGCCGGCGTAGGCCGGCCTCCACCGCCTTGTCGATAAATGTCAGCTTGTCGTCCGTCGACAAGATCTCCGGCTCACTTTGCAGGCCGTCGCGCGGACCAACTTCGACGATTTCCAGTTTGCGCATCAGGAGGATTCCAGGGTTTGCAGGTAGTCGACGACAGCGCTGCTCGTAACAACGTCGGCGTATTTCGCCTGCATGTCGAACAGGTTGGCCTCGTGGGGAGTCTCGTGGCGATCGCCACAGGCGTCGCTGACGACGATGGGCGCGAAGCCGTAACTCATCGCATCGACGCAGGTCGCGCGAACGCAGCCGCTGGTGGTTACACCGGTGATGATCAGCGTATCGATACCGAGCTCGTGCAGGTGTTCATCGAGCCCGGTGGCGAAAAACGCACTCGGGTACTGCTTGCTGACGACCAGTTCATCGCTCCGTGGTGACACGCCGGTGGCCCAGTCACCCAGCGGATCACCGTCGTCGAACACGGACAAGGCCGGCAGCTTGCGATAAAACACGCCGCCATTGGCGCCGCCGGGCTCGTAGACAACTCTTGTGTAGACAACGGGAATGACGGCCGCGCGCGCCCGCTCAACCAGCTTGAGCGCGTTGGCGAGTTCCGTCTCGACGCCCGCGTACAGCGGACTGTCCTCGACGAAATACGCATCGACAAAGTCGACGAGGATCAACGCCGGCTTGAGTCCGAAGCCCAGTGAGCCGTCGAAGCCCCTGGCGTAACTGCTTTCAAGACTGTTCATCGTGGATACTGCGGCAGGCCGTTGCCCGGCCTGCCGCGTTTTCCTCACTCAGGCTAGAAGTCGATGCTGAACTCGACGCCGTAAGCTGAGCCCTGACCCTGGTGGATGAATGAACCACCGAATTCCGGCGCAGGAATAATCTCCTCGAGGTACTCCTCGTCGGTGACATTGCGGCCGTAAGCAGTCAGCGACCAGTTTTCACCCGATACACCGGCACGCAGGTTCAGCGTGTCGTACGGATCGCGCGATGACTTGCCGAAATTGTTGTCGACGCCACCGAGGGCCGCGACGATGTCCGGGAAGAAGAACTGCCAGATCGTCGGCGTCTCCTCTCCCTGTAGCGTGTGGAAGTACGTCTCACCGATGTACTGCCAGTCTGCTCGAGCGAAGAAGGTCATGGAGCGACCGAATTCACGCTCGAACTGGGCACCGAAGTTGCTCGTAAAGTCCGGGGACTGCGGCGCCGGGTTACCGACAGACAGCGGGCGGTTGTTGTTCTGCTCGATTTCCGAATCGAGGAAACCCATACCACCGTACAGCGTCCAGCTGTCATCGACCACGTAAGTGAAATCCGTCACGACGATCGAGGAAGTCACGATCAGCGGCTTCGAGACGGATTTCACTTAC
>CAZSIQ010000105.1:0-9452 GCA_964606915.1 uncultured Woeseiaceae bacterium | reverse complement strand
GGCCACCCGCTTCATGCACGATTTTCGCGACTTCCTGGATCTTGCGTTCGAACACACCCAGCGTGGACGGGTTGGTCAGCATGATGCCCGCGGTCTGCGGTCCGACAGCGGCTTTCAGCGCCTCGACGTCGACATCGCCCTCGTCGTTGGTCGGTAATTCGCGGACCTTGCAGCCACACATGGTGGCCGTTGCCGGGTTGGTACCGTGGGCCGCATCCGGCACAAGAATCTCGCGGCGTTCGAAATCACCGCGTGCATCGTGGTAGGCGCGAATCATCGCGACGCCGGCCAGTTCGCCCTGCGCACCGGCCATCGGTGTCAGCGACACGCCCTTCATGCCGGTGACTTCCTTGAGCATGTCCTGCAACTCGTACATGCAGGCCAGGTAACCCTGACCGTGGCTGACCGGCCCCAGCGGGTGACGGTTCGCAAACCCCGGCAGTCTCGCCAGCGTGTTACACGCCTTCGGGTTGTACTTCATCGTGCATGAGCCCAGCGGGTAGAAGTGTGTGTCGATCGAGAAATTCTTCTGCGACAGGCGTGTGTAGTGGCGCACGACCTGCAGCTCGGAGACCTCCGGCATGGTCGGTACGTCGCTGCGCTTGAGGTTGTCCGGCAGGTCCGGTGCGATGTCGCCGAGCGGGGCCTGTGCGATGGCGCGGCGGCCCTCGCGAGACTTTTCAAAGATGGTTTTTTCGTAGAGGTTGACTGACACGGGTTTGATTCCTCTTTGATTATGCGGCGTCGAGACCCAGTGCTCGAAACGCCGATACGTAATCCGGTTCGGTGGCGATGTCTTCGACCTGTTCGGTGTAGACAACGGTGTTGTTCTCGTCGAGAACGACGACAGCACGCGAAAACATGCCGGCCAGCGGTCCTTCCATGATCTGCACGCCGTAGTTCTCACCGAAACCCTCATGGCGGATTGCCGAGAGGCCGGTGACATTGTCGACGTCCTTGTCGTCCTGGAAGTGTCGGTGGGCAAACGGCAGGTCGTACGACACGGTCAGCATCGCCAGGTCGTCATGGCCCCTGGCCGCTTTCGAAAACTCGACAACAGACTTTGCGCAGACATCGGTGTCGATGCTGACAATGATGTTCATCAGTTTGCGCTTGCCCATCCAGTTGGCCAGCGACACGTTGTTGAGCTCTGTATCCACCAGCTTGATGTCCGGCGCACTGGAGCCGACGTTCGGCAGCTCGCCAAAGGTCGGGTAGTTCTTGCCTTCGAAAGTGATGCTGGCCATGTCGCAATCAGGCCGAGCGCGCGCTGCTCTGACGCAGAATGTCGCGCAACGCCTCAACGTAGGCGTCGATATCCGCCACCGTTTTGGTCTCGGTTGCACAAACCAGCAGCACGTCGCCCAGTTCCGGGTAGTCGCTGGAAAGGTCGTAGCCGCCGAGAATATTGTGCGCAGACAGTGCTTCAAGCACCTCGGCCACCGGGCGTTCGAGTCGTATTGCAACTTCGTGGAAGTGCGGTGCATCGAACGCCTTGCTCACGCCCGGAATACTGGTCAAACCATCGAGCAGGCGACGCGTGTTGGCAAGCGATTCCGATGCCACACGGCGCAGGCCCTCAAAGCCGAGCAGCGACATGTAGATCGTTGCTGCCGTCACCATCAGGCCCTGGTTCGTGCAGATGTTGGACGTCGCCTTCGTTCGGCGAATGTGCTGCTCACGAGCCTGCAGGGTCAGCGCGAAACCGGGCTTGCCGTCGAGGTCGGTCGTTTTGCCAACGATGCGGCCGGGCATCTGCCTGACGTAGGGCTGCTTGCACGTCATGAATCCGAAATACGGTCCGCCGGACGACATCGGTACGCCCAGCGGCTGCCCTTCACCAATGGCGATGTCGGCGCCCTGCTCGCCCCAGTGGCCCGGTGCTTTCAGAACCGCCAGTGACGTCGGGTTCGTGATCGAGATCACCATCGCATTGCGGGCGTGCGCCCAGTCGACAATGCGATCAACGTCTTCGAGCGTCCCCTGGAAGGTCGGTTGCTGGATAACAACGGCAACGGGTTCTGCCCGGTCGTCCAGTGCGGCGACATCCAGCAGGCCACTGCCGGCATTCATCGGCAGGGTTTCGAACCGCAGCCCCTGGCTGCCCGCGATCGCTTTCGCCACCTTTGTGTAAACCGGGTTTACGCCGGGCGCGATCAGCACCTGGCCGGTCTTGACCTTGCGGTTGCTGCGAACGGCCATCAACGCAGCTTCGGCCAACGCCGACGCACCGTCGTACAGTGACGCGTTGCTGACATCGTGGCCGGTCAGCGATGTGATCATCGTCTGGTATTCGTAGATCGTTTGCAGCGTGCCCTGGCTCGCTTCCGCCTGGTACGGCGTGTACGCACTGTAGAACTCACCGCGCGTCGTGATCTCCCACACGGCGGCCGGCACGTGGTGTTCATAGGCGCCAGCGCCGATGAAGCACAGCGGCTGGCCATCCTGGGCCGCGCGCTCGTGCATCAGGCGTGTGACCTGCATTTCAGACAGCGCCTCGGGCACGGCGTCCAGTGCTTCGATCTTCAGGCCTTCGGGTATTTCGTCAAACAGATCGTCAATGCTGTCGACGCCTATGGCGTCAAGCATCTCGGCGATGTCCTTATCGGTGTGCGGAATAAACGGCATATCAGTCGTCCAGTTCGTCGAGGAATTTCTGGTAGTCATCCGGCGACATCAGGCTGCCTTCGTCGCCGCCGGGCTGCAGGCGCACAATCCAGCCGTCGCCATAGGGGTCGTTGTTGATCGTCTCAGGATCGTCGGACAAGGTCTCGTTGACCGCGACGACGGTGCCGGCAATCGGTGCGTAGACATCGGATGCAGCTTTCACCGATTCGACAACCGCCATATCACCACCCGCGTCGACTTCCTGGTCGACCTCCGGGAGTTCGACGTACACCAGGTCACCCAGCGCTGCCTGCGCGTGTTCCGTGATACCAATAGTGACCGAACCGTCGTCTTCGCGACGCAGCCACTCGTGCTCGTCGGTGTAGAGCAGATCGCCTGGCAATTCATTCATGTCGTCACTCCTTCTCTGTAAGTGTTCAGATTCTGACTTCGCCGTTACGTACGAACGGCGGTTTTACAATTCGAACCGGCTGCAGCTTGCCGCGTATGTCGACGCTGGCGCTGTCGTAATCCCCGGCGGGCAGGCGAGCAAGCGCAATCGACTGTTCCATCGTCGGTGAGAAACCGCCGGACGTGATCTCGCCCTCACCGACACCCTCCACAACCACTCGCTGGTGGCCGCGCAGGACGCCCTTGCCTTCGAGAACCAGGCCGACGAAGCGGCGCAAGGGTGCGCCTGCTTTCTGCGTCTCCAGCGCCGAGCGACCAATAAAATCACGCGCAGAAGGCTCAAGCGCCACGGTCCAGGCGAGGCCCGCCTCAAGCGGCGTGATCGTCTCGTCCATGTCGTTGCCGTACAGGTTCATTGCCGCCTCAAGCCGCAGCGTGTCGCGGGCGCCAAGACCGGCAGGCTTGACCCCTGCCTTGATCAGCCGACCCCAAAGGCTCGCGATGTCGTCGTCGGAACCTACGATCTCGAAGCCGTCCTCACCGGTATAGCCGGTGCGGGCGATAAAGAACTCATCGAGTTGCTGGCCGTTAAACGGCTTGAGCGCGAGGGCCGCCTCTGACTGGGCAGCGGTCAGACAGCCGGCCGCGAGGTCACGTGCCTTCGGGCCCTGGACGGCGATCATCGCCGCATCGGCCTGTTCGCTGACGTCAACGTCAAACGCAGCCGCCTGGGACTGAATCCACGCCATGTCCTTGTCGCGGGTCGATGCATTGACCACCAGCCGATAGCGGTCATCGCCGAGCCAGTAGCAGATCAGGTCGTCGATGACGCCACCGTCGTCATTGAGCATGCAGCTGTAGAGCGCCTTGCCGGGAACGGTCAGGCGCGCGACGTCATTGGCGAGCAACCGGGAAAGAAAGGCCGCAGCGCCGGGCCCGGACACATCGACCACCGTCATGTGGGAGACATCGAACACGCCGGCCAATTGGCGGACGTCGTGGTGTTCCTGCTTCTGCGAGCCGTAGTGCAGCGGCATATCCCAGCCGCCGAAGTCGACGATCTTGGCACCAGCGGCGACGTGCGTGTCGTAGAGAGAAGTGCGTTGTCCCATGCGGCTTCCAAAGAATAAGGGCGGCAGACACCTATCTGCCGCCCCTCTGTCCTTTGGTACCTGAGAGATTAATGGCGATTAGCCACTTTCCCCTTCGGTGGGCCGGAATGTTGGCCGCTCTCCAGAGCCGACGAGCGAATGCAGTCCTTTTGCCTGAGCGTTTCCGGGCGAGTTGCGCCTTCGGCGTCCCGATTGAACGGGATCTCTTCGGCATGCGCTACATGTCGGTATCAGGATGATAGCCAATAGCACATGTTGTAGCCAGTCTCGGCTGTAACAAGGTGTAGCCCGGCCCCTCCGGGTCGCAGCGCCGTTCAGCTGAGCGATTTGCCGAACGCGGTCTTCACGGCGTGTGCGCGCACCGGCCCGCTGAGATTGAACAGTTGCATGCCGTTGCGGCGAAGCTCACTGATGACCGGCGACGGCTGGGCAAACAAGCGGTTCAGCGCTGACAGACCGTTGAGCATGCTGGCGTTGTCCCAGCGACGAGCCCGCTCATATCGCCGCAAAACACGGCGTGAACCCGGATGTTCTCCGTCGTCGACGGCCGAATGAATGACGTCAGCCAGTTCAGCAACGTCGCGCAGGCCCAGGTTAGCGCCCTGCCCGGCCATCGGGTGTATGCCGTGCGCTGCGTCGCCGACCAGCACGACGCCGGTTCGCACGTAGTCTTTCGCATGATGCGCCCGCAACGGAAAACCGCCGCGAGGGCCATCAACCACGAGATCGCCAAGCACAGCGTCTGTCGCCTCTGTCAGCAAACGACCGAGTGCCTCGTCATCTGCATCCAGTGCAGCCCGGGCTTCATCGCGGCCTGTCGACCAGACCGTCGACACCCGGCCGTCGGCCAGTGGCAGTAGCGCCACCGGCCCGCTCGGCAGGAAGCGCTGCCACGCCGTATCGTCGTGCGGCCTCTTGGGGCGCAGGTGTGTGACAACGGCTTCCTGCTGGTAGTCCGTCCGCACAGTCTCAATGCCAGCAAGCTCCCTGATCGTGGACCGCAGTCCGTCGGCACCGATCAGCAGGTCGTAGTCCATGACCTCGCCGCTTTTGAGGTGGACCTGGCGCTCATCGAGGTCGACACGATCGAGCCTTGCGGCGTAACGCAGGCTTACCGTCGACGCTTCCACAGCGGCGTGCAGGGCTCGTTGCAGGGCCGCGTTTTCTGCAATGTAGCCGAGCTCGCTTGCACCGAATTCATCGGCCGAGAACCGGACCGCTCGCGGACTGTCCGGTGCATCCGCAGCGTCCCACACGCACATGCCGCTGTAGGGATGGCGTCGCGTCGCGTCGAGATGCGTCCAGGCGCCGGCGGCGTCGAGGATATCGACAGAACCGGCCGCGATTGCGGAGACACGAAGGCTCACGTCGCCGTCATCCGGCGGCGGGCCGTCTGCCGGATCGATCAGTGTCACGTCGACACGCTGATCATCAAGCAGTGCGGCGGCGGTCAGGCCGATCACACCGGCCCCGACGATGACGATACGTCGACTCATGAAAGCGGCACGCCGCGAGACAATCGCGGTAAACGACCATTGAGCCCCATCATCTGGCGTGCAAACGCCTGCCGCACGCCGGGAATCAGGTCGAAGCCCAGCATGCCGATGGCGCGACCGGCACGAGCAACGGGATTCGGCGAGCGAAACAACTCGACAAGACCGTCGGTAATTGAAACGAGCCTGCCCTGGTCCTTGCGGCGCCAGGATGCATAGCGCTCAAGCTGCTCGTTGACATCACCGGGTGCATCCTTGATGCAGTCACACAACGCGGCGACATCGCGCAATCCAAGGTTGAATCCCTGCGCCGCGACCGGATGCAGCCCGTGGGCGGCGTTGCCGACGAGCACGCTTCGCGACGTGCGTAGTCGATGCGCCTTACTTAGGGTGAGCGGGTAACGCGTGCGTGTACCGATTTTCGAAAATTCACCCAGTCGGTGTCCGAATGCGTCGTGCAGTGTCTCTGTAAACGTCGCGTCGTCCTGGTCAACCAGTTCATCGGCGTGGCTGTGACCGGTTACCCAGACGAACGCGACCCGCTTATCGGCGATCGGCAACATCGCCAGCGGCCCGTCTTCAGTAAAGCGCTCGTAAGCCACACCGGCCGCCGCACGTTCCGGAAGCAGGTTTCCAATGATTGCGGACTGCCCGTAGTCCTTGCGCTCGACACCGATACCGAGCTGCTCCCGCAAACCGGATCGCGCACCATCGGCGGCTACCAGCAGTCCGGCCTCAATCGTGTCGCCGGATTCGAGCGTCAACTGCACATGATCTGCCTGCTCGTCCACGGCCGAAATACGGTCAGGACAGATAAACGTCACGTTTGAGCTGTGCAGGCGTTCTCGAAGCACCCCGCCCAGTACACGGTTGATCACCACGTGACCAAGCGCCTCGACGCCCTGCTCCTCTGCATCGATGTGCGAGAAGGCAAAGCGTCCCTGGTCGGACACGTGAATGCGTTGAATGGGCGTGCTGGCGGACACCACGTCATCCCACAGACCCATCGCAGAGAACATGCGCTGTGTGCTGCGCGACAACGCCGTTGAGCGTTCGTCGAAACTCGGTTGTTCGGCGTCTGTAACCTGTACCGGCTCGACCACCGCGACCTTGAGACCCAGGGGTTCAAGCGCAAGCGCGAGCGACGTGCCAATCATGCCGCCGCCACCGATCACGATGTCAAAGGAACCGCTCATGCAGCCGCCATCAGCTTTTCGATGTCGTCGGGCTCCTTGGCGAGTCCCTTGCTGAGCACATCCGGGCCCTTGTTGGTCACCGCGACATCGTCCTCGATACGAATACCGATGCCCCGCCAGCGAGCCGGTACTTTGCGGGAATTCGGAATGTAGATGCCCGGCTCGACGGTGGTCACCATACCGTTCTCCAGCAGACGCCATTCATCACCGACCATGTAGTCACCTACATCATGCACGTCCATCCCCAGCCAGTGTCCGGTCTTGTGCATGAAAAACTCGCGATAAGCGCCGTCCTTGATCAGGCGAGTCAAGCTGCCTTCGAGCAGGCCGAGTTTCTTCAGGCCTCGCGTGATGACGTGCACCGCGGCATCGTGCGGTTCGTTCCAGTGATTGTCCTTCACGGTTTTGTCGATCGCAGCGAGCTGCGCTTCGAGCACGATTTCATAGACAGCCCGTTGCTCGGGCGAAAAACGACCGTTGACCGGAAAGGTCCGCGTGACGTCGGACGCGTAGTAATCCAGTTCGCATCCCGCGTCGATCAGCAACAGGTCACCGTCCTTGAGTGCATCGCGATTTGTCACGTAGTGCAGCGTGCAGGCGTTTTCGCCGCCACCGACGATCGGGCTGTAAGACATCCATGCATCATGCTGGCGAAACTCGTGCAGGAACTCGGCCTCGATCTCGAATTCATATCGCCCGGGGCGGGTCGCCTTCATCGCGCGTTTGTGTGCGTTGACCGCCACTTTGGCAGAACGGCGCATGGCGGCAATCTCGGCGCGACTCTTGTATAGGCGCATGTCGTGCAGCAGGTGATCCAGCGCGATGAACTCTTCCGGTGCATGCACACCTCGCGAGCCACCGGAGCGCAGGGAATTCACCCATTCCGCCATGTGAGTATCGAAGTCCGGGTTCAGGCCCATCGCGTAGTAGACACGCGAACACGATTCCATGATGCCCGGAAGAATGTCGTCGATGTCCTCGATAGGAAAGGCGTCGTCGGCGTGGAAATCGGAAACCGCGCCGTCTGGACCCGCTCGATAACCGTCCCAGATCTCCTTCGCCTTGTCGCGTTCGCGGCAGAACAGGATGAACTCACCGTTCTGGCGACCGGGTACCAGCACGGCTACGGCTTCGGGTTCTTCGAACCCGGTCAGGTAATAGAAGTCACTGTCCTGGCGGTAGCGATGCTCAACGTCGCGACTGCGAATCCGGACCGGTGCCGACGGAAGGATGGCGATACCGCCACTCCCCATCATCCGCATTAACTGGCGACGGCGTCGCGCAAATTCCTCTGGTTTCATGAGTCTCCTGGCTGCCGTCAGTGCACGGCATCCGATTTGTCGTCCGGTTGCCGCAGGTCCTCGAGTTCCTCGAAGACGAGCTGCGCGGATACGCGAAGGTATTCGACGAGTTGCATATAGGCCTCTTCAGCCTCTTCATCCTCGACGTCCTCCGCCGTGGCGCGCGTGATCTGCAGCATGTCCTTGATGATGTCGGCGATCGGCTCGGCAGACAGGCGCGCACGAAGCTCGTCGCCATGGTCGGCAGACACCAGGCCGTGCAGGTAGCCTTCGCACCAGTGCGCGAGCGCCTCTGCGCGTATTTCGGCCGCTGCCGCGTCGTCAGGTAATACGGGGGTAAATTCCGACAGGCGTGCTGACAGTGCCGACCCCGTTCGCTCGAACAACGTGGACAGCAGTGACTCGCACTCGTTGGTCAGCGCATTGGAAGGATCGGTTCCGTCCAGGACCAGCTGCAGCCAGCCGAAACCCGCCTCGGTACCCGCGACCGCGAGTCGGCTGCTCAGCAGTCCGTGCACCTGCGCAGCGTCCCAGCTCGCGCCGCAGCGCCGCAACGCGTCGTCCAATTCTTCGTAATCGATATCTGTAGTCATTCCGCGTGCTTACGCCAAGCCTGAAGGTCGCGAATGATCCCACGCCTGTGGCGCAGATCACAAACCCCGGTTTTACCGGCAAACGATTGATTCATGCCGGGTGCGTGACTATATTGGCGCCATGGCGGACGATATCAACTCCACCTTCGAAGGCGAACTCAAGCGACTGGAACAGCGTGTCGACGCTTTGGTCCGGGTTTGCGACCAGCTTCAGGACGAAAATCGCTCCCTGAAACAGCGGCAGGACGTGCTGACCGCGGAGCGGGCGACGTTGCTGCAGAAAAACGAGCAGGTTCGTGCTCGGGTGGAAGCCATGATCGGCCGTCTCAAAGCCATGGAACAGGGAACCTGATGAAAATGGACGAACAGGTTACGCAGGTCAGCGTTCGCATCCTTGACAAGGAGTACCAGGTCGCCTGCCCCGCCAGCCAGCGCACAGAGCTGCTGGATTCGGCGGAGATGCTGAATGAAAAAATGCGTGAAGTCCGCGACAAGTCAGGTGTGGTCGGTCTCGATCGCATCGCGGTGATGGCGGCCCTGAACATGGCAAACGATCTGTTACACGCGCAGGCCCGTGACGAAGCGATGGAAGGAAACTTCAGTGATCGCCTTAAAGTCATATCGGATCGGGTCGATTCTGTACTGGGAGATGCGCGCCAGCTCGACCTTGGTTAAGCTGACAAACGACGAATTAGCGCTCCCTGCGGTGTTCGATACGGTTCTGGTTACCTTTCGACCC
>CAZSIQ010000104.1:0-9586 GCA_964606915.1 uncultured Woeseiaceae bacterium | reverse complement strand
ACCGCGTCGATCACTGCCCTGTTGCCTTCGATATGGATATCAATGGTGCATTTTTCCAGTCCCAGCGGGTGACAGAACGGGATCAGTTCGTGGGTTTTCTTGGCGGCCATGACGCCGGCGATAATCGCCGTCGCGAACACGGGGCCCTTCTTGCTGTGGATTTCGTCGCCCTCGATCGCCGCCAAGACCTCTGGCGGCAGGCTGATTTCGGAGCGGGCGGTCGCCTCGCGACGCGTCACCGACTTGTCGCCGACATCGACCATCGTGGGCCGGTTGTTGTCATCAATATGCGTAAGCTTCGTCATGTCTAGCCGCCTATCCTGTACATCTCGACTTTCGACAGGGGATGCGCAGCGGCAACGTCAGGACGGCGCAATTCGCTGTAGCGATCGGCGCGCTGCAGCCAGATGCGCTTGAGGATATCAGCCAGCTCGCCATCGTCGGCACCGTTGCGCAGGGGCTCTCTCAGGTCGGTTCCATGCGTCGCAAACAAGCAGGTGTACAACGTGCCGTCGGCCGACAGGCGGGCGCGTGAACAGCTGCCGCAGAAGGGCTCGGTGACCGACGAGATAAAGCCGATTTCACCCTCGCCATCAACGTACTGGTAGCGTCGAGCGACCTCGCCCGGGTAGTTCTGGTCCAGCGCACGAACCGGCCAGCGCCCCTCGATTTGCCGTAACAGGTCTTTCGACGGCACGACCTGGTCCATGCGCCAGCCGTTGCGGTTGCCAACATCCATGAACTCGATCAGTCGGACGATATGGCCGGTACCCCGGAAGTGCTCCAGCAAGTCCAGGACCGTGTGGTCGTTAACACCTCGTTGCACGACGACGTTGATCTTGATCGGTGACAGACCGGCGGCCTCCGCGGCTGCGATGCCTTCGAGCACCGTCGCAAGATCGCCGCGACCGCCGCTCATACGCTGGAACACATCAGGATCGAGACTGTCGAGACTGATCGTGACCCGCTGCAGGCCGGCATCCGCCAGTTCGGCCGCCACCGGCGCCAGCAGCATGGCGTTGGTCGTGAGCGCCAGGTCATCAATGCCGGAGAGCGTGGCCAGTCGCGCAACCAGGTCCGGCAGCTTCTTGTCCAGCAGCGGTTCGCCGCCGGTCAGTCGCAGCTTTGACACACCCAGCGAAGCTGACACCTGCGCGACCTTGTAGATTTCGTCATGTGATAATCTCTGCCCACGAGTGAGGAACTCGTAGTCGGCGTGGAACTCTGCGGCCGGCATGCAGTACGGGCATCGAAAATTGCATCGATCGAGCAGCGAAATGCGCAGGTCATGCAACGGCCGCGCGAGAGCGTCGACGAGCGGCCGGGAACTCGGTACGGATTCGGGTGCGGAATTCATGCCGGTATGATGCCCGAACGAGTCCTCCTCGAACACCCGATAACCAAGAAACCAATCGACCCCCGGGAGTCAGAATGGACGTCACTTTTTCCAAGGAAGACCTCGCGTTTCGCGATGAAGTCCGAACATTCTTTGCGGATCGCCTGCCGGAAGACATCAGGCACAAGCAGGACCACGGTATTCCGCTGGAGCGCGAAGACATGGTGCGCTTCCAGCAACTGCTGCATGAACAGGGCTGGGCCGGCGTCAACTGGCCCGTCGAGTACGGAGGCACCGGCTGGAATGTCGTGCAGAAGTACTTCTTCCAGCGCGAGATGGCAGCCGCGAACGCGCCGGTCATCGTGCCCTTCGGCCTCGGCATGGTCGGGCCGGTCATCTATACCTTCGGCAACGACGAACAGAAGCAGCGATTCCTTCCCGATATCCTGTCCAGCAAGGTCTGGTGGTGCCAGGGCTACTCGGAACCGGGATCCGGCTCTGACCTCGCGTCGCTGAAGACCCGCGCTGAGCTGGACGGCGACCACTGGGTTGTCAACGGCACGAAGACCTGGACCACGCTGGGACAGTATGCGGACTGGATATTCTGCCTGGTCCGCACCACCTCCGACGTCGCTCGCCGACAGGAAGGTATCAGCTTCATCCTTGTCGACATCAAGACACCGGGCATTACCGTCAAACCGATCATCACGATCGAGGGTGGCCACGAGGTCAACGAGGTCCACTTCGAGAACGTTCGTGTCCCGGTCGAAAACCTGGTCGGCGAGGAAGGCAAGGGCTGGACATACGGCAAGGTGCTGCTTGAGCACGAGCGGACCGGTACGGCCGGCGTAGCAACATCGGAATACCGACTCGGCAAACTGCGCGAACAGGCGGCTACGTCAGTGCGCGGCGCCGCGCCGCTGGCAGAAGACCGCAACTTCATGCGCAAGATCGCAGCCGTTGAAGTTGAACTCAAAGCGCTTGAGTTCACGGAACTGAGGACGCTGGCTACCCTGTCGGCCGGCAAAGCCCCGGGAGCCGAGTCCTCGATTCTCAAATTCAAGGGCACCGAGATCCAGCAGGCGATCGACACCCTGTTTATGGAGGCAGCCGGCTACTACGCTCTGCCTTACGTTCCCGGACAGTTCCGTGCCGATTACCCGGAAGACGAATTCGTCGGCGAAGGCGTGGAAACCAAGACAGCGCTGCGCTACTTCAACTATCGCAAGGCATCGATTTACGGCGGGTCCAACGAGATCCAGCGCAACATCGTTGCCAAGCACGTGCTCGGGCTATAAGGAGGCCGCCATGGATTTTTCATTGAATGAAATGCAGGCCATGCTGCTCGACAGCGTGCAGAAGTTCATCGCCAACGACTACGACTTTGACACCCGCCAGAAAATTGCCGCCAGCGACGATGGCTACAGCAAGGACGTCTGGCAGACGTTCGCCGAGCTCGGATGGACAGCCATCCCCTTCTCGGAAGAGGACGGTGGTATCGGCGGCGGCGCTGTAGACATGATGGTCGTCATGGAGCAGTTCGGCAGAGGGCTGGTCATTGAGCCGTATCTCGCCAATGTTGTACTGGCCGGAGGCATCCTGCGCCGGGTTGCCAGCGCGGATCAGAAGGCCGAGTACCTGGAGCCACTCATTGGCGGCGAACTGCAGGCGACGCTGGCGTGGGTAGAACCCCAGGCACGCTACAACACGGCAGACGTGCGGACGTCCGCGAAGGCCGACGGCGACAACTGGCAGTTAAACGGCACCAAGGGTGTCGTCATTAACGGCGGCAACGCAGAGCTGATTATCGTCCCGGCGCGGACCAGCGGCGGCGACCAGGACACTGATGGCATCACGCTGTTTGCCGTCAAGGCGTCCGACGCCAATGTGCACGTGCAGCGCTACCCCACGGTCGACGGCCAGCAGGCCGCCGAGATCACACTGGACGGAGTCAGCGTCAATGCAAGCCGCGTTCTCGGTGAGATCGGCAATGGCTATGCAGCGCTCGACGCGGCCCTGCAGGACGCGACGCTGGCTGTCTGCGCCGAGGCCGTCGGCATCATGCGCATCATGACCGAGAAGACCGTTGAGTACTCCAAGAACCGTGTGCAGTTCGGCGTACCTATCGGTTCCTTCCAGGCGCTGCAGCATCGGATGGTGGATATGTTTACCGCCTGCGAACAGAGCTACTCGCTGCTGGTCTGGGCGGCGACCAGCGTCGACGCTGGCAGCGACGAAGCCCGCCGGGCGATTTCGGCCATCAAATACCAGGTGGGAACCGTCGGCCGAAAAGTCGGCCAGGAAGCGGTCCAGCTGCACGGTGGCATGGGTGTCTCCTGGGAAATGGACATCGCACACTATTTCAAACGACTGACGGTCATCGACCAGATCCTTGGTAACGCGGACAAGCATCTGGACGAATTGGCCGCCTGAATGAAAGCCTCCGGGATCATCACGACAACCACGGACTTTGGTCACCGGGGGCCATTCACAGCCATCATGAAAGGCGTGATCCTGTCGCGCTTCCCGGAGGCGCAGATCGTCGACCTGATCCACGATATTCCGGCGCAGTGGCCACCGGAGGCCGGTTTCTGGATCAGCAAGTCATACCATTACTTCCCGAAAGGTACGGTGCATGTCGCGATCGTTGATCCGGGCGTTGGAACCGAACGAAACATCTTGCTCGCGGAGTGCGACGAACATACGTTCATCGCTCCGGACAACGGTCTGCTCGCTCGTCTTCTCGATGAACATGACGCGAGGCTTTTCCACCTCGACCACTCGGCGCTGGACGCCCTCGGCCTCGGCGAGCCATCAAGCACCTTCCACGGCCGGGACATCTTCGCGCCGGTCGCCGCGGAACTGGCATCAGGTCGGCGGCGCTGCGAAGACCTGGGTACGCCGACCGACGACTGGATTCCGGACTGGATCGACCCGCCCGACCGCCAGGCAGATCGCATCAGCGGAACGATCGTCACGGTAGACACCTTTGGTAACCTGATCAGCAATATCGAATCGTCGATGATTGCCGGCATGACCGCACCTCGGGTGCGATTTGCCGGCCTTGAGCTACCGATGATCGAGACCTACGGACGGGCAACGCCCGGTGACTACCTGGCGCTGATCAATTCGTTTGACGTGGTTGAAATCGCGCGTGCCGAGGGGCACGCGGCCGACGGGCTCGGCGTTGCACGGGGTGCGCCGGTCACCATTATCGGCGGCTAGGCGTCAAGCCGTTCGACAAACCCAACGCTCGCCATAGCCTGGCTCGCTTAACTGGATTCGACGTTTTGCATCGCTTGCTTCTCGAGCTTCGCCCAGGAGTCGCGAAGCGTCACGATCCGGTTGAACACCGGCTTCTCCGCCGAGTGGTCCACGCTGTCGGTGCAGAAATAGCCGAGGCGTTCGAACTGCACGGCCTCACCGTCGCCGATGTCGGCCAGTGACGGCTCCAAAACAGCGCTGACGGTCTCCAGCGAATCCGGATTCAGGACCTGCATGAAGTCGTCGGCTGAATTCGGCTGCGCTTCACGGAACAGGCGATCGTAAAGACGCACTTCAGCCTCGATGCCATGGCGAGCTGACACCCAATGGATGGTGCCCTTTACCTTGCGGTCGCTGTTCGGCATGCCGCTGCGCGTCTCAGGATCGTAGCTGCAGTGCAGCTCGATCACGTTGCCATCGTCGTCCTTGACGACCTCGTTGCATTGAATGATGTAGGCATTGCGCAGCCGTACTTCACCGCCGGGCTTAAGTCGGAAGAACTTGCGCGGTGCCTCTTCCATGAAGTCGTCCTGTTCGATCCAGAGCTCCCGGGAGAACGGCACATCGCGTTCGCCCATCGCCGGATCGTTCGGATGGTTCATGGACGTCATCGTCTCGACCTGCTCATCCGGGTAGTTGGTCAGGACCACTTTCAGGGGACGCAACACGCCCATGCGACGCGGCGCGATGTCGCCGTAGGCCTCGCGCACACAATTCTCGAGCACACCCATCTCGATCAGTTTGTCTTTCTTGGTCACGCCACCCAGGCGCACGAATTCACGCAGGGCTTTCGCCGGATAACCGCGGCGGCGCATGCCGGCGATCGTCGGCATGCGTGGATCGTTCCAGCCGCTGACGACACCCTCTTCGATCAGGCGAAGCAACTTGCGTTTGCTGGTCACCGTGTAGGCAAGGTTCAGCCGAGAAAACTCGATCTGGCGCGGTCGATGCTCGGGCTTGAGCTGGTCCAGGAACCAGTCGTACAGCGGGCGATGATCCTCGAACTCCAGGGTACACAACGAATGCGTGATGCCCTCGAAAGCATCAGACAGGGTGTGCGCGAAGTCATACATCGGGTAGATCGGCCAGGCGTCGCCGGTGTTCTGGTGGGCGACGTGACGGATACGGTACAACGCAGGGTCGCGCAGATTCATGTTGGGCGACGCCATATCGATCTTCGCCCGCAGGAGGTGTTCTCCGTCGCCGAACTCGCCGGCGCGCATACGACGGAACAGGTCGAGGTTCTCCTCGACACTGCGATCGCGGTACGGGCTGTTTTGGCCGGGTTCGGTCAGCGTGCCGCGGAATTCGCGGATTTCGTCTGCGCTGAGACTGTCCACATAGGCCAGCCCGAGTTCGATGAGCTTTTCGGCCGCCTCGTACATGCGTTCGAAATAGTCCGAGGCGTGCGTCAGGCGATCATCCCAGCCGAATCCCAGCCACTGAACGTCCTCCTGAATGGCATCAACGAACTCGATATCCTCCTTGCCGGGGTTGGTGTCGTCGAAACGCAGAAATGTCCTGCCGGCGGTCTCGCCAGTGACACCAAAATTCAGGCAAATCGACATCACATGGCCGATGTGCAGGTAGCCATTCGGTTCCGGTGGAAAACGGGTGACGATTTGCTCGTGCTTACCCGATTCCAGGTCGTCGTGAATGATCTGGCGAATAAAGTCGCGGTGGGTCTCTTCGTTCATACCGAATAGTCTGGCTGTGAGCGGCGTAGTGTACGCCAGTTGGGGGTATTCGCCCGGTGGCGGAGCCGGATTGTACACGGCTATGGACAGGACGCATCGGCGTGTACAATCCGGCTCTTTCGAAACAGCGCCAGCACCCATGCCCAGTATCACCCTGCCGGACGGCTCCGTCCGGGAATTTGACGCCGCGGTCAGCGGCCGAGCCGTAGCCGCGGACATCAGCAAGAGCCTTGAAAAAGCGGCCGTCTGCGTTCGCGTTGACGGCGAGCTCCGCGATCTCGACCGCGAGATTGAGCGCGATGCAACGGTCGAAATCGTCACACGGGACAGCGACGACGGCCTGGAGTTGCTGCGCCACGACGCCGCACACGTGCTGGCGCAGGCCGTCAAGGAAATCTGGCCGGAGACGCAGGTCACGATCGGCCCGGCCATTGAAAACGGCTTCTATTACGATTTCTCGCGGGAAGAGCCGTTCACCGAGGCGGATCTCGAGACGATCGAGAAACGCATGCAGGAGATTGTTGATCGCGACGAGGTCATCACCCGCGAGGTCTGGACACGAAACGACGCGGTCGAATTCTTCCGCAACATGGGCGAGGAATACAAAGCCGAGATCATCGAGGACATTCCTGAAGATGAGACCCTGACGCTGTATCGCCAGGGCGACTTTATCGATCTCTGCCGCGGCCCTCACCTGCCGTCGACGGGCCGGCTGGGCAAGGCCTTCAAGCTGACACACGTCTCCGGTGCCTACTGGCGCGGGGATTCGAACAACGAGATGCTGCAGCGCGTCTACGGCACGGCCTGGTCAAACGACAAGCAACTGCGCCAGTACCTGCGCATGCTCGAAGAAGCCGAGAAGCGCGACCACCGACGCATCGGTAAGCTCATGAACCTGTTCCACTTCCAGGAAGAGGCACCGGGTGCCGTGTTCTGGCACCCGAAAGGCTGGGCGCTGTTCCAGCAGCTGATCGCGTTCATGCGTGAACAGCAAAACGCCGCCGGCTACCGGGAAATCAGCACGCCGGAGGTGGTCGACCGTTCGTTGTGGGAAGCATCAGGACACTGGGATTCCTTCGGCGAACACATGTTTACGACGGACACCGTCGACGGCCGCACCTATGCGATCAAGCCGATGAACTGCCCCGGTCACGTCCAGGTTTTCAAGCAGGGCATCACGAGTTACCGCGACCTGCCCCTCCGCCTCGCGGAGTTCGGCAAGGTCCACCGCTACGAGCCGTCCGGCGCCCTTCACGGCATGATGCGCGTACGCGCATTCACGCAGGATGACGCCCATGTGTTCTGCACGCCGGAACAGATAACCGCCGAATCGATTGCCGTCTGCGACCTGATCCTTACGATATACAAGAGCTTCGGTTTCGATGACGTGCGCATCAAGTTCGCGGACAGGCCCGAGACGCGCGTTGGCGACGACGCGATCTGGGACCAGTCGGAGAAAGCGCTGATTGAGGCCCTGGAGACGCGCGGGCTCGAGTACACGCACAATCCGGGCGAAGGCGCCTTCTATGGACCGAAACTGGAATTCGTTCTACGCGACGCGATCGGCCGCGACTGGCAGTGCGGCACACTCCAGGTGGACCTGAATATGCCCGGCCGCCTGGGCGCGCACTACATCGGTGAGGATGGCGACAAGCACCTGCCGGTCATGCTGCACCGCGCCATCTTCGGTTCGCTGGAGCGCTTCATCGGAATCCTGATAGAACACCATGCCGGCCATTTGCCGCTTTGGCTGGCACCGGACCAGGTCAAGGTCCTGACGATTACGTCAGAGGCGGACGACTATGCGCACGAAATTGTCGATGTATTGCGGTCGAAAGGCATCCGCGCGGAAGCCGATCTGCGCAACGAGAAGATCTCCTACAAGGTCCGTGAGCATAGCGTTAGCAAGGTTCCCGTCCTGTTGGCCGTGGGCCAGCGAGAGATCGACGAGCGCACCGTTGCCGTGCGGCGACTCGGTTCGAAGCGCCAGTCTGTCATGGGTCTGGACGACGCCATTTCGTCGCTGAAGGCCGAAATCGACGCTCGCGCCATGTGGTCCAGCGACAGCAACTGAAGCAGGCGCGTTCGCAGCGGAAACTGAAATTTCCGGTACCGGGAGCACCTCAAACGTGATGTAACCGTCACTTTGCCTGTGCGCCGTGTCACAGATTCAGACATAAAACAGCCCCATTAAGTCGTGTTGCGCGACCGCCCTCCTATACTGCCTCGAACCCTCGGTCCAACCCGGATTCGACATAAACCGTACAGGAGACAAAGGTGCCCGCGGAGCAATTTAAAACCCAGGTTCTGCTGCTGCATAGCGATCAGACTGCGCTCGACCAGATGAGTGCTGGCTTCGATGACCACTATACAGTCCACTGCGCTACCAGCGGTTTTGACGCTCTGAATACGCTGGGCGAGACACCGATCCACGTCATCGTCTCGGCGAATGCGCTGCCTGGAATGAGCGGCGCGGAAGCCCTTAGAGAAGCGAAGAAACGTTCTCCCGAGACGGTAGGCATCCTGCTGACCGGTGATGAAGACCCCGAAGTTGAAGCGCTGGTAGGCGATTCCGAAATTTTCCAGGTGATTCGCGGCGGCGTGGATCCCAAGAACCTGACCAAACTTGTTGAAGCGGCGACGCAGCAGATGCGCCTGATGTCGATCAGCGAATCGGCAAACGACAACGCGGTACCGCCGGACGAAGGCACTGCCGAACACATCGTCATGGAAACAGCTGATAACGGCTCAACGATCGTCAGCGACGGCACCGGCACCCATGCTGTACTCGACCCCGAGAAGATCGGTGCAGAAACGCCGGTTGGCGCGCAAGCCGTTTCGCTGCTCGTCATGACCAAGGATGAGGAGTTCCTGTCCGCCATCAAGGAATGCTGCCGGGGCATGCACACCGTGCTCTATGCGAACAGCATCAAGCAGGCCAGCGAGATGCTCGCTGCCCACCCGGTTGGCGTCAGCATCGTCGACGCGGCACTGGTTGGCCCCAACGTAGAGAAACTGACCCAGCATCTGCAGTCGCAGAAACCGCGACTGGTGTCCATCGTTGCGGGGCGCCGCGAGGAAGGCGAGATGCTGATGGACCTGATAAACCGCGGCAAGGTATATCGCTTCCTGCTCAAGCCGGCGTCGCCCGGCCGTGTGCGGCTGGCCGTCGATGCATCGGTCAAGCACCACCTGGATGGCCCCGACAGCGCCTTTACCAAGGTCACTGCCAAATCGACACCCGCGGCCGCCCCGGCGCCGAAACCAGCAGCAGAAACGCCCAAGGCGC
>CAZSIQ010000103.1:0-10123 GCA_964606915.1 uncultured Woeseiaceae bacterium | reverse complement strand
CGCCTGCTACGCGCTGATGTTCGTCAATCCGGGGCTGGCGGCCCTGCTGGGCTGGATCGTCGCCATGTGGCTGCGACAGATCGGTCACTTCTTTTTTGAGCCGCGCAGCTACGACCACGTCAACCACGCGACGCACGAGCACAAGGAAGACATCAAGGTCGGCTACAACCTGCACCGCAAGCGCGTACTGCAGTCTCTGTGGGCGGCATCCCCCCTGGTGCTGTACTTCAATCCGAGCCTGTTCGGTTTTATGCCGGCCTACACGGACCTGGACAGCTTCATGCAGAACCTGGCCGTCATGTGGTTGTGGCTCGCAGTGTTTGCACTGATTGCCAGGACCGTTCACCTGTTCTTTATCGATAACGTGCAGACGGGGCTTGTATGGGCGACGAAGATCCTGACGGATCCGTTCAACGACTTCCGGATCTATAGCAAGTCACCGCTCGCACTGATGCGCGGCGAACTGATCGACCCGATGAGCCACACTGGCCATGACGATCAGGAAGAGAACGAAAAACAGGACATGGTTGCCTGACCTCCGTCTTCCATCCAGATAAAAAAAGCCGCCCATCGGGCGGCTTTTTTTTGTTCATACAGCGGGAAATTCCTACGCTCTTCCGAACCGCTTCGCGATGACCTCGCGGAATACCTGTTTCTGGATCGACGCGTTGGTCACGTCTTCCGGCACGGTCCACCAGTCGTCCTCGCGCATGGCGAGCGCGGCGGCAACAACCCGGTCGGCCACGGCGTCGAAGTCCTCGTCGGTGTAGTTGTGGCTGAAGATAAAGCGGCCGGTGCCCACCCAGCTCAAGCTCAGGCCCTCAGCACGCAGGTAATACTGCAGCATCCAGTTGTAGCGTCCCGGCTGCGAGTACACGAACATCCATATCGACGACATGTTGCGAACACGGACGGGTACGCCGGCGTCCTCCAGCCGACGGTTCATCTCGGCGGTGCGCGCATTCCATATCGCCTCGGCGGCCGCGGCCTGTTCAGCGAATTCGACGGTGACAGCGACTTTCAGGAACTCGTTGGTCGTTGCCATGACATACGGATGCGAGTTGAAGGTGCCTCGGGCGAAGCTCACATCCGCGGGTCGGTCATCGCGGTAGCGCTTCATGAGGTCAGCGCGACCGGCGAGTACGCCGATTGGCAGGCCGCCGCCAATGGTCTTGCCGTAGGTGACCATGTCGGCTTTCACGTCGAAAAATTCCTGCGCGCCGCCCTGGCCCAGCCGGAAGCCGACAAACACCTCGTCAAAGATGAGCACGATGCCACGCGCCGTGCAGACCTCGCGCACCTGGCGCAGCCAGTCCGCATAGGCTTGCTTGTCGAAGCACGCATTGCGCTTGCTGTTGATTAACATTGCATCGCTGGATGGACTGGAGTTCGGGTGCAGCGCCTGCAGAGGATTGATGAGCACGCAGGCGATGTCGTTACGCGTCATCAACACGTGCAGCGTGTCTTCACTCATGTCCTTGAGCATGTAGATGTCGTTCAGGCTGCGCTGGTGGCCGACACCCGGCTGCACGCCGTCCCACCAGCCGTGATAGGCGCCCGTGGACATGACCAGGTGGGAACGCTTCGTGTGATATCGCGCGAGACGAACGGCCTGCATGACCGCCTCGGTGCCGGACATGTGAAAAGACACTTCGTCCAGGCCCGATACCTGGCGGATCATATCGACGTTTTCGCCGATCAGCGGGTGATAGGGACCGAGCACCGGCCCCAGGTCGCGAACCCGCTCGACGGCGCGGTCTATGCAGTCCTTGTAGAAGTGGTAGCCCAGGAGATTCACGCCATAGGAGCCGCCTACGTCGTACGACCAGTTACCGTCGAGATTGCGAATCTTTACCCCTTCGGTTTTGTCCGCGAGTGCGCCGAGCCTGAAAGCTTTGCGTACACGATTACGGAACTGGAAGGGCACGCGGTTTGCGTTGGTAAACTGCATGTCGGAGATGGACGACTCGAGCTCGGCTGTCTGTTCGACCGTTATCGGCGACTTCGCACCGAGTTTGCCGGCCAGTCGGTCGAATGCCTCGCGTCGCCGCGCCGCCACGTTACTTGCCGCACCGTCGAGGTCAAAGGCCTCATCGTCGGTGTACTCGTAGAAGGGCACTTGCTTCGCGAGACGACGCGAGATTCTTGCGTGACCGGCGAGCGACGGATGTTTGGCGCGCGAGAGGCGCAGCCTTACCTGGATGCGACGGGCAAGGTAGAGAGCACCACCCGCTACAGCGAACAGCAGTATTAGGTCCATAGGGGTATCAGATCGGCACGGCAGAGGCTGAAAAATACCAGTCCCCCCGTTACAGGCCGGTTACACCCTGTCGTGCTTGTTCTGATGGCCAATCGGACACCGGCACGGGCGAGCGCGGTGATTGCTGTTTAGCGCCCGAAACCCGGACGACTTCCGCTAGAATGCTCGGCCCGCACCAAGGATTCCCGCGATGAGATTGATACCGCTGCTGCTTTTGCTGGCCTCGCCGTTATCCGCCGATGTCTACAACGATGAAGGCGAGATGTTCCCGGCTGAGGTTGCCTACGACCCGTCCATACCGACGCCGGAGAGTTTCCTGGGCTTTAAACTGGGCCACCACCCGGTCCGCTATCACCAGCTGGTGGACTACATCACGACGGTGGCTGAACAGAGTCCGCGGCTTACCGTCGAGGTGATTGGTTATTCGCATGAGCGACGCCCGATCCTGCACGTAGTCGCTACCAGCGAAGACAACCACGCGAACCTGGACGACATTCGCAAGCAGCATCGTCGATTGAGCGGTGACGGTGAGCCACCGGCCAGCGTCGACGACATGAAGATGATCACGTGGGTCAACTATGGCGTGCACGGTGCCGAGGCGAGCAGCATGGATACCGCGCTGCCGTTCATCTTTCACCTCGCCGCCGCCCAGGATGACGAGACCACGTCAATCCTCGAGGACAGTGTGGTTCTCGTGACAGCAGTCTACAACCCGGACGGCCAGGCCAAGCGTATCGCCTGGGTCGATGACTACGGTGGCCAGCGACCGATCTCGGACCCCAACCACCTGGAGCACCAATTCAGCTGGACATTTGCGCGAACCAACCACTACTGGTTTGACCTCAACCGCCAGTGGCTGTTGCTCACGCAGCCTGAGGCGCGCGCGTGGATGCGCAAGTGGCACGAATGGCGGCCGATTCTGACTGTCGACTACCACGAGATGGGCTCAAGCCAGACCTACTACTTTCACCCGGGCGAGAAGACACGCACCAATCCGCTGGCACTAGACGAGGGCGAGCGATTGATGGCGGAAACCGCTCGCTACCATGAACGAGCACTGGATGCCGAGGGTGCGTTGTACTGGCAGGGCGAACGCTTCGACAACTACTACGTCGGCAAGGGATCGACCTTCCCGCTGGTTAACGGTGGTGTCGGGATCCTGTTTGAGGCCGGCGCCGCACTGGGCCGTGAAATAGAAACCGCCAACGGTCTGCGGACGCTGCGCGACAATATTCGCAAGCAGTTCAGGACGAGCATCTCGAGCATCCGCGCCGGCGCGGGCCTGCGCACCGAGTACCTTGAATACCAGAAGATGTTCTACACGTCGGCCCTCGAAGAGGCCGCGTCCTACCCGACCAAGGCTTTCGTCTTCAGCGCGAACGGCGACTCGGCGAGGCTGGATGCCTTCGCCGACATACTGACCTACCACCGCATCGGCGTGGACGCGCTCAGCGCGGATGTGACGATCGACGGCAAGCGCTTCGATGCTGACGACTCCCTGCTCGTGCGCCTGAACCAGCCGCAGTTCCGGTTGATCCGCAGCATCTTCGAGACGGTGGACACCTTCGAGGACGCGACCTTTTACGACGTGTCGACGTGGACCATGCCGCTGGCCTTCAATCTTGACTATGCGTCGCTCGGCAATCGCGAGCTACGCTCTGTGCGCACTACCGCTTTCTCTGGCGTCGATACCGGTCCGACCACGCCCGAAGTTCCCAGGTCGTCTTACGCCTACGTTGTTGAATGGCAACCCTATTACGCACCGAAAGCCGTATCCGCACTGCTGGAAACCGGCATGCTCGCGCGGGTCGCCAAGAAACCGTTCCAGGCAGTAACGACCGACGGTGAGCGCAGTTTTTCGCGCGGTGACGTCGTAGTCCCGCTGGAGCGTCAGTCAATGTCGGCGGACGAGATTCACGCGAAGCTGGCTGAAGTCGCTGCATCAGCCCCCGATATCCGGGTTCATGCGCTGACCTCCGGTCGCAGTGTCAACGGCACTGACGGCGTCAACGTCGGCGGCCCGTCGTTTCGACCGCTGACCGCGCCAAAGGCGGTACTGGTCGTTGGTGACCGGGTGTCCCGATACGACGCGGGCGAGATCTGGCATTTGCTCGACTACCGCATGCATATGCCGCTGGTGCTCGTCGACCTGGACCAGCTCGACAGTCTTCGCTTGTCTGATTACACCCACCTGCTGTTACCGAACGGTCGCTACGGCAGCCTTGACGATGGTTTCAAGAGCCGGCTCGGTACCTGGATCCGTGAAGGCGGGACCGCGATCGGCTTCCGTAGTGGCGCGCAATGGCTGCAGGAGTTTGGTGCTGATGGCGATGACGACGCGGCCGACGAGGACGACGCGCCAGAAGATGAAATGCAGGAGCGTTTCGACTACGCGGGCAAGGACCGTCGTGAAGCCGTCGACATTATCGGCGGTGCAATTTTTGCCGGTGACATCGACGTCACGCACCCGATGGGGTTTGGCTACAGCGATCGTGACATTGCGCTGCATCGCAATACGACCGACACGCTGGACGAACTGGAGAACCCGTACAGCGTCGTTATCCGTTACACCGATGAACCATTGCTGTCCGGTTATGCGTCTGACGACAACGTCGAAAAAATCGCCGGGACGCCGGCGCTCATCGCACAGCGCAGAGGGAGGGGTTCAGTGATTCTGTTTGCCGACAACCCCAACTTCCGCGGCTACTGGTATGGAACCAATCGCTTGTTCCTGAACAGCCTGTTCTTCTCGACCGCGTTTAACGCGCCGCGATAGGGCTAACGACTGGTCGACTGCTTGCGTATGTCGGCCAGTCGAATCACTTTGGCGAGCCGGGAGTCCGCGAGGCTTTCCTCGGCCGCGGCCACCCGGTTGCGGCCGTCTGACTTTGCTTTGTAAAGCGCGTCGTCGGCGAGTCGAATCAGTTCATGGCGATCATCGATGCCGTTGCGCGGCATCAGGCTGGATACGCCGGCGCTGACCGTCAGCAGGGCCGAGGTCGTCGAACCCGCGTGTTCGATAACGCTCGCGATCACATTGCGTCGCAAATCGTCGATGATGTCCTTGGCACGGCGTGTGTTGCAGCCGGGCAGCAACAGGACGAACTCTTCACCGCCGTATCGGGCAGCAAAATCCAGCGGTCGCTGACTCGAGTCCTCGATGATTGGCGCGATGGCCTTCAGGCACTGGTCGCCGGCCGGGTGTCCATAGAGGTCGTTGTATTCCTTGAAGTGATCAATATCGATCATCGCAACCGCGATCGGGATCTGCTCCCGCGCGCAGTGATTCCAGGCACGTTCGAAATAGTCCTCGAAGGCCCCGCGGTTGGCGATGCCCGTCAGCGGGTCCTGGCTGGCGCGAAAACGCAGTTCGCCCTCACGCAGAAAGCTCATACGCCGGTTGTAGTCGAGGTTATAGAGTCCGGTTGCAGCGATCAGGTTGGCGACCATCAGCAGAATGGCGCTGTACAGGATCGCGCTTGGGTCGTGCCCGAGGTAAAGGCCCGCGGCAATGTACATCAGGAAAGCCGTAGCGCTGGTTGCGAGCGCCGGCCTGAACTGCAGGCCTATAAACAGATAAGTGAAGAAGGTGATCAGGATGTAGGCAGGGAGACTCGTCGCGATCGCGTAGGTTTCACCCAGGGTCTTCAAAAACAGAACCGACGCCGCCGATGCCAGGCTGGCAACAATAGCCAGCGCCGTCAGCATCGGGCGAAGCTCCCGGAAGTACGTCGCTGCGAGCATTGCACACACGATGGGCTGGACGAGCAGTGCGCGCAGGTAAATGGCGTCGCTGCTGAAACCGAGTCCGTCCGAGAAGTAGTCCATTGCCGGCAGGGCGAAGCCGACGAGGGCACCGATGATCAGCGCAAAGCGAAGCTGGGAGATTCCCTTGCCAAGGACCTGCGCACGGTAATCGCCTTCCAGCGGTTCCTTGAACCGAAGAAGGCGAAAGCCCTGATCCTGCTGTTTCTGGTAAATCGAATGCATTTTGCCGTAGTCTTCGCGCGCGTCTTAGTGTCTGTATCGGCAGCGCGGCCAACTTGTTGAGACGCGTGCGACGTTTCCGGCCGGTCGCGCATCCATACAGGCAGGAACCACAACGCCAGGAAAAAAGGGGGCGAAAATGACTCGAGGACTGATACTGGCTGCCGGCCTGTTGGCCATGGCGGCTTCGGCGATGGCAGACGACGACATCAAGACGCAATTCGATGTGAAGATCGTTGCACTGGATGGGGACGACCCCGTCAACATCGCGTTCTCCAGCGACACCATGGATTTCAATCCGATGGATCTGCAAATCGGCGAGAACCGCGCATTCACGGACGACCAGGGCCGTAACATCCTCGTGAGCCGTGACGAGTCCGGTTTCAAGCTCGATATCGACGGCAAGACCATCGAACTCCCGGCGTTCGACGGTGCACTGGGCGCTGCGGATATCGATTTTGATATCGATGTTGAGACCGACAAGCGCGTCGTGGTTGAACGCATCGGCGGCAACGACGGCATCACGATCCTGAGTGGCGAGACGATTGATGACGCAACGCGTCAGTCGATCGAATCCATCCTCCGTTCAGCCGGCTACGACGACGCGGTGAACTTCGTTGATGACACGACTGCGAAGAAAATGCACAAGGTCATCCGCGTCGAAAAGACGCTGTAGTAACACGCGCCCGGGCCCCGCGGGGCCCGGGCAACTACTCCGCGTAGGCAACAGCGACCTCGCCCGCCAGCCTCGCGTTGTTCATGATCAGCTCAATGTTGGTTGAGAGGCTCTCACCACGGGTTTTCTCGGCCACGCGCGACAGCAGGAAGGGCGTTGTGTCCTTGCCGGAAATACCGGCAGCCTGCATATCGACCAGGGCTGATTCGATGACTGATTCCATTTGCGAAAACGGAATGGCCGACGCTTCCGGCACGGGAACGGTGATGAGCTCACCACTGTTCAGGCCAAGTGCGTCCTGTGCTCGCAGGACCTTGGCGACCTCGGTCGGCGTGTCGACCCGGTAGTCCACGGCGATCCCGCTGTCGCGCGAGTAAAAAGCCGGCAGCTCGTCTGCGCGGTAGCCAAGTACCGGTACCCCCATCGTCTCCAGGTATTCGAGCGTGCGCGGCAGGTCGAGAATCGACTTGATGCCCGCGCAGACCACCGCAATGCGCGTTCGCGCGAGCTCCTGTAAGTCTGCCGAGACGTCCATCGTCGTGGCTACGTCGCGATGCACGCCGCCGATACCGCCGGTGGCGAATACACGGATGCCCGCGCGCTTCGCGATGATCATTGTCGCGGCAACCGTGGTCGCACCGGTCAGTCCGCGAGCGCACAACATGGCGAGATCTCGCCGGCTGGCCTTGATGACCTCCGTGGTCGCGAGGCGGTCGATCTGGTCGGCGGTCGTCCCGGCGACGGGTGCGCCGTCAATGACCGCAATCGTGGCGGGTGTGGCGCCGGCATCTCGCACACATTGTTCAACCTGCAGAGCCGTGTCGCGATTCTGCGGGTACGGCATGCCGTGGCTGATAATCGTTGACTCAAGCGCGACGATCGGCCGACCGCTGGCCAGTGCATCAGCAACGTCGTCGGAAAGTTCAGGCATTTGTTGCACGTTGCTTCCTTGTTTCGATCAGCAGTTCCCGAGAGAGTGACGCCCGTGTGGAGGTGTCGCACGCAAGGGTGAGTGATGCCGCGGCCAGTCCCAGGTTCGCGGCGTCGATGACACTCTCGCCCATGAGCCTGCCCAGCACGATCCCTGCGAGCAAGGCATCGCCCGCGCCCGACGTTGAATGAACCCTGCCGGTTGACGGTGCCACCAGGGTTTCGGAAAAGCCCGGCATGGCAACTCGAAGCCCCTTGGCGCCGAGTGACAGGAACACGATGCCCACGCCACGATCGAGCAGTGCACTGCACAGATCGCTCGCGCGTTCCGGATCCACGCCCGTCAGTGCTGATGCTTCAGCGGATGTCGTTTTGAGAATATCTGTATTGGCGAGGCAGTCTGTTACGCGCGGCGATTTGGCGGCCGATACGGTATCAACACAGCGCAGGGCTGTGCCGCCTGCCGTCAGTACCTCACGTAGTGTGTCGGTCGGAAGGTTGGCATCCGCGACGAGAGCGGCCGCTGACCTCGTCTCGGCCCGCAGTGCAGTGACGTCAGCAGCCGTCAGCTTCTCCACGGTATCCATGGATGACACAGCGAGGCGCATATCGCCGTCATCGTCCAGCAGCGCGACGTATCTCGCCGTGTTCTGCGAGTGAAGGATCGACAGGTAGCGGGTATCGACGCCGGCGTGCGCGATTTCGTGTGTCACCCGTCGACCGTCGTCGTCATCGCCGATGCAGGCAACAAGACTGACATCCACACCAAGGCGTGCGAGATTCAGCGCCACGTTGCAGGCGACACCGCCGGGAGCCGTGGTGATCGTGCCCGGAACAGACTCGTGCGCGCGGAGTGAGGATTGCGCCAGCGTGTCGATCCCGGCTGCCCCGAAAACCAAAACCCGTCCCGTCTTGTCCATGCCCGGATGGTAGCATCCGCCACAACGGCACAATGGAGACTTGGATGCGTTACCTGCTGTTACTACTGGCGCTGGTTTCACCTGCGGCGGTGGCTGATACCTGTGCACCGGAGAAGGGCCTTGCCGTGCAGGTGCTGGGCTCGGGGGGGCCGATTGCCGATGACGGGCGTGCCTCACCGGCATACCTGCTGTGGATAGACGGTCGCGCTCGCCTGATGATCGACGCAGGCGGCGGCAGCTTCCTGCGCTACGGCGAGTCGGGTGCCAAGTTCGAGGATCTCGAGTTCGTCGGCCTCAGCCATTTTCATACCGACCATTCGGCCGACTTTGTCGCCCTGCTGAAGTCCGGGGTGTTCTCGCCGCGTGAAGGCGACCTGGTGGTCGCCGGTCCCTCCGGTGGCGGGCCCTTTCCGGGGCTCAGCGCCTGGCTGGACTATCTGCTGAGTTTTGATGGTTCGGCGTACCAGTACCTGTCCAGTTACCTCGATGGTGGTCGCACGGTGCTGGCGCCCAAGGAGGTCGCTCCGGAGCGTACCGCCACGGTCTACACCACCGACAGGCTGACGGTAACCGCCCGACATGTGCCGCACGGCATTGTGCCGGCAATCGCCTTTCGCGTTGATATCGACGACAAAAGCATCGTGTTTGCGTCTGACCAGAACGGCTCGGACCGAAGCTTTGTCGAATTTGCCGCCGATGCCGACCTGCTCGTCATGCACCTCGCGATTCCGGAGGGCGCCGGCCGGGTAGCGAAGCAGCTGCACGCGGAGCCGTCGACCGTGGGCGCGGTCGCGAAGGCCGCGGGCGCGAAGGAACTGCTCCTGGGCCATTTCATGGCGCGTTCGCTGCGTTCGCTGGATGACAACGTGGCGCTTGTACGGGAAAACAGCGGATTGGAGCCACTGCTGGCGGAAGATTTGCTGTGCATGGCCCTCTGATCCGGCGTCGCAGCGGCCGTTTTGCGCAGATTTGCACGTGGACTCGGTCTAGCCAACATGGAATTTACTTGAAGAGTTTTTTCTAAGATTCCATTCCGACTAGAGGCGCCAAAAGACGCACTGATGCTTTCAAATGAAAGGTTTGCGGTATTTCCCGTAATCCATAAATTAGACCGTGAGGCGCAAGCCTCTGCTGGCAGGGAAACCTGCTGGTAACCGCCCTGCTGATAGAGGTCCGAGCCTCTCCAAGTGTCGGGGGCGGTGGACGCGAGACCGAACCGAAACGGAAAGAGTGATGCGCAAGCAGCGCTACGGAAGTTGAGGGACGAACCGGTAGACCTCGGAAAGAAACCGGTTAGTCAGGTCAGGGTGACCCGATACCAAGAACGTGTTCGGGTTGGAGAGAGGAGCG
>CAZSIQ010000102.1:0-10531 GCA_964606915.1 uncultured Woeseiaceae bacterium | reverse complement strand
CAGCTTGGTCCGCGGTCATCGTCCTTCCATCCCCCTCAGACGTCTGATCGAAATGCCGGCCCCCACGCCGGAGTCGGGATGATTTCATCAGATTTCTCAATTATTTGCGAGTGAATACTGGCTGATATTCATGAATCCTCATTTGCGTTCAGCGAGTGTTTTCGGGTTCGGGCATAATCGCGTGCCTATGTTTACTTACCTTGACCCGAGTGTTCGCGAGCGGCTGCTTGCGGATGGCAAACTGAAGCGCATCGACCGGGCCGGCCACGAGATCGATCCCGGCGCATCCGCCGTCGAGGGTGGTTCCATCAGTATCCTCGGGCCGATCCCGCTCCCGCTGACACTTGCCGGACGCCACTTTGCCGTCGACTGGTATGCCTGTGTCCGGAACACCGAACTCCGTGGCATACAGGAATTCGCCGACAAGCTGCGTGCCGAAAACGCCCAGGAGTCGTTTGCCAGCCTGTCATCATCGATGGCGGTCAACAGCGTCATGGTCATCGGCGACCCCGGGCACTGGGAAAACCCGATGATTCGCGTCCACTCGAGCTGCCTCACCGGCGACGTATTCGGTTCCGAGCGCTGCGAGTGCGGCCCGCAACTGGCGGCGGCAATTGACGCGATCAACGACGATCCGCAGGGTGGTTTGCTGGTCTACATGTCCGGACACGAAGGCCGTGGAATCGGCCTGTGGGCAAAGGCGGCAACTTACCTGCTGCAGGATGCCGGTGAAGATACCTACCAGGCCAATCGTTCGCTGGGTTTGCCGGACGACTCACGAGACTTCAGCGATGCAGCCGCGCTGATTCGATACTTTTACGGCGATCGCCCGTTTCGGTTGATGACAAACAACCCGAAAAAACTCGCTGACCTGGCGGAGCATGGCCTGTCGGGCGCACAACCCGTCAAACACGTCGCCGGTGTCACCGACAGCAACCGGCATTACCTGCGCGCCAAACAGGGTTGGGGGCATCGCCTCGACGACGATGACATCAGCTGAGCTACTGGCGCCAGCCTCGATCGTTTGACACCGCAACGTCGTAGTTCGCGCGCCAGGGATTGATGTCGATGCCACCGCGGCGCAAAAAGCGTGCGCTGACCAACAGACGGTCGAACTCGCCCCGCGACGCAAGGTGCATGTAAATCTGTTCTACGCAGGCTTCATGGAAGTCTTGGTGGCGCCTGAAAGACAGGAGGTAGTACAGCAGACTGTCCTGCCGGATGCGCGGTCCGTGATAGCGAACGTGCACCGACGCATAATCCGGTTGCGCTGTAACCGGGCACAACGAGCGAAAGAGATCGGAGTACAAGGTCTCAGAGACGATAGCCGACGCGTCCGATTCGACGGACGGAACGTGATCGTAATCGACGTCGATCTCCAGGTTGTCGATGCAGGTTCCCTGAGGGTCAGCGATCGTGACGCCGTCTACCCGGTCAACCTTCATAAAGCGAACGCCGACCTCGCCACCGACGATTACTGAAAGATCGCTGGCAATAGTCTCCCTGACTTCGTCCGGCGATGTGAATCGCGACATCGCAAAGGAGTTCAGGTAAAGCTTCAGCGATTTCGATTCACAAATGCTCTCGGATTCGGCCGGCACACGCAGTTCCACTGCGGCGATACACGGCTTTCCCCGCCCGTCCAGCCAGGTTAGTTCCCAGGCATTCCAGATATCTTCACCGCGAAAGGGCAGTTCGACGGGGAGTCCGATTTGCTGTCTGGCCTGCTGCCGGCTGACGGGCACGAGCAGTTCGGGCGAGTAGGTGTCCGGGTAGTCGACTTCGCGTCCCAACGGCAGATCGCTGTGCATCGAAGCAGTCCTCAGTCGGCCGATTCGGCCGCAGGGTCTGTGTCGGCAGGCCCGATGAAGTCGACGACGGCCGCGGCGACCGATTCCGTCGTCGAAGGTGACAGGATATCGCCCGCGATGACGTGGCGCATGAGATCGTCCGTCTCTGTAACCCGGACCACTTCCAGCGCCGGTGTGGCGATCTTCTCCAGTGCTCCGACAATGGCTGGCGCCGAAATCACCTTGTCGTCCGGTGAATACACCACGAGGAGTCTGGACGGCAGCTCCAGCGGCAGACTGTTGTCGACGTAGTCGACCAAACGCATCGCTTCAACCACGGCGCGCGTCGGATACGTGGTGGACCAGTAGAGCCCGTGCGCCTCGTTGTGAGCGTCAAAGGTTCGCGTGTCGCCTATAAGCAAATCGGCGAGCTGTGGCCCTGCCGGCTTGGTCAGCAGGGCGGCACGGTCGTCGGCCAGCGCAAAATTTGGTGAGATAAGCACGACGTCCGATACGCCACTCATGAGTTCGTGACCCGCCATCGCAACGGCAAGCGTAGCGCCGGTCGATGTCCCGACCAAAATGGTCTTGTCGCCCAAGCGCGCGCCAACAGCCAGCGCTTCGGCGGCGTCGTCCAGCCACTGCTCCGCAACCACCCCCTCGAGCGCGCCTTCAGAGCGACCGTGTCCGCTCAGTCGTGTTTCGAACAGGTTAGCGCCGAGAGCCTCGGCGACGATGTCCATGGTCGGATAGATCTCCTGACGGCTCGCTGAGAAGCCGTGCAAATAGACGATGGCGTAGGCAGTTTTCTCACCGCTGCCGGCGTGCCAGCGAATCCGTTTTTCGGTGCCAGGTATCAGGGGATACGGCGCCGCCGCCTCCGAGTCCGAAAGCCAGTCGTCGAGGTCAGCCGGCAAGCTTGGCGTCGCGGATACCCGGGCCAGTTTTTCCGGCGTTAAGAGGTACAGCGTCACCGCAAGAGCGACGACCGTAACCAGCAAAATGCGAAGGGCCGTCTTCATTCCAGCTTCAGGATGCGGTTCCAGTGTTTCTTGTCCACCGGCATGATCGACAGGCGGTTGCCCTTGCGCAGCAGCACAAAGCCGTCGAGGCCGGTCTGGGCTTTGAGCTCGGCGAGCGTGATTGTGCGGTCAAGCCGGCGAACGAATTCGACATCACGCAGCAGCCAGCGCGGGTTCTCCGGGTCGCTCTTGGCGTCGTAATACTTGGAGTCCGGGTCAAATTGCGTGGGGTCCGGATACACGTCGCTCGCGATCTTCGCGAGTCCGACGATACCGGGCTCCTTGCAATTCGAATGGTAAAAAAACACGTCGTCGCCGATGACCATGTCATCACGCATCATGTTGCGTGCCTGGTAATTTCGGATGCCGTCCCACGGTTCGCGCTGGTCGCGTTCGAGGTCGTCAATGCTGTAGGCGTCCGGCTCGGACTTCATTAACCATGCTGCCATCAGGGGTCCCGGAGTCATTGCGAGGCGCGCGATTTTAGCACGCATTGTGCGGCGAATTTTCCTGTCCCGGATCGTCACGGTTCCAGCCAGCGCCATCCCCGCGATCCTGTTCTTGTTCCTGTTCAAGGTGACCTTGCCTTCAGCCTCGGCGGGCCGCGTTTGAGTGTGGCAACCGGCTGTGTTTTGATCGGGGACTGAAAGCCAGCTGGGGTATATCGAATGCGCCTCTTATCCATTCTCTTCCTGCTCATGTCTGTGCCTGCCTTCGCGCAGGGGACACCCATCATCCGGTACCAGGATCTCCGGCATCCGACCTTTGGCGATTCCGGCATGGTGGCGTCCCAGAACGCACTGGCCAGCCAGGTGGGTGCTGACGTCCTCGCCGAAGGCGGCAATGCCGTGGACGCTGCGGTTGCCACCGGCTTTGCGCTGGCGGTGACCCTGCCCCGGGCCGGCAATATCGGGGGCGGTGGCTTTATGCTGATTCACGACGCTGAATCGGGATCCGATGCCGCGATCGATTATCGCGAGATGGCGCCGCCGGCCGCGGATCGGGACATGTTCCTCGATGAACAGGGCGATGTGGACAACGACCGTGCGCGCTTCAGCCACCTCGCCTCTGGCGTTCCGGGCACCGTTGCCGGGTTCTGGGCAGCGCACCAGCGTTACGGCACACTGCCGTGGGAGCGTCTTGTCGAACCGGCGATTACGCTCGCGCGGGAAGGCTTCGAAGTCAGCTACGATCTTGCAGGCCTGCTCGCATCCCGGCAGGAGCGTATGTGCCGATTCGAGGCGGCATGCGGCTACTTCTACAAGGCAGACGGCAGTCCGTACGCACCGGGTGAGATCCTGCGCCAGGAAGACCTGGCAAAGACACTGGAGCGTATTGCCGAGCAGGGCGCTGACGGCTTCTACAAGGGCGAGACTGCAAAGCTGGTCGCCGAGGAAATGCGCCGTCACGGCGGACTTGTCGATGAAGCGGCCATGGCCGCCTACAAGCCGATCTGGCGCGAACCGATTCGCGGCACCTACCGTGGCTACGAAATCGTGACGATGCCGCCGCCGAGCTCCGGTGGTGTGCATATGGTCCAGATGCTGAACATCATGGAGAACTTCGACGTCAGCGACATGGGTGCGGGCAGCGCGGACGCAACGCATCTGCTGACCGAGTCCGCGCGGCTGGCGTACGCGGATCGCAGCAAACACCTCGGGGATCCGGATTTCTACGATGTCCCGGTGGACTGGCTGACCAGTAAAACCTACGCCTCGGGACTGGCCGAACGCATCAACATGCGACGCGCGACCCCCAGCGAAGACATCGCACCGGGGATTCCGCCCGCAAAGGAAAGTGACGAGACGACGCAATACTCGGTCATCGACGTCAACGGCATGATGGTCTCCAACACCTACACCCTGAATTTCTCCTACGGGTCCGGTATTGCGGTCGCCGGTGCCGGCTTCCTGCTCAACAACGAGATGGACGATTTCTCTGCCAAGCCCGGGGTTCCGAACGCGTTCGGACTGCTGGGTGGCGAGGCCAATGCCATCGAAGCGGGCAAACGACCATTGAGTTCAATGACACCGACACTGGTGTTCAACGAGGGCAAGCCATGGTTCGCCACCGGCAGTCCCGGTGGCAGTCGTATCATCACCACGGTGCTGCAGACGGTGGTCAACGTCATCGATCACGACATGAATCTTGCGTCCGCGGCGGCGGCACCGCGCATGCATCACCAGTGGTACCCGGATATCCTGCAGCTGGAGAGCGGGTTCAGCCCGGATACGATTCGTATCCTTGAGGAACGCGGCCACGAGGTCGGTTCCACGAGCTGGTCCATGGGCAGCATTCAGACCGTTGGCGTGGAGAACGGCGTTTTCCGCGGCACGTCAGATCCGCGACGCCCGGATGCTGCGAGTGTAGCCCCCTGAACACAAAAGCAACTGTGTCCGCATCCGTGCGGCGCTACACGCTGGTGGTCCTCGCCGTCGTGTACATGTTCAACTTCCTGGATCGCCAGATCATGGCGATCCTGTTACCCGCCATTCGTGACGAGTTCCAGGCCAGCGACACCGTACTGGGTCTCCTTGCCGGCACGGCCTTCGCGCTGTTTTACGTGACGCTCGGTATCCCGATCGCGCGCCTGTCGGATCGCTTCAACCGCCGCAACATGCTGGCGCTGGCACTGGCGATCTGGAGCGGCATGACGGTGTTGTGCGGCATGGCCGGCAACATAGTGCAGCTCGCCCTGGCCCGGATTGGCGTCGGCATCGGTGAGGCTGGCGGAAGTCCGCCGGCGCACTCGATGATTTCCGACCTTTACCCGCCATCGCAGCGTGCGACCGCAATGGGCATCTACTCGATGGGCATTTCGGCCGGGATCATGCTGGCCTACGTGGCGGGCGGCTGGGTCGTTGAGAACATTGGCTGGCGGGAGGCCTTCTTTATCGTGGGTGCGCCGGGGCTGCTGCTGGCGCTGATTGTTCGGTTCACGCTCCGGGAGCCGGTTCGGGGTGCGTCGGAGGCACGATCCGACAGCGGCGAGACCCTGGCGTTCAGCGACGTGTTGCGCTTCGTCATGGCCAGTCGTTCGTTCGTCCACATGTCATTTGGTGCCGGCCTGATGTCCTTTGTCGGTTACGCCGTTGCCGTGTTCTTCCCGAGCTTTATGGATCGCAGTTTCGGTATGTCGATGGTGGAGGCCGGTTTCTGGCTCGGCATCATTTTCGGCATATCGGGTGGTGCGGGCTATTTCGCCGGCGGCTACTTCACAGACCGAATCTCCCGGGCCGGCGCGCAACGCGGCCCGATTTTCATCGCCGCGATGGTGTTGCTGTCCTGTGTCCTGTTCGTCGGGGTTTTTCTCGCATCCAGCCCGTTCTGGTGCTTCGTGCTGTTCGTGTTGCCTGCGTTCTTCTCGAACATGTACCTGCCGCCGACGCTGGCGCAGGCCCAGTCAGTGGTTGCATTGCGCATGCGCGCACTCGCGTCTGCCCTGTGCCTGTTCATAATCAACATCGTCGGCCTGGCTCTCGGTCCGCCCGTTGTCGGACGCCTGAGTGACTGGCTGTCTGCCGACTATGGCGATGAGTCACTGCGCTACAGTCTGCTGGCGTGCGCGGTCATCATGATGCCCTGGGCCGCGGTTCATTACTGGCTCGCAAGTCGTCATGTGAACGCAGACCTGGCGCGCGCGAGCGCCGCGGACTAGCGTGCTAAGCTTCTGACTGCCGTACCTGGGGGAGTCGGATTGTTCAATCGAATTGGCGTAGCTGCCGTCCTTTTGCTTGTTTCGACCATGTGCGTTGCGGACGAGGGCGGTTCGTCGCACGGTATCTGGTCGCTGTTACCGGCCTTCGTCACGATCGTTATCGCGCTGCTGCTTCGCAGCGTCATACCGGCCCTGTTCATTGGTTTATGGTTGGGGGCGTCGCTGGTTAACGGGCTTTCCCCGATGGGGATTCTCGAAGGACTGTTCGCGACCGCGCAGACTTACGTGGTCAACGTTCTGGCGGACTCCGACCGCGCCACTATCATCGTGTTTACCTGCCTGATCGCCGGCATGGTTGGCATCACGACACGTAATGGAGCGATGAAGTCGCTGGTCGACCGCGTCATTTCGGTCGCGCGGACGCGCAACAGCGCGCAGTTGTCCGTTGGCGGAATGGGCCTGATCATTTTCTTTGACGATTACGCGAACACACTGGTGGTCGGCAACACGGCACGTGCCATGACGGATCGTCTGAAGGTCTCTCGTGAGAAGCTTGCGTATCTTGTCGACGCGACCGCGGCACCGATCGCCTGTCTCGCCCTGGTGAGCACGTGGATCGGTTACGAAGTGAGCCTGATCGATGACGCGATCAAGGATCTGCAGGGCTTGCCACCGACGTCGGCCTACCTGTTGTTCGTCAATTCACTTGCCTACAGCTTTTATCCGATTCTCGCCATCGTTTTCGTGTTCCTGGTCGGCGGGACCGGGCGGGATTTCGGGCCTATGCTCAAGGCCGAGAACCGGGCGCTGGACGGCGATGTCGGCGCGCAGACGAGTGGTGACAATGACGACGAGATGCAGGCAGTCGAAGGTGCAAACAGCCCAATGTCCTTTGCCATCCTGCCGATCGTCGCGGTACTGGTAACGCTGGGCGCAGGCCTGTACCTGACGGGCGAGGGTGATTCGCTGGTCGACATCGTCGGCTCGGCTGACTCGTACAAGGCCATGATCTGGTCCTCACTCGTCGGCACGTTGGTCGCGTTCCTGACGACGCTGGTCGGGCGCACGCTGACGCTCGACGGCACCGTGGCGGCCTGGTTTGGCGGACTGCGGTCGGTGTTGCCCGGCGTCATTGTTCTGATCCTCGCATGGGCTCTGTCGGAGGTGACCACCGAGCTGGGCGCTGCGGACTACGTGGTGCAGCATCTGAGTGACGCGATCAAACCGGAGCTGCTGCCGATGCTTGTATTCCTGCTGGCCGCGGTGACAGCGTTTGGCACCGGTGCGAGTTGGGGCACCATGGCGATTCTCGTGCCGCTGGTTGTCCCGCTTTGCTGGGCCCTGCTGGTCGCCAACGGCCAAACGGCCGACCTGCATATCCTGTACTCGTCCATTGCCTGCGTACTAACCGGCGCCGTCTGGGGTGACCACTGTTCACCGATTTCGGACACGACCGTGCTGTCTTCAATAGCGAGTGGTTGCGATCATGTTGAGCATGTTCGAACCCAGTTGCCGTATGCCTTAAGTGTCGGTGTCGTGTCTATTCTGCTCGGCACGCTGCCGTCGGCGTTCGGGCTGTCTCCGTTTATCTGCATGGTCCTGGGTGGCATCACGCTGTTCGTTCTTTTGAAGCAAATCGGCAGGCCCGCGGGCCAGCCTGACAGGGAGCCCGTACATGACGGAGCCTAATGACCACGCGATTACGCGAGACACCCTGTACGGGACGATTCCGGAGCCGACCTATGCCGGTATCACGTCATTCATGCGACGCAAATACACGCGCGATTACGCAGGTGTGGACGTTGTTGTGCGGGGGGTACCGCTTGACACGGCGACCACGAACCGGCCCGGCGCGCGTTTTGGACCGAGGGCTGTCCGGGCGGCGTCGACGACAATGGCCTGGGAAAAGCCCTACGGCATGGACCGGGATCCCTTCGACGTGCTCGCCGTTGTCGACAGCGGTGATATGGGCTTCGACGTTCACCAGCCGGACACCGTGCCGCAGGCGATAGAAGACGACGCCTACGCCATTATCCAGCAGGGCCCGAAACTGCTGAGTATCGGCGGTGACCATTTTGTCTCGCATCCGCTGCTCAAGGCGCACGCCCGGCGCTACGGTGCACCGTTGTCGTTACTGCATTTCGATGCACATTCCGACACCTGGGCCGAAGACGGCGAAACGCTGAACCACGGCACGATGTTCTACTGGGCGGCGAAGCAGGGCATCGTTGATCCCGCAAGCTCAGTGCAGATTGGCCTGCGAACAACCAATCCGGACACACTGGGCTTCAATATCCTCGATGCCGGCGACGTGCACGAACAGGGCGTCGCCGCGGTGGTCTCGCGTGCCAGGGAGATTCTTGGACAGCGCCCCGTTTACGTCACGTTTGATATTGACTGCCTGGATCCGGCGTTCGCCCCTGGCACCGGCACCCCCGTTTGCGGCGGGCTGAGTTCGCACCAGGCGATGGCGATACTCCGGGGACTGGCCGGTATCAATATCGTGGGAATGGATGTCGTTGAAGTTGCACCGGCGTATGACGTCGGTGAGATCACTGCGCTGGCAGCGTCGCACATTGCGATGGAGATGCTCGGGCTGGTAGCCGCGGCCAGGGAGGCCTGATCGGACGCTAGTGGTTGACCGGCCGCGGCAGGAAAACCTCAATAATCATTTCCGCCAGTTCGTCCAGGGCGCCGGGTTCGTCGAAATCGATACCGCTGGTCGCCTTGATCTCCAGCGACAAGGCGAGCAGCCCACCGGCACACCCCCGGATCATCTGGAACAGCAGCGCCGGGTTATTGCCGGGTGCGAGACCGGCCTGCTGCAGTCCTGCAAGTTCACCCTCGACCTGGTCATACAACGGCTTGAGGTGGTTCTGGATCAGCCACTCCAGCCGCTCGCTTTCGCTGCTGGCTTCCTGGAGGATGATTTTGTGCAGCGCCGGCTGTGCGTGCGCGAACCGAACATAGGTCCTGATAAAGGTCGCCGCACGATGACGCGGTGAATTGTCCGCCTGCTCGGCAATCGCCTTGACCAGTGCGATGTTGAAGTCGCGAAAAATCATGCTCACGGCGGAACGCCAGAGCTGTCCCTTGTTCTTGAAATGGTAGGTGATGAGCGGGTGGTGTACGCCGGCTCTCTCGGCAATGTCGCGCGTCGACGTGCCCTTGAATCCGCCCTCAGAGAACGCCTGTACAGCCGCGTTCAGCAGCTTTTGCTGCGTGACAACACTCCGTTGCTGCTGCTTTCGCGGCGGCTTGGACGGAGTCTCAACTGACGGACGCGGTTCTTCCACGGACAGGAGCATAGCGCGCTCGTCGCGTATGCTCCACTGTGGAAAGGTTTTTTTTAGCCGCGACCGGCTTACTCCATTGCGAAGCCCAGGCGAACGCCGGCCCGTTTCTCAACAACGGCGCCGTTTTCAACGACCGGTTCAAACTCCCAGCGTTCGACGGCGGCAATTGCCGAGTTCACAAACATCGTGCCCGGTTCCGAGTTCCGGACCTCGATGTCGCGCACGTTGCCGTCAGTGGTCACGGTGAACACGATATCAACCCAACCGTTGAGGCCCCGTCGTTCTGCGGAACGCGGGTACTTGGGTGCCACGTATTTGGTGCGTGTCAGAGAGGAAACCGGTACCGGTCTGGCCGCCTCTGTAGCGGCAAGCTCTGCATCACGAGCCTCTTTCTCGGCAGCTGCCTCTGCTTCACGCGCGAGGCGTTCACGCTCCGCGGCGGCCTGGCTGATCGCGTCGCGCGCGTCTGCCAGCGCCTGCCAGGACGCTTCGAGTTCACTTGAGGAGGCGTCAATCTGTGCGGCGGATTTCAGCAGCGAGTCGGCCTGGTTGAGTTGCCCGTTATCGATTGCCTCACGCGCGTTCAAAACCAGTTTTGATGCAACGGCAGACAGCCCCTGTCGAGCTGCGATGTTGTTCGGATCGCTGGCAAGTACGCTTTCAAACAGGAAACGCGCGTTGTCGTTCGCCGGATTCAGGAGGCGGCCCTGTTCGAGCCGGGCATTGGCTCGCTCAAGCAGGTTTTCGTTTTGCTGAGCGTTCCTC
>CAZSIQ010000101.1:0-10918 GCA_964606915.1 uncultured Woeseiaceae bacterium | reverse complement strand
GGTGATGACCTCGCCGTCGCGGTTGCGGACGATCACGGCGGCCTGAAGCCCGACCAGATCAGCGATCGGGCTACCGCCCTGTCCGTCACCGGGTGCGGCAATTGGAATCTCCGGACCCAGGTTCGTTTTCACAGACACCTGGACGCCACCGCCGCGCACGTAGTCGCCGGCGATGCTTAAAACGCCCTCGGTTAAGTCTTGGAAAAACGAGTCTGACCGGTCCGTCATGGATTATCGCCGTGTACGCTTCTTCGCAGTCTTCTTTTTGGTTTTCTTTTTCGCGGCCTTCTTCTTGGCCGGTCGTTTCTTCTTCGACTGGGCAGCGCGCTTGGCACTGGCAATCGCCTTTTTCATCTGCGCATTAACGCGCTGTCGGTGTAACTGGCTCATCGGAAGTCCTCACGGAATGACTCAAACGAATCACCGTCCGGCGTATCGACAAGCTTCGGCGATATCGGTCGGCGGTCGGGAATTCGTGATTTATCGAACGGCTGGAGATACGGGTCGGTCGGTGCATTCGGGTCGTAGTTGCGCCAACGCGGGTTGAACAGATCGAAGGCCAGCGAGCCGAGCGAAAACGAGTCATTACCGCTGTCGCCGTCGTCGATCGAATCGCCGACCGCAGTCACAGCCCGGTTGACAAAATTGCCGCTCGACGTCGGGTTAACCAGCTCGACCGCACCGTCGACGGTCTCGCTGACCGCAGCGCTTGCTCGCCTCGAGAAAAACATCACCACCACACCGAGCGCGAGAACGCCGACGGCGATTTTCCCGGCCTCTGTGTTCAGGAATTTCATATCAATACCTCGCTCGCCAGGAAGCGTTTGATCAGGTCCAGCAGGCTCACAGTGCTCGTCCTACGTGTTTTCGAATGAACTGCTTGCTGTAGGGCTGTTCGCCGTTCTCAAAGTGGATAATCGCCTCAGCCAGCAGCGCGAGCGTCGAGACGTTCTCGACGTTGATCCTGGTCGAGGGCAACACGCCGAGACGGTCGGCGACAAAATTGATGTAAGCCTGGGTCGGGTTACTGTCTTTTTCAGGCGCATAGCGTCGAATGATGCCGTCGATGGTGTCGAGGCCGTGGCGGCGCTTGTAGTTCACCAGCACGCGAGCACCGGCGCGGATGCCATCGCCGGCGAACGCGAAGTCTTCGTAACCGTCGCCGTCGTGCGGCAGCTCACCCTCCCACTGAATGTCGGTTTCCCGCACGTTCATCGGGTTACGGTTGCGGATTCCCAATGGCGCTTGTGACCCGAAAATCGCGTCGATGCCGTCTCTCTGAAGTCGCTGCGCGGTGACCTCGATTTCCTCGAGCACATCGGTATCCGACGCCTCAGCACGCCGGCTCATAACCAGTCCACCGACCACGACTGCAGCAAGCGCCAATGCCTGTTTCTCATTCATGCGGCCACCTCGAATCGGCGCACCGGCCGAATGCTGAACTGGTCGATCGAAATCGAATCGGCGGCGTTACCGACCCACGCCTCCAGGTCGATATTCATCGAGCCGGTATTCGTATTCAGGCTGAAAGACGATCGACGCGTGTTGCTGCCGGCGGCGCTCTCTTCCTGGGCCGTTGCACGTTTGGTGGTCGTTGCAAACAACACGGATAGGCGCGCACGGATCGAAAAAGCGCCCGTCTGAGCGGCCGACAGACTGATGCTGCCGATGTCGGTCGAACCCGCTTCGATTCGAATCTCTTTCGTGCCATTCCCGCCGTTGGCGAAGCCGTGCAGCTCGATTTCGATCATGTCGTCGGTCGCCAACGTGTCGAGCGGGATTGTGGTCGTGTACACGGTGTTGTTCACCGTCGTCGAGTTAATCGACGCGTTGGTCTCGTACAGCTCGCACTCGCGAAGATCGGCCGTTGATCCGGTCTCGATATCGCGCACGTCGCCGCTGCTGTTTTTCGAGAAGCTGGGATGACGATCGCCGAATCGGCATCGATGCACTTTCGACTGACTCGCATTCGCCGCCATGGTGAAACCGCGGTTGTCGAAGTAGCAGTCAAACACGCCGTCACGAACACCGTCGGCGAACTGCACGCCGTCCACTGAGACTGTGCCGTAGAACTTGCAGTGTTCGACGGCATTGTCCTCGCCGGTGACGCCGACACCGTAGTCGAAGTTCACCCAACGTGAATTGTCGCCACGCACGACCAGGTTGCGTGCCGTGTTCCGCTGGCAGTATCCGGACGATGACGAGAACGACACCATCTCAGCGCCGCTGATCGACGGTGCGTCGATCGTCACCTGGTCGACAAGGCAATCGCGGGCTGTGATAAACCGCACTGCCCTGCTGCCGGCGTGACCTGATGCGTTGATGCGGCCGCGCTCGATACGAATGTCGTGCGCGCCTTCGTTGAGCGACACCAGCGGTTCACTCGCCGTGGCTTTCCCGGTGTCTTTGTAGGTGCATTCAAAATCAGCGACGACGCTGTCGTGCGAGCCGATCGCGAACTCGATCGCGCGGTCATCGAACGTCGCAACAATCTGCCGCATCGTTGAGCGAGCGAAGCAGTTGAGCACGGCCGGCGAGCGCGAATCGATGAAGAGGTTTTCAAACAGCGACTCCCAGCAGCCGCCGGCGGCGTGCCACCAGTCACCGCCGTCAGCCGTCAACGCCAGGTTGGCGATTCGGCATCGGCTCACGACACGGCGAACGCCACCCATTGGGTCGGTTTGGCCGCTGGTGGTGGTGTAGATTTTCTGGCCGCCGGTAAAGCTTGCGTGCAGCCCGTACTTCAGTCCGATCACGCCCGTCACAGCGTTCACGCTGGTGACCTCGTTGAACTCCTGCACGCTTGGTGCGCTGCCGGCGAGTGCGTCGGAGGCGATGTAGACCACTTGGCCGACTGAGAAGTTGCCGGCCTGGGCGGCCGTCGTCGCCGTCACAGACTGATCGCCCTCGTTAGCTGCGTTCAGGATGTAACTGGTTTCAGCGAGTAACGACGACACGGTGTGATTGCCGAAATCAACGACCCGCAGATCGCCGTTCAGCGCCGTTACCGTGCGTGTGTTGCGAATGTGCGAGCGGACGCCGTCGCCGACCAGGTTAACGCCGTCGCGCATGTACAGCGGCTGCTCGATGCCGTAGTAACCATCAGAGCCAGGCACGTAGGCAAGCCCATGTGTCGCGGCCGCCGATTCGATCGCGTTGTCGATCGCGGCCTTGTTGTCCGTGGTACCTGAGTCGGCGACTGCGCCGAAGCGACGCACATCGCCGTAAAGGTAACTCTCGTCAGTGACGCTGACCTCGCCGGCGAGCGTTGGGTAGAGCTTGCCGCCGAGCGTGCCGCGCGACAAGACGGCCGCCAGCTCCGAATCGGTCGGGATACGGACCGCCGATGCACTAGCCCACACCATGCTAGACGTCCCTTACTTCGAGGATCGACACCGATTGCGCCGCAGCGTGTGTGTTGTAGACGAAGACCGCCGACGTCGTCGAAAGGGTTACCGATTCACCTGGCGCCAGCTCGTGGCCACGCGTCGCGGTCACCGAGGCATCGCCGACACGGATCGGCGCAGCGTTGGAGGCAAGGTTCTTGATCGTGACCGTCAGTCGATCGGCGCGGCCGGCAATCACCTGAGAGGCGGACGCCGCAACCACTGACTGGTCGGCCGTGGACGTCAGCGTGTCGCCGGCGGCGATCGTCGCCGTGACCGTGGCGACCAGCTCCTGGCTGTTGTCGTCCTGGGGGATGTCGGAGACTGTAAAGCGAACCGTTTGGGCTACCGTCGAGCGAACGCGGACTCGGTCAAACTCGGAGTCCAGGTTGATCGATTGCCCCTGCTGACGAAATAGCTCGGTGCCGCCGTTGATTGAAAAAAACGCCCCAGACGATGGAGCCGAAAGCACTCGGAGAAATCGGCCTACTGCGCCAACTTCTTGGGTTCCGGCGCCGGAGAACGTCAATGCATAGTCGCGTGGAGTGCTCATTTAACCGCCTTTGCGAAACCCACCACGGCCCAGCCGATGATCCCCATGATGGCGAGTGTTTTGAAATTACCGACCAGGTTCTCGGACTCCTCGCGCGCGCTCTCGGCGACCGCCTCTACAGCTTGGCCAATCGCCTCGGCGGCGTTTGCCTGGGACACATCGATCGCATCAAACGACTGTTCGGCGATTCGGCTGGCGACATCCAGCGCGCCCTGGTCGGTCAGATTGAGCGTGTTGCCCTCACCCTGGATCGCGATCGCCGGACCGGATACATCGGAAAAGCCGGTGTTCTGCGTCGTCGTGATGTTTGACGTGCTGGACTTGGAGCTTGAAAACAAACCCATGCGTCACCGCCTGGCGAGTAGAACGACGGCCGCGAGCGCGGCGATCACAATGACGCTGTTCGATATCGTGTCAGTTTGCCCTGGCATGAACGTAAGCCCACCGACGGACACTGGACCAGCGCGCGAGCTCGCGGATGACGACGCGCTCAGAGGAAGCCCGCCGATACCGCCGCCGCTGCCGATACCGGTGACGCCGGCGAGCGGTGCAAACGCCGCGAGCGTCACGCTAGCCGCCCTTCAGAAGCAGGAATGCACCGACCGCAACAACACCGAGCATCAATACGCTACCGCTGCCGCCTGGTCCGGTGTTGACGTCGTACTGCCGGCGAAACGATCCAGGGCCGTACATCGCCTCGAACTCGGCACGATCGACCAGCGGCTTTTCATCGTCCAGGGTGACGCGGTCGACATGACGCGACCTCACGACGTCAAGCGCCAGTGAGGTCAGGTCATCGCGCAGGCCGGTGAAAAATGACGCGCTTTGCGTCTGCATAGTGCTCTCCGATTACAGCAGCGGATGCGGGATGAATAGATCAGAGAACGTCGTGATCGTATCGCCTGCGCTCGTTGAAAGCGCCAGCTGCAAGTTCCACGGCTGTCCGTTGGCATCGACCGTCGCCTCGGATGCGCCCTGGTTTTGATCGACGATGCGATCGAGGACGTACAGACCCGACTGCGGAGCACGCGCGAACTGTTGGGCGATCGCATCGTTCAGCGCGTTCGAAACATCGTCGTGCTTGATGAAGCCGCTCTTCTTGAACTCGACGCTCGTCAGGTTCGTATGGAAGAACGCGATGCGACGGATGCGCGCACCGGCGCCCGAGCCGATCCCGACGGAGAACGTCTGTCGATCGACAGCTGCCGTCGGCGTGATGATCGTTCGCACCAACGCGCGGAAGCTTGCCGCCTCACGCTCGGAGTACCCAACACCGAGACTGAGTTTCGATGACGGCAGGGTCAGCGCGTATACCTGGAGCGTCGGGGCCGTTGCCGCACCGATCTCAACTTCGATTTCGATCGGCACCTGGTAGATGCTGAAATCGATGTCGCCGAGATGCTGCCCCTTCATCGTCTTCGCGGTCGGATCACCGAACGGCAGCACCAGGTAATTCGTGACGTCGATCAGACCCTCGTACTCGTTCAGGTCCGTCAGCTGGGCGCCGCTGATGCCGTTGACGACGTCTTTACCATCGACGCGTACACGAACGCTGTTGATGTGCGATTTGTTGAACGATGTGCCGCCGAGTTCGAAGACGAGCGCGTGCAGCGGTTTGCCGATCAGCTCGTCGGTTGCCAGCGATGAAATCGCGTTCGCGGCGACCGACGGAAAGGCGTTAAGTCGATGTGTGTCCACTTCGAAAATCTCCCGATAGGGTTGGTCGGTAGCGCTCGGCGCTAGCCGGTAATCTGTTTCAGCATCGGCACGCGATTGACGACCGCCATAACGACGATGACCGTGATCGCGGACTGGAGCAGTGCTTTGGTGTTCATGGCTTTTCCTCGCAGAACAGTGAGTGAGAGTGCGAGGCAAAATCTACGGTCACCCGGCGCCGATCCGGTAGCTGACTCAGTCAAAACGGCCTTTTTGGGCTAATTCCGCGCGATCGGCGCGCAAAGCTCATACCGGTTTTGGCTTCAACCCCTTGCCTGCGATCGTCAGCGACTGGGTGCGCAGGTCTCGTTCCAGGAACTCTTTTCGATCGAAGTTCAGCGCCTTGACCTGGTCGATGTGGACGTCGAGAAATTGAGCCATAGTCTTTCGATCATTTGGCCAGGCGAGCGAGTGGCACCGGACGATGGTGGCGTTTCTGAGGCTGGTTTTATCCGACTCGTGCGGCGACTGGGTGAGCGCCAGGATGTACGGGTCGTGTTCCAGTCCTTTGCGGATAATCTCGCCCCACGCCTGCGGTGCTTTACCCGGTGAGGTTACGTCGGCGAGTTCATCGACCAGGAGGCACACACGGCTGTTTTTGGTCGCGTGGGATCGCAGCCAAAGCCAGGCACATCGACAAAAGAAATCGAAGTGATCCGGTGTCGCTGGTGCCGTGAATGAGTAGCGACCTGGTGCGCCGGTAGCGATCTTGGCTAGCTCGGCACGACTGACCGGCCGACAGCGAAACTTCTTTCCGAATTCACCTTTGACGTCCCACACCAGGACGTTTTTTTGCTTGGCGATTCGCTTGGCTGCGATGTAGGTTTTACCCGATCGCGACTGGCCAGCAGCGACCTCGAAAACGCCTTCGTCTCCCTTAACCATTCGCGGCATCCTCGGCGGTTGGCTCCGACGGTTCGCCGCCGGCTGTGGCTCCGTTGTTTTGCATCGCAGCGATTTCCATGTCCTTGGCGATTCTCGGTCCGACCACCGTCACGGTCACGACCAGCGCAGTCACCTCGGCCCCCATCGAGAGGTTCGGGAAGTACTTGTCGAGCACGGCACCGTAGGCATTACCCAGCGAGCGACACTCTTGCTCGGTCATGTTCCAGTGGCTGCCACGCATCGGCGCTACAACCCCGTTGACCGTCAGATTCAGTAGCTCGCCGACCAGGTCGCCGGTCGGCATATCGTTATCGGCCGGCGCAGGCTGACCCGGTGCAATGTCCTGGTCGGAAGGGACCGACGTCTCAGCCAGGAGCGCGTCGGCCTCGGCTTGCAGGTCCGGTGGCAAATCAGATTTCGGTTTCGTTGGTTCGTTCATCAGAAGAATCCCCATGAGTCTTTGTTGTCATCGGTTGATGCCGGCGGCTGATCTTCGGCCGGGACAGGATCAGCTACCGGGCTTTCGTCATCCGCGTCGTGATGTCCGGCCGGCGGTTCAGGGGGAGACGCAGGTTCGGGTTCGGCGCCCGTGATCGTTGCGTTTTCCAGCAGCCAGTCCTGGTCGCGCAGCATTCCGTGCTTCGGGCATACCTGGTAGAGCTTGCCGGCGTGGCGTTGCCGCGCCGGGTCGGCCGACTTGGACTGAAAGCGAAAAACCGGGGTCACTTCGTCGCACCCGGTGTAGGGACAGGGACACGTTCCAACTGCCTTATTTCGAGCCATTGATTTGCTCCTCGATTGCGGCGATCCGGTTTTCAAGCCGGCGCATTACGACGACGACAGACGCAGCGAAGCCCGTCGCCTTCTCCAATTTCGTTAGCGGGGTTGCCTGGTTCAGCTCTCTCAGCGCGTCGAGTAACGCGTCGGTATCTGCCGGCGTCGCCGGCGTCGAGTTTTTCGTCATGGAGGCCCCCTTGTGGGGTCGCTGCCCCCGTTTTCAGTCGTCGACTTATTGCCCCGTATCAAGTCAAGGTCGAAGTGTTCGGATCGGAGCATCATCTGAACGTGCATTTGCAGGTCGTGAGTGCGTCGCACGATCGTGTAGCCCTTCTCTGAGTGCTCCAGGCGGGCCAGCCAGCGGTGAATGCGTCCTGGCTCGACTTCGGGCTTCTCAGCGCCGTAGAGCGTCCCGTAGGACCGTGTGCGGCGATAGCCGTGCATGGCACAGTCCCACTCGATCAGCTCGTCGGCCGTCCAGGCGATCATCGGCGGAGCCTGGTTGCGGTGTTTGTCGTCCAGGGACTTTTCGGGAAGTGCGCGGCAGCTGTACTTGATCATTTCGTTGTACATGCCGGCCATGCCCTGGTCGGAGAAGTCGTGATGCTCGCGAATCTCGACGTTGAAGCCCCACGCATCGCGTAGCGCTTTGAAGTCGAGCCACTTGGACGTCAGCAAGATCACGTTTGCATGGACGTTCCAGTCGTCCTGGGCGCTCTTCGGGGCTTCGACGATCAGCAGCGCACCATCGATCGGTAACGCTCGGTCACCGTCCTTCTGTGCCCGCATGATGCGATTTCGAAATCGCCGAGGCAGATAACGCACTCCTTCGCGAAGTCGGCCGCCAGGGTAATTGGGGAGCGTCATCCAGGCTTTGTAGACACGGCCACCCTGGCGTTTGTGTTCCTGGATCAGTGGCAGTGACCATTCGCCGATTCGCTTGGCCTCCTTGAGCGATTCATCCGGGCAATACTTAGTCAGCCCGCATTTGTCGTCCCAGGCGACGACGACGTTACCGTTCGAGTCGAACCCGGTCGGACCGGATAGCCGGCAACTCAGCATCTTCTGGCCGCGTCGGTAAATGCGGTCGCTGATATCAAACTGTCCCAGAGATTTAGCTCGGCGCATGACGTCGCCGACAAAGCGCCGGCCGATCGCTTGCTCGGCGATGCGGTGCGCGTGGTACTTGTTGAGCTTGCCCTCGTCGTCGACGTCGTCGCCCAGGGCGATCGACTTCGGTAGCAGCTCGTCGATCAGCCGCTCTTGCTCGGCTTCAAAGTCCTCGGCGTTCTCTTTCGCGATGTAGTACGGGTGCCGGCCAAACGGGTGTTTCTCGCGCGGCCAGGTCTCCCAGGGGTCAAGCTCTTCGTGACCGGGTACGAGTTCGTACCGCCTCTCCTGGTCGTCCGTAACGCTTTCGATAGTAGGCCCGTTTTCGAGCATCGATCGGGAATGCGTCATCGGTGTGCGCCCGCTCGAAGCCGATCACATGCTCGCAGCCGTCGTTGGCGACGTCCGCCAGCGCCTCCAGGTGATAGCCATCTGAGTGTCGGCGCGCGATGAAATACTGGCGTCGAAGCCGCCAGGCAACCGCCTCCAGGAATTGGACTGACGACACGCGAAAAAACTCGATTTTGAGCTTGGAGATTTCGAAGAGCGCGATATTTACGAGTGCTTCCTGACCCGGTTTCGGCGCGAGCCGTCGATCGTCGAAGAAGACGCGTTGCAGCACCGGGTCGGATTCGATGATGAAGTCGCGAAGTGACATATCGAGATCCCGAACTGTCACCTACCTGGTAAGTGACATCTGGTGATCGAGGGGTGTCACTTCTCGAGGGGTGACATTTCCTCGAGATCTCGAGCAACTGTCACTCAGCCAGTACATCGTCGCGGAGCTTCTCGAAAGCACGCTGTTTGAAATAGTCACAGTTCCAGGGAATGCCGCGCTGCTCCCAGCGAATCCACGTGCGGCGGGAAACCCCGACTATGTCGGCGCAGTCCTTCTGACGGACCAAGCGGCCTTCTTGCTTGCTCATAGCGCGGCGAACTTCATAGACATCATCGGCGCTGAACTTCATCAGACCGCTCTCACTTTAGGGTCGCCCCAGTTGCGTTCGATGCCGGACGCGAGCAGCCGACAAGAGACGTCAACGTCACGGGTGGATGGGTTCGTAAACTGGGACAGCGCCCGACAGATCGCCGTTTGCGGCTGGCTGGCATCGACGTCGTATCGGTGGCGCCGATTCTTGATTCGAAAAATCACGCGGTAGGTGTTCATCGCCGTCGCGAACGCACCACCCTGGCGTTCGTCTGCCGAAGCTCCACGCCGACGCCAGTCGCGTTGGATGGTGCTACCTTCCAGGCAGCCGAAATGGCGGATTTCATCGACTCGGCAAGGATGTACTCCGTTCGAATGCTGTTGAAGTCGGTGCGGTCGGTTCTGTACTCGATTCGATAGATGTTCATTCGTCGCGCTCCAGCTCGTTCACCCCAGAGCACATCACTAAAGAAGCGACAATCCCGACCAAGCCGAACGTGATCCCAAACCCGATTAGCCATGTCACTGCTTGCGCCCCCCGTGCAATTTCGATTGGAGCAACGCCAGGGTTTCCTCCGGAATCAACGCGGGGTTCAGGGTCTTCACGACCAACGCCAGGTCGGACTTTTGACAGGCAACCATCGCCAGGTACGCGAGGGTCATGCTGGTGTTGTAAATCGTCTCGATATCAGGCGAAGACAGTTCGTCCACCTGACCAACCAAACCCAGTGCCAGGTCGTTCAGCACGTTGACGTCTTCGGTAGCTCGGTTCATCGCTGACGCACCGGTATCGGCAGGAACACCGGTTGGCACTTCACTCGGCGACGCATCCACAGCAGCAGGTCGAGGCGTGCGATTTTCTGATCGATTTCTGCCCGTTTTTCCGGGCTGGCGTCACGGTACGTTTCGTTCATTTTCAGTCTCCTGGTTGATCGCCGCCCGTCGGGATAGATGGCCGGCGTTGCCGCCGGCCGCGCGATCTAACCAGGAAGGCGCGCCCGAACGGGCACGGAGAAACTTAACGGGATGCGCACTAGTTCGCAAGACGCGCACCTTCACGGTGTGCGCCGGTTCACGTATTGTTCAGCAATCACACTGTTAACTAGTCGCGATTAACCAGGGATAAAGGCATGAATTCCAAACAATTTATTGACTACTACAAAAACCAGAAGGGGCTCGGTAGCTATTACCAGGTTGCCAAGGCTCTTGGGATTTCGCAGTCGCGGCTCTCGATGTACCGGCGCGAAAAGCGCGAATTTGACGATGCCACCGCATTAAAGGTCGAGCAGGATTTGGCCCTGCCTCGCGGCTACGTAATGTGCGAGATTCAGGCCGCCAGGGCGAAAGACCCCGACATAAAAAAGGCGTGGATCGCGGTAGCCAAAACCGTCGGTGGCAAGGCAATGATCGGGTTGAAAAACGCCAAGGGAAAAGCGCACGCGGTGGGGTTGGCATCGCTACTTTTCATAATGGCGAATTTGACAGTTGTTTCGGATGAAGTGAGGGCTGACGCGGCCTCGGCGGGATCAACTGAAGTTCACGATCTATTTATTATGCGCATTT
>CAZSIQ010000100.1:0-11128 GCA_964606915.1 uncultured Woeseiaceae bacterium | reverse complement strand
AGGCCACGCAGGTATTTTTTCTGGGGTTCAGATAGCGACATGGCGCGGAGTCTAACGCAAGCGAGCGGGCACGCGAACCGTCCAGGGTGTTGCCTGTGAGCGGTCCTCGACGCAGCGGCGGCAGCTGGCGTGAACGCCAGGAGCGGGATCCGTACGTAAAGCGGGCCAGGGCCGAGGGCTGGCGCTCGCGAGCCGTTTACAAGCTTGAACAGATCGACAAGAAGGAGCGCCTGTTTCGCAAAGGCATGGTGATCCTCGATCTTGGCTCGTCACCGGGCAGCTGGAGCCAGTATGCGACCGAGAAGCTCGACGGCGACGCAACGATTGTCGCGGTCGATTTACTCGAGATGGACGCGTTGCCGTGCGTGGAATTTATCCAGGGTGACTTCCGCGACAACGAGATCCTGGAGGCTTTGCAACAAAAGCTCTCTGACCGCCATGCGGACCTTGTAATGTCTGATATGGCGCCCAATATCAGCGGAAACCGGGCGATCGACCAGCCCAGGTCCATGTACCTGGTCGAACTGGCGCTGGATGTTTGCTCCGATGTGCTGAAACCCGGCGGCGATTTCGTCTGCAAATTGTTCCAGGGCGAGGGCGCGGATGCGTTCATTGCACTGGCCAGGCAACGTTTTCAGCGGGTCAAGGTCATGAAGCCGGAAGCCTCGCGTTCCGGCAGTCGCGAGGTGTACCTGGTCGCTCGCGGCTATCGCGGTGAATAATTGACCAGACACAGTGAACAAATGAGCTGTCGGTAGCGAGAATCTACCGACTGTAGTAGGGTCCAGACTGTTAGATTGTGTCTAACATTTGACCATAGACAGGCGCTTCGCGCCCTGGAATGACAACGTGAATGATCTGACCAAAAATATCCTCGTATTCATCGTGATCATCGTCGTGCTGCTGTCAGTAGTGCAGGGATTATCCAACGTCAGCGGCGTGCAGCCGGCTGCCGTGCCGTACTCGGAATTCCTGCGTGAAGTCAGGAGCGGGCAGGTCAGGCAGGTCGAGTTCGAAGGTACGCGAATCTACTTCGGCCAGTCGTCGTCACGCCAGCAGTACACGGTCAACCCGGAAACCAGCAACGATGTGATCATCGGCCTGCTGGAGGAGTCCGGTGTCGAATTTGAGGGCGTCGAGGAGGCCAAACCCAGCCTTATCGGCCAGCTACTGATCAGTTCTTTCCCGATCCTGCTGCTGATCGGCGTCTGGATCTACTTCATGCGCCAGATGCAGGGCGGTGGCGGTGGCCGCGGCGCCATGTCGTTTGGCAAGAGCAAAGCGCGCCTGCTGGGTGAAGACCAGGTTGGCGTGACGTTCTCGGACGTTGCCGGTGTCGAAGAGGCCAAGGCGGAAGTTGCCGAAATCGTCGAGTTCCTCAAGGACCCCAGTAAATTCCAGCGCCTCGGCGGCAAGATTCCGAAGGGTGTCTTGATGGTCGGGCCTCCGGGCACCGGCAAGACGCTGCTGGCCAAGGCCATTGCCGGCGAAGCCAAAGTGCCGTTCTTCACGATCTCGGGCTCCGATTTCGTCGAGATGTTCGTCGGTGTCGGTGCATCGCGCGTCCGCGACATGTTCGACCAGGCCAAGAAGCAGGCGCCCTGCATCATCTTTATCGACGAGCTGGACGCCGTCGGTCGTCATCGTGGCGCCGGTCTCGGCGGTGGTCATGACGAGCGCGAGCAGACGCTGAACCAGATGCTGGTGGAGATGGACGGTTTCGAGGGCAGCGAAGGCATCATTGTCATCGCCGCAACCAACCGCCCGGACGTGCTGGACCCGGCGCTGCTGCGCCCGGGCCGTTTCGACCGCCAGGTTGTCGTTCCGCTGCCGGACGTCCGCGGTCGCGAACTGATCCTGAAGGTTCACATGCGCAAGGTACCGCTGGACGACGATGTTCGCGCTGGCGTGATTGCTCGCGGCACACCGGGATTCTCCGGGGCTGATCTTGCCAACCTCGTTAACGAGGCGGCGCTGTTCGCGGCTCGTGCCAACAAGCGCGTGGTCAGCATGGAGCAGTTCGAGCAGGCCAAAGACAAGATCATGATGGGTGCCGAGCGCCGATCCATGGTCATGAGCGAAGAGGAAAAGCTGAACACGGCCTACCACGAAGCGGGTCACGCCATCGTCGGTTACCTCGTGCCCGAACACGATCCGGTCTACAAGGTGACGATCATCCCGCGCGGTCGCGCACTGGGTGTCACGATGTACCTGCCGGAAGAGGACCGCTACAGCATGTCCAAGCAGCGGCTCGAGAGCATGATTGCGAGCCTGTTCGGTGGACGCATCGCTGAAGAGATGACGCTGGGCAAATCCGGTGTAACGACGGGTGCGTCGAACGACATCGAGCGTGCGACGGAAATCGCCCGCAACATGGTTACCAAGTGGGGCCTGTCGGAGCGTCTTGGTCCGCTGACCTACAGCGAGGACGAGGGTGAGGTATTCCTCGGCCGTTCGGTCACGCAGCAGAAGCAGGTGTCAGACGACACGGCACACGCCATCGACGAGGAAGTTCGCAAGATCATTGACACGAACTACCAGAAGGCAGAGCAGCTGCTGACCGACAATATCAACAAGCTGCACGTGATGGCCAAGGCCCTGGTCAAGTACGAGACGATCGACGAGACACAGATCAAGGACATCATGGAAGGCCGCGATCCGCAGCCGCCCGCCGACTGGGACGAGCCCGCGGACTCACAGGGCCCGGGTGACGATTCCAAGTCGGAATCGAAGCCGGCACGACCGATTGGTGGTCCCGCGTCGGAGCACTAGGCCGATAGCAACACGCGAAACCAGCCGGGCATTGCCCGGCTGGTTTTTTTGTGGAGTACGAAATGCAAAAGATCGGTGAGCTGACACTGCCGGACGTCGCCGTCATGGGTGTGCTGAACGTGACGCCGGATTCCTTCTCGGATGGTGGCCGATTCGACAAGCTGGATGCGGCCCGCGAACAGGCGCTGCGACTGGTCGAAGAGGGCGCTGACCTTGTCGATGTGGGCGGTGAGTCGACACGACCGGGCTCAGACAGTGTCTCGCTTTCGGAAGAGCTGGATCGCGTCGTGCCGGTCATCGAGGCGGTCATCGCCGAGACCGGGACCATCGTCTCCGTTGATACGACCAAGCCCGAGGTGATGCGTGAGGCTGCCGCGGCCGGAGCCGGCATGATCAACGACGTGCGGGCCCTGCAGGATCCCGGTGCTCTCGAGGCCGCCGCCGAGACGGGTTGTGCGGTCTGCCTGATGCACATGCAGGGCAAACCTCGCACGATGCAGCAAAACCCGGAGTACGAAAACGTCGTTTCCGATGTCCTTGCGTTTCTTGCCGGTCGTGTCGATGCCTGCGAGGCGGCCGGGATCGACCGATCACGCCTGGTCATCGATCCGGGCTTCGGCTTCGGCAAGTCAGTTGAACATAATCTGGAGCTCCTGGGCAGGCTCGAGGCCTTTCTCGCGCTTGACCTGCCGATTCTTGCCGGGCTGTCGCGAAAGTCGACCCTCGGCGCCATCACCGGCCGCGAGGTTGACGATCGCATGCCGGCGAGTATTGTTGCGGCAGCAATTGCGGTCCAGAATGGTGCGGGCATCGTTCGAGTGCATGACGTGGCGCCGACCGTGGACGCGATCAGGGTGGTCCAGGCCGTGGGAGCGGCAGCAAGTCAGGGATAGGGATTATGGCCAGGCAGTACTTTGGAACAGACGGCGTTCGCGGCACCGTGGGCAAGGACCCGATGACCGCGGATTTCACGATGCGGCTTGCCAGCGCGGCAGCGCAGGTACTGGTGCCCAAGGGTGGCACCGTCGTCATCGGCAAGGACACACGGCTGTCGGGCTACATGCTAGAATCAGCGCTCGAGGCAGGATTCGTTGCCGCCGGCGCCAACGTGCTGCTGATCGGCCCCTTGCCGACCCCGGGCATCGCCCGGCTGACCCAGGAGTTTGACGCCGATCTCGGGGTCGTGATCAGCGCCTCACACAATCCCTTCTACGACAACGGCATCAAGTTTTTTAACAAGGCCGGCTCCAAGCTGACCGACGACGTCGAGCATGCGATCGAAGAGCACCTGAAGCAGCCGGCGATTACGCTGGAATCCGGTCTGCTCGGTAAAGCCAAGCGTATCGACACGGCACGGATTCGCTACCAGGATTTCTGTGTCAGCACGATGCCTGAAGGCGTCAACCTCGAAGGTCTGAAGATCGTATTCGACGGCGCGAACGGCGCCAGCTACAAGGTGGGACCCCGGACGCTCGCGGAACTGGGCGCACAGGTGATTCCTATCGGCTGCTCGCCGAATGGCAAGAACATCAATGACGGATGCGGGTCGACTCAGCCGGACCTCCTGAAAAGCACGGTACCCGCGGTTGAGGCCGATGTCGGTGTCGCACTGGATGGTGACGGCGACCGGCTTTTGCTTGTCGATGAGAATGGCGACAGCGTCGATGGCGACCAGTTGCTGTACATCCTCGCCACCGCCCGGGCGGATGAGGGGCATCTTCGCGGACCTGTTGTGGGGACGGTGATGAGCAACCTCGGCCTGGAGCACGCGCTGAAGGAAAAGGACATCGATTTCCGGCGCGCAAAAGTGGGCGATCGCTACGTGCTTGAGACCCTGCGGGCGACCGGCGGTGTGATCGGCGGTGAAACGTCCGGCCATATGCTGGTGCTCGACAAGGCGACAACCGGCGACGGCCTGGTTAGCGCGCTGCAGATCCTGGCGATAATTAAGCAATCGGGCAAGAAACTCTCCGAGCTCGCGGCGGGGATGCCCAAGTACCCACAGACCATGCTTAACGTGCGGACCGAAACCCGCATGAACCCTGAGGAGTCCGAGCAGATCCAGGCCGCCGTCAAGGCAGCGGAATCCGAGCTTTCCGACCGCGGTCGCGTGGTGCTCAGGGCCTCCGGCACAGAGCCTGTCATCCGCGTGATGGTGGAGGGCGTGGACGCCGAACAGGTCAGTACCATGGCCCGCCGGCTGGCCGCGGTTGTCGAGGACGCGGCGGCCTGACACAAGCGCGCTGAATGCGTTGATTTGACGGGCTTTGCCCGGTATCCTTGCGCGCCTTTTACGCCCTGAGGGCCGGATTAATGCGCCGAATTCTCGTCGCCGGAAACTGGAAACTGAACGGAAGCCTGGAAGCGAACCGCGAGCTGGTCAGCGGCATCGTCGCCGGGGCGCCGGACGGCGTTGACCTGTTGGTTTGCCCGCCGTTTCCGTACCTGGGTCCGGTCATCAAGGCCATCGGTGATTCGGCGGTGGCGCTGGGTGCGCAAAACGTCAGTGAGCACGACAAGGGCGCGTTCACCGGCGAGGTAGCCGCATCCATGCTCGCGGAGTTTGGTTGCCGCTACGCCATTATTGGCCACTCGGAACGACGCAGCATGTTCGGCGAGACCAGCGAACAGGTCGCCGACAAGTTCGTCGCGGCGCAGGCCGGCGGACTGATCCCGGTTCTGTGTGTCGGAGAGACGCTCGCCGATCGCGAAGCCGGAACGACTGAGCAGGTGGTCGCAGAGCAGCTCAACGCTGTACTGGACAAGGCCGGTGTTGCCGCGTTTTCGAACGCCGTGGTGGCCTACGAGCCGGTCTGGGCGATCGGCACGGGCATGACCGCTACGCCGGAGCAGGCGCAGGACGTCCACGCGTTTATTCGCGGGCTGGTGGCGGACAAGGACGCGGGTATCGCGTCAGAGCTGCGGATCCTGTACGGCGGCAGCTGCAAGGGCAGTAACGCGGCCGGCCTGTTTGAGAAGGCGGACATCGACGGTGGCCTGATCGGCGGCGCGTCGCTGAAGGCCGACGATTTTCTGGCGATCGCGGATGCCGCGGCGCAACTGGATTGAGGTGAGCGAGGAAGCGCTCGCCATAGAGGTATAGATGGACACGACACAAAAAATTGTTCTCGCTATTCACACGCTGATCGCGGTGCTCATCATCGCGCTGGTGCTGCTGCAGCGAGGCAAGGGCGCAGACGCCGGCGCCGGTTTCGGTGCGGGCGCATCGGGCACGGTTTTCGGTGCACGCGGTTCTGCCAGTTTCTTCTCTCGCGCGACGGCGGTTCTTGCGACCGTTTTCTTCATCACCAGCCTGGGTCTTGCGTACCTGAGCATGCAGTCCCTGTCCGCGCCGGACACGAGCCTGCTGGAAGGCTCGTCGATCATGGAAGCCGTGGAAGATGAAGACGTCGACGGCTTGCCGAGCGTCGACGGCGAAGAGACGGCCCCGGCTGACGAATTGCCGACGCTGGACGAGGAAATCCCTACGCTCGACGAGGAGCCGCCGGCTGACGACGGCAGCAACGAGCAGTAAAATAGAACAACACCGGATGCTCTGGTGGTGGAATTGGTAGACACGCTGTCTTGAGGGGGCAGTGGCGCGAGCCGTGCGAGTTCGAGTCTCGCCCAGAGCACCAACCCTTTAGTCCCGGCCGGCCCCGGCCGATGACGGATTCGTTGCAACAGTAATCGAGTCATGGCTAACCCAAGCCTGTGACGGATTTGTTGCACGGGATATGAATACGAATCCGGGCCTTCGAAATATCTGTTTCGAGTTGTAACTGGCTGATACAATCCCGGCGGGATACGCAAGTGGAGTGAGCGCTAATACGCGCTGGTCAGTCATGCTTCAGGAATACATACCTGTACTGATTTTTCTCGGTGTCGCGACCGGCATCGGGCTGCTTCTCCTCGCGCTCGGCTTTCTGATCGGCCGCGGCAGCAAGGATGACGAAAAGCTGTCGCCGTACGAGTGCGGCTTCGAGGCCTTTGACGACTCGCGCATGAAATTCGACGTGCGCTACTACCTCGTCGCGATCCTGTTCATCATTTTCGATCTCGAGATCGCGTTCCTGTTTCCGTGGGCCGTGTCGCTCGACACGGTCGGTACTTTTGGCCTGATCGCCATGGGCATTTTCCTGACGCTGCTCGTCGTGGGCTTCATCTACGAATGGAAGAAGGGCGCGTTGGAATGGGACTAGCCGGTCCGTTTGAGCGAACCAACAAAGGAGTTCTGGAGTGTCGGTAGCGGAAGCACCCGACCGGGGTGCGGTAGCTGCGGGTGACAGCCTGCAGGAAAAGGGATTTGTTGTAACCAGCGTTGATGCGGTCATGAACTGGGCGCGTACCGGTTCACTCTGGCCGATGACCTTCGGTCTGGCCTGCTGTGCCGTGGAGATGATGCAGGCGGGTGCGTCGCGTTACGACCTCGATCGCTTTGGCATCATTTTCCGACCCAGCCCGCGCCAGTCCGATTGCATGATCGTGGCGGGTACGCTGACCAACAAGATGGCGCCGGCGCTGCGCAAGGTATACGACCAGATGCCGGAGCCGCGTTGGGTGGTTTCCATGGGTAGCTGCGCCAACGGTGGCGGATACTATCACTACTCCTACTCTGTGGTCCGTGGCTGCGACAGGATTGTGCCGGTCGACGTGTACGTCCCCGGATGCCCGCCAACCGCGGAAGCGTTGATCTACGGCCTGATCCAGCTGCAAAGCAAGATCCGCAGAACCAGCACCATCGCCCGCTAAGGCAATACCGATGACGAATCGAAACGAGAACCTTGTTGCTCGGATTACGGAACGCTTCGGCGACACCGTCACGCTGCTGGAATCCAGTTGTGGCGAGGTCGGTATCGAAGTGGCCAAGGAAGACTGGTCGGAGGTTGCCCGGGCGCTGCGCACCGACCTGGGCTTCGAGTCGCTGATGGACGTCTGCGGTATTGACTACCTGACCTACGGCAACGACGAGTGGAATACGCAGTCGGCGACCGGCACCGGGTTTTCCCGAGGCGTGCAGCGCGCGCCGGTAATCCTCGACGAGGCTGACGAATTTGATCCGCGACGATTCGCGGCCGTCTATCACCTGCTGTCCGTACACAACAACCTGCGCATGCGTGTGCGTGTGTTTACCGGCACGGCGAATCCGCCAGTACTGCCGTCAGTCGTCAGTATCTGGTCAGGCGCCAACTGGTTCGAGCGCGAAGCCTTCGACCTGTACGGCATCCTGTTCGAAGGACACCCGGACCTGCGACGTATTCTCACGGACTACGGTTTTATCGGTCATCCGTTCCGCAAGGACTTCCCGCTGATCGGCAATGTCGAGGTCAGTTACGACGCGGACAAGGGCCGCGTGGCGTACCAGCCGGTCTCCATCGAGGAGCGCACGCTGGTGCCGCGCGTGATTCGCGACGACAACCGCTACAACGACGTTCTTAAGGACACGGCCAATGGCTGAGATCCAGAATTTCACACTGAACTTCGGACCGCAGCATCCGGCGGCGCACGGCGTACTGCGTCTCGTGCTCGAGATGGATGGCGAGACGATCCAGAAAGCCGATCCGCACATCGGCCTGCTGCATCGCGCGACCGAGAAGCTTGCCGAGTCCAAACCGTTCAGCCAGAGCATCGGCTACATGGATCGTCTCGACTACGTGTCGATGATGTGCAACGAGCACGGCTACGTCCTGGCTATCGAGAAGCTGCTGGGTATTGAGGCGCCGGTTCGAGCGCAGTACATCCGCGTCATGTTTGACGAGATCACGCGGATCCTCAACCACCTGATGTGGCTCGGCGCGCACGGTCTCGACATCGGCGCGATGACGATGTTCCTGTACTGCTTCCGTGAGCGCGAAGACCTCATGGACTGCTACGAGGCGGTCTCGGGTACGCGTATGCACGCAACCTATTACCGGCCGGGCGGTGTCTACCGAGACCTGCCGGAGTCGATGCCGAAGTACCAGGAGTCGAAGTTCCGCAACAAGAAGGAACTGGACGCGATGAACGAAGCCCGCGAAGGCTCGATGCTGGACTTCATTGAAGCGTTCACCGACAAGTTCCCGGGCTGCGTCGACGAATACGAGACCCTGCTGACCGACAACCGCATCTGGAAGCAGCGCACCGTCAATATCGGCGTCGTATCGCCGGAGCGTGCGATGAACCTCGGTTTCTCGGGCCCGATGCTGCGCGGCTCGGGCGTTGCGTGGGACCTGCGCAAGAAGCAGCCCTACGAGGTCTACGACAAGATGGACTTCGATATTCCGATCGGCGTCAACGGTGACTGTTATGACCGTTACCTGGTGCGCATCGAGGAAATGCGCCAGTCCAATCGCATCATCAGGCAGTGCATCCAGTGGCTGCGGGAAAACCCGGGTCCGGTGATGCTGGATGACCGCAAGATCACGGCGCCGAAGCGCGTCGAAATGAAAGACGACATGGAGTCGTTGATTCACCACTTCAAACTGTTCACCGAGGGCTATTGCGTGCCGGAAGGCGAGGCGTATGCCGCGGTCGAGCACCCGAAGGGTGAGTTTGGTGTTTACCTGGTATCCGATGGCGCCAACAAGCCGTACCGGCTGAAGGTTCGCGCGCCGGGCTTTGCGCACATCTCGGCAATGTCCGAGATGGTCGAGGGCCACATGCTTGCCGACGTGGTTGCCGTGATCGGAACGCAGGACATCGTGTTTGGAGAGGTGGACCGATGAGACATTGGATCGGACTTGCTAAGACGTTACGGGCGGAAGATCGATGAGTGAAGTGCTATCGGATCACGTCCGCGAGGAAATTGATCACTGGAAGGCGCGCTTTCCGGAAGATCGCAAGCGCTCGGCCGTCATCGGTGCGTTGCACGCGGCCCAGCATGAGAACGAAGGTTTCCTGACAACGGACCTGATGAATGCCGTCGCCGACTACCTCGAGTTGCCGCCGATCCAGGTTTACGAGGTCGCCACCTTCTACTCGATGTTCCAGACCAAGCCGGTCGGCCGTCACAACGTCGCGATCTGCACCAACGTCTCCTGCATGCTGCGTGGAGCCGAGGAACTCGTTGAGCACACCGAGAAGAAGCTCGGCATCAAGCTCGGCGAGAGCACCGAAGACGGCCGTATTTACCTCAAGCGCGAGGAAGAGTGCATTGCGGCGTGCTGCGGTGCGCCCGTGGCGATGATCGACCACGTCTACCACGAGAACCTGACGATTGAGGAACTCGACAAACTCCTGGACGGGCTGGACTGATGGCGTACGAACAGAATCTCGTTTGTTTCAACACCTTCGGCCAGGACGAGTCCTGGACGCTTGCCACCTATGAGAAGAACGGTGGTTACGAGGCCTGGCGAAAGATCCTGAAGGGCGAGCTGACGCCCGATGACGTGATCGATGAAGTCAAGGCGTCCGGTTTGCGTGGCCGCGGCGGCGCCGGTTTCCCGACCGGCCTGAAGTGGAGTTTCATGCCGCGCCAGGCGCCGGTGCAAAAGTACATTGTCTGCAACTCGGACGAGAGTGAACCGGGTACCTGTCATGACCGCGAGACGCTGCGCTACAACCCGCATGCGCTGGTGGAAGGCATGGCGATCGCCGGTTTCGCCATGGGTGCGACTGAGGGCTACAACTACATCCGCGGCGAGTTTATCGATGAGCCGTTCCCGCGTTTCGAAGCGGCCGTCAAGGAAGCGTATGAAGCGGGATTGCTGGGTAAGGATATCCAGGGTTCCGGTATCGACTTCGACCTGAACACCTTCCTCGGCGCCGGTGCCTACATCTGTGGCGAGGAAACCGCCTTGCTCGAATCTCTGGAAGGCAAGCAGGGCAAGCCGCGCTTCAAGCCGCCTTTCCCGGCGAACTTCGGTCTCTACGGCAAGCCGACAACGATCAACAACACGCAGAGCCTCGCGAGTGTGCCGTCGATCATTCGCAACGGCGCCAAGTGGTTTGCAGACATCGGCGTAGAGAACAGCGGCGGTACCGCTCAGTTCTCCGTCTCCGGGCACGTTGAGAAGCCCGGCAATTTCGAGCTGCCGATGGGCATCCCGTTCAAGGACCTGCTGGAACTTGCCGGTGGTGTCTGGAAGGGCCGCAAACTGAAAGCTGTGATTCCCGGCGGTTCATCGGTCCCGGTCATGCCTGCCGAGAACATCATGGACTGCACGATGGATTACGACTCGCTGCAAAAAGCGGGTTCATCGTTCGGTACCGGCGCCGTCATGATCATGGATGAAACGACCTGCATGGTGAAAACGCTGCGCCGTATTTCGCGTTTCTACATGGCGGAATCCTGCGGCCAGTGCACACCGTGCCGTGAGGGCACCGGCTGGCTGTACCGCATGCTGACCCGCATCCTCGAAGGGCGCGGTGAGGAAGC